>JAJPIA010000024.1 GCA_021324975.1 Bacillota bacterium
CAGGTTCGGCCACAATCCGATGATGCGCGCCAGAACGCTCGGCGAGACCACTTTGATGCCGGGCGTATTCCGCAAGCGTCGTGCGTCGTTCGGCAGTACCGTCGCCAACACCATGGAGACCTCGCCCTGTTCGAGCGCTGCCTCTTGTGATGCTGCATTCGGGATAATGCGGTAAATGACTTGATCCAAGTACGGCAGTCCCGCCTGATAATACTGGTCATTGCGGACCAACGTCAGATGATCGCCTCGGACCCACTCCTTGAACTTGAACGGGCCCGTGCCGACAGGTCGATTGTTGGCCGGGTTCGTGCGCGGGTCGCCCGCTTCGAAAAGGTGCTTCGGCAGGATCGCGAACGCGGGTTCCCCGAGCAGGGACAGCAGGATGCCGTTCGGCTTCGAAAAGCGGAACACGACGGTGTTGGCGTCGGGGGTGTCCACTGCTTCAAGCGCTGCCAGCACCGTCTTGTAGTAGGGTGAATACTTTGGCCCGAAGACGCCGAAGGTGTATTGGACGTCGCCTGAATTGAACGGCACACCGTCGTGCCACTTGACGTTGCGCGCAAGCCCGAATCGATATGTTTTCCCGTCCGGCGAGACGCTCCACGAGGTGGCGAGGCGCGGGATCGGCTTGAACGCGGCGTCGTAACTCACGAGCGTTTCATAGACTTGGTCTGCGGTCCAGAACGTCTGGTTCACGACGCTGAGCGCGGGGTTGAGCGTGGGTGGGTCCGCGTCCAACGTTACCACGAGCGTGCCACCGCGCTGAGCCACCGGCGACTGCGCCGCGCTCGTGGGAACCGCGACAACAGCAACCAACGACGCGATCACGAGCGTCAACAATCCCTGCACCCACATTGTCGATCCCTCCCTGCCCTAGCTTGCGATCATCCCGACATCCGCTGTCGCATGCGCGCACCGCATCCGACCAGGCAACCGGCGTTCAGGATCGAGCGCCGGTCCGTGCGCTGCTGCCTACTCGGCCGTCGTCGTTCGGTGCATGAGCCGGCTCTTCGGGACGGCGGCTCAACTTACCTCGACGCCGGTCAACGAGTGGCGTAGGTGTGGACGATATCTACCTGCGACTTTTCCGAGTCGGCAAGACCGGCCACCTTGCCATCGCCGTCCAGCAGTAGATACTCATCGCCACGGTCGCGTCGGCCGCCCCCGCCGAGCCCGGCCTGACGGACGATAGGGATGTCGAGCTCGGTCTTGAACAGCGACCATGGACCACCGCCGCCCTGATAAGGCCACACGGCAGGGTCGAATCCGTTGGACCGATAGTAGGCGAGGACCGCCTGAACAATATCCGCATCCAAAGAGGTACGGCTCCAATCGGCGGCCGCGAGAACCCGAATGCCAACGTCGCCGTATCCCACCCCGTCCAAGTGCCTGCGCAGGCATTGTGTCGCATAATCACAGGTGAGTCCCGGAGGCAATCGTAGATCGAGCCGGGCGACCGCCCGCTCCGGCACGGTGAACACTTCCGTGCCCGGACCATGGTAGCCCGCGGCAATGCCGTTAATGTTGAGGCTTGGAGCGTAGAGATAGCGCATCAACAGATCGCGGCCAGACGCGCCGCCGATAACATGCTCGACAGCCGCGAGCCCCGCCGCGGCCCTGATCCCGGCGTCGCCGTACCGCTCAAGCAGCGCTTCCATGAGGCGCAGATCTTCCTCGGTCGGCGCAGCCACCGCCCCGTCGAGGCCAGGGACGCAAATGTCCGCGCCTGTCCTGTCGGTCAATGAGCTCAGCACGTGGGCCAGCCGGCTCACCGGGCTGTGGATGCAGTTCTTCAGACTGCTGTGTATTGCGAGATCGATCGGGCCGTGGCGCCACCGCGCACCTGATACCTCCAGCTCGAGATAGAGTAGCCCCCGGTAACCGAGGTTCACCGACACCTCGCCATCTGCCCCCTGTGTCATCCCACCCGCGAAGCAGGCATCCACCTTCCGCAGCCGCTCCTTGTAGCGACGGAACATCGGAGGGAACGTGGGGCTGCCTTCGATCTCATCTCCCTCGATGAGGAGCATCACATTCACCGGCAGGCTATCGGTCTTGATCATGGCTTCCAGAGCGTTGACCCAGGCGACCAGTGGACCTTTGGGCGAGCTCGCTCCGCGGCCAATGATCATGCGGCCTCGCACCGGATCGTTGACGATAGTCGCCCCGAAGGGCTGGTAGGTCCAGGGGCGCTCCCCGACAGGGCGGGAATCAAAAAAACCGTAGCTGGCAATGGTCTTGTCGGCACCCACGTCGATGGCGGCCCACACCCCTGGATTCGGACCACCCACATCGACCAACTCGACCTCTCGAAACCCCGCGTTGCGGAGGAGGGTCGTCAGAGTGTAGGCGCCTTCGACAATGCCGATCCCCTGGGTACTGATGGTAGGCAAGCGGACAAACTCTTGGATCCGCGCGATGTGCTCGTCGAGATGCTCGTCGATGTACGCGTGCGCCCTTCCTGCACCACTCGTGGTCATCGCCGCACCTCCGCGGGATTGACTTTCCGGCGGTTCACACACGAGACCTTGTAACGAGTAAGTGCGGAACCACGCGGCCGATTATGACTGGGCTGCTCGCCTACCGTCGGCAGCTATCCAAGGTCCGACCAGTCGCTCAGAAGCGGGTCTGCCCTCTATCGCCACGTCTGCTCTAACGCCCAAGCAATACGGATCACCTCAGCGTCATGCCCCCAATGGCCCACGACTTGAACTCCGACGGGGAGCGCGGCCCCCGGCCCCGGCACGGTAACCACAGGATGCCCCGTCGCGTTGAATGGTCGCGTGAAGCGAGTCAGCGGCTCACGACTGTCACTGGCGCCGCGAAACGGTGCGACGGTTGCGGTCGCCGGCAGCACCACGGCGTCAACGTTGCCCATGGCCTCCTCCACGGCCGCCCGCACCTGAATTTGCGTGTGGAGGGCGCGAATGTAATCCACGGCCAAAATGCTCAGTCCCTGCTGTAAGCGCCCTCGAACGTCGTCACCGTAGCGATCCGGGGTTTCATCAAGCCAGCGTCGGTGATATGCGCTCGCCTCGGCTTGCATAATCGTGCGGGCTACGGCGGACACGACCTCGCGGTTGGGGAATGGAATTGCGGGAACGTCGGCGGCCACGCGACGCCACACAGCGTTTGTCTCGTCATCGAGATCGGTGATCCACCCCGCTGGTACGGCCAACCGGATCTCTTGCAGTGATGGCGCCTTAGTCGGCACCAGGCCGGTGAGGTCGCACATGGCTTCGAGAGCCCGAGCGGCCGAGGGCACGTCCCGCGCGAGGGGACCCAAGGTATCAAGCGACGCGCTCACCGGAATGACATCATTCGTCGCGACGGTTCCGTACGTGGGCTTGATCCCGACGACGCCGCAGAGACTCGCCGGGATCCGAATCGACCCGCCGGTGTCGCTTCCAAGCGCCCAGTCGCACATGCCGAGGGCGACGGCCACGGCCGAGCCCCCTGAGGAACCGCCGGGCACGCGGCGCAGATCGTGCGGGTTGAGCACCGCCCCGTAATGCGGATTCTCGTTGGTCACACCATAGGCCCACTCGTGCAGGTTCGTCTTCCCAATGACCACACACCCATGGCAGCGCATGCGCGCGATGACGGGCGCGTCGTTCGCGTCCGCGATCTTCGGCAACAACACCCCGCCGCCCGTGGTGATCGTCCCGCGTACCCTGACGATGTCTTTCACGGCAACCACGGGCCCGGGCCCGTCCTCGGTCGTGAGCGAGATGAAGGCGTTAAACTGTCGGCACTCCTGAATCCGGGCGCGAGCCTCTGCCGATGTCACATGCCCTCTCCCACCCCAACGCTGGACGCCACCGTCGCGCAGGCAGGCGCCCCACGCCGCCGATCGGCTCGTACGCCTGGGCCCATGACCATTCCGCTACCCTCGGCGTGCACGCCGTCGCGATAGCGCCGCATTCGCGCCCTCCGCGAGGAAATTTGCGCTAATCACGAGTACGACGAGCATGAGCCCGGGGAGCATCGGATACCATGGCGCAATCCCGAGGAACGTTTGGGCTTCACTGAGCATCGTCCCGAGCGACGGGTTCGGCGGCTGAATGCCGAGCCCCAGGTAGCTGAGCGCCGCCTCGAGCAAGATCGCCTGGCCGACGAGGTTCGATGCCTGGACCAGAATGGGCGCGAGCGCGTTCCGGAGGATGTGCCGCGTGAGAATCCAGCCCGGCCGGGCGCCGAGGCTTCGTGCCGCGAGCACGTACTCCCGCTCCCGCTCGACGAACGCGCTGGCACGGGCCAGCCGCGAAAAGTACGGGAGCCCGGTGAGCGCGCCGGCCGCGATCACGCTGGCCATCCCGGGGCCAATGGCGGTGGCTGCGGCGATGCCGAGGAGCGCGCCCGGGAACGCGAGCACGACGTCCCAGACGCGCATGACAATCGCATCGGCCACGCCTCCGGCGTACCCGGTCAGCAGGCCGGACGCCACGCCCACGACACCTCCCAACAGGACCGCGGTCCCTCCGACCAACAACGAAACGCGAGCCCCCGCCACCACCCTCGCCAGAACATCGCGTCCAAGTTGGTCCGTCCCGAATGGAAACCGGCCGCTCGGCGCTTCCAGGATATGCTGGCGATGGATCGCCGTGGGGTCGAGCGCGAACACGAGCGGCGCGACGATCACGATCATCGCGAGGGCGGCCAGGACGCTTGCGCCCGCTAGGGCCATCGGGCTCCGGACCAGCCAGTCCCATCGTGGAAGCACCGATCACCTTCGCGGCTGCCGCGACGCGGCCCGCGGAATGGCTGCGGCGGGCGGCGCCGTCACGGGATACGTTCCGGCACGGACCCGGACCGGGCTCGCGCGCGGCTCATCCAGTCGGCGCGCCTCCGATGCGAACGCGGGGATCGAACAGCCCGTAGGACACATCGGTCAGAAGGTTGATCAGCATAAATGCCGTCACGAACATGAGGAGGCCGCCTTGAATCACCGCGTAGTCACGGTTCAGAATAGCCAAGAGTAGCAATCGTCCAACCCCAGGCCAGGCAAACACTGACTCAATGATGACCGCGCCCCCGAGAAGGCGGCCGGCGTCCAGGCCCACCACGGTGACTACGCTGATCAACGCGTTCCGCAGCTCATGGCGAACGAGGATCGCCGGACTGGAGAGTCCCTTCGCGCGGGCGGTCCGCACATAATCCATGTCCAGAATGTCTGCGAACGCGGTTTTCACAAATCGGGTCAGAGCACAGGTGACGGGCAGCGACAACGTACTCGCGGGCAGCAAGAGATGGCCAAGGAAGGCGCTCGGATCGGCCGTGACCGCCGCGTACCCGGATGCCGGCAGCCAGTGCAGGCGGATCGCAAACAGCAGGATCAGCACAAACCCGAACCAAAACGTGGGGACCGCCAACCCCAGCCCGCTCACCCCCGTGACGAGGTAGTCAACGAGAGACGCTTGCTTCACCGCGGCCAGAATGCCGAGCGGCAGGCTCACCAGCAACGCGAGGACGAGCGCCGCCACGGCCAGCTCCATGGTCGCCGGCAGACGTTCTTCGAGCAATTGAATGACCGGGTAATCATTTGCAAACGAGCGCCCCAAGTCTCCCACCAGCGCGTGATGCGCCCAGATCAGATACTGGGTCACCAGCGGTGCATTCAGGCCCATTTGAACGCGCACCGACTGGATCACGCTGTTTGACGCATCCGGACCCGCGTACACGAGCGCTGGATCTCCGGGCAGTAACCGGATGAGCAGAAACACGGCCACCGACGCGAGGACGAGGACGACTCCCACCTGCCAGACACGGCCCAGCACGTACCTCCACATCGGCTACGTTCCTGAGAAACTGTGGCGGCCAACTCGCTCAGGCAGCGACAGGGCCAGGCGGAGCATTGCCGTGACGGCGCCTAGGAGCTCAGCCACACGTTCTTTAGGACGGGCACGCCGGACCGATCCGTGGAGAGCCCCTCCACCGACTTCGCCATGGCGAACGGTGTCGGATCCGCCGCCACCGGAATGCACCAACACTCCTCCAGCATGAGCTCATCAATTTTGCGATACAGGGCTCGGCGCTGCGCCGGGGCGATCGTCGACGCCGCGTCAGTAATGAGGCGTGTGTATTCCGGCGAGCTGTACCCGGTGGCGTTCGCGGTGGGACGCCACATGATCGCGGCTCCGAAGAGCGTGGCGGGATCGTAGCTGGCTCGCCCAAAACTGTGCATGAGCATCTGGAAATTGCCAGCATGGTCCAGCTGCGTCCACCGCGCGGCTTCCACGTTCTGGATCGTCATCGTCACCCCGATTTGGCGGAGCGATGCCTGGACGATTTGCAGCAAGGCGGCCCCATCGGGGATCACTTGGGTGCTCGAGATGGCCGTGAACGAGGTGTCGTTAAGCCCCGCCTGCTTGACCAGCGCTCTGGCCTTGTCGAGATCGTAGGTGTACCGACGGTCCAGATCCGGGAAGTAGGCCAGGGAACCTGGGGGGAACGGCAAATCGGTCGCCGGTACGGTACCGTACAGCACGGTCTTGACGAACTGTTCACGGTCGATCGCGAAGTTGATCGCCTGTCGGAACAGCTTGTTATCGAAGGGCGGTCGCGTGACGCGAAGCGCCAAGTCGTAGTAATTGGTGCCGATGAGACCGGGCGCGACCTTGAGGCGAGGGTCCCGTTGGAGCGGCGCATACAGGGACAAGGGGAAGCCCCAGATCATGGTAACGTCGCCCGACTGCAAGGTTGCCGCCAGGCTGTTCGGGTCGGCGATCGTTCGCTGGACGATTGCGTCGAGATAAGGCCGGGGGCTATCCCAGTACCGCGTGTTCCGTACGAACCTAATCTGGTTCCCCGGCAACCATTGCTCCAGCTTAAACGGCCCCGATCCGGCGGGTTTGGCCTTCAAGTCCGTGGCCGCATCCTTGTCGAGGACAAACGTCAAATTCAGCGCGTCGAACACGGCTGGATACGGCCGGCTGAACCTCAGGACCACCGTGGACGGATCGGGGGTCTCGACGCTCTCGATCAGCTGAAACAAATCCGTGAACTGGGATCCGTGCGACTTGTCTTGAACGTATCGGATGCTGAACACCACGTCCGACGCGTCCATTGCTCGACCACTGTGGAACAAGAGCCCCTTGCGAAGCCGGATCCGAATACTCCGACCGTCTTTCGCCAGCTCCCAGGACTCCGCCGCTTGGGGCACCGGGTGCATGTGTTCGTCGTATTGGACAAGGCTGTCGTAGAGCGTCCGCTGCATGAAGAAGTTGTCGTACACTAAATAGAAGGGATCGAAGTTCGCCACATCAAGCGGCAGCGCGACCCTGAGCGTGCCTCCACGCTTCGGTGGCATCGCAGCGACCGCCCTGGCGGCGGACCCATCAACGCCCCACCGGACGAACGGCATGGCCGTGGTCAAGACCCCCACGCCTGCGGTGGCCACGCATGCCTGCCGCAAGAAGTGCCGTCGGCTCAACCTCGGGCCGGCCGGTCCCGGATGATCAGGCCGCCGCGTCTCCATCATATGTGCCACCCCTTTGCCAATACGCCTCACGTCGGTCTCGTTGTCCCGATGAGTCGGAGACTCCCTACCACTCCTCCAACAGGTCCGCCAGGACCGCACCCATGGAATGCTTCGGAGGCCGCAGCCCCAAGAGGTGGGCGAATGTGGGCGCGAGATCGACCATGCGCATCAGCCCGTGCCGCTCCCAGTCCCGCTCGTAACCGACTCGAATGCCCGGCCCGCTAAGAATGCAGCAGGCGAGATTGGTGAAATGGCGGGTTTCCGAGGTCGGAATCTGCGAACCGTGCAACGCCTCTCGGCCGGGCCCGGCGGTCGCCCCGTCGAGGGGCGGACCCCACCCGTACCCTCGATTGAAGGTGAGCACGACATCACCGTTTTCGGTCCCCCAGTAGCCGACGATTTGACCGTCCTGGAGTTTCAAGGCGAGCGCGATCGGCCGCTTTCCGGTCCCGGGGTCGCGCCAGCCCAGGAGGGCGTCGATGATCGCCTCCTGGATCTCCTCGTACCGTTCGGGGGGCACGATGCCCATCGGCTCGCGCCCCTTGAGGTTTACATAGACTTCCGACCCGCGGTCAGCCTGGACATAGGCCGCTGACCGGCTCCAATCGATCGTGCGGCCATCGCGGTTGTAGACGAGCAACCCGACCTCCGCCAGCCGGGCCGGGACGTCGGCCCAGCGATGCGCCGGCGCCATGCCGTGATCCGACGTGACGCACACGACGGTGTTGTCGTCCGCAAGCTGCAGGAACTGCCCCAGCACGGCGTCGCCGGCCTGGTAGGTTCGCCGTTGGCACTCAAGCATCCACGCGGCGCGTTCGGGGTCATACTCCGGTCCGTCGGGATCGGCGCCATTCACTGTCGGGTGGTTCACGTGATCGAACAAGTGCCAGTGCGAGAAGTGGACGTCCCAGCCATCGTGCTCAAGCAGGTAGCGCGCGGCCTTGACTTGCCACTCCCCCTGGTACTGCATGTCGCTCGTAAAGGTGGCCAATTCGGCGGCCCCGAGCGTGGGATCGATCGAGGGCCAGTCATAGAACGGGCCGCAGACGTCCAGCAGGCGTTGGTCCAGCCCCGCGGGGGCGGCAAACCCGCGGGTCGCGTACGCCTCCGACCGGCACAGGTAGAGCGAGCCCGCGCCCGGGTCGGCGGCGAGCAACCGGAACCGCATGGCCACTTCCGTCCGGGCTCGCCCAAGGGCGCACCGCCAGAAAGGAGACCACGTCTCCGGTTCGAGCTCGGCCACGCTTGCCGCGCCATCCTGCCTCGCGCACACGGCGACCCTGTCAAAGGCTCGGCCGCCGTGATCCGGTATCACGGCGAGATGCGCGTATTCCGTCTCCCCAGTCTTGAGGATGATCGGTAGCTCCGCGGCCAGCGCCCTGGCCGGAAGATTCGCCCAGCCGGTAGCTGGCGCGAGCCGGACCGCGCTGGTACCCGGCGGCGCGCCCGTCTCCGCGAGATCGGTCGTGCGTTCGCGGGCGACGGCGCCGACCTGCTCCACGCGCGCCGCGGCGTCACCGCGCGCGGTCGCGAAATAGCGCATGGGCATGGCGATCGCGAACGGGGCGTCGTGGAACCCGGGGGCCACGACATATCCGTGCTTGAGCGGTGACGGCCACGTCGCTGACGGATAGAACTGGATCAACACCCGAAGTCCCGCGGCGTCGGCCACGTCCCAGATCGTCTCCGTGCCGTCGATGACCCGCGACTCCCAGGACTCTACCCGCGGACTGTCCCACGGATCCGTTTTCCGCCGTACCGTCCACCCACCCAGACGATGGCTTCCGGGTGTTGTCCCGGTGACGATGGTGGCCCAGTTGTTCGGTGTCCAGGCGGGCAACGCCGGGAGCAACCGATTGGTAGATCCTCTCGCCATGAGCCGCGAGAAACTTGGGAGGCATCCTTCGTTGACGAACCGGCGAAGCAAGGGGAGATTCATCCCGTCCATGCCAACGACTAACAAACGACGTCGCTGCGCCACTTCCCATACCCTCCGCGGTCTACATTAGGGCCGTGCGGTATCACGCCTGAACGTCAGGAGCCGCTGTTGCGGCACGGGTCGGCTCATCGCTAAGCGGACGATCCAGCATCGCCGCGGCTCGCAGACGAGCCTCGACATCCGCGAAGTGCGCGGCGAGCATGGTCCGCGCGGCGTGAGGATCCTTGACCTCCACCGCGTGCAGAATAGACTCATGCATGCGCACGACGGCCATGGGATCCTTGTGACGAATGGCATCTCGATCCAGCAGGCTCCGGAACAGCGCCCAAAAATAGGTGAGCATCTTGAGCAGCGTCGCGTTGCCGAGCCGCCCAAACAGGATGCGATGAAACAATATGTCCTCGTCGATGAAGAACGGGTCGTCGTGCTCGACATGACGCCGCATCTCCGCAACGGTGTCGCGCAAGGCTTGCAAGTCCTCGGGGGTGAGCAGCCCCATGGCCTGCTCGATGAACCCCATTTCGAGTACCCGGCGCACATCCAACGCATCGATGACCGGCGGCACGTCATAGGCGAGCGACGACACGAGTTCGTCGAAGATCGTGTCGAAGTTCAGTGCCCGGACATACCGCCCATCGCCCTGCCGCGCCTCAATGAGCCCGAGGGCTTCGAGCGATCGCAGTCCTTCCCGTACCGCCGTCCGGCTCACCCCGAGGGCGGTAGCGATCTGCTCCTCCGTGGGAAGGCGCTCGCCATCTCGCAGCTTGTTACTCGCGATGAAGCCACGAATCAGGCGTTGCACCTCCGCGTACTTCCTGGCATGGACGAGCTTCGTGGTGGGGAGTTGCATTTGTCATATATCATACAAGTTCAAACCAGAGCGTCCTACCGAACCCACGTTCCCGTTTGCATCCGCCACAATACGCACCGCCGTGAGACGGTTTCTTGGCCCTCCTGTGAGGTTATTCAGGTCGTGCGCGCCGTCTAGGGAAGCGTGGCCAGCCGGTCTGCCAACAGCCGCCGGACCCGGGCGCTATGACATCAGGCGACTCCTCCCATGCAGACGACGCCGCGGATCATCGACACAAAGGACGGGTACGCGCGCGTCGCGAGGGCAATGTTCGTCAAAGGGCCAAGGGTGACCAGCACCAACTCGCCGGCATGGGCCTTCGCCGATCGGTAAAGCAGGTCAAGCGCCTGCTCCGTGGGCAGGGGCATCTCGTGACCAAGACCGGTGTCCCCGAGCCCGTCGGCCCCGTGCACCCGGGCACCCTGCCCATGGTACGGCCGCGCCAGGGGCTGACTCGCCCCGACGCCGCCGGCCTGTTGGGCAGCACACTACGCCGAGTGCTGCCGACCGATATCAGTCTGCCCTTCACGGAACCGGCGCAGATCACCGAACAAGCGCGGCAAGCCATCCGGGAAGGCTTTCGAACGGTGAAGCTCCGGGTCGGCAACCATCCGCAAGCCGACGACGCGCGCCTTGCAGCGGGACGGCGAGCCATTGATGCGGAACCGGACGGCGAACCGGTGACGTTTGCGGCCGATGCGACCGGCGCCTGGAATCGCGGCGAAGCGATCCGACGGCTACGCTGCTGGGCGCCCTGTCGCCTGGCGTGGATTGAGCAGCCCGTGCCGGCGTCCGACTTGGAGGGCCTCGCCGCCGTCAAACGGGAAAGTCCCGTCCCGGTGATCGCCGACGAGTCTGTCCTGGGGCCAGCGGAACTCCGTCGCTTGGTGCGGTCGTTTCGCCTCAAGATCCCTCGGTTCGCGGACCTGGCGCCCCATAAGGGGAGGAGTACAGGTATCAAACCGGAATCTCAAATTCCAATTGAGGGGTTAAGGATTTCGCGCTGCTTTCGCCGCAGACATAAGTGCCGGCGCCGAAGCCACTGGGGGAGCGTGTTTGTGATGGGAAAGCTTACGCGTCGTCGGTTCGTGTCGTCGGTCTTGCTCAGTTCCGCCGCCGCTATCGCCCCGCGCGCCTGGGCCGCAGCGCCGGCGAAACCGGGAGGTACGTTGATCTGCGGCTGGGAGGCCGAGCCGGGAGCCTTCGACAACGATATCGACCGTGGAGCGGTAACCCGCACTTTGCTACACAATATCTACGACCGACTGGTCGATCGTGACATGACAGTGCCGACCAGCCAACCGCTCGTCGGCAATCTGGCCACCGCGTGGCAGGTCTCGCCCGACGCGCGCACCTATACGTTCAAACTGCGTCGGGGTGTCAAATTCCACGATGGGACGCCGTTTGACGCCGAAGCCGTCAAGTTCAACATCGACCGCGACTCGGACCCGAGCCACAAGTTCTACACGAAGGCTGGTGCCGGGAGCCTCAAGCTGGGTTACGGAAATCTCGCGAGCGTGGACGTCCTCGACCAGTACACAATTCGGATCGTCCACAAGGAACCGTTCGCCGATTTTCTTGAGGTACTGGCGTTCGGAACATACTCGATCGCAAGTCCAACGGCGATTCAGAAGTATGGTAACGATGATTACCCCAACCATCCAGTCGGCACGGGGCCGTTCAAGTACGTCGGCCGCGAGAAGGGCGTCAAAGTAACCTTCGAGCGCAACCCGGATTACTGGGCCGGAGCCCCCGCGCTCGACGGCTTTATCGTCCGGCCACTGCCCGAGGCGGTGACACGGGTCACAGCGCTACAGACCGGAGAAGTGGACTGGATCAACGCGGTGAACCCGGACAGCATGGATGCTGTGAAGTCCAACACCAATCTCACGCTCGCGCTCGCGCAGCTGCCGAACACCTGGGGGTATATCCCCAACCACAAATACCCGCCGACGACCAAACCTGCACTCCGCCAAGCGCTGAACTGGGCGATCGACCGCGAGACGCTGGCACGGGATGTGATGAAGGGGCTCGCGATCCCGGCGAGGGGTACCCATGCCCCCGGTACACCCGGCTACGATCCAACCATCAAGGGCTACGGGTACAATCCCGCCAAGGCGAAGCGACTGCTCTCGACCGCCGGCTTTCCAAGCGGTCTCCCGCTTGAAGTCTGGATCCCGGCTGGCGGCGCGGGCTCGCCGTTTGGAATTCAGATGAACGAGTTCATCCAGCAGAACTTCAAGGATATCGGAGTGGCCGCGACGTTCCAGCAGCAAGAATTTCAGACCTTCCAAAACAACATGGCCAACGGCATTCAGAAGGATGTGAACGCGATCCAAGTGGGCTTCAGCGTAGACGAGTTCGTCAACCTGCAGCGGATGTTCCGAACAGATCTCCAGCCGCCGAACGGGAACACCAATCCCGGATGGTACGGCAGTCCCCAGGTCGATGCGCTGCTGCACCGGGCGCTCGGAACCACGAACGATGTGCAGCGCCGGCAGCTCTACTTCCAGGTCGAGCAGAAAGCCGTCGATGACGCAGCGTGGATCTTCGTGGTGCATCAGAAGGCGGCCCGAGCCTGGAACAAGAAGGTACGAGGATACGTAAATCCCGCGTCCTACATGTTCACGTTCCGGACAGTGTCCATGAGCTGAGATGCTCAGCTTCGTTGTCGGGAGGGTGCTGGCGACGGTACCGGTCTTGCTCGGCGTGTCGGTGGTTGTGTTCCTGACGATGAAGCTCATCCCCGGTGACGCGGCCCAGGTGTTGGCCGGCCCCCAAGCGACGCGAGAACAGGTCGAGTTGATCAGAGAAAGCCTCGGCCTCAACCGGCCACTGTATGTGCAGTACACCACGTGGCTGGGGAACGCCGTCCGCGGCAATCTCGGACGCTCGATTGAGTTGGAGGCTCCGGTTAGCTCGATGGTGCTCGACCGGCTCAAGAACACGCTGGTGCTCGCTATCGGCAGCGCCGTGTTCGCGATCACGATCGGTGTGCCGATCGGCATCCTTTCCGCCACACGCCGAGCGTCGCTGCTCGACCGCGCGTCCGTCGTCTTCGCGTTGTTCGGCAATAGCATGCCGAGCTTCTGGCTCGGTCTCGTGCTGATCCTCGTATTGTCGCTCCACCTCCGGCTCTTCCCATCGCAGGGAATGTACTCGTTGCGAGGTCCGACCGGATTCGGCGATCTTATGTGGCATCTGACCCTGCCCGCGCTCACGCTGTCCGGCGTGCCGGCGGCCGCGCTCGCACGCGTAACGCGGTCGAGCCTCCTGGAGACCCTGCACGAGGATTACATCCGCACAGCGCGCGCGAAGGGCATCGCCGAGACACGTGTCGTCGTGCGGCATGCACTCGGGAATGCCCTCCTGCCGGTTGTCACGCTCGTCGGAATTCAGGCTGGGTACCTGCTTGGCGGATCGATCCTGGTCGAGACCGTGTTCTCGTGGCCGGGCCTCGGCCTGCAGCTATACGACGCAATTGGGGCCCGCGACCTACCACTCGTGCAGGGCGGCGTCCTGCTCGTTGCAGGCTTGTTTGTCTGCATCAACTTGGCGGTGGACATGCTCTACTCGCAGCTCGATCCCCGCATTCGCTATACAGCCTAGTGGCGGAGGAGTGACAGTAACCGCGGTACCGCAAGCCCCCGGTACGGCACGCCGCCGGCCGGTTGCGCGACGCCGCGCAGCGTGGCATCGGCTGCGTCGAGACCCGCTGGTGCTCGCCGCGTGCGCACTGTTGTCGGCGGTCGTCAGCGCGGCGGCGCTCGCACCGCTAATCGCCTCGGTCGATCCTATCCGGGTCGACCCGAGGCTCCGGCTCGCACCGCTTGGCACCGCGGGCCATGTGCTTGGCACCGATCAACTTGGGCGCGATATGCTCAGTCGAACGTTGTGGGGAGGACGCGTCTCGCTAGTGGTCGGCATCGTACCGGTCGCCTGCTCGGCGTTTGTCGGCACGGGTGTCGGGTTGATCGCAGGCTACTACGGCGGCGCGCTCGACCACGTCTTGACGCGCACACTCGACGTCCTGTTCGCGTTCCCTGCCATCCTCCTGGCGCTCGCGATCGTGTCGGCACTTGGGCCCTCGATTTATAACGCGATGCTCGCCATCACGATTGTGGCGATCCCGTCGTTCGCCCGGCTTGTGCGGTCCCTGGTCTTAGGCCTTCGGCAGCGGGCGTTCGTCGAGGCGGCGCGATCACTCGGGGCCGGGACGCGGCGGATCCTGATTCGACACGTTCTGCCCAACACAGCGTCCCAAGTGATCGTCTACGGCACCTTTGAAACCGGAAAGACAATTGTGTTCGCGGCGGCGCTGAGCTTTCTCGGCCTAGGCGCGCAACCACCCACACCTGAATGGGGTGCGATGCTGAGCGAAGGACGCACGGTACTCGGCACAGCATGGCATGTCGCCACCATCCCGGGGCTCGCGATCTTTCTGACAAGCCTCAGCCTGAACGTGCTCGGAGACGGCGTACGCGACGTGCTGGACCCACGCCAGACGGGAGGTGCCTCGCGTACAGACGCCGCGTGAACCCCGCAACTCGATTCCACATCGGATAGACTCGAGGCCGGCTTGATACGTACTTGCGCAGCGTGAGGTTCCAGCCAGACTCCCGTCAAAGATCTCGACCCTCATCTCCACAAGATTCAACGGGTTTCGGCCTGCCATCGTCGAACGTTGCCGCTCAGTCTCCGTGGGCGAGCCGTGGGTCGAGTAGTTCCCGGAGCGCGTCCCCAAGGAAGTTGAAAGCGGTCGCGCTGAGCATGATCGCAAGGCCGGGGACGATCACGAGCCAGGGCTGCTGGATAAGGTAGTCTCGGCCGGTCGCGATCATGTTCCCCCAGGATGGGAGCGGCGGTGGCACCCCGAGGCCTAGGAAGCTCAGAAACGCCTCCGCGATCATCAGACGCGCTACCTCAAGGCCCCCGATTACGATGAGCGAGCTGCTGATGTTCGGAAGGAGATGGCGCCGCAGCATCGCCGCCGTGCGCAGCCCCATGGCCCGCGCCGCGGTCATGAACTCGCGGTGCCGCATCGACGCAGTCTCGGCGCGTGCGATTCGAGCGTAGGTTGGCCAGCTACCGAGCGCCAGGATGACGATCAGGTTGAACACGCCCGCGCCGAGCACGGCCGCGACCAGCAGGGCGGTTAGGATGAATGGGAACGATAGCATGAAGTCAGCGAGCGCGATGATAACCAGGTCCACCAGGCCGCCAAAGTATCCCGCCACGACGCCCAGGATCGTCCCGACTGTGCCGGCGGCCGCGACCGCCGCAATCGAGATCGGTGGAGTGTAACGCGCCCCGTAGACCACCCGGGCCAGCAGGTCGCGACCGAGGGCATCCGTGCCGAGCGGGTGTACCGTGCTCCCGCCGCGGCTCCATCCCGGCGCGAGCAGGCGGTCGCCGAGTTGTTGCTGGAGCGGGCTGCTCCTCGTGAATGCCCCCGGGAAGAGCACAGCTGAGGCCAGCAGCACGCAGACGGCGAGACTCGCGTAGAGCTTCCAGACCGGCCCGCCGCCTCTGGCGCGCCGGTTCCATGAGCCGACCCGCGGGAGTGCGGGCGCTGTGTCGAGAACGGCCATGCGCCTACTCGGGTGACGCGTAACGCACGCGCGGGTCAGAGAGCGCGAGCGCTGCGTCAGCGAGCAGGTTACTTGAGGCGATCATAAGCGCCACCACAATCACGCCGGCCTGTACCACGGGATAGTCGAACTGCACCACGGAACTGACGATGAGGCTTGCGGCGCCTGGCCAGCCGAAGATTGTTTCCACGACCACGACCCCGCCGAAGAAGTGACCGCTCTGGAGGCCGAGGGCAGCGATGATCGGCGCCGATGCGTTCCGCAGTGCGTGCCGGACGTACACGCGGGGCTCGCCCAGGCCTTTGGCCCGCGCCGTCCGGATGTAGTCCTCCCGCAGCACGTCGACGAAGCGCGACCTTATCAGCCGCACGAATGTCGGGAGCAGGTAAAGATCCAAGGTGGCGCATGGCATCACGAGGTGCCGCCACGTACCCATCCCGGCGAACGGCAGCCAGTGGAGGTGAACGCTGAACAGCATGATGAGCGCGATACCGAACCAGAAGCTCGGCACGCCCTGGGCCAGCGCCGCGCCGAGCAGCACGGCGTGGTCGAACGGCCCGCTTCGCTTCACGGCCGCCGCGATCCCGAGTACCAGGGCCAGAACAAGCGTTGAGAACAGCGCCGCCGCCGCGAGCTCGAGGGTCGCCGGCACCCGCGCCAGCACGGCCCCGAGCGCCGGCTGCCCCCGCATGAACAGGGACTCGCCGAAGTTGCCCGCAAGCATGCCGGCGACGAAGCGGATGTACCGCGACAAGATCGGTTGGTCGAGGCCGAGCTGATGGGAGAACTGGGCAATCTGGCCGGTTGTTGCGCCTTCTCCGACCATGAGGTGCACCGGGTTACCGGCGATGAAGAGCAGGAAGAACGTCGCGAGCGAGATTAGGAACGCGA
Source organism: Bacillota bacterium (assembly GCA_021324975.1). GTDB lineage: Bacteria > Sysuimicrobiota > Sysuimicrobiia > Sysuimicrobiales > Segetimicrobiaceae > JAJPIA01. The sequence continues at coordinate 16,752 of JAJPIA010000024.1, forward strand.
CGATGATCGCCTGGACGATCCGCAGCGCCAGATAGCGAACCACGCGGACCCTGCCGACGCCCTCAGCGGCAGCCGCGCCTGGCCATCACTTGGTCCAGGTCGCGAGGCGGAAGCGCAGCGCGTCGTCGGGGCTGACCTCCATCCTCGCTCGGTTGCTGATCGCGAGATTGACCTGCTGGACCCACAGCGGGAACCAGTACGCTTGATCGGAAATGCGGCGTTGGATGTTCGCGTAGAGCTGCTGCCGCCGCGCCATGTCGATCGTCTGCGTCAGGCCAGTGTACCATCCGAAGATGTCGTGGTCGCCGATGTACGAGTACTCGCCGTCCTGCGCGGTAAAGGCCGTGTACGCCGCCTGCAAATCAAACAGCCCGAACCCGCCCTCACTCACCAGCTGGATGCCCTCGACCTTGTGGGCCGTCACGTCGGCGAAAAATTGGCCGACCGTAGGATACTGCTTGATCGTGACTTTGATGCCGACCGCAGCCAGATACCCTTGGATCACCTGGCTCACCTCCGGCGCGTCGAGCGCCAGGCCGGGAAACATGTTGAGCGTGATGGTGAAGCCTTGCGGAAACCCGGCCGCGGCGAGCAGGCGACGGGCCAACGCCGGATCGTACTGATAGCATGGCACCTTGCTATCGTAGCCGAAGGCGAGAGGGCTTCCGACCGTGCAGGTCCGCGTCACGTGGCCGTTCAGCAGCTTCGAAATGATCTCGTTGACGTTGATCGCATGCGCGATGGCGAGGCGTACGTCTTTTTGCATGAGCGGCGTCTTCGACGCCATCCCGAACGCGTCAAACACCAGGAAGTCGGCACGCAGCCCAGGCGTCGTGAAGACATGGGCGACGCCGGACTGGTTGATGGCGTCGATCTGAGCGGGCGGCACGTCCTGGAGGACGTCGATATTCCCCGACAGGAGTCCGGCGATACGGGTCGCGGTCTCCGTGATCGGCAGGAACACGAGGTTCTGCACCTTCGGCTTGGGCGGCAGCGCCTCGTCGTTGCGCACGAGCACCAATTGCTGCCCCGGCACCCACGACGAGAGCTTGTACGGACCGTTCCCCACCGGATTGCGGGCAAACTGGTCGTCGCCCACCGTCTGGATGTATTTGGGAGGCACGAGGGATAGGACCGAGAGAAACTGGCGCACCAGCGGATAGGGCGCCGTCGTCGTCAGACGCACCGTGTGGGGGTCCACGGCAGCGACGGCTTTGATCCAGTTGAACTGCGGGGTCAGCGGATACTTGTGCCTCGGGTCCAGCAGGCGCGCGACGCTGTACCGCACGACGTTCGCGTCGATCGGCCCTCCGTCCGTGAACCGGGCGTTCGGCTGCAGCTTCAACTCCCACACCGTTGGAGTGAGCGGCTGCACGGAGGTCGCCACGCGCGGGATCGGATCGCCGTTGAGCGGGCTGTGATCGAGCACGGGATCGAACAGTTGGAGGATCACGGTATGCGTGCGGGTGTCCGTGAAGGCATACGGGTCGAGCGAGTTGACCTCCGTCCCAAGGCTCACGGTCAGCGTCGCGTCCTTGGGGAGCGCGATCGCCCCGCCGGCTCCGCTCGCGAATGCAAGGAGCGCTATGAGCGCTGCAAGCGGCGCCACCGCGGACCGCGAGCGTCGTGACGACATCCGGGTGCCCTCCCCCTGCCCAGCCTTCATAGCTTCAACGTCCCCTTGACGTCATCGAGAAAGTTGCCAAGGACCAGCTGCGTGACGAAATTCACCCCGGGCAGCATAATGAGCCGTACACCGGCCTCGTGCATCACCTTGATGCGGTTTGCGAGCTCCTTGAGATCGTACGCGTAGCTCGTCACCGCGCCGATCATGACGCCGTGGTCGCGGCCGATCGCGACCGCGCGACGGATGTATTCCCAGAGCCGGGCGTTGTACCAGTCCGGGCGCTTCGAGCCGGACAGCGTCTTGCTAAGGTCCCCCATGGCAAAGAAGAACATCTTCACGTCCGGCAGCTTGAGCGTCTCTTCCATGTCATCGAGCGCACCGAGGGTCTCGGGCTGGGGAATGATAAACGTCCCCTCTTTCATCTCGTCGGTGACCGTGCCCCAGTCGTCGAAACTCTTGAACGGGTGCAGCCACAGCGCTTTCCGATGCCAGTCGCCGGCGAGGGAGAGGCACTCCTCGATCTCTCGCTTGCCTGAATGGGACACCATGACGAACTGAAGCCCGATGGCGAGCGCGCGGCTCACGTCGACGGGGATCCGATGATCGTAGCCGAGCCACGGATACGACTGGATGCGGAGGACCGGCGTGATGCCGGCCGCCTCCGCGGTCCGCACCATATATTGCACGTCGCTCCAGTCGAACGCCGTAAACATCTGGTCGATCTCGACCCAGTCAAACCCGACCTTCGCACAGACCTCGATCATGTCGGGACTGTTGACGATCACTCCGAGCGCGGTCCCACCGGTCCGGTACTTGTCGAGCAACGGATTCCGCAAGGCCATCCCGTTTTAGCTCTCCCGTGCGCAGGCACACAGCTTGCGTATCGACTTCTCGAAGAGCTTCGATAATGTCCTGCCCGAGCCTGAGCAACCGCTGGAACCGCGCCAGCCGTGGTCCATGGCATCCCGGCAGAATCACATGGGGCGCCAGGCTGGGTCCAGGGCGTTCCGGGGACGTCTCCATATCGCGAGGGATCCGGCGCCGCGGGTGTTGGTGCAATGCGGTCGGCGCCGCGAGTAACCGTGACCTGCGGATTTTGGCAGACCGCCTACCTCGCAACCGCCTCGTCGCCGAGCGCCCGCCGCACCGCCTCCCGGTCGTCGGGGACCTCGATCACGGGGCGCGCCGGCACGAGGTACCGCGGCGCCTTGAGGCCGGAACCGGTCACGAGCACGACGACCTGGTCGCTTGCGCGGACCAATCCGGCAATCAGCGCGGGCCGGAGGCCGGCGAACGCGGCCGCGCCCGCCGGCTCCGCGAGCACGCCGCCCCTGGTCGCGAGCGTGTGCACCGCCTCCGTGATCTCCGCATCCGACACGGCCACAAACCCGCCCCCGGTCTGCCGGACGTCGCGCACGGCCGCGGCCGCGCACACAGGCGCCTCCACGGCGATGCCGTCGGCGATCGTGGAGGCGCGCGCGGGCCTGACGGGAAGCCGCGTCTCCCAGGCGCGCTTCACGGGCTGGCACCCTTCGGCCTGCACGCCGACGAGCCGCGGCATCCGCGGAGCCCCGCCGCAGGCAACGAGCTCCCGAAAACCCTTCGCCATCGCGCTCAGCGTCACGCCGTCCCCGACCGGAACTACGAGCACGTCCGGCACGGCCCGTCCGAGCTGCTCCCAGATCTCGAACGCCATGGTTTTCTTCGCCTCCGCGGCGAACGGGTTCACGCCGGTGTTGCGGTTGCACCACCCGAAGGCCGCGGCCGCCCATTCCGACAACCGGAACGCCTCACGGTACCCGCCACGCACCCGCAGGACGACCGCGCCTGCGGCGAGCATGAGACCCAGCTTTGCCTCCGCAACTCCGGCCGGGACGAACACGACGGCGCGCTTCCCGGCCGCGGCCGCGCCCACGGCGAGCGACACCGCCACGTTGCCGGTCGACGCGCAGCTCACGGTCTCGATGCCGAGGTTGAGCGCGTGCTGGAGCACGAGCGCCGTCGCCCGGTCCTTGTTGGACCCCGTGGGGCTCCGGGTCTCATCCTTGAGCCAAAGGTTCGGGATCCCGGCGGCCAGGCGCAGCGCCGGTAGCGCCAGCAGCGGGGTGTCCCCCACGGGGAGCGGATAGCGTACGGCGCCCGGATCCAGCGGGAGCAGGCCGCGGTACCGCCACAGCCCGCGCCGCGGGTCGGCGCGTTCCGGCATGGCGTCGGGGGAGTACACGTACTCGAGCTCGACGCAGCCGCCGTCCGCGGCGTGCATCGCCGTCTCGACGTCCGGGAACCGGCGCGTGACCCCGTCCGCGGAGACGACGCTCGCAGCAATCGCGCGCCCCATGGGCCTACCGAGGACCCGGACCGCCGAGGAGCCGGGCGGCGATCGCGGCATAGGCCCGGGCGGCCGAAGCCAATTCCGCCACTTCCACGTACTCGTCGGTGCGATGCGCGGCATCCTCGCGGCCCGGTCCAAATCCGACCGTCGGGATTCCGAGCCGTCCGGCCGTTGCGCTGCCGTTGGTGCAGAACGCGTAATGCGTGAGCTCGGGCCGCAGGCCCGCCTGCGCGACCCCCGTGCACGCACCCTGCACGATATCCGACGCGTCGTCGAAAAACCACGCCGGCGCGAAGTTCGGCGCGGTGACACGCCGTCCGGCGTACGTCGTAAAATCGTCCGTCGCGATGGCCGCCCGGCCGGTCGCCCCGCTCCCGTCGAGCGCTGGGGTGATGGCGAGCCGCACCGGTCCGAGCACGTCGTCCTCCGTCTCTCCGGGCAGCGTCCGCCGATCGTACGTCGCCGTGCAGCGGTCTGGGACGACCGAAAGCGCCGGGTACGGCTCCGACTTCACGTCCGTCAGCACCAAGATGCCGTCGCCGAGCACAGGGTGCCGCGGCGGCTCGATCACGCGGAGCGCCCGCGCGACGTCCACCATCGCTTCCGCCGCGTTGATCCCCAGTTCGGGACGGGAGGAATGGGTCGCCCGTCCCGCCACATCGATCCGGATCTCCGCCCGACCGCGCTGGCCGCGGGCCACGCGGAGGGAGGTCGGCTCGCAGATGACGACGTGGGAGGGACGAACCTGTTCGGCAACGTGCGCGAGCGCGGGGCCTTCCACGAGCTCCTCCGCCACGCTGGCGCACACGATCACGCGGCCGCGGTTGAGCGCCCCTCGAAGCATCGACACGCCGTAGACGGCGGCTGCAAGCGGGCCCTTCATGTCCGCGGCCCCGCGTCCGTAGAGCCGCCCACCGACCCGCGCCCCCCAGGGATCGTGCGTCCACGCCGCAGGGTCGCTCACGCCGACGGTATCCATGTGCGCATCCAGCAGCACGCACGGGCCGGGACCGGCGTCGATGGTGCCGGTCACGTTGCCCCAGTCATCGACCCGGACGTCGAAGCCGAGCCGCGCCATTTCGTCGCGCACGATGCGCGCCACGTCACCTTCTTGGCCCGAAGGGCTCGGGGCGCGCACCAGCCGGAGCGCAAACGCCGCGACGGCGTCCGCCGCCGGGGACGGGGCAGCGGCCGTCATGTGCCTCCTCCGATCGGGCGCGCTTCGCGCGCAACGCCGCCCGGCAGCGATCCGGTCGGCGCATTCCGCCGCCAGACCGGCTGTCCGGCCACCCACACGCCGACCACCCCTTCGGGCGGCCGCGTGGGATCCTCGTAGGTGGCGACGTCGACGTACGCGGCCGGGTCAAGCACGACGAGATCGGCGCGCAGACCCGGACGGATCCGTCCGCGGTCGCTGAGTCCGATCCGGTCGGCAGCGCGGGCCGCGAGGCGCGCAACGGCTTCGTCGGGTGGAATGAGCCGCTCGCGGAGCGCGTAGCGGCCGAGCACCCGCGCGGCCGTGCCATAGAGACGCGGGTGCGGGCGCTCGCCGAAGATGCCGTCGGACCCGACGAGGTGGAGCGGATGCCGCAGGATGGTGCGCACGGTCTCCTCCGACGCATAGTGGTCGATCATCGTCGCGTCCAGGCCGGTGTCGCTCAAGAGCTCGGTCGCCGCGTCCCACGGATCGCAGCCGCGGCGCTCTGCGATGGTCGCCAGCGAGAGACCGACGTCGGCCGTCCGGGGGGCGGCAGCGTGCGACACGGTGATCGCCGCCGGGCCGCACGCCCCGTAGATGTTCTCCCATCCCGGCAGACCGTGCGCCACGTCGCGGGCGATTGCCGCTCGCGACCCCCGATCGCAAAGGCGGGCGAGCGTCGCTTGGGGGCCGCCTTCCTGCGCCCACGGCGGCAGCAGGGCAGCGAGCAGCGTGCTCCCCGCGCCGTACGGGTATTGATCGAACGTCACGTCGATCTCCCGCCGCGCGCGGTCGAGCGATGCGAGCAATGGTTCGATCAGGTCCGGGCGGCCGATCGCCTTGAGGTGCGAGAGATGCAACGCCGCGCCCGACCGCCGTGCGACGTCGATCATCTCCCCCACCGCCTCCACGACCCCGGTCCCCTCGTTGCGCACGTGCGGGACGATCGGGACGCCGTAGCGCGCCGCCTCTTCCGCGAGCGCCGCCAGTTCGTCCGTCGCCGCAAACGCCCCCGGCATGTAGATGAGACCGAATGATACGGCCCGCGCGCCGCTCTCAACCCCAATACGGACCTGCCGCCGCATCTCCGCAAGCTCGGCGGGCGTCGGCGGCCGCCGCACGGCGCCCATCACGAAGTCGCGGACGGCGTTGTGCCCGACCGACGGGACGAGCGTCGTCGCCGCTCCCGCGGCCTGCAGGGCATCCAGGTATTCGGGAATCGACGACCACGGCCATTCCGGCGGTCCGGCGCCCTCCAAGGCCTGCAGGTACGCGCGCCGGTCCCTCCATCGAGCCCGGTCGACCGGCGCCGGGGCGAGGCCGTCCGGATTGACGAGCTCCGTCGTAAACCCCTGCGCGACCTTCGGCGCCTGGCGGGGATCGCGAAACGGCTCGAGCGCGGAATGCGCATGGAGATCGACAAACCCGGGGCACACCATCAGGTTCCGCGCATCGACCGTCTCACGGGCCCCCGGCGCATCCAGCGAGGGCTCGACCGCGGCGATCCGGCCGCCCCGCACACCGACATCGGCAACGAAGGACGTGGCATCGCCGGGGTACACGCGGCCCCCGCGGATCACCAGGTCAAACGTCACGCCGGCACCCCTGTCACGTTACGGCAGCGCATCGGCCCGCACCGCGTTCCGCGGGATCCGCCGGCCGTGCCCGCGGGGGGCACGCACGTCCGCGCCGTCGTAGGCGACCTCACCGCGAAGCACCGTGGCCGCGACCCGGCCCTGGACCTCCGTCCCGTCGTACGGCGAATAGCCCGCCGCGCTACGCACACGGCCGTCCTCAATCCTCGTGCGGGCCGACGGATCATACACAGCCAGATCGGCGTCGCCGCCCTCGACGATCGTCCCCTTGCGCGGGAAGAGCCCGAAGGCGCGCGCGGGATTTTCGCAGCAGATCCGCGCCACGTCGGCCGGGCCGAGGCGGCCGGTGCCCACGCCGAGCGTGTACACGAGCGGCAACAGGGTCTCGGTACCGGGAATGCCGGGCGCGACGCGGGTGAAGTCTCCATAGTCGGTGCGCTGGCGCAGCGTGTAGCCGCAGTGATCGCTCGCCACGGTCTGAAGATGCCGCGCCTGGAGCGCCTCCCACAGCGCCCGCCGGTCCTGTGCCGACCGGAGCGGCGGCGTGTGAATGAACCGCTCCGCCCGCTCCGTGTCGTAGACCGACGCGTCCGCGACGAGGAAGTGCGGGCAGGTCTCACCGACGGCGGGGACGCCCTCGGCCCGCGCACGGGCGACGAGACGCGCCGACTCGCCGGCGGACAGGTGCACGAGGTAGACGGGGCACCGCGTCGTCCGCGCAAACAGCAGCATCCGTTGCACAGCCTCCAACTCCGCAAGAGCCGGCCGCGCCCGGTCGTGATACGCGAACCCCACGTGCCCCAATCGGGCGCACCGCGCTTGATTTCCCTCGACCAGCGCATCGTTCTCGCAGTGAGCCATGACGATCCATCCGGCGGCCCTGGCGGCCTCCATGAGGGACACGATCGCGTCGTCATCGCAGTAGAATCCCGACGGCCGGTACGTGGTGTAGACCTTCGCGCTCGTGAAGCCCCGCTCCGCGAGGGCCGGCAGCTCCGCGAGCTGACCGTCAGACACATCGGTCACGATGACGTGGAGCGAATAATCGGCGCGGCTGCGCGCCGCTTCGTCCAGCCGGGCATCGACCGCGGCCGACAACCGTTCCCCGGCGTGTTGGTGCGCAAAATCGACGAACATGGTCACCCCGCCCGACAGCGCGGCCGCACTCCCGGTGTCGAAATCGTCCGCGGTGCGATGAGGCCCCGAGACGAGCGCGAAGTGGAGATGCGGGTCGATGATGCCCGGAAACACGAGCGCCCCGTGCGCATCGAGGACCGGCTCGCCCCGAGACTCGAAATCCGGACCGACTTGCACGATCCGCCCGTCCCGACAACGGATATGCGCCCGCCGCGCGCCCGCGGCCGTGACGACCGTCCCGCCGCGAACCAGGAGTGCGCCGCGCGGTTCCTCAGACATCGCCTGCCCCCCGCGGCGGATGCCCGGCCCCGGCTTCGAGCCTGCCGGCGGCCGGCCCGTCCCGCGCGGCGAGCGCCGCCCGCAGCGCATCGACGAGCTCGTCCACCGTGAGCGCATCCGAGCGGACGCCGTTTCGCCCCCACGCGTGCGCGAGGCGAGTCACCTGAGGCGGTTTCACAAACGTCTCGGCGAGCACGTCGGGCCGCGAAAATACCTCGCGCGCGGCGCCGTCCATCAGGATCCGGCCGCCGCGCAGCGCGACGACGCGCTCCGCGTACGCGGCGACGATCGGCATCTCGTGTGTGACGATAACGATCGTGTGGCCGCGCTCCACGCGCAGGCGGACGAGGAAATCCATCACGTCGATCGACTGGCGGTAGTCCTGCCCCGTCGTCGGCTCGTCCACCACGATGACCTGCGGTCTTGTGGCGAGCGTCGCGGCGATCGCCACCCGCTGACGGAGACCCTTCGAGAGAAAGAACGGATGCTCACCGAAGAGATCCGGATGGAGGCCAGTCACGGCGGCGACCTCGCGGATGATCGCGTCTCGTTCCGCCTCCGGGACGCCGAGGTTCCTCGGCCCGTAGCCGATCTCGTCGTAAACGCGCGCGTTGAAGAGCTGATGATCGGGGTTCTGGAACACGTAGCCGATCCGCCGGACCAGATTCCTCGTCACGCCCTTCGAGGCTGTGTCGATCCCGTCGACGACGACGCGCCCGCGCGTGGGGCGGAGCAATCCGGCCAGGCACTTCGAGAGCGTGGTCTTGCCCGATCCGTTCTGGCCGATGAGCGCGACGAACTCGCCGCGGGCGATCTCGAGCGTCACCCCGTCCAGCGCTCGCGTGCCGTCGGGGTAGGAAAACGTCGCGTCCTCCACGCGCACCAAGGTCACGCCCCTGCACCTCGCAGCAGGGCGTCGCCGGCGCGGATCCCCTCCTCGTCCGTGAGGGGAAGCGCGCCGCGGTACAGGCCATGCGCCCGCAGCCGGGCAAAGACCTGGGTCACCTGCGGCGGGTAGACGCCCGAACGCTCGAGGACCTCCGGGTCCTCGAAGAACTCCCGCGGCGGGGCGGCCCGCTCGATCCGGCCGGCGCGGATGAGGATGACGCGGTCGGCAAGCGCGGCGAACGCCTCGAGGTTGTGCTCGATCACGATGAGCGTCAACCGCCGCCTGCGCCGCAGCTCGGCGCAGATCCCGACGATGAGATCCTTGCCGAGCGGGTCGACCATGGAGGTCGGCTCGTCGAGGATCAGAATCTCCGGGTCCATCGCGAGCACCGACGCGATGGCCACCCGCTGCTTCTGGCCGCCCGAGATGTCATACGGCGGCTTGTCGAGGAGGTCCGAGATCATCGTGAGCTCGCTGGCGTGTCGAATACGGTGTGCGATCTCGGATTCCGGGACGCCGATGTTTTCCAGCCCAAACAGGATCTCCTCTTCGACCGTCAGCGACGTAAACTGAGCCTCCGGGTCGCTGAAGACGTAGCCGACCTGCTTGGCGAGGATCGCCGCCTCTTTGCGCCGTACCTCCTCGCCGAACACGCGGACCACGCCGGCCTGCCGTCCGGGGAACGAGTGCGGAATGAGCCCCTTGATGGCCATCGCCAGCGTGGTCTTGCCCGATTCGTTGGGGCCGGCGATCAGCGTGAACTCGCCCGCGGGTATCGTCAGGGTGATGTCGCACACGGCGGGGCTCGCCGCGAGCGGATAGGTCCAGGAAAAGCGATCGACCTCGACAGCAGGATTCATCGCAACCCGATCGCCCGGAGCGCGACGCCGTGCAGCGGCGAGAGTTGGTCCGAAAACACCCCCATGACCTTCCCCAGCACGATGGCGACCACGAACATGGCGGCGAGGCCGGCGCTGAGCGTCCAATCCCGGCGCTCTACGGGGTACCTGCGCCGGAGGTAGTCCGTTCGCGGTCCGCCTCCGGCCGGCCGGCCGGACAGCGTGTACCCTCGGGCGAAGAGCGCGTTGGAGATCTCATCCGCGCGCCTGAGCGCTACGGCGAACAGCGGCACGGTGTACATCGTATAGAGCTTCGCCTTTTCGCCCACGGACATCGACTCGAGATCGAGCCCGCGGGCCTGCTCCGCCTCCCGGATCGTCCGGAAGTCCTCCATGAACATTCCGGCGCTGCGCAGTGAGAGCGCCGCCACGTAGCTGACGGCGAACGGGATCCTGAGCGAGCGCAGCGCGACGAGGGTGTCGCGCTCGCGGTTCGTGGAGAAGTAGAGGATCGCGCCGAAGAGCATCGCGACGAGCCGGCAGTAGCTGACGAACGCCCACC
>JAJPIA010000141.1 GCA_021324975.1 Bacillota bacterium
AGCCAGGTCGGCATCAACATGCAGGCCAGGCCGCTCGAGCGCGGCACGCTCGTGCAGGAGCGGATCAAGCCGACGACCCCGGCGTCCGTGCTGGGCACGACCCTGGCCCCTGATCCTGACTTTCTCTGGTCGCTCACGTTCATCGGCAAGCAGATCCCCCCGGCCGGCCTCAACATCGCGCGCTACACGGGCATCGACCAGCTCTATGACCAGCAGCACACCGCCGCGACGAAGGCCGAGCGGCAGAAGGCGCTCAAGGAGATGCAGCAAAAGGTGGCCACGGACGTGCCGGCGATCGAATTCTGGCAGCAGAACAGCATCTGGCTGGTCAACGACCGGGTGCAGAACTTCGAGGCGAGCGTGCTGTTCAACGGTGATCCGCTCGATCGGGTGTCGCTCAAGCCCTAAGAGGAGGCGTCCGTGACGTACAGCTTTGCGGAGCTGGAGCGACGCCTCGCCGAGGTGCCGAGGCTTTCGCTCATCCACCTCCCAACGCCCGTCGACGAGTGGCCGCGCCTTTCGGCCAGGCTCGGTATTCGCGTCCTCGCGAAGCGGGAGGACCTCACGGGGTTCGCGCTCGGCGGCAACAAGGGCCGCATGTTCGAGTACATCCTCGCGGACGCCGTGCGCAAGGGCGCGGATACGCTCATCGCCGGCGCCGCCGCCCAATCGAACTACTGCCGCCAGCTCGCGGCCGCGGGCGCGAAGCTCGGCCTCCGCGTGATCTTGATCCTCCGGAGCGTGCGACAGGCGGTGGACCGCGAGGTGCAGGGCAATCTCCTCCTCGATCTTCTCGCCGGGGCGGAGGTGCGGGTCGTGGACTGCGAGCCCGCCGCACAGTCGGCCCTGCTCGACGCCGAGGCCGACAAGGTTCGCGCGGCGGGCGGCGTCCCGTATGTCCCGCAGCGCGAGAAGTGCCTGGGCGTCGTGGCCTACGTGCACTGCGGCCTCGAGCTCCTGAAGCAGCTCAAGGAGATGGGGAGATCCCCGTCGGCGATCTATGTGGCCGCGGCGGGTGAGACGCAGGTCGGGCTGGCCTTGGCCGTGAAGGCGTTGGGGGCCGACCTGCGGGTCGTGGGCGTTGACCCCGGCGCGACGTGGATCGACGTGCCGGCCCGCATGGCGCAGATGGCGAATCTCACCGCGGAACGTCTCGGCCTGTCGGTGACCCTCGAACCCGGCGAGATCATCAACACGAGCGCGTACTACGGCGACGGATACGGGTTGCCGACGGCGGCGTCCGTGGAGGCGATCCGGCTGCTGGCCCAAACCGAAGGGGTCTACATCGATCCGGTATACTCCAGCAAAGCCATGGCCGGCCTCATCGCCGAGTGTGCCGCCGGACGCGTCGCCCCGGGCACGGAGGTCGTGTTCGTGCATACGGGCGGTACGCCCGCGCTGTTTCACTATCGAGACCAACTGGGGCTGCCGCAGACCGTCTAAATCGCTACATCTAAATCGCTACATCTGAACCGCCCCGTCGCGGCCCCTCAGCCGCGAGGGCGCCCCGCGCGGCCGGGGCCCCGAGGTCCGTGCGGACGCGTCGAGGATTAACCGCACCGCGGCGGCCCCCCTGGTTTGCCATGTCAGGAATGTCCATACACCCGCGTCAGCAGAGTACCATGACGCTCTTGTGGGCTTTCTCCCGGGTGACTGCGCGCTACGAAAGCAGGGGGCGCCGCTCTCGAGCGCAAAAGATGGGTCGGGTTCTAGGGATTCTGGGCCCCATGGCGGCGCCGGCGAGGTGCCCCGGCGCCGCCGGACGGGCCCGGCATGCGTCCGCCCGGATTCAGGCGGTACGCACATGCGCGCGTGACACGGGGTGTGGATGGAGCGATCGGCTCACTCGTATGGCTCCACGGTGCCTGCCGGCGACACCGGCAGGACCGGACCGCACCATGCGGATCGAGCCGACGCGCCGCACGTCGGCCCCCCGCGCGCTCATCGGTTCGACCCCGGCGACATCCAAAGCCTGGCCTCGCCGGACCCCGAGACCCGCGCATCGGCGTGGGAGCGTCTCTACACGGAGGACTATGTCCTCTCCGTATCGACCGGGAGCGCGACGCCTCGAGACACCTGGCAGGACCACGGCTCGTTCGAATGGGCCGGGTACGCCGTGAGGGTCGCGCGCGTCCTCGAGCCGAGATTTCGGATCCGGGAGGGGGCGGCATTGCGTCCGATCGGAGACCCGGAGGATTTTGCGCAGGAAGCATGGCTGCGGCTGGGCGTCCGGGTCCGGAAAGAGCCGCTCGAGCTGCGCCCCCCCGATCTTGTTCGGGGATTTCAAGCGTATCTCGCCAGGACTGTCCGCAACGTCATCCTCGATGCGCGGCGCAAACTGAAGGGACAGCCGAGCGCGGCGGCGCAGCTTCGGCGGCTCCTCGCCCGATGCACGTCCGACGCCGAACGGTACACGTTGCAGTCCGCGGTCGACCTGGCGCGCGAGGGCGAGCGCTGGGACGACGTGGCGGAGATCGCACGGCGTACGGGCCAAACGCATGCTACCGTGGCCGAGATCCTGACCCGGGTCACGCGGCTTCGGTCGGCCGTGGGAACCGCGTCACAAACGGCCGGCGGCGACGACCCCCGGCGCACAGCCGAGGTCCGGCGCGCGCTCTTCGAATATGCCAAGACGTTGTTCCGGGAGGGCACGAAAGCATACTGGGTCGCCAAGGCAGTCCTCGACAGCGATTTGACCGAAGACGATCTCAAAGGGAAGGGTTCCCTCGACCACGTGAAGCTCATGGATGTTCTGGATCGATTGGGCCAGCCGTGGACCTCACAGGATTCGCGCACCCGCGCCACCGCGCACCCCGTCCACGCGCCGGGCCTCCCGGAGGCGGGCAAATGCCCGCAGTGCCGCGCGGCGCTCTACCAGCAGGCGTCCAGAGTGCTCCGGGCGATTCGTGGCCATGCCGACGCGAGGGCCTTGTGGTTGCGCCTGTCACAGGAGCGTACCCTCGCCCAAGAGGCTGCCGCGCGCGACGCCGCGGCACAGGCACTAGACTTAGCCGACCCGTGGGAGCCGGAATGAGCCGGGAGCGACGGCGACATGCCAAGCGATCCCGTGCCCGGGGGCCGGCCCAGGACCTCCCGGAGCGCCAGGCCGAGATCCAGGCCGACATTCATCGGCTCGATAGGGAGCTTGATCGGCCCCGCGCGTCGGATGCGTGGCTCGAGGATGCGGCGCTGGTGGCGAGCGAACCCATGCTCGGGCATCGGCCACGCGCCGCGGAGCAGGCCGCGCGGCAGCTGGCCGCGATCGCCGCGGTGCGTTCGCTCGACCTCGCCATCGAGGAGCTCACCGACCGTGTCGCGCTTCCGCTGGCGCGGCGGGCCACGTGGGCCGCGATTGGAGGAGCGGGTGCAGAGGCCCGCAGACGAGTGTTGGATGCGGTGGCGTCGCAGCCCGACATCGCGGGGAATCCTCTCGTGCGGCAGCACGCGGGCCTCGATCCTTTTGTTCGACCGGACGTGCCCCCGCGGGTGCTCGTGCTCGATGAGGGGCTCGCCGCGCCGCTGCTGGAAGACCTCTTGATCGCCCCGGGGCGGCCGGTGGTGGTGCTGTCGGCCAGCGCAGCGGATTGGACGCACCCCGATCCGCCGGTCGAGGCCCGCACGGTTCGCCTCCCCGATGACGCGCCGGGCGGGTATGCTCCGGCACCCGCCATCGACGAGATCATGAGTTCGCCCACGCTCTCCCACGCGTGCGCGCTTGCCGAGTGGGGGATCCCGGCGCCGTTGCGCGTGCTCGCTGTCGCGGCCGGAGACGGGGGGGCGATGGCGCGGTTGGAATCGGGCGGTTTGTTCGCCGTGCAAGACGCGCCGATCGGCCCCGTCGCGGTGGCGCGGAGCGACCGTTTCCTGAGCGATCTCGGGCGGCGACCGGATTGGCGCGAGCGCCGTGGCGGATTCTTGGATGCGATCTGCGCCGCGCTCGCGGTCGCCGAGGCGGGAATCGCCGTGGCGCTGTTGCACAAGCTGTTTCTCGCGGGTCAGGAACGGCTCGGCGCGATGCTCGGGAGCGCAATGGCCGCGCGCCTCATCGGGGACGAACCGACGCGCGTGCCCTCGTGGGCCCGCGTGCTCTGCCGTCTCGGGCTGGCCGAACTCGTCCGCCCGGCGCTCGAGCGCGCGGTCGCGGAGAACCCTCACGATCGCGTGCTGCGCTGCGAGCGGGCGCGGACGCTCTACGCGCTCGGCCGGGGACGCGAGGCCTGGGAGGAGACGGAGCAGCTCGTACGGGCGGGTGTCGCGGACGTGCACGTGTGGCGCGTCCGCGCGGAGCTGGAAGAAGCGCAGGGCCGTTTGGAGGATGCGGACCGGAGCCTCGGGCGCGCGTTGGCCGTTGATCCGGGGAATCCAGCCTTGCTCGTCGCTCGAGGCCGCCTTGCCGTGAGGCGGCGGATGGGCGACGATGCCGACCGCTATTTCGGGCGTGCACAGGAGGAAGCCCCGGGCGCAGCCACGATTTGGCACGCTTGGGCCGCCGCTCTTTCGGAGCAGGGGCGGTTTAGCGAAGCGCGGCCGTGCCTGGAGCGCGCCGCCGGTATCGAATGGTGGAACGAGCGGCATCGACCCGAGGGTGCGGCCGCGGCACTCTGGGCCGGCGGGGTCGAGGTTGCCGCGGCGCCGGCCATGCCGACCTCGGACGCCCAGGACGACCCTGAAACGATGCGGCTTCGCCCGCAGTTGGCCGTTGCGCGGGAGGACCCGGCAGATGCGGCCGCGCTGGTGGAGGACGTGATCGCAGCGGCCGACAACCCGGAGGTTCTCGAGAAGGCCGCCGACGTGGCGAGGCGCGCGGGACGGTTTCACGCCGCCGTGCGCGCGCTGCGCCAGGCGCTCCGGCTCGCCCCGAGACGCGCCGAGCTGCACGCGGCATGGAGTGCTCTGCTGGGGCAGGTGGGGCGGGTCGTCGAGGTGGGCGCGCCTCGGTCATTCGCGCCTTCGAGCGGGTCAGGGCTGGGCACCGTCTTTGCTGCGGACACGCCGGTGTCCGCAACTCCCGCGCTGATGTACACCGACCGTGATCTCCGTGTTGCAGTCGTCGAGGCCGCGGAAGGCGACTACGTGGTCGTCGCCGAACGGGCTCGCCGCCCGGTGGAGGGAGCGCTCGTGACGTTGCTGCAACGTGATCCGTCAGGCCAGTGGCAGCAACGCGCGGCGGGGTTGACGGGGCAGGACGGCGAAGGCCGTGTCGAGCCGGCGGAGGCCGTCCGCGACGTGACGCGATCGCCGGCGGCCGACTACACATGGCACATCCTGCTCCCGCCCACCGATACAGATGGCCGCGGATGACGGTGGCCGCTTCCTTCGTGTAATCGAACGCGCTGGGGCGCTGTTTGAAGACGGCGCGCCGGTGGTCGCGGCGCGCACGCTGGTCGGGTGCATGCCGGGGATGTCCCGGCTCGAGTGCAGGCTGTCCTGCCACGTGCTCCGCGCGGCCGTCCGGCAGGCCGGCCGGTGGACCGACTCCGAGCGCGCGGCCGTCCGTGCCGAGTTGAACCGGCTGTCTGCCCCGGGCCCGCTTGCCTCGGAGCATCGGACGCTGGTGTCCCTCCTCGATGCAACGCCGCTCCGCAAACCCGGGACGCCCGTGATCGGCCGCGCGAACGTGCTCGTCACCGCGCGCGACGACGGTGTGGGGCAGTACGGGCGCGTCGTGCATCTCGACGTCTTTGTGCGTCCGGGGGGAGGGAGCATCCGGTTCGAGCAGGCGAGCGACGACCTGGCCCAATTTCGAGGTTTCTACCAAGGGGTCTTGGCGGCCGAAGAATATCTTCTCCGGCGAACCCGGGGATCGCTCGCCGCCGCGCTGTACCTTCACGCCGGCTCCGTGCGCGGGCTCATGCCGCTGCTGCGGCGCGGATCGCGGCTGTCCGGGGCGTCACTTGGGCTGAGCACCGCGATGGCGGCGCTGTCCGCTTTTTTGAATCTCGGGCTTCCGGAGGATGTTGCATTTACTGGCGGCGTCGATCCGCGCGGCCGGGTTGACCCGGTGGGCGACGTCACCACCAAGCTGCAGGCGGCTCAGGAGCGGGGGGTCGGGCGAGTGTACATCCCGTTGGGCAACGCGGACGCGATCACGGCGCTCGTTCGCCCGGGCATGAACGTTGTGACCGTCGCGACGATCGACGATGCGGCGTCACAGGCGTGGACGTCCGATGAGATAGAGCGCTCCCTGGATCGGTTGCACAGGATCGCGCCCAGAGCGTCCGAGACCCCCGCGCTCCACAGCGAGCGCTCCGCGGGGACGCGCCGGGTCCTCCTCAGCTGGGTAGGCAGAGCCGATCCGTTCGGGGAATACATGGATGCCGCGGCCGGGGACACGTCCGTGGAAGTTGTGGAAGAGGGTCCGCTGCTCACGCTTTGCCGGATTCTCCGACCGGACGCCGTTATGCTGTTCCACACGACAGCTCCCGACCGGCGGAACGATTACACGGACCGGGCGGCCGAAGTCGAGCGCGTGATCGGAGAGATGTTGCCGGGAGCGCCGGTCCACCTTCGACCGCTGCCGGCGGTTCGAGATCCGAGCGATTACGCCCAACTGGTGCCCGCCCTACGCCGGGACGTTTCCGGCATCGTGGCCGCGGCATCCCGAGAGGCGGATCCCACGGAGTTTGTCGTGAACCTGTCCTCCGGGTCACCCCAGATGGAAACGACCTGGCACCTGCTTAAAGCCTGGCGCGTCATCCCCGCGCGCCTCTTCCAGGTGCGGGAGGCGCGGTTCGCGGGCGCGGGCGAGGCGCGCGTCCGCGAGGTCGTGCTGCCGTCATACGTGTGAGGGGAGGGTAACATGCCCGCCGAAGGGCAACAGGCGTAACCGGATTCGGATCAACCCAAGATCTTCTTCCTCGCGGGCCTCAGAGATGTCATCAGGGTGAGGTAGAGCGGCATGCCAGCCGGGACGGTCAAATGGTTCAGCGTGGCAAAAGGATACGGCTTCATCACTCCGCAGGACGGGGGCAACGACATCTTCGTCCACCGCACTGCGATTCTGGGCGACGGCCACAGGGCGCTCACCATGGGCGACAGGGTCGAGTACGAGATCACAGAGGGGCAAAAGGGCCCGCAGGCGGTGAGCGTCAGGATCGTCCCGAATGCCATCTCGGAGGAAGTCCAATCAAAGATCTTCGTTCTCGCGGGTGTCAAAGAGCTCGCGCTGCGGGAAGTTCAGAGCGCGCTGGCCCCGATGGTGTTACAGCAACTCGAAGCGCTGGAGAAAGCCGTCCCGGACGGTGACTGGTGGGCGGCGGGCGTTATTCCCTATCTCACCAAGCAGGATTGGCGAAATATCAGAAGCGGCGCGCGGCCGGACAATGTCCCGTCCGCTCAGGGCAAAGAGTGGTTCGCAAAGAAGCTGGAAGATGTGGGCTTCTTACTGAGATATCTGAAGACGGAGGGGCGGCGGGAGGACGACGACACCCCGAGGCAGGAGTCCGGGCTTTCCGTCTGGTCGATCCTCAGATTTGGCGAGCGGTTCCGGAACCGACGTGGAGAGCCTCTAAACTTCCCGGGAGAGATCGAGACCCTTCACCAGTTCCGCAACGACATGTCGCACGTCAAGCCCGACAAATGGAGAAGCGACACCGATGATGCGATCACCGCGGCGGAGCGGCTCTTTGAGAAGCTCCAGCTGCCCGATCACTTACGGGCCGTCGCCTCCCTGAGGCGGGTGAAACCCATCGTTAGGGGCGTGATCGAGCGCCTCAAGCCCGATTTGCTCACGCATCCCGGCGCGATCCTCGCTGTGCAACCATATGCCAGCATCGCGGACCTGCGGGATGCCAAGGAGAGCGGCGAACTCCAGATCTTGGAGGGGGCAACGCAAAGGGTCACGGTCAAGGGGACATTTGCTCCCCGCCTGCTCCTCGACCGTTTCCGCCTGTCGCAGAGAAAGGACGCGTCCCCGAAAAGACGCTCGGGCGCATGGCGAACCGACCTGCAACGCTGGCTCTTTCGTGGGTTTGAGCACTGGGCCCCGTCGTGGGATGCGCGAGACGCGGTGTCGGCGCCCGCCGGGGACAAGCCGGAACTGGTCGTGGGCCAACTCGTCGACGACGGCCGCGATGAAGGCGAATCCGTCTGCGTCGTCCTGCGCGGCTCGCACGCGAGAACGGCGAAGGGCATGCTCCAAAAAGGAATGCCGGACCAGCTCGCTTGTTTCACGGCGGAGCTGACCGGGCGGCTCGCTTACCAGATTGAGGTCGCCGAGTTAGAGCAGCTCCGCGGATCCGTCTTCAGCGGCAAGGACTTCTGCATTGTGGTCGACGATAGGGACGGCGGCTTCACACCCAAGGGAGCACCAGAGTCCTATACCGGGTACCTGTGGAAGTGCATTGCGCCGGAGAAGTGGATCGACGGCAAGCGCTACCTTCACTTCCAGGATGTGATCTTCGTCTGGGAGCACATCGAATTGACCAACTCCGAATGTGTGAAGTGGGCCCTTGAGAGCATCGACACCAAGTGTGCCTGTTTCGCGAGGAGTGCGGACTACGGCGCCTTCAAGCTCCTGGACAAATCGGACGCGATTGTCCATGGCGAGCGAGACCTGCCGTGGCGACTCTATGATCTGCGCGACGAGCCGGCACCGCCGTCATCGCCGTCGACGGCCGGCGCCCGGTGGATTGTTCCGGGGCAGGGAATCGGCAAGCTCCGGCTCGGCGCGACGATTGACGGCGCGGTCGCCGCGATGGGCAGGGACGCGGATCATCAGCGTGGGGCGAAGCAGGGCACGATCTACCAGTGGATCTTGAGCGGGCCGGGCGGCGCACCGGAGACGCCATACGTCGCGATCATTGTGGACTCCGGGACGGGACGCGTGGACACCGTGGAGATCTGTGGGGCCCCTGAGTTTACGACGCGGGACGGCCATCGAGTTTCCGACAGCGTGGCCGCGTTCATCGAGGAGTTCGGTCAACCGGCCTCCTCGCGGCAATCCACGACCGAGCAGCTGTGGGAGTTTCGAAACGGCGCCTACGTCGCGACCAAGCCCGATTCGGACGTCGTCGCGAAAGTGGGCGTCACCAATCGATCCCAGCAAGGCACCGTGCCGCGAAGTGGCGAGTCCCGCGATGCATGACCCGGCACGTGGAAGCGACGCCTTGAGACCGTTGGGTGGAGGGCCCCGTGGTCGTGTTCGAGGTTAGCGTCGCGCGAGCGTGTGGTTCACGCGTCTACCAAGGCTGCGCCACGCTACCAGACCGCCGGGCATCGCGGTAATTTGGGCTCTGGCATCCGCGAACAACGGAGAGCGCTCCGGGCGCTCGATACCGTACACCGCGCGATAGATCCAGCTGAGCGCCGAGAGCAGCGCACGTTGCGGCAATTGCGGCGCCCCGTACACCCGCCCGAATTCCTTGTACATGAGGCGGAGGGCCGGGGCGTCCGCCGGGTGCGGCTCGCGCCCCGGTAGGGCGGGTTGCCGGTACGTGACCGCCGCTTCGTGAAACCCGAGTTTCCGAAAGATCCGGCCCTGCGGCCCGCGTGGGTCGCACTCAACGTACCAGCCCGTCGCCCCCAGGCCGTCCCGGACCATTTGTTCTTCGATGCGCGCCACGAGCGCGCCGAAGCGGCCCGTGCCCCGGAGCGGAGGGCCGAAGGCGACGTAACCGCCAAACCCCGCGCCCGGCAGCGTAAAGAACGACGCCATGCCGCCCACGCTGCCTGTGGGCCTCGCGCGCAACGCCCACAGGTGGTACGCGTAGCGGCGGTCCCGCCTCGCGCGTGAGAGCAACGCGGCGAATGCATCGGACCTGATGCTGGTTGCGCCCGCCGCAAACGCACTCGTGTACAGCGTTGTGACGCGACTCAGATCGGCATCGCGCGCGCCGGTGATCTCGTGGACGTGGAGGTCCCGCCCCGGCACCCGGCCTAGGTACGCGCGCAACGACAGGAGCGGAACCGCGCGGCGGCGCGCGAGATACCGGCGCATCTGCTTGTATTCTGCCGACTGTGCGGGACGAAGCGGCATCATCGCCCACCGGATGTACTCGTGCACGGCGCGCTCGACCACGCGTGAGGGCACGTGTTCCCGGAGCGCCTGGTTGATCGGCTTGGCCGCCAGCAGCAGATGCGTGACCGGGCGCTGTACGCGGGACAACGCGGGCTGTACGTAAGGGAAGTCCAGCTTGCGAAATCCCCACCCATCCCAGATGCCGAGACGGTCGAACGGGTCCGGGTATGCGTGATCGTCCGTGAATTTGAAGGGATCTTCAAGCTCGGCCAGCATGAGATCGAGGCCGCGGCCCAAGCTGCGCCGGGCGTCCGCGGCGGCCACGCGCTCCGCCCATCGCAGCATGCGTGAACCCAGCCGGTACCGTCGCCATCCCGGGGCGGTCACGATGAACTCCACGATACCGGCGTTGGGCTGCGCCAGGTAATCCATGATGACCCCGGCGATGGGCCGGTCGCGGTGCCGTGCGATCAGGATGTGATAGTTGTTGGGACCGTAGCCGCCCCGCGCCTTGAAGGCAAGGTATCCCTCCAGCCTCTCCACCGCTTCCTGCTCATCGGGCTGCGGGAACGCGGGCCGGTACGTTTCTTCGTAAAAGCGGCGGAGGATGCCCCGATCCTCCTGCGACACCGTGAGTTCGCGGAACGAGAGGGCGAGCGCGCGGTTCGCCGCGGCCCTGCTTCGCGATCGCTTCGTGCGCATGATTCCCGCCATCGGCCGGCTGCTAGCGTTCGACGGCGAAAATCCGGGCGCCTGTCGCGGCCATGTCAGGAAATCCCCGAGTGGTGCGTCAAGACAAGCTGTTCGAAACGGCGAGCGAAACCGGGCGGCCGGGATGTCAGGAAGTCCACGGGCGGCCCGTCAGGTAAAGATAACGAGAGCACGGAGGCAAGGGCGGCGTAAGGCGCGGGACAGCCCGCGGTGCCGAGAGAGAGGGGGAAGCTATGCGGTTACGGCAACACGAGCGGCTGGCGGTCCGGCTGCGGCAGGCAAAGGCGCGAGGCGACGTCCTCGGGGTGACGCGGTTGCAGCAGGCGCTGGCGAAGCGGGCGGAGGAGGCGGCCGCGGCCCGCCGGCCGGAACGGATCAGCCTCCGGACGATAGGAGCGCCCACGGCGCGCGAGGCGCACCGGGTAAAGCGGGCAACGGTGGTCGCCGCGGGTACGGTCGACGCGGTCGCGGTGTTCCGGGTCACGCCGGGGGTGTGGGCAGATTGGGCGGCGGACTCGTGACGGAGGCCAGACATGACGAGCGGGATGATGCGGAAGGGGGAAGCATGACGAACGTGCTCACAGCGGTGCCGCCGCAGCAGACGGCGCGGGACGTCCGGGGCGTCGAGGCGCTGCCGGCGTGGCTCGCGGAGATCGAGCGGCTGCGCGCCGCGCGCGCGGCGCATTTCTTCGTCCTCCACGGGAACGTCGCCGACTACGTGTACGACGGAGCGCTCCCGCCGTACCGATTGCTGACGTACCTGGTGCGGTATCTCCGCGCTCACGGCTACGAGCGGGTGGGGACGTTCAGCATCTCGGATGGGCTCTCCTGGGCTTCACCCGAGGGCGCCGCTCCGGGCGGGAGCGCGCCCGCCCCGGCGGCAGTGTCGCGTCGCTCCGGCACGCTGATCGAGGAGTTGCGTCAACTCGAGCGGGCCCTCGTGGCCACGCGCGAGGTGCCGACCGCGGTCGTCATCGAGCACCTCGACTTCCTCGTGCCGGCAAGCGCCTCGGCGCAGGACCGGGACACGGCCGCGGCAATCGAGATCTTGCTGCGGCTCGCGCTGAACGACGGATTGCGGGCTGCCCCGGTCGCGGTTATCGGCTTGGCCCGATCGCTGGAAGCGGTGGCGCCCGCGCTGGCCGATACCATCGGCGCCGTGGCCGTCGTCGCCGCCCCCCTGCCCGACGCCGACGAGCGGCGGGGGTTTCTGACATACCTGGCCGCGCCCGCCAACGTGGTAGGGCTGGCGCCTCTGGCGCCGGAGCTGTCGCTCGACACTGTGGTCAACCTCACGCAGGGCATGACCCTCGGCGGGCTCGACGCCCTGAACCGTCTGGCGCGGATGTCGGGGGAACCGATCACGTCCGAGGGCGTACGCGCGCACAAGACGGAGGCGGTCGAGCGCCAGAGCCACGGGTTGCTGGAGGAGCTCGAGCCCCGGTACGGGTTCGATTCGGTCGGCGGGCTGGCGTACGTCATCGATTACCTGCGCACCGTGGTCGCGCACGTTCGGGACCGGCGCCTGGAGGCGGTACCGAAAGGCATCCTGCTCGCGGGACCGCCCGGCACCGGCAAAACCTTGGTCGCGGAGGCGCTCGCGACCGAAGCCGGTTTCAACCTCGTCCGCCTGGGCGACGTCCGGAGCAAGTGGGTCGGCGAGACCGAACGCAACCTGTCGCAGGTGCTCCGGCTCCTGCTGGAATTGGCGCCGGTCGTGGTGTTCGTCGACGAGGTCGACCAGGCGGTGGGCCGCCGGAACGAGGGGTGGGACGGCGACAGCGGTGTATCCGCGCGCATGTTCGCGCGTATTCTCAACTTCATGGGCAAGAACGAGCATCGCGGCCGCGTCGTGTGGATCGCCGCGACGAACCGGCCCGACCTGCTGGACGAGGCCATGATCCGGCGCTTCGATCGGGTATTCCCATTCTTTGTGCCCGGGCCGCAGGAGCGCGAGCGCATCTTGAGGGTGATGCCCAAGATCACCGGTGCCGCCTACGCTCCGGGGCTGGAACTGACACGGGTCGTGGAAGCGACGGAGGGGCTTACGGGCAGCGCGCTGGAGACCCTGGTGCGGCGCGCCGTGGAACTGGCGGACGGGTCGCCGCTGACCGAGGCGCACCTGCTGCTTGCCGCGGACGACTACAAGCCCAATCACGACCCCGCGACGTATGAGCGCCAGAGCCTGCTGGCGCTCAACGCCGCCAACCTGTTCTCGGCGTTGCCGGCCGAGCCGGACCTGCCGCCGGACCTCCGTGCCTTGGTGGAAGCGATGCGCCAGTCGCGTTCGGCGGCGCCGCTGCTGGAACGCCTGCGCCAATTACGGTGCTCGTGAGGAGGATGGCATCCATGACGCCGTTGACCATCATTCCCCGCGGGTTCATGCCTGCGGGCCGGGCGCGCCGGACCCCCGACCCTACGTGCGAGCAGTGCCCGCAACGCCTCGCGCTCGCCCAGCGGATGGAGATCCAGGAGCGCCAGCTGGCTGAGCAGTGCCGCCTGGCGCATGCGCGGCTGCAAGATGCGGCCGACCTCCGGCGGCGCCTGGCGGCCCTGGAGCAACGTAATCGCGAGCTGGAGGCGGCGCTCGCCGCACACGGGTCCGCGGGCGGCACGCCCGGCGCTGCCGGCGCCGCGGATGCGTCCCGCGTGGCGGTGCTCTTGCGCACGCCGTCCGTCGGCGAGATCCCCATCGTGCGACCACGGTCGCAGCAGCGCGGTTCCGAGGACACTCGTTGAACGTGCGCGACATCGAGCAGACCGCTCGCGGCAACCTGCGCGCGGAAGGGTGGTGACGATGCTGCGTCTCCTGCTGGCGATGCTGCTGTTCGGGGCCATGGCGCGGGTACTTCGCCTGTTCGTCTGGATGGTGATGGCGCTGCTCGCCGCCTCGGCATTCGGAGGCCCTCTGTTCGGCTTGAGCCCGGAGCGGTGGCTCTGGATGATCCTGCGCGGCTTTAATTGAGGCATAAGGCGTCGCTGGGTCCTGCTCTACCGCAGCACTCGCTAAGATTGTCAGGAAGCCCCGCCGCCACACGTTGGAGAGGTGCAGCGGGAAGCAAGCATCCCATGCCACGAACGGTGGCGTGAGGGACGGCGTAAGGCGCGGGGCAGCCCGCGGTGCCGAGAGAGGAGCAGATATGCACGTTGTTGCGGGGCGGGAAGCATACGCGCCGTGGATCGTCATCACGGGGCTCGATGGGTCGGGCAAGAGCACCCTCGTCGCCCGCCTCGCCCGGACCGATGGTGCCTGCCGGTTCCGGTTGCCGTACCACGGGTTCGTGAAGGAGGAGCTGGCGCGATCCGGCGACGGCCGGCCGTTCGGCGATGTCCGCACCGACCGCTTGCTTTTCGCCGCCGACGCGCGCCTTACGAACTACCGCATCCGCGAGTGGCGCCGGACCCATCGCCTGCTCGTCTCCCAGCGCGGATGGATGGACAACTATGTCTTCGGAGCGGTGCAGGGCGTCTCGTATGAGGAGACGGCGGCGCTGCTGGGCACGACCGAGCTGGAGCGCCCCTCCGCCATCGTGCATCTGGTCGCAGACCCACGCGTAGCGTACGAGCGTATCCGAACCGACCCCCACGCCGACAAGTTCGAGACGATGGCGTTCATGCGGCGTCAGCATCGCGAGACGCTCCGCTTGTTCGAGGGCGTGCGGCAGGGATTGCCGTCGCTGGGCGTGTTTGCCGGCATCCCGGCCGTTTTGATCGACAGCACGGACATGACCCGGGATGCGGTCGAGCGGGCCGCCCGGGCGTTCTTGCGACACGCGGGCCTCGACCCGGCGTGTTCGGCCATCGTCGTTGCGGCGCGTAAAACGAGAAGCGAGGTGTGCGCATGATGGTTACCTGTCCCGCGTGCGGATTCAGGCATTGGATGTTTGACACCGCGTGCCCGGCGTGCAAGCTTCCGTGGACGCTCGCCTGGGCGTTCGGCCCGAGCCGGCGTAGCGGCACCGCCGTGGCGGGCGCGGGTTCCGGCGCGGCCGTCGCCGCGGCGGCGGCAGCGGGAGTCCTCCGCTGCGTGCTGCTGGTGGGGGGCGTCGTGGTTGGCGCCGTCGTCCTAGCGATCGTCAGCATCATGGGACAGGCGCTCCGCGGCGGGGCCCGAGGCTTGGGAGCGGGACGGGGCCTCGGCCTGGGTGCCGGCTCGGGATTTGGCCTCCCGTACGGGAGTGGGCTGCAGTCCTCGTGGCTGTCTTCTGGAGGCGGCTTCGCTCAGGCGGCCGGGCGCCGGCTTCTCGGCCGGTGATGATAGGCGGCGTGCTCTCTTTTGCACCCAAGCGCCGGGCGATGTCAGGACCCGGACGATGGCGCGTCGACATTGACGTAAGCCCGGCCCGGGCGACGACGGAGACATGAGCGACGGCGTAAGGCGCGGGAGAGCCCGCGGTGCCGCATAGGAGGAAGCGTGTATGGAAGAGATGATGAGCAAGATGGCGACATCGGTTGCGAGTGACGCCGGGGGAGAGGGCGGCAGCGCTTCGAGCGTACCCGACGCTGCGGCGACGCTCCGGCTCACCGTTGTGAACCCGGCGGACAACCTGACCCTTGATTTGCCGGAGGTGCCCGCCGAGATGACCCCGGCACAGCTGATCGAGGAGCTCATGCGGCAGGGGCATCTGCCGGCGGCGCCGGGCGGACGCGGGTACCTCGTGTCGGTCCGTGGCGGTCATGACCTGGATCCCGGGCAAAGCCTTGCGGCCGGGCACGTGACCGACGGGGCGACGCTCCAGCTGTTCACCCACACGCCGGGCGCCGCCGCGACGGCGGTCCCCCGCGAGCGGCTCCGGAGCGTCCACGGTGAGTGATCGTCACCGTGAGGCGATGGCGACTC
This sequence comes from Bacillota bacterium, assembly GCA_021324975.1. Classification (GTDB taxonomy): domain Bacteria; phylum Sysuimicrobiota; class Sysuimicrobiia; order Sysuimicrobiales; family Segetimicrobiaceae; genus JAJPIA01. The sequence goes on from JAJPIA010000141.1 coordinate 15,510, forward strand.
GCCCCGCCGCGCTGGACGCCGAGCGCCCCGGTGCGCGGCCACGCATTACCGTTGCGCTGCCGGCGACCTCGCCGTTCTCGCGGCAGATGCTCGTCCCCGGTTGGGACCAGGGCCGCCTCGAGCGGGCACGGGTGCTTATCGCAGGGGCCGGGGCGCTCGGCAACGCCGCCGCGGCGAACCTCGCGTTGATCGGGGCGGGACACCTGGCGGTGGCGGACTTCGACCGGATCGAAGTCTCGAACCTCAGCCGCACGGTGCTGTTCCGGCGCGGCGACGAGGGGCGCTCAAAGGCCGCCGTCGCCGCGGAGCGCGTCCGCCCGTTGATGCTCGCCCGGGACCCGATCGTTTTGCCGCTGGAAGGCGACATCGTATGGGAGCTCGGTTGGGGAGTCTACCGCCGCATGGATCTGATCCTGGGCTGCGTCGACTCGTCGGAAGCGCGCGCGGCAATCGGGACCCCGGCATGGGCGCTCGGCGTGCCCGCGGTGTTCGGCGGTCTGTACGCCCACAACGGCGGGGTCCTCACCCAAGGCGTGGGCACGGGGCCGTGTGTTGCGTGCGGCTTCAGCGCGGCGGAGTGGGATGACTGGTCGCGCCGCTACTCATGCGATCAGGTGCGTCGCACGGCGGCGGCGGAGGCCAAGGTGCCGGCGACCCAAATCATCGCCAGCCTCATCGGGGCGCTCATGGTGCAGGAGGGGCTTGCGTTCCTGCACGGCGACAGCCGCAATGCCGGGACACGGGTCTTTGTCGCGGCGCAGCGGCCGGTGATCGAGCGCGTCCGGCTCACCCGCAAGGCGCGCTGCCCCTTTCACGCGCACATCGCACCCGTCGAGGAATCCCCGGCACTGTCCAATCAGCTGACGGCCGGCGAGCTGTTAGAAGCACTCGGGGTACGCGACCGGGGGGTCACCGTCCGGCTGGGGCGCGAGTTCCTCCTGGGCTGCCGCTGCAAGGGGTGCGGCCGACCCCTGCCGCTGTGCAAGCCTCGTCATCGCACGCACGCGACCGAGCTCGTCTGCGAGGCGTGCCGCAGCACCGGCCGCCCACTCACGAACGACCCGCAGATCGCGTCGATTGACGCGCTGTCGCGCGGGACGGACGCGGCGGTGCTTGCGCTTTCCCTGGAGACCCTGGGAATCCCCGCGCTGCATCTTCTGGAGGTGGAGCGCGACGGACGGACGGGGTGGATCGAGTTGACGGGAGACCTTGCTCGGGTCCTGCCGGGGTGGCCGGGGGAGGTGTCGCAGGAGGCATCGTCATGACGGCGCGTCCAATCGCAGCTCGCCCGCTCCTGATTGTGGGCCGTGCGCGCGATCGTAGACCATCATGAATCAGGCGGGTTGGATCTTGCGGAGCGCTCGTTGGGCGAACGTTTGGAGCAGCGGATCCGACGCGCGCTCTAACGCGCGGAGCGGCGGGATAGCTGCCGCCGCGAGCGTCCCGATCATTCGGAGCGCCGTGCAGGCGCGGAGCCGGATCCGCTCGTCAGGATCGCCGAGCGCCTGGATCAGAACAGGAACTCCTACCGCGGTCAGGGCGGTTCCCTCCGCGCCGGGATCGGCCATGCTCGGTATGTCGCGCCGGCCCGTGCGCATGGCGGCGCCGAACTCGCCGAGCAGCTCGACCGCTCTGAGGCGCCGGTCCGTGTCGTCGGAATGTCTGATGATGCGGTCGAGGCGCTCGACCGCTTCCCGCGGGGAACCCCTGCTCCACGCGCGATCTGCCGCTTCGAGATCCTCGTACCGTGGTGATGTCATGGTCCGGTTGGCCCGGCATCGGGCGCGATCGACTTCCGTTCACGGCGTGCCGCCACGCCCACCTCGACGGTGTTCGTCAGCGTGCGTGCGGCAATCCTATCTCCGGGGCGGCCCTCGCGCGCCGCAGCCCGCGCCATCGGTGGCGTATCCTTGAAGGGAGGGACAGGTTGAATCTGCCTCCGCCGTTTGCTCGCGCGCCCATTCCCGTCTACAGGGCGTCACAAGCTGGAGCCGAGGGTGGGAAAGGCAGGCAAGCCGGCTGCACATTCACCGGCTCGCCGCCCGCGGGCCCAGTGGATGCAGGCCTGGCTCGAATCGCAGGCGCACCTCGCCCGCGATACCGTCAGGTGGAGGCACATCCTCGGCGCGTGCCACGTCATGGCCGAGGCGGACGGTCTCTGTCACGACTTGTACAAAACGCTGGCCGGCGTGCGCGAAACCCGCGCGTGCGAATTCCCCCGAGAGCCGGCCGAGGATTGCCGGGTGATGAGTTGCGCTGCCGGCGCGTCGAGGTGCGCGTGATGGGCCGTAAGGGAATTCGCAGGGTTGTAGGGAACCAACGGAGGCCAGAACGTCGACTCGCGCAGGCGGCGCGGCATGCCCCGGGGTCGAGGTCCCGGCTGATCCCGGGAAGATAGCCGCCGAAGAACGGCTGGAGAACGTTCCGCAACAAGACGCACTTACCGGTCAGCGTGCCCGGTTTGGTCGTGCCCTGGAGCGGTCGAGTGTATCGGGCGTGGGGGGGAGAGATGACGTTCGAAAGGATCATCCTGCTGAGGGGCCAGGTCGGCGTGCGCGAGACCGTGCACACGGAGACGCTCGAGCCCCCGGGTCTGTCCGGCGCACGCAATATGCTCAGCGCGCTGCGTGAGCTCCTGCGCGGCGGCCATACGCAGGGACTCACGCGCGCGTCCGTGCGGAGCGGGATCATCTGCACGATCAAGCTCGGCTTCCTGCACTGCTTCAAGGAGCCGCCGGTGCCGTACGTCGACTACACGCGCCGCTACCCGGATCACACGTTCACGATCGACGCGGCGGCGCTACTGCTATGCACGATGGTGCTGCCGCCGCGCGAACTGGAGGAGACCGAGCTCGCGCTGCTGCTCAACCTCGTCCAGATTACCGCAGCGGGCGACGGCAAGGCGGCCCAACCGTCGCAGATCGTCGAAACCGCATCGCGTGTGGTACAGGCTCGCCCGGCGGTGGTCTCGGCGTTCCTGTCCGTTCCCGAAAATAAGGAGCTCTTGGCGGAAGTCGAAGGACTCGCGACGTATCTCGGGGCCTGCGTCCTGCAAAGCGCCCAGGGCTCCGTCGCGGAAGCACCCGCGCAGGCCGCACCGCCCGACGCGGCGTCGATCCCCGTGCAGCAGATTTCCCTCGCGCAGATCGTGGAATTGAACCGCCGGTCGGCCTTGATCTTGATGGGCCTCGCGCGAGGCTCGCGCGCGCAAGCGCAGCGGTGGGACGATTGGGTTGAGGCCCACCGCGTCGCCGAAGCCAAGGCGCTGGCCGCCCTCACACCTCACGTCGCGACGGCGCAGACGCTGGCGACACAGGTTGGGATGGCCGAAGCGCGTTGGTGGCTGCTGCCGCCGGGCGCCCGCCACCGGTTCGTGTCCACGCATGACGGCCTGTCATTCTACGCGATCCCGGCGGATGCGGCGCCCATCCCAAACATTACGGAGTTCGACGAGAAGCCGCCGGCAGACTGACGCGGAGACGCGTCGGTGATTCGGTAGCGTGGAAAACCGCTACAATTGCTCGGGCGCCGTCGTGGGATCCACGGGGCGGGGCGATCGACTTCGTCGGGCCCGCGTGATCGTACACCGGCTACCTGTGGAAGTGCGTCGCGCCGGATAGCCATTATCTCCGCCGTGCTCAGCGTCGCGCCGCGCATAGCCGCCCAGCGCGGCGATTTGCGCTTGGGCGTCGATGAAGGCCGGCGACCGGACTCCGTACCCGACCTGGATCCACGCCGCCGCGCCTGATCCCCACCCTTCGGAAGATTGCTGCTTGCCGCGGCCCGCTCGGCGCCCCGCCGATGTCAGGAAGTGGCGTCGTCGTGCGTCGAGAGAGTGAAAGCCGAAGTAGTCGCGACAAGGAGCTGCAGAGACTGGACGACGGCGTAAGGCGCGGGACGGCCCGCGGTGCCGGGAGGGGGGAAGGCATGCGGTTGCGGCAACACGAGCGGCTGGCGGCGCGGCTGCGGGAGGCGAAGGGGCGGGGTGATGTGCTGGAGATAGCGCGGCTCCAGCAGGCGCTGGCGGCGCGAACCGCGGCAACCGCGGCCGCGGTCGCGGCGAGGCGGGGGGAACGGATCAGCCTGCGGGCGACGGGGGCGCCGGCGGCGCGGGCGGCGCACCGGGTGAAGCGGGCGGCGGTGGTCGCGGCGGGCACGGTGCGGGCGGTGGCGGTGTTCGCGGCGCGCACGCCGGGGCGCTGGGCGGATCCGGCAAGTTTCTCAGGAGGACGGGAGGGGTGAGCTTGCCACAGGTGCTGCGCGTCAGCTTCCGCGCCATCGGCGGGTTCGTGCCGCGGTTTCAGGAGTGCCGGCTGGACCTCGCGACGCTCCCTGCCGGCGAGGCGGAGATCCTCGCGGGGCTCGTCTTCGCGAGCGGAATCCTAGCGCATCCGTCGGGCAAGGTAACGCGCGTCCGCGGGGCGGCGGATGTCGTTACGTATACGTTCACCGTCGAAACAGGTCCGGACGGGCCGCCACACACCGTCACGTTCGACAGCCTGAGCGTGCCGGAAGCGGTGCGACCCCTGCTTCGATATCTTCTGTCGCGGTCGCACAACATGCTGGACAATGTCTAGCATCGGAGGGGACGGTTCGATGACAGATGAGCCGGCCGCGGTGGCGACGATCGTGATCGTCAACAGCGGCAGCACCAATCGCCCGGGCTACGAGATCACGGTGCATGAATCGGGCACGCTCGTCTGCCGGGAGACGCCGCCCCGCGGCGGAACCGATCGCGAGGCCGGCGGCCGCTCCCGCGCGGTGCCGCGGGAGGTCCTCACCCGGATCTTCGACGACGTACGGGCGGCGCTGCCGTTTTCGCAGTACGCTGATCCGGGGTGCCCAAAGAGCAAGTCGTTCGGGGTTGTGATTCGCATTCACTACGGTCGCGAACAGAGCCCGGACCTGGCGTGTCCGGTGCACGACTCGAGGCTGGAAGCGCTGGTGAGGGACGTGCGCGACATCGAGCGGATCGCGACGCGGGGGCTGCAATCGGACGAGATCTGACCCGGCCCGGTCGCCCGCGCGCTACGCACCAATCTTCTCGGTCAGCTGGTTAGGCCTACTCAGCGTCCTCGCGAACCTTCGGATCCATACTTTGGTCCGCTGCACATCAAGCTTCTAGACCCGCTGGCGGCGTTCAAGGCGGCTTGTCAGAGACACCGGATTGCACACGTCAGAACGGTAGCAAGCGGAACTCGGACCCGCCGCCTACCGGCGGCGACGTGACAAGCGGCGTAAGGCGCGGGGCGGCCCGCGGTGCCGCGGAGGATGGGGAGGAGTCTACGCGGACACGGATCGGCGACGGTGTCAGGCTCGCTGGACATCACCGCGGCCAGGAGGTCCATGATGGGTGAAGCTGTTTCACAGGCCGATCTAAATATGGTCTTGATGCAGGCGCGGCGGGTTGCCGCCGGATTGGGGCAGGCGGTGGGCCCCAGGGAGATGCTGCTTGCCGCGGTGACGGTGTGTCCGGAGACCGTCATTGCCTGTGCCCGCCGGCGCGGCATCGACATGCGCCGCCTCCATTGGGCGCTCCATGAGTGGGGGCCGATCCGAGCCGTCAGCGACGCCGCGGCAGCCACATCCTCGGTCACCGCGGCCGCGCGTGCGATCCTGACGGGCATTGCCGAGGGAGCTCGGGAGCGGGCGTGCTCGGCCCTTGTCGACCGGTTGCTCGACCCGGCCGCGCTCGGCCCGGAGCCGGGGCCTGAGCCTGAAACCGGGTCTACGGCCGACGCGACGAGCAAGGTGTTGAGCCGGCTTCGATTGATCTGACGCAGCCCGCGGGAGCGGGCACCAGGGTGTCATAGACCAGGGATACGAGGGGAGGATTGACATGACCGAAGTAACGCTCGAGCAGCTCGCGGGATACTGCACGGAGCTCGGCCTGATGAACAGGGTCGACGCCGAGAGGCAGCTCGTCGAAACCATGATCACGACGAAGCAGCGGACGTATCTGGTCTACTTGAAGGTCGATGCGGCGCGCGATGTCATGCAGGTGCGGATCTGGGGGGTCGTGATGACCCCGCCGGCGCGGCGGGCGGTGATGGCCCGCGTGGTGGCGCATGTGAACTACAATCTCTTGCTCAAGGGATTCGTGTTCGACTGGACCGATGGGGAGGTCGCCTACGATCTTCCGGTGCCGTTTCGTGGGACCGGCATCTCGGCGGCTCAGCTCGCTCAATGCCTGCACGCGGCGACATGGACGCTGGACACCCACGGGCCGACCCTGCTGCGGGCGAGCTGGGGAACGGCGTCCGTGGAGGAGCTGCTCGGGTTGCCGATGCCGGATCCGGCGGACGCGCTCACACGGGCGCTCGCCGACGTCGCCGGGCAGGCGCCTCCGGCTGCTGAGAGCGGTTCGGCCGGCACCGGCCACCCGTGACCGGCCGCGACGCATGGCCCAACCGGAACGCCGATGCGGAGGTTACCCCGTCGCTGGCGGTAACCGCATTGACCCCCGCTATTAGCTGATGCCGGGAGATAGGGAGGGCGTGACATGGTGAGCTCGGGGCACGGAGCGTCGTTTGCCGACCTGTTTGCCGGGGTGGAGTTAGCCGGCAGTCTCAGTGGGCACGGCCCCAGCCTCGCCGATGCCGCCGCTCTGGCCATTGCGATCGACGTGGCTCAGGCTCACGGGGGGCCGGCGGAGCTCCACGGGCACGAGACGGGTTACTGGCACGACGTGCCGGCGCTTGGTGGATCAGGTTGGTCGGCTCCGGAGCCTTCCTACGTCGAACATCCGGGCCGGCTTCTTACGCTGCCCGGAATGGCGCGGGACGCAACCAGTGTCGAGGTGCTCGTCTGGCCGCACGGCGACTGCGAAAACTCCGTACGCTGGCACGTCCGGGAGCTTACGCGGCGAGTGGGCTTGGTGCCGCTCCGCTTCCACGAGCACAATGTGACGGGCCTCCAAGACATCGATATGACGAAGGCCGGCATCCTACCCGTCGGGCCGGAGGGGCGCTCGGAGGCGCGCCAGGGTCTTCCAAGCGGATGGTACCGCAATGCCCGCGGCACCACGTGCCTCTGGCGGGAGTGTTTCCGGAAAAGGCCGGGACTGTTCCAGCGAGACGATTTCGAGTGCCGGCGCACATTTCTGGTCGTCACCGGAACGACCTGGGCGTACAGAGAGACGGCGGATTACGAGACGAGGGTGGCATTTTCCATGTTCTCGAGCCCCCTCGTTCTAAACCGCCGCTGGACGTATCGGTACGAGCAGATCAAGGAATACCGTGGGCTTGCCGAACGATTGGCAAACGGGCTCAAAGGCTTGCTGGCGAAATATCCGGCCTCACCCGAGTCGATCGAGCAGAGACGTCGAATGGGCCCGCACGCCACCGTCCCGGCCGGGTCATCCCGTTACTGAACGCGGGTGCGTCAAGATGAGTGGAGCTCAAACATGGGTCATGAGGCGATGTAGAACGACGGCGTAAGGCGCGGGCGCAGCCCGCGGTGCCGCGTGGAGGAGAAGGTATGGGTGGAACAGCACAGGAGGCGATGATGCCGGTGGCGAGCCGGGCGGGAGAAGGAGAGCCGGCTTCCGGCACGCCCGGGGCGGCGACGCTCCGCCTCACGGTTGTCAATCCGGCCGACAACATGACATTCGATCTGCCGGAGGTCCCGGCCGAGGTGACGCCGGCTCAGCTGGTCGAGGAGTTGATCCGGCAGGGGCACCTGCCGCCCGGGCCGGACGGACGCGGGTACCTGGTGTCGGTGCGGGGCGGCCACGACCTCGATCCCGGGCAAAGTCTGGCCGCCGGACGCGTGGCAGACGGCGCCACCCTCCAGTTGTTCACCCACACCCCGGGTGCAGCCATCCAGGCCGTGCATCGTGAGCGTCTGCACGGGGATCATGTCGAGATGGGCAACATCCGGTGCCGGTGGATCGACTGGGTTGGCGACGCCAAGACGCCGCCCGAAAGCTACGTGGTGACGTACCGGCTGCCGAGCTACGTGGACGGCGCGTTTACGAAGCGCGACGAGCACCGGGTGCAGTTCGCCTTGCCCGCGACATACCCGACGGTCCCGCCGGTGGTGCGCATGCTGGATCAGCCGGCGGTATATCACCCGAACATCTACGCGGACGGCCGCATCTGCACCGGGCTGTGGCATCCCGAGGAAGGATTGGCGTTCATGGCGATACGGGTCGCGAGGATGCTTCTCTACCAGCCGTCGGTGACCAACCCCACGAGCGCGGCCTGCCTCGAGGCCGCCCGGTGGTATGGGATGCACCCGCAGCGATTCCCGCTCTTGAGGCACGCCACGTTTCCGGATCCGCTGACGGGCATCCATGTTGCCGATCCACGACGGGTCACCGTTACCGTGAAGATGCCCGTGCGACGAAGGGCATCTGCGAGCACGTAAGGGCCGCGAGAGCAGGACCGGGGGGCGTCCGATGAGAGCGCTGCTGTGGGTCGGGGCCATTGTCGCGATTCTGGCTCTCAGCCACCACTTGTTGGATGTGCTGCAGGCATGTGTCGGGATCGCTCTCGGCGTGGGCGTGTTGTATTGCGTGCTGACGATAGGGGCGTCCGCCGGCAGAGCGGCCCCGCGCACGGTGACGCCGCGCCAAGCGGCGACGGCAGGGACGCCCGGGGCCGGTCGTCCGAGGACGGGGGAGCCGGCCTCCCGATCGTCCATTACCTCGTCCGTTACGGATCCTCCGACGGCGCGGCCCGCCCAAGTCTGCGGCGAGCGCCTGGTGATCGGGCCCGATTGCGCCGCGCTCCAAGACCGTATTGATCCGTACACCCGCACGCGCTTCGCGATGGGAGAAGAGGTCATCCGGTGCGGCGGCGCGTGCGGCCGCGTGTACAAGCGGGCGACCGCCGAAGCGTTGCAATACGTGTGCCCCGTCGATGGGGCGTCACTCAAGCCCAGGGCGGCGCCGCTCCGAGTGCGTATCGCCACCCCGAGATCCTGACGGATCGATGTCGCCCGATGCGATGGGAGCGCGGCGCGGGTCGCGCGTCCTTCTCATCGCAATCTGCACTTTGAAGGGAGAGAACAGGACTGTGGAGACACCAACCGCACAGGATACGCTACGCAGGGTGGCGCGCGGCGGCGTTACGGCTTCGCCCCTCGACTCATCGCCGTTTTCGCCGAGGGTTATCCCTGGCTGGCGCGACGGCGTGGCGGCGGCGTGGGGGGTGGCGCCGTGAGCGCTGGGCTCTCCACGCATCCGCGACTCATCGTGCGCCGCGTCCCCGATGCGGTGCCCTTAGTCGACACGGAGCCGCAGGCGGCCCTGATTGAGCGCTCTCGGCGCTCAGCCGCCGTGCGCGTCTACATCGCCGAGCGCGCCATGGACGAGGTCTGGCGGTCGGTGGGACGATGCCCGCGCTGCGGCGCGACCCCCGGGCGCACCTGGGTGGAACGCGGTGGCGCGCTCGCCGGGCGCTACGCCGTGAGCCCGACGGGTCAGCGATTCGTGACGATCAGCGAGGCGATCCCCGCCGACGAGGCGCCCGCGTCGCGGGCGCATATCGATATTCGGGCGGACGACTGGCGGGAGATCTACCGGCGCATCGCGGACACGCCCGGTTGCCGCCTGCTGGGGTGGTACCATTCGCAGCCGGGATTCGGCATTCGCATGTCCCCCACGGACCTGTACACACAGCGGTTGTTCGGGGCCGAGTGGCAGGTCGCGCTTGTCGTCGACCCGTGGGACGGCGCCTACCGGTTCTATCGAGGGCGGTGGGCGCAGCGGGTCCGCTGGGTGGGGTTTGTCGGGGACGCCGGCACTCCTGAGCCCAGAGTGGCTTCGGGGCCTGCCGGCGCTGCCGTCGCCGGTTGCTCTTGCACGCCGGGCCAACGGGTCCCCGTGCGGCGAGGACTCCCGTGGTTGAGGCAAACCGGCGGAGGAATGTTCTACCCATCCGGCCGGAGCGGGAGGTCACCTCAGGGTGTCGAGCGCCCGGTTGAGCTCGAGGACGTGGACCCGCGGCTCACCGAGGATCCCAAACTGCCTCCCCTCCGAGTGCTGCGCCACGAGCCGGCGGACGGTCTCGACCGGTAGCCCGCGGGCGCCGGCGACGCGGGGCGCCTGGTAGAGCCCGGCCGCTACGCTGATGTCGGGGTCGAGCCCGCTGCCGGCGTTCGTCACGAGGTCGATGGGCAGCAGCCCCGTGTTTAATAGGGCGCCGGCGACGCTGATCCCGCGCCTCGCCGCGAACGTCCCGTGGCCGACGGTTAAAAGAGCCTGTGCGCTCCGCGGGCAGCGGGGACGGCCGCGCGCCCGCTCCGGCATCTATGCTACAGTAGCCGTGGAGATGGCCGCGCGCCCGAGGACGCGAGGGTCTGGGCTTCGGGGACCGATGAGGGCGGGATGAGCGATCGGCCCCTGAGACGAACGGCGTGGAGAGCTCCCGCCGGGGGGCGAACGTTGGCTGAGGACCGGACCCTGCACATTCAGCAAGAGGACTGGGGCCCCGAGATCGTGCTCATTCACCTCGGCGGCGACCTGGATCTCAGCACCGTCACCCGGCTCGTGGAGCTCGTCGAGGCCCGGATCCCGGGCCGGGACGTCATCGTCGACCTCAGCGGGCTCCAGTATATCGACAGCACGGCGATCGCCACCTTGGCTCAGCTGCACAACCGCGCCGTGCGGTTGGGCCGCCGGTTCATCCTCGCGCAGCCGTCGCTGTTCGTGCAGCGCATCCTCGACCTCACGAGCCTGCGGCACGCCGTGATCGTCTACCCGGAGGTGGCCGTGGCGCTGGACGCCTTGCGTGAGCAGAGCGCCATGCGGGAAGCATTCCGCCGGTTGGAGCCGGCGACCGTGGGCGACTTCGCGCGAGAGATGGCGGCGCTGGTGCGCGCGTGCCGGGAGTGGGCACGGCTCGCGGAGGCGCCTGCGGTGCTGGACGCGCTCGTCGATACCCTCGTGGAGCGATTGACGGCGCGGGCCGATCGCAAGGGCGCGACCTACGTGACCGAGGAGCAGTTTTACGACATGCTCTTCGGGGCGATCGAGCCGGAGGGCGAGGGGGACGTGGCGCAGTGCCACGCGGTCGCCGCGGTGCGATCGCTGTTTACGAACGTGATCGCGCCGCAGCTCGCCCAGCGGCTCGCCGACCGCAACCACCCGCGGGTCTCGGTGACGAAGCACCGGTGGATCCGCGCCGGGCACTGGGACGTTGCGGTCACGCCGCGAGGCACGCCGAGCGCGCCGTAGCGCCCACCTCCGGCCACTCGCGGCGGGCCACGGTCAACCCCTGATCGCGCCTTTGGTCAACCCTTCGATGAGATAGCGCTGAACCAGGAAGAATCCGACGACGACCGGCACGGTGGTCACGGTCGCGGCGGCCATCATGCCGGCCCAGTCGGCCTTGAACTGTCCCGTAAACGCCAGCAGCAGCCCCGGCGGGAGCGTCTTCATGTCCAGGCTGCTCGTCAAGGTCAACGGGAACAACAGGTTGTTCCACGCATTGAGAAACGCAAACACCGCGGTGGTCACGATGCCCGGGAGTGAGACCGGCAGGACCACCCGGGCGAGGGCCTGGAGCTTTGTGCAGCCGTCCACCCACGCCGCGGCCTCGAGCTCGCGCGGCACCGTGTCGATGAACTCCTTCATCAGCCACGCGCCAAACGGCACGGAAAACGAGCAGTAGGAGAGCACCAAGCCGGCGTAGCTGTCGAGCAGGTGCGCGCGCAGGTACACGAGGTACAGCGGGATGAGGAGGACGACCAGCGGGAACATCTGCGTCGCCAGGGTGCCGTAGAGCAGCGCCGGCCTGAGCCGGTACCGCCCGCGGGAAAAGCTGTACCCGGCCAGCGCCGCGAGCGCCACCGTTACGACCGCGGTCGCGGCGGACGTGATGGCGCTGTTGACAAACAGCCGCCCGACCGGAGAGGCGCCGGTGGCAAGGCCGGCATAGTTCTCGACCGTCGGCGGAGCGGGCCATAGGCGCGGGACCGACCGGAACATTTCCAGATCGGTCTTGAGCGACGTCACGAGCATCCAGTACACGGGGAAGAACGTCCAGCCGAGCGCCGCGACCAGCGCGGTCCCGCCAACCCATCGCGCCCACCGCCTCCGGACGGCGTCACGCATCGCCGGTTGCCTCGAGCGGGGCGCGGCCGAGGGCACGGATGTAGAGGACCGTCAACCCCAGCAGCACCGCCAGCCAGACCGTCCCGACGGCCGCGGCATAGCCGATGTTGAACTGGGCGAACGCGAGCTGATAGATGTACAGCACCAGCGTCGTCGTCGCGTAGACGGGGCCGCCGCCCGTCAGCGCCCAGATCAACGGGAAGTTGTTGAAGTTGGCGATCACCATCAACAGCGACGCCACGACCATCGCGTTCCGAAGGTGCGGGACGGTGATCCACAGGAACTCCTGGACGGGTCCGGCGCCATCGATGCGCGCGGCATCGCGTACCTCGTCCGGGATGCCTTTGAGCGCGGCCATGAACATCAGCAGAAAGAACGGCGTCTGGCTCCAGACGTTCGCCAGCACAGTGGCGGCCATGGCCCAACGCGGCGACGCGACCCAGGGAAGCGCGCTGCGGAGCACCCCGAGGTGGACCAGCAGGAAGTTGACGATGCCGACCTGCTGATCCAGCATGTACCGGAACAAAAAGGCCACGACGATCACCGGAATCGCCCAGGGCGTGAGCAGCGCCCCGCGGATCCATCGCAGGGCGGGCGGAACCCGATCGGTCGCCACCGCGAGCCCAAGGCCGATGAGAAACCCCAGCGAGACCGACGCGACGGTGAAGACCACGGTGTTGCGCGCCGCGACCCAGAAGACCGCGTCGTCGAGGAGCCGTCCGTAGTTCGCGGCGCCGATGAGGCGCGTCGCCCCGGGATCGAGCAGGTCGTCATGATAGGCGGAGAGGATGATCGCACGGACCGTCGGGTACAGTACGACGGCGACGAGCACCGCGATGGCCGGGAGGACCATCGCGTCCGCGAGCGCGGCCCGCCGTGGCGCGCGCGCGGCGCGCGTCACGCCCGAGGGGATGTCCCGGGTCGGCGGATGCGGTCCACGGGCCGCATCCTCAGTGCGCTCCACGGGAGGGGCGTCGTTAATGGATACCCTGTAACTGCGATTGCATCTGCCCCGCGATGGCCCCGATTGCGTCGCTGCCGGTGGCCGCCTGCTGGATGCCCGTCATGATGACAGGGTACGCCTTGCTGTACAGCGGCCCCCACGCCGGACGTACGACCGTCGGGATGACCTCGCGGACAAAGGCGCGCATGATCGGGGTGTCCATCTGCTGCTGGAACAGCGACGCCGCGTTCGCCAGCGGCGGCAGTACTCTCGAGACAAACGTATAGTCCAGAATGGCCTCCCGGTTGGCGATGAGATACGCCATGAATTCCCAGGCGGCACGCTTGTCCCGCGCCGCCTTGAACATCACGAGTTGATGATCGGTCGGCACCGTGTAGTGGCGGCCGTCCGGTCCCGCGGGCAACGCGGTCACGCCCCACGTCGTGAACAACTGCTGCGGCGTCAGCGCCGTGTTGAGGCTGAGGATGACGCCCTGCAGATATGGGCCGTCGAATGCGAACGCCAGTTGGTCCCGCGCGGCAAGCGGCCGGAACTCGCCGAGGAGCTTGCCGGAGACTGTGTACCCGTGTTGCATCATCGTGCGGACCCAGGTGAGATACGCGCGCATTTGCGGCGTGTCGGCAGCGGGCCCTTGCGCGCCGAGCGGGTGCGCGCCGAAGTTCAGCAGAAACGGCCAGTTGACGTCCAGGCCGAAGCTTCGATTGGTGATGTCCAGCCCAAACGGCGTCACGTCCGGTTCCTTGGCCTTGATCGCCTTCATGTCGTCCATCCACGCCTGCATCGTGGCGGGGGGCTTCGACGGATCGAGCCCGGCCTGCTTCATGAGCGGCTTGTTGTACCAAAACCCGAGCGGTGCCACGATCCACGGGAGCGCGTAGAGGCTCCCTTGGAACCGCCCCAAAGCGACTTCGGAGGGGTACAGGCTGGCGACGAACGAGGAAGGCACCAGCCCCTCGAGAGGCTGGAGCGCGCCGGTGGCCGTCAACGCCACCGTGTCGTTGCCCGCGATCTGCGCCACATCGGGCGGGTTGCCGGCGGTCGTCTGCACGATCAGTTGATGCAGGATGTCGCTGAACGACACCGGGACGCTTTTGATCTCCACGCCGGGGTGGTCGCGCTGGAACGTGGCGATGACCTTCTGAATGGCCGGACGTGTAGCGGGTTCGGCGGAGGCCCAGTTGACGAACGTGACCGTAACCGACCCAAGCGCGACAGCACCGGGCCAGCCACAGCCGATCACGGCGGCTACCGCCCCGCAGAGCGCGCCACGCCACGCAGCCCGACGGCGGCACTTCGGCATGCTCGCACCTCCCACGAGCGTTGATCCCGGCCGCGTACCGCGCCCGATGCCGCGGACCCCTGCACCCGTCGTGGCGCGCCGCATCGCCTCTTGCCCTGCCATCATAGGGTCCGCGGCCGAACAGCGTCAAGGAATCCAGGGAAGGCCGCATGCGGGGCCGTGTGAGCTCCCGCTGTGGGGAGCTGCCTGAGATGCTATGCTGGTTACCGCAATGCGGCGGAATGGGGGGATGGCGGTGGAGCTGGACGCAAAAGCGCAGCAGCGGCTCATGACCAATCCGCTGTGGCGATGGCGCATCGCAAACCGGCGCGACGCGCGGGAAGTCGAGGGCGCGCTCGGCCTCCCGCCGGGTCGCCTCGAGGCGTGGGAGTGGGGGACGGCGATGCCACGCCGCGACGAGTTCAGGAAGCTCGCCAGGTTGACCGGGGTCGGCGACCTGGCCGCGCAGTGGGTGGAGTGGGCTAACTCACCACGATCATCGTCTTGATCGCGCCGTCGCGGCGCGCGGACTGAAGCGCGAAGGCCTCCGGGGTGCGGTCGAGGGGAAACCGGTGCGTCATGAGCGGTCCGAGACGCACCCGCGCCGTGCGCACGAGCTCGATCGCCCGAGGGTACACGCGCCCCATCCGCCGCTGAAACTTCAGCGTCAGCCCTTTGCGCCGGGCCACCGAGGCTTTGAGGGACACGGCGTCTCCTGAGGGGATGCCGATCAGCACGACGCGGCCGCCGGGGCGCGCCAGCTCGACCGCGGCGTCGGCGCCTGAAGGTGCATCGGTCGCCTCCAGCACGACGTCAACCCCACGGCCGCCGGTCCAGCGGACCACGTCGGCGGGTGCTTCCGCGACGCCGTCCACCTCGAACCGGCGCGCCGCATCCAGCCGGTATCGCAGCGGGTCGATCACGAACACCCTGCCGGCGCCGGACGCCCGCGCCACCTGCGCGGTCATGAGCCCGATCGGACCGGCTCCCACCACGGCGACGGAGTCCAGCGGCCGCAGGTGAGCGAGGTCTAGGGCGTGGACCGCGACGCCCAGAGGTTCGAGCAGGGCGGCCGTGGCCGCGTCGAACTCCGGCGGCACCGGGATGATGGTGTCGACCGGTGCGGCGTGGTACTCCGCGAGCGCACCGGGGACGCCGCCGGGCGTCCCGGCAAACTTCTGGACTTGGCAGAGGTTGGGATCGCCGCCGAGGCACCACTCGCACCGCCCGCAGGGGCGTGCCGGTTCCACGGCGACCACGCGCCCCGGAGCCAGGTCCGGTGCCCCGCCGCCCTCGATGACCTCCGCGGAAAACTCGTGGCCCAGGATGAGGGGCGACGACGCGTCGATGGTGGTGCCGCCGTCCTGGTGGTAGAAGTGAAGGTCGCTGCCGCAGATCCCGACCTCTCGGACGCGCAGCACGATCTCGCCGGGCCCCGGAACCGGATCGGGCATTGTCTCGACGCGCAGATCGCCGGCGCCGCGTAGGACTACCGCCTTCATCGAGTGGGGTCTTCGCGATGGAGGCGGCCGCTTCCCGTCTACCCTCGTCGCCCCGACGAGATGAGCCACTAGACGTGAAAGAGCCGGAGCAGGACTTGGGTCGAGAGGAATGCCAGCGTCGGGATGACAATCACGAGCACGACGATGAGCCAGAACGCCGGGCGCCGCAGGAGCGGCGTCTTGTGCTCAGTCAGCGTCACAGCCACACCCGGCGTCGACCGACCATGTCATCAGCATAGCTCGGCGTTCGCGGCGCCGGCAGGGCGCTCCTCGATCGGAGCAGGAGCGACTTTGAGCCGCCTGGAAGACCCAAGTACCCCGATTGTCACACGATCTCTTTCCGGCGAGGTGTACGTGATGGCATCCAGCGCTATCGGACAATCGATCCGCCGCGTGGACGGTGAGGAAAAGGTCACCGGCCGGGCGAAATTCGCGGACGATGTCGGCGTGCGCGGCGCCCTATACGGCCGCATCTTGCTGAGCCCCCACGCGCACGCCCGGATCCGGCGCATCTCGAAGGACGCGGCGCGCGGCGTCGCCGGGGTGGCGGGCGTCTTCGTGGCCGACGATCTTCCGGGCGCCGGTGTGGCGCCGTCGTCCAGGTCGAGCGCGCTGCTCGCGCGCGGTGAGGTGCGCTACGCGGGCGAGCCGGTCGCCGTGGTCGTCGCGGAGACCGAGGCGGCCGCGCAGGACGGGTTGGAGCGGCTCGCGGCCTCGGTCGAGTACGAGCCGCTCGATGCGCTCGTGGATCCGGTGGCGGCGGCGGCGCCGGGCGCCCCCCTGGTGCAACCCGACCTCTCGGGTAAGAGCGCGGAAGCGCTGCTGCACGCCGCGCTGCGGACCGAGGAAGAGGATGCGCACGGGCCCAGCAACGTGGCGAGCCGCGTCCGGTTCTCGCGCGGCAACGTCGAGCGCGGGTTCGCGGACGCGGCGACCGTCATCAGCCGGCGCTTCCAGACATCCGTCGTCCATCAATCCTACATCGAGCCGCACGCGACGGTCGCCGAGTACGATCCGTACGCACGCCGGCTCACCGTGTGGACGGCGACGCAGGGCATCTTCTACGCGCGGGAAAGCATCGCGGCGACCCTGGGCTTGCCCGAGGCATCAGTCCGCGTGGTGCCCATGACGGTCGGCGGTGGATTTGGCGCCAAGATCGTGCTGCTCGAGCCGCTGGCGGGCGCGCTAGCGATGGCGTTGCAACGTCCGGTCCGCCTGACGCTGACCCGGATGGATGAGTTTCGCACCGGCACGCCGGCGCCGCAATCGATCCTGGACGTGAAGCTCGGAGCACGCCGCGACGGCAGGCTCACCGCGCTCCAGGCGCGGCTCCTCTTCGATGCCGGGGCATTCCCCGGGGCCCCGGTGAGCATCGCCGCTCTATTAGTCGCCGGGGCGTATCGTCTGGATCATCTGGACGTCCGGGGCCAGGAAGTGCTGACGCACAAGGCGCCGGTCGGCGCGTACCGGGCCCCAGGCGCGCCGCAGGCGACGTTTGCGATCGAGTCCGTCGTCGACGATCTCGCCCGGGCCCTCGGGCACGACCCCGTCGAGTTTCGGTTGCGCAACATTGCGAAGACCGGCGACCCGATGCCGAACGGGGAGCCGTGGCCGAAGATCGGGCTGCGCGACGCGGTGGAGGCGTTGCGGGAGGACCCGCTCGTTCGGTCGCGCCGCCGCGCGCACGGCGACGAAGGGGTCGGCGTCGCGATCGGGGGTTGGCTGGGCGGTCTGGAGCCGGCGAGCGCCTGTATTCGGATGAACACGGACGGAAGCGTGCACGTGCTCGTGGGATCCGTTGACATCAGCGGAACGTCGACGGCGCTGTCGCAGATCGCGTCGCAGGCGCTGGGCATCCCGGTGGAGCAGGTCCGCATCGTGAGCGCCGATACCGACGGCGCGCCGGCGGCCGGGATGGCCGGCGGCAGCAAGATCATTTACACGGTCGGCGCCGCCGTTCAGGCCGCGGGAGAGGATGCACGGCGTCAACTCATGCGGCTGGCGGCCTCGCGGCTGGAGGCGGCAGAACGGGACGTCCAGATCGCCGACGGCAAGGCGCAGGTGCGGGGCGCGCCGTCCCGCGCGGTGGCGATCGCCGACCTCGTCAAGATGACCTCGGGATTCGGCGCGGCGCATCCGCCGGTGTTTGGCGTGGCGTCGCAAGCCATCACGCACCGCGCACCCGCGTTCGGCGCCCACGCCGCGCGCGTGCGTGTGGACGCGGAGTCGGGTCGCGTGCGCGTCGCGGAATACGCCGTGGCCCAGGATGTGGGCCGGGCGATCAACCCCGCCGCGGTGCGGGCCCAGATTCACGGTGGGGTCGCCCAGGGCATCGGGTGGGCGTTGCTCGAGCAGATGGATTACGACGAGGCGGGGACGCTGTCCACGGGCAGCTTCGCCGACTATGCGCTGCCGCGGGCGGCGGATGTGCCGATGATGCGCGACAGGCTCGTCGAGGTCGCGGCGGAGCACGGGCCCTACGGTGCCAAGGGCGTCGGTGAGCCGCCCGTCGTGCCCGTGGCTGCCGCCATCGGGAACGCGATTGCGGACGCGACGGGGGCGCGCGTCGATCGGCTCCCCATGACGCCGGCCGTGGTCGCGGCCGCGCTGAGGGCCTCCACGGGCAGGTGACCGGCACGTCGGCGCAACTCGCCGTGGTGGGCGCCGGCCCGGCCGGCCTGGCCGCGGCCGGCGAGGCGGGTGCGGCCGGCGTCCGGGTGCTCCTGATCGAAGAGCGCCCGGCGCTCGGAGGACGCGCCATGATCGTCCCCGGCGCACGGGGTCTCACCGAGGGGTTGATGCGCGACCTCCGCGGCGTCGAGGTGTGGCGGCACAGCGCGGTCTGGGACCTCTGCCGCCGCACGCTCATGGTCCTGCGCGGAGATCGCGTCGAATGTGTGCACGCGGACGCGGTCGTGCTCGCCACGGGCGCGCGCGAGACGATGCTGCCGTTTCCGGGGTGGACGCTCCGAGGCGTGACGACCCTGGAAGGCGGGTGGGAGGCGGTGCGCGCGGGGCGCCTGGGTGCCGGTCCCGCTGCTGTCACGGGCGGCACCGACGCCGCGATGCTGGCGAACCGATTGCAGGAGCGCGGCGTACCCGTGATCCTGGTTGCGCCGGAGCGTCCCGCCGCGTTGATCGCGGCGGTGGGCTACGCCGGCGGGACCCTTGTGGGCGCGCGGGGCGCCGAGGATATCGAGTCCGTCGAGACGAGCCGCGGCGCGCGCCACCCGTGCACAATGCTGTGCGTCGAGTCTCCCCGCTGCCCCGTGACCGGCCTAGCCCGGCGCGCCGGGTGCCCGGAAGTCTACGAGGGCCGGTTGGGCGGGTTCGTGCCGCGGTACGACCCGCTGCTGATGCTCCACGGCCCGGCGCCGCGTCTGTTCGTCGCCGGGGACGCCGCCGGGCTGGATGCCCCCCGTGCCGCGGCGGAATCCGGGCGTCTCGCCGCGCGGGCGGCGCTGGCCGCGCTCGGCCTGCTCCCGGACGCGGAAGAGAAGATCGCGGACGCCAGGCGCCGGCTGCGCGCGGCCTCGATCCCGCTTCATGCGCGGGCCAGGGAAGCGTTGATGGCGGGGGCCGTGCCGGACGAGGTCGTGGAGGCGTGGGACGGTGATCCGGATACCGTTGTCTGCCCGTGTGAGGGCGTGGCCATCGCCGATCTGCGGGACGCGGTCGACGAGGGCGCGCAGACACCGGATGACGTGCGCCGGCTCACCGGATGTACCGGCGGGGACTGCGCCGGGCGTCGCTGCGAGGTGGCGCTCCTGCGCTGGTTGAGCGGGGCCCGCGCGATCCCCATCGGACGGCTGGCGCCGCCGCGCCCACGCGCTCCTCTCCACGCCGTGCCGCTTTCCGCGGCGGTCCCGTCCCCCGCCACCGCCGATGCCTGAGCGGCTGCGTGGTAACGAGATCGTGGTGCTCGGCGCGGGGCCCACCGGGTGCGCGATCGCCCACGCCCTCGCCCGCCGAAAACTCCCGCCGTTCGTGCTGGAGCACGGCGGCCCGGGCGGTGAGGTCCCCGGGCCGTTTCTCGCGGGCCTCTGGGATCACACCGAGCGCGCGTCGACCGCGCGGTTCGCGCTCAGGGGTGCGGGACAATTTCCGGCGCTCCAGGATCAAGTCGGCCCGATCGGTTACCTCCGGAGCGGCGCCATGGTGCCGGCGCACACCGACACGGAGGCGGACGCCGGCCGCGCGCTGGCAGATGTGCAGGCTGCGGCGGGTCTGCCGGTGCGGTGGCTGTCGCGCGAGGAAGCGCGGCAGCGTGAGCCGGCGCTGGCCCCCGATATTCGGGGAGCCACGTATTCGGCGCACGGGGGCCTCGTCGACGTCGCGTTGATGACGCGGCGCTTGGCCGCGGCGGCGCGGCGGGCCGGGACGACGTTTTCGTACCACGCGGGGCACGTGAACATCACCAGGCAGGGCCGCGCGATCGTGATCAGCGCCGCACGGGCTCGCTTCGAGGCGCGCCGGCTGATCGTCACCTCCGGAGCGTGGCTCGCTGTGCTGGCACGGCAGCTCGCCGTCGCCGTCCCCACGCGCGTCGTGCACGGCCTCGTGATCGCCACGGAGCCGTACCCGTCCCTTCTCCGCCACCGTCTCGCCTCGATCTGCCAGCAGCCGCGCGGCGATATCCTCGTGGACTGCGAAGACGTCCGCGATTCCGGGTGCACGACCGTAGCGAGCGCGATGGGTGACGCGACAGCCAAAGCCGCGAGCCTCATACCGGCCGTGCGCGACGCCCGGATCACACGCGCGTGGCCGTGGACGGCGGTTCTGCCGTCGCGTCGCGTACCCCTGCTCGGCGCGATAGACGACGGCGTTATCGTGGCCGTTTCGCACACTCGGGACGTCGCGCTGACGCCGTTCCTCGCGCAGGCGGCGGCTCTGTTCGTGACCGATGAACGTCTCCCCGAAGGCTTGGAAGCGTGGGTTCCGGAACGCGCGTCGGCAGCCCCGCTGCCCCCCGCGGGCTAGCGCATAGGGAGGATTCGCCGGAGGGTCCATAGTAATAGGGGGTACTTTGATGCGGGCAACTGGCCCCAGGGGAGGAAGGAACCGAGTATGCCGAAGGGCACCGTGAAGTGGTTTAACCGGGAGAAAGGCTATGGTTTTATCACCCCGGAGGAAGGCAAGGATGTGTTCGTGCACTATACCGGCATCGCAGGCGAGGGATTTCGCAACCTGGAAGAGGGGCAAATCGTCGAGTTCGAGATCACCCAGGGTCAGAAGGGACCGCAGGCCCAGAACGTGAGGGTGGTCGGTTAGCCAACCTCCAATTGACGCAGACGACTCGTTATAGCTAGGGCGTCAGGCTCGTCCTGCTTGACGCCCTTCTAATTGAGGAACTCCCAAGATACGCTCCTTATCTCCGTCAAATCCGCAACAGCGCATGGATCTAGCGAACCCGTGTGCGTGCTATTGTGATCCGATGGATGAGGCGATGCTCATCATGATCCGTTGAGCATAGGTTTGTGACCATTTCCCTATGGCCTGCACCCCGGCGGTGTTGCGCGAGGCTCTATGGCCGTGCTAGATTACATCGAGGGGGCGGGGAGATGGCGCGCACGTGACACCGCGGCGGACTTCTTCGAGGAAACCGGGCAAATCGCGGACCGCCGCCGCGAGACGTAAGTCGGTCTCCCGAGCCAAGCGGACGGTGGGAGCACGCGTCAAAGTTGTGCGCTCGAGGTCCACCCGCGCGCGACGTCCGGCGCGACCTCTTCCATCGCCGGACCCCATCAACGAACGAGTGTTCACGTCCAGCCTCGAGCGAAGCCTCCGGGATTATCGCGTATTGTGGGAGGCTCTCGCGAAGCGGTGAAATACCTCACGGCGGAGCAGGTCAAGACCGTCAATCAGCGGATGATTCGAGCGACCGGGGGATTGTATCTCGCCGGTGAACAAAACGTTGTATACCCTCCGAGCCTCGACTCGCTGGTTGGCTTTGTGCAGACGCGGATCGGTCTTCGCCCGCAACCGACCGTCTGGGAAATGGCAGCCTTCTATATCGACCGTTTGGTGCGGGATCAGGTTTTTCACGACGGCAACAAGCGGACCGCGCTCGAGGTGACCCGCTTGTTCCTGGAGGGTGCGGGCTATCGCCTCGTTCTGCACCCCCCGTCGGACGTCGTGGAGTTCATCACCGCCGTGGCGCGCGGCGGGATGACGCGTGATAACATCGCCGTGTGGCTTCGGACGCACGCCAAGCGTAAGCTTAACGGCAAAAAGTAAACGCGACCTTCCCCAAAAGACACAGGATTCATCCCACCGATGGAATTGCCTGGATTCGCCCTGGCTTGACACACGTCGGACTGGGAGCGATGATGTGTCTAGTCGTGAAAGGAGGTGATGCGGATGGATGATAGCAGACGCTCCACGTTGCACTGTCCGACCTGCCGCCAGTATCCGCGAATCGAGGTGATGGCCGGGTAGAGCAACATGCGTCCGGCCATCGTCGTTTTGTGGCTCAGCTGGCCGACGACGGTGTGACGGGAGAGTTAGGCTGTGCGGTGCTTCCTCGTGCTCGCAGGTCCCGGGAGTGCCGTGTGAGGTAAGTTACCGGGAAATCCACTATGGAGGCCCCGCCCGGCATTGCCGGGCGGGGCCTCCCCGCATCACCGCCCACTTAGGGTTTAGGCACCGCGCCCCAGAGGTGGTCCGCGTTCAGGTAGACCAGATCGAATAGCATGGTGCCCCGGGTGAGGCCCTGGGACATGCGGATCGCCTGCGTGAGACGCGCCGGATCGTCGGCGTACAGCGGGGTCAGGAGCGCGCCGACGACGGGCGTGTCACCGTTGACGACGGAGAGCCCGAGCATCGCGGCGCCCTGCACGCTGATCTCGGCGTGATCGCGCCGGCGGTAGGCGTCCCAAATCGTCACCGGCCGGTAATAGAGGCCGATCATGAGGAAGTCGAGCCACGGGGCCAACCCCGAGCGAACCCACGTGTCCCCGATCCAATTGTATGGGGGGTGGACGTGCGGGCTGCCCCAGTTCGATCCTTCCTCGTAATATACGGGGTACCATGCCCCCACGTACATGGACAGCGTCGCCGCGGGCCGAACCGTCCGCTCCAGGTGCGCAACCGCCCGGGTATAGGCCATAATCGTGCGCGCGCGATACCCCAGCCACTCCCGGTACAGCGGTCCGGGCCGGCGGGCGACCCAGTAGCCCTGCGGTACGTACGTGTAGATATCGTCCGGCCAGTGTGCCACCGGGTGGCCGATGAAACGCTCGAACGCCGCCCGGGCGCCCGGCGAAAAATCCTCGGAGACGTCCTGGTAGCGCGTGCGGTCGAGGACGATGCCGTCTACATCGTACCGGCTCAGGATCTCGTGGACAGCGGCCAGTTCGTAGTTCCAGACCTCGGGATTGGTCGGACTCAAGAACGCAAAGATGCTGTGCGACCACGACGGCGCCATGCGCGTTTCCACCGGCCCGATCGACACCGCGGCCCCGAGCGGCAGGGCCGATCGTAGCCACGCCGCGGCGTCCCCATGTCCCGAGAGCACGTACCCGTCGCGGGGAATCGCCGGTGCCCCGGGATCCTGCGGTCCGGCGCCGCGGTCGACCGCGCCGACGACCGTGCCGCCGCGCACGGCGACCTCGACCCCCCACCGCGATGTCGGCGTGTGGGCACCCGCCGCCGCCGTATACAGCACCAAGGCATTGGGATCCCGCGGAACATTCACGCCGGTCAGCGCGTAAGATTGATCGTTCGGGGCGAGGACGCGACGGGTGGCAAGATAGGCAACGGCCTGCCACTCCGGATGGGTGAACGCCGGCCCCGCGCGCAGCGGGGAGAACCCCTCGCCGAATGTATTGACCGCCGCGTCCACGCGCAGGCCCCGAGCGTGTGCTTCGCTGATGATCGTGGCCAGCATGTCGTAGTCCCGCGGATACCATTGCGCGGGCGGCGGATAGGAATCGCCGGGGTCGCCGTGCGGGATTGGCGAGTCGGCAATCGACGGCGCAAAGCTGCTCAGGTACGTGACGTACCCCCAGGCATTCTTCGCCTCGGGCATTACGACGTCCACGCCGGCGGCACGCGCACGGTCGAGTGCCCGCGCGACGCCTTCCCGCGTACTGAGCAGGGTGAGATTGGCGCCGGGCTCCATCCACAGCGCCAGGCGCGGCACACGGCCTTGCCGGGGCGGACCGGCGGCCGAGAGGGGAGGCGTGGACACGAGCGGCAGGGCGAGGAGCAAGGCGATGGTGCCGAGCAACCGCATGATCGACACTTCGGGTCATGCCCGGCGCCTCCCTTCGCGGCTTGCATCGGTAGGCGCTCCCCATTAGGATAAAGGCTGTCTGCGCGGAAGGGAGTGGTGCTGCGTGATCCAGGCCGATTCGCTCTCGCGGAGTTATGGAGAGCGCTGGGCCATACGGGACGTGTCGTTCCAAGCCCGCGAGGGCGAGATCCTCGGGTTTCTCGGCCCCAACGGGGCCGGCAAGACGACGACGATGCGCATTCTCACGGGATTCCTGGCGCCGACCTCGGGCCGGGCGTCCGTGGCGGGCTTCGACATCGTGGACAATCCGATGGAAGCAAAACGGCGCCTCGGGTACCTTCCCGAGACGCCGCCGCTGTACGACGACTTCACGACGCGCGAGTACCTGAGCTTCGTGGCCCGGTTGAAGCGCGTCGACCGTCGCAAGGTCGACGACGCCGTCGACCGCGCGATGTCGATGTGCGGCGTGGAGGACGTCGCCGACCGGTTGATCCGCAATTTGTCGCGAGGGTATCGGCAGCGGGTGGGCCTGGCGCACGCGATCGTCCATGATCCGCAGGTCCTGATCCTGGACGAGCCGACGTCGGCGATGGACCCGCGGCAGATCGTGGAGATCCGCAAAGTCATCCGGGGGCTTCGCGGCAGCCACACCATCATCCTGAGCACCCATATCCTCCCCGAGGCGACGGCCCTCTGCGACCGCGTCATCATTATTAATGAAGGGGCGATCGTGGCCGTCGACACCTACGAGCAACTGGCGGCGCGGTTGCGCAGCTCGGAGAAGACCCTGGTGCGCACCGCGCGCGCCCTGGGCGACCTCGCGGCGCGGGTCGGCCGGGTGCCCGGGGTGCTCCATGTCGCCCCGGGCCCAGGCCGCGGCGAATGGGTCGTGGAAGCGGCGCTCGGGCGGGACGTGCGCGAGCACGTGGCGCGGGCCGTGGTCGAGGCGGACGCGGGGCTGCTCGAGCTGCGGCCGCTGGCCATGAGCCTCGAGGAAGTGTTCCTCAAGCTGGTCACCCACGAGGACGAAGCGGCAGCGGACGGCGAGCGGGAGGGGGCTCGGGCATGAGCGGGGTCCTGGTCATCGCCCGCAAAGAACTGAAGCAGCTGTTCACCTCCCCGATCGCCTACGTCGCGCTGGCCATGTTTTTCCTGATCACGGGGTTCCTGTTTTTCTCCCTCATCGGAGTGTACACGTCGCAGGTGCTGCAGCTCCAGGGCCCGCCGCCCTCGGACTTCGATCCCACGCGGATCATCTTCTCGCCGCTGTTCCAGGACGTGAGCTTCGTGCTGATCCTGCTCGTGCCGATCCTCACCATGCGGCTCGTCTCGGAGGAGGACCGCGCGCGCACCATGGAGCTGCTCGCGACGTCCCCCCTGACGAGCACCGCGATCGTCGTGGGGAAGTACGTGGCGAGCCTCGTGTTGTTCGCGGTGCTGCTGGCGATCAGCGCCTACATGCCGCTCTCGCTCGCCGTCATGGGCCGCCTGGACTGGGGCCTGCTCGCCGCATCGTACCTCGGCCTGTTGCTGCTCGGCGGGGCGTTCCTCGCCGTCGGCCTGTTCGCGTCCACGCTCAACGAGAACCAGATCGTGTCCGCGGCGATCGGGTTCGCGCTGCTGCTGCTGTTCTGGGTGCTCGGGTTCGCCCAGCAGGCGTCGGGATCCGCGGTGCAGCAGGTCCTGTCGTCGTTGTCGTTCTCGACGCACTTCTCCAGCCTCGCCAGCGGCGTGGTGGACACACAGGACATCGTGTTCTTCCTCAGCCTGGCCGGCTTCTTCGTGTTCCTGGGCGTGCTCGCGCTCGAGTCCCGCAAGTGGAGGTAGCCTGATGAAGCGCCGGAACGCCCTGCTCACGACCAATGCCCTCGTCTCCGCGGCGCTCGTCGCCGCCCTCCTCGTGGGCCTCAACTACCTGGTGACCGAGCACCACGTGCGGTGGGACCTCACCGCCACCCGCGAGCACTCGCTGTCGCCGCAGACGATCAAGGTGCTGCGGACGTTACCGGGCCCGATCCAAGCCGTCGCGTTCCCCGGGTCGGATTCGACGCAGACGTACCGGCAGTTGCTCGCGACGTACCAGTATTACAGCAAGGACTTTCAATACCGGATCGTCGATCCGGACCGCGACCCCGCGCAGGCGCAGAAGTTCAAGGTGACGTCGTACGGGCAGATCGTGCTCCAGCACGGCGCGGCGTCCTACACCGTCGACGACGGGTCCGAGGAGGCGCTGACGAACGGCATCCTCCACGTGCTGGCCACGTCGAAGAAGACGGTGTACGTGCTGCAGGGCGAGGGCGAGCCCGGGCTCGACGACTTTACGCGGAACGGGATGGGGTCCGCCAAGCAGGCGCTGACGAACAAGGGCTTCGATGTCAAGGCCCTCGCGCTGATCCAGACGGGGCAGATCCCGGCGGACGCGGCCGCGGTCATCGTCCCCGCGCCGAGCACCGACCTGCTGCCGCAGGAGACGGCGGCGCTCACCCGCTACTACGAGGGCGGCGGCAAGTTGCTGCTGATGGTGGACCCGCAGACGCCGGCGGGCGTGCGCGCGTGGCTCGCCACGGCGTTTCACGTCGGGGCGCCGGGTGGGGTCGTGATCGACCCGGTGTCGCGGCTGCTGGGCGGCGACGTTCGGGTGCCGATCGCCACCCAGTATCCACCGAGCGACATTACCCAGAACTTCTCGCTGGCGACCGCGTTTCCGCTGGCGACGCCGCTTGTGCCGAACGTCAAAACGCCCGGGGTGACCGTGACCCCGATGGTGAAGAGCTCGGACGCCAGCTACGTCAAGGTGAACACCGCGACCGAAGACCTCCGGTTCCAGCGGGGCACGGACGTCAAGGGCCCCGCCGTCCTCGCGGTGGAAGTTGCGCCGAACCCGTCCTCAGGTTCCTCCACGGCTCCCGCCCCCGGCAGGGGGGCGTCCCCCAACAAGGGCGCGCCGGCGCCAAAGGGGTCCGCGGCAATCTTCGGCAACAGCGCGTTCATTCGCAACACCTACATCGGCCTCGTCGGCAACCGCGATCTGTTCACGAGCGCCGTGGCCTGGCTGACGCAGTCCGGCGATCTCGTGAGCATCGCGCCGCGCGCCACCCCGTTCGATCCGTTCCTGATCACCGGGGCGCAGGGGCGCTACCTGTTCGTGGGCAGCGTGATCGCCCTGCCGCTGCTGCTCCTCGTCGCCGGCGGCTCGATCTACCTGCAGAGGCGCGCGCTGTGAACCCGCGCGTCACGATCGTTCTCGCCGTTCTCGTCGCCGCGGTCGCGGGGTACATTTTCGCCGTCGACCGGCCTCAGGCGCAGCGCGCCGAGGAAGCGAAGCACCTCGTGCAGCTGCAGAAAGCCGACATCACCGGGGTGTCGCTGACATCGTCCAAGGGGACGGTGGATCTCCAGCGGACCGACGCGACGCACTGGCAGATCACCCGCCCGTTCGACGCGCCGGCCGCGTCGTTCGCCGTGGGCGATCTCCTGGACGCGGTCACGGGCATCGTGCCCCAGCGCACGCTCGCCGGCGCGGGGGATGATGCTAAGGCGTACGGCTTCAACGCGCCGAGCCTGACGCTCGCGCTGCGCGCGTCCGGCGGCCGGTCCGTCACGGTCGTCTTCGGCAAGGCCGATCCGGTCGGCTCTGCCATGTACGCCCGCCTCGCATCGGGCCAGACCGTCTACCTCGTCGACTCATCGCTCAAGGATTCGCTCTCCAAGACGGGCGCCGATCTGCGCCAGAAGACGCTCGCCGACTTTGCGAACGCGGACGTGCAGCAGGTCCGAATCACCGCGCCAGACCGCACGCTGGTCGTCGACCGGACGGGTCCCGATCGCTGGCGCATCGAGGGGGCGCCGGCGCCGCATGCGCGGCCAGCGTGGCCGGCGGACGACTTCAAGGTGACCGATATGTTCTTCCCGTTGACGACGTCCGAGGCCAAGCGCTTCCACGACGGGGTCACGGATCTCGCGCTGTACGGCCTGGACCACCCGGCGGTGACGATGGATCTCACGATGAAAGGCCGCACGGAGCCGCTGCGGATCATCGCGGCGCAACGCGGCAAGGTCGCCTACGGGATGGTCGCGGGCGCGCACACCGTGCTGGAGCTGGACCCGTCCATCGTGGGGAAGCTCACGCCGACGCCGATCGCGCTCGTGAGCACGCGCATCCTGCCCTATGACCCGCAGAATCTCGTCGCGTTCACGTGGCGGCGAAACGGGCAAACGCTCCAGGTGCGCCGCCAGGGGCCGGGGTTCACCGGCAGCCATCTGAGCGATCAGGACGTGTCGGACATGTTCTCGGCGATGAACCTGCTGGACGCCGACAAAGTCCAGGAGCTGGGGGCGGCGCCGGGGGGCGCGCCCGCGTTCGAGATCCAGACGGACGGCGGCGAGGGTGCCCGGTACGTCGTGCAGTTCTACACGCAGCCCCGGGGCGGCTGGCTCGTCACCGACCGCGCGCTCGGGCTGCAATACGTCCTGGCGTCGAACGCGCTCGACGCGCTGCCGAAGTCCATCAAGGGGTTCTTGGGCGTGCCGGCCCCGGCCGCGCCCGCTCCCACGGGCCGGACGCCGAAGCCGAAGCCCGCGGCGCCTCACAAACCCTAGTGCGCCAGCGCATTACTTCGGCCCCTCGTCGCAGGTACGACACGAGGCACTAGGCGGTCCGGCAGGGTCGCGCGCGCCGATCGACGAAACGTATGCGGCGTCCTGAACGTCGCACCCACGGACGGACCCTGCATGCCGCACCGCCCGAACGCACGTCGCGCCATCGGATGGTGTCTGGTGGCGCTTGTCTCGCTTGCGCTCGCCGCCCCGATCGTCTCCGCCGTCCCGTCGCCGAATGTGTGGCCCGCGGTGCTCGCGGCCGACACCCTCGACCTGCCCGTCGCGACCGGCATTCAGTATCACCGGGCGACGCTCGCGACCGCGGACGGGCCGCTCGTCGTGCATCAGATGCAGGTGGACCTAGGGAACCCCACGATCCGGCTCGGCGTCGGGCTCGCCCGCGATCGGCTGATGAGCGACGACGAGCCCGTGTCCTCCATGGTGCTGCGCACGGGCGCGATCGCGGGCGTCAACGCCGACTACTTCGATATTCACCAGTCCGGGATACCGCTCAACATCGTCGTGCAGCACGGCCAGCTGCTGCGCAGTCCATGGCGCTGGGTGGCGTTCGTCGTCGGCAAGGACGGCGCGGCGCGCATCATCCGGTACCGCTGGATCGGCAGCATCACGGTGCCGGAGACCGGCGAGACGCGGGCGCTCGACGGGTTCAACACCGGGTTGATCCCGAACGGCATCGTGCTCATGTCGAACACCCGCGGGTACGGGGCGCCGCCGCCCGATCCCGGGACGCGCCAGATGGTCGTGGAACTGACGGCGCCCGACGAAACCGGGCACGCGTTCGTCAAGCAGTTGTGGCCGCAGCAGGCGTTCTACGTGCCGTTTCCCAACAACGACGTCATCCTGGTCGGCCTCGGAACCGGAGCGGACTGGCTCGGACGGCTCACGGCCGGCACCCCGGTGCAGCTCAATCTGACGACCGATCCGGATTGGCACGACGCTCAGATGGCGATCGGCGGGGGGCCGATCCTCGTGCAGAACAGCCAGATCGTCGACGATCCGGACGCGCCGTCGCCCAAGGAGCGGGACTACCGCTACCCGGTGATCGCGGTCGGCATCGGCCGCGATGCGCACACCCTCACGTTCGTCGAGGTGGACGGCCGGCAGCCGGCCCTCAGCATCGGGCTGACGCGCCCCCAACTGGCGCAGTACATGCTGCGGCTCGGCGCGGCCCAGGCCATGGCGTTCGACAGCGGTGGCTCAGCGACCATGGTCGTGCACCTGCCCGGAGCGCCCGCGCCGGCCGTGGTGAACTCTCCGTCGGACGGCCAGGAACGCCCCGTGGGGGACGCGATCCTCGTGTACAGCTCGGCCGTGCCCGGCCCGCCCGCGCGCGTCCTCGTCAACGGCGGGCACCCGCTGGAGCTGTTCGCGGGCGCGAGCGCGACGCTGCCGCTGATCGGCGTGGACGCTCAAGGTAATCCCGTGGCGCTCGGCGCGCCGGTCTCGACCACCGTATCGCCGCCTACCCTCGTCACGGTCGCCGCCGCGGCGACCGCGGTGTCGGCGCGCGCGCCGGCGTCCGGCGACTCCCAGGCCCAGGCCGCTCCGCCGGCGGGACCCGCGCCGTCCCTCAGCGTCACCGCCGGCCCGTCCGCGGGAAGCGGGACGCTCGAGGTGCAGAGCGGGGACGCGAGCGGATCGATCCCGGTCTCGGTCGTTACGCAGCTGAGCCGGCTCGTCGTCAGCCCGGCGTCGGTGGCGGTGGCGCCGGGCGCGGGCGCGCAATTCACGGTGAGCGCCCAGGATGCCGAGGGCCGGACCGTCGGCCTGTCCGGCGCGCCGGTGGCGTGGAGCGTGACGCCGAGCATTCTCGGCGCGATCACACCGGGCGGCGCGTTCGTGGCCGGTGATGCATTCGGTGCGGGCAGCGTCACGGTGCGGGCTGGCGGCGCGGTCGGGCACGCGCAGGTCGCGATCGGCAGCACCGCCCGGTACCTGAGCGCCTTCGATCGTGGCGCGTGGTCGTTTCGCGGGTATCCCGCGACGGTCTCGGGATCGGTCGGGCTCGTGAGGGATCCGCAGCACGACGGTCACCCCTCGGCGCGGCTGGCCTTTGCGCTCGACGGCGCCGGTACGCGCGCCGCATATCTCATCACGCAACTGCCGTTGCCGGGCGCGCCCACCGGCATCAGCGTTTGGGTGTACGGCGACGGAAGCGGCGTCTGGCTGCGCGGCGCGTACGACCAAGCGAACGGCGATCGTGGGACGGTCACCCTGGCGCGCCGTGTGGATTGGACCGGCTGGCGCTCGATCACCGTCCAGCTGCCCCCGGGTTTGGCGCTACCGATCAACTGGGCGACCTTCTATGTGGTGGAGACGGATCCGTCGAGGACGCCGCACGGGGTGATCTACCTGAGCGACCTGCGGGCGATCTACCCGGCGGGCGGCGCCAAGTAGTGCACCATTGACACGAGGCAGTAGCGGCGCGGCGCAGGGGACGCCTCGCCGGACGTCGAACACACGCGCGTTCCGGGACGCCTCATGATCTACGCCGTGCGATCCCTCTTAAGCCTCGTGCTCATCGTCGGGCTGCTCGTCAGCACCGCGGGGCCCGTGCTGCCTCAATCACCGCCCACGCTCGCCGACGCGGTCGCGGCCTACGCCCGCGGCGACATGCCCGGAGCCAGGATGATGTTGACCGCGCTGGCCCAGGACACCACCGCCGACGGCGGACGGGCTTCGTACCTGCTCGGCGTCACGGAGCTGGCCGCGCGGCACTACGCCCCGGCCGCGCAGCTGTTTGTCCGCGCCGAGCAGGCAGTTCCCGTGCTCGGCGACTACGCTGTCTACAACGGCGCGGTCGCCGCGTTCAAGATGGGACAGTACGCCGCCGCCGCGCAGGGATTCCAGGACCTCCTGCAGCGATTCCCCGATAGCACGCTCCGGAAATCCGCGGCGTTTCAGCGCGCGGAAAGCCTGCGCGACCTCGGCGCACCGGACGCGCCTGACGCGTACCATGCATACTTGGAGATCGCCGGCGACGATCCCCATGCCGCGCAGGCATGGTACGAGATGGCCGGCGCGCTGGAGCGTCAGAATCGATGGGGAGACGCGGCGCAGGCCTACCGCCGGGTCCTCTGGGTATTTCCGGCGACGCCCTACGCCCAACCGGCCGCGCAACGCCTCCGCGCGCTGGCGGCCGTGCATCCGTTGCCGCCGGATGCCACGCCGCCGGCGGCCGTGTACGAGCGGGGCGCGGAGGACTTCGCGGCGGGCCAATACGCGGCCGCGCGCGCCGAGCTCACGCACGTGCTCCAGATGCCGGGCGGCTGGGTCGTGGCCGATCAAGCATTGTACAGGCTCGGCGTAATCGCCTACCGCAGCGGGCGGCTCAGCGACGCCGCGGCGCTGTTCCGGCGGGACGTGGCGCTCGCGCAGACCCATGCCGACGACGCCTCCTATTATCTCGTGCGCATCGCCGTGGCCCGCGGGGCCGAGGCTACCGCCGTGGCCCTTGCGCGCACGCTGGCCCAGTCGTTCCCGCGGTCGTCGCTGGCTCCGCGCGGCCTGTACACGGTGGCCGCGTTCCGCGAAACTCGGGGCGCCGTTGAGGCGGCGGCCGCGCTCTTCAACGAGGCGGCGGCCGGCTTCCCCGGGACCTACTGGGGCGACCGCGCCGGCTGGGAGGCCGGCTGGATTCGTTACCGCATGCACGCGTGGCAGGACGCGCTCGCGGCGTGGCGGCGGCTCGCCGGAGTCGCGGATGATGCGGACATGGCCGCCGCGGGATCGTACTGGGCGGCGCGGGCTGCCGCCGCGGTCGGCGACGGCGCGGGCGCCCAGAACGGCTACCTCGTCACGGCCGCGAAGTATCCGGAGACGTTCTACGGCCAGCTCGCGGCGGCGCGGACGGGCGTCCCGATGCGCCTTGCGGTCGCGCAGCCGATGCCGGATCCGCCCGCCGGCGAGATCGCCTCGCTCGATCGCTTCCGGGAACTGGACACGCTGGCGCAGACGGCCGACGCGACCCGAGAGCTCGAGGCCGCGGCCGCCACCGCGCCGGCCCAAGATCGCGCCGCCGTGACGCTGCTGCTCGGTCAATACTACGAGCGGCAGCAGCAGGTCGCGCGCGGGATTCTCGAAGCCGAACAGGCGCGGACGCTCAGCGGCGGCGGACCCGGGACCGAGCCGCTGGCCGTCTGGGAAGCGCTCTATCCCCGCCCGGCGTGGTCCACGATCTCGCAGGCCGCGGGGCGGGCGGGGGTCGATCCATATCTCGTGGCCGCGGTGGTGCGCGAGGAGAGCCGCTTTGACCCGGCGGCCGTCTCGCCGGCCGGCGCCTACGGGCTCATGCAGCTGATGCCGGGCACGGCCAAGAGCGTCGCTCGGAGCGCCGGCGTCGCGCCGCCAGACCTACGCGCGTTGACCGATTCGCGCACCAACGTGCAATTGGGCACGACGGTGCTCGCCGAGCTGCTCCGGCAATTTGGGCGACCGGACCTGGCGCTCGCCGCCTACAATGCGGGGCCCGGCGCCGTGCGGCGCTGGCAGTCCCAGTACGACTGGAGCGATCCCGCGGCGTTCGACGAGTCGATCCCCTACGACGAGACGCGGGGCTACGTCAAGACCGTACTGCGCTCCGCCGCGATCTACCGCTGGCTCTACCGGGACGGGCATCCCTCGCCGCAGTAACGCCGCCCATTCCTGCCGTAAACCTAGCGCAAGGGTTATCCAAACTTCCCGAGAACTTCTCTGGACCGCATCGTGGTCGCGCGGGCCCGCGATGGTCATGACCGCGCGGAATCGATCGGGGGAGCATACGATTGCAGGAGCCGGGGGAATCATCCTCTCGGCGTATGCTGCCGAGTGCCGGGCTCATGCTATTGATCGAGATGTCATAGTCTACGCCGACGCAGACGCCGGGCAATCCGCGCCAAAGGACGAGCGCCATGACCGCAGCACACGCACGCGCAGCACTCATCGCCGTTGCAATCGCCGCCGGGATCGCCGCGGGTAGCGGCGCGGCGTTCGACCCGCCGGCCGCGCAGGGCGCGGCCGGTTGGACTCGCGTGAGCATCGCGGGCATGCTCGTGTCGGTCGATGCGGGGCACCAGATGCTTACGTTGGAGACCGCGCGCGGCCGGCTCCGGGTGCGCACCACCGGGTTCACGGCGTTGATGCTGGCGACGACGCACGATGCTCCGGTCCGTCTCCCGGTGCCGTCGGTCGTGGAGGGCGTCCGGTTGTCGGACGGCTCCGTGATCGCCGGCGTCGTGATCTTGGGCGGCGTCGGATCGGCACACGAGGGCGGCCGCCTGTCGGCGGTTCCCATCGGCACCTGGCTTGGCCGGTTCGGGCCGAGCGGCGGCACCATCCAGCAGACGGCCGCCGCGTCATCGCAGGGTGAAGACGGGACGCCGGCCGCGGTTCACCCCGGCGTGGATCCACCGGTAAGGGATTTTTCGTCTCCGATCGGCGCGGGTGGCAGCGGCGGCGCGGGCGGCCCCGGCGGAAGCCGGAACTCGATGGACGGGCTTGGCAACGGCGGCAAGGGCGGCAACGGCGGCGACGGCGGCGCCCCATTCGGGCAGTTCAACGGGGGAAACGGGGGTGCCGGTGGTGCCGGGGGTGCCGGCGGCAGCGATAACGGCGGCAACGGCGGCCGAGGCGGTAACGGAGGGGACGGCGGCGCGGCGGGAGCCAGGATCGACGGCGGCAACGGCGGCGACGGCGGCCAGGGCGGCAGCGGCGGTAACGGTGCGGTCGGGCCGAGCGGCGGCAACGGTGGGCGCGGCGGCAGCGGTGGCAACGGAGGCTCGTGCGATGGGGCAGGATGTTCGGCCGGCAACGGCGGTAAGGGTGGCAATGGCGGCAACGGCGGCATGGGCGCCGCGGGCGGTGCCAACGGCGGCGGAGGAGCCGGCGGGAACGGCGGCAACGGTGGAGGATGCGTCGGCGACGGATGCTCGGCCGGCAACGGCGGAAACGGCGGGCTCGGCGGCAGTGCGGGAATGTCGACGGGTAGCCGCAGCGGTCGGGATGGACAAAATGGCCAGAACGGTCAAAACGGAGGGCCGGGGTTGGGCGGCAACGGCGGGAACGGCGGGAACGGAGGAAACGGTGGCAGCGTCTCCTCGAACGGCGGCGGCGTGGGTGGCACGTCGGGGCCAGACGGCGTGGGCGGCAGGGGCGGCGGCTGCGCCGGCAACGGTTGCTCGCCGGGCCGCGACGGCCACTGAATCGGCGTCGCTACGGCGCTATCGAGGTCGCGCCGCGGTCCGGGCGGTCAGGTCCGTCCGGCGCCCCGGGTGTGCCGACGAGGCGGTAGCCCGACGGCGTCAGCGTCGCGATGCTGAGCCGTCCGCCGACCAGCGGGTGAATGTGGCGGTCGCGCCGGCCCCGCATGAAGCGGGCCACGCCGAGCGTGAGCGTTCCCAGGAAGCGCGCGAGATCGACGCCGTCGGTGAGGCTCATCTCCTGCAGCGGTACGACGAATTTCAGGTTTGCGATCTGCTCCCGGGTGTTCGCATCGAACGCCGAAAGGTCAATCAACGGATCGATGCCCTCGTAGAGCCGGCTGATCGCGAGGCCCTGGCCGCGCCAGTGAAAGTTCGGCGCGTCGGTGGTGGATAGCAGGCACCGCTCGCCGGCGGGCCACACGGCCTCGTAGATCCGGCCGACTCCGTCGGGGCCGTACGCGCCGATCAGAAAGCCGAGCGCTTCGCGCGGCGGCGCCCCCTCCCGGGCGGGCTCGTCCGCGCCGAGGAAGGCGAGGAACTCGTCGGCCACGGTCGCCGCGTCTTGCGCCGCGCCGGCGGACCGGCCGGAAGCGTATTGCCCTGCGAGCGCCGCAATCGTGCGGCCGCGGACGTGGCTGCGGCCGTGCGTGACCGCCGCGGCGTGCCGTCCGAGCGGAAACACCTTGTGCGCGCCGTCGGTCACGACCTCGACCCACCGGTGATCTCCGGCGTCGCGCCAGCGCGTCGTGCGGCTGTCCGCCGCCAGCACGATGCCCTCGGACAGCGAGATCGCGATCGCAATCGTCATGCACGAGCCTCCTCGTCCCGGGTCGCTTCAAGGAATTCTGGCCGCGGGCCAGAATCCTTGTCAGCCGTACAGGCACGCGTGACGCGCCACACAGTCGCTCCAGGAGACGTCGTTCCTACGTGGATCGCATCGGCATGGTGAGACGTGCGTCACGGCACGTGTGGCTCGCGAGCATTCTGATCCTGGCGTGCGCGGGCGCCGGCGGACCCGCGGCGGCGCAACCCTTCTCGGACCGCGCCGCCCCGGCCTGGGTCTCGGCCGCGGTCGCCACGCTGGTCCGTGACGGTGTTGCGGCGGGCCCTTCGGCCGATGCACGAGTCGCGCCGCTCCTCCGCAATGGTCGCGCCCATGTTACCCGCGCGGAGGCCGCGGTGTGGCTCGCGCGCGTGCTTCCGTTGATTGCGAACCGGCTGCAGGCATCTTCTCCCGCGGGTCAAATCTCGCGTGCCGATCTCGTGGTGTTGCGCCGCCTCGTGGACGAGTTTCAGGCCGAGCTGGCCTCGCTGGACGTCTTGACGGACGTGCTGCAGCGGCAGGTGACGGAGCTCAAGCCGCTCCCGAGGCAGGTCAGGGTCAGCGGCGACGTCCGCCTCCGGTACGAGCTCGGCCGGACGGCGCTGAACAACCCCGGGCTGGGGCCGATCGCGCCGTCGAGCAGCGAGCCGCTGCTCAACCTGGCAAGCCTGAGGGCCCGCCTGGAGTTCGACGGCGGCCTGACGGATGACGCCCAGTTCCGCCTGCGGCTCACGACGTTCAACCAGCTCGGGACGACCGTCGGTACCTTCAGCATCGTCAATACGCCGCCGGCCGGCCAGCTCAACTCCATGTTCATCCCATTCAACAGCGGGCAGCAGGCGTCGATGACGATCATTGACATGTTCGAGTTCGACTGGCAGCGCGCGTTCGGGCTCCCGCTCGAGCTCCAAGCCGGCCGCCTCGGCGGCGATACGTGGTTGCCGCGTAACGGTGATCCCTTGTACCCGGTGTCGCCGCCACCCGGCCGCATCTCGACGCTGCGGCTCGGCCCGATCGGGCTCCTGCTCGATACCGCGAAGGACGTTGTCGGCGAGCGCAGCCTCGAGACCTACGGGGTCGACGCGTTCGTGGCGAGCTACCGTCCCGAGGGCTTCCAGGTGCAGGCCCTGCTCGGCGGGACGGGCGGCGTGACGTTCGCGGGCGGCAGGATTCAGGCCGCGGTGGCGCCCGGTGTGACCGTGGGTGCCAACTTCCTCACCGATGCCTGCGACCCGGGCGGCGGCGTGAACAACGCGGAGCTCGTGTCCGACCTGACGCTTCTGGGAGCCGGCAGAGGCGTCGCTCAATGCTCCTTTGTGTGGTGGGGCGCGCAAAATGGATGGGTACCCACGGCCAACGCCGGGACGACGAGCCCGATCACAAACATTCCGGGGACCGGCTACGGCGCCGATGTCGACGCGGCGCTCGCGCCCGACCTGCACCTCCAGGGTGAGGTGGCCTGGTGGTACGATCCCACGGCCCAGACGACGGGGCTCGGCTGGCAGTTGCAGGTGGTCCTGGGACACGCGGGCGGCCGAACGCCTGCGGTGGCGCTCGGCTATCAATCGTTCGACTCGGCATTCTACCCGGCGTACGGCGGGGCCGAGGATCCCGTCGTCGGCTTCATCTGGCCCGGCGGTTTCCGGGACGCCTTCGGGATCGTCGAGATGCCGCCGATGGCGGGGTGGACCCTGTCCGCGGGGTACGAGACGGGCACGTCGCTCGGCGTCGGCCCGCAGCCCGGAGCGGTCGGATTCGGCGGCCCGACGTTTGCGAACGCCGTATGCGAGAGCTGCCTCGGCTCGGGCCAGCCGTTCTCGGGCTGGCTCGCCGCGGCGGCGCACGCGGTCGGCCAGAACGCGACGGTGCGCCTCTACTACTACTCGTGGCAGCTGAACGGTGCCTCGCAGGACGACACGTATCGCGTGGAAGTCGACTACCGCTTCTAAGCCGCACCGCATTCGCGCGGCCCGTCGGACGCGACCCCTTGCGAACTCGAGCGATCGCGCCTCGGGCTTTGCGTATACTGGTATCGGCGTCACGAACGCACCCTCGGCTCGGCCGCATGCCAGGCCACACGGAGGTGAGCACCGTTGCCAGCGCTCCGCACCGCGCCGTACGGCTCGTGGAAGTCTCCGATCACGGCGGACCTTATCGTGTCGGGGACGATCGGGCTGGACCAGGTCCGGCTCGATGGGGACGACGTGTATTGGATCGAAGCGCGGCCGGCGGAGGCAGGACGCCACGTGATCGTGAGACACCAACCCGGCGGGCGGACCGCGGACGTCACACCCTCCGGCATGAACGCGCGCACCCGCGTCCACGAGTACGGCGGCGGCGCGTACACGGTCCATCGAGGCGTCGTGTATTTTTCCAACTTCGCGGATCAACGGTTGTTCCGGCAGGAGCCGGGCTCTCCACCCCATCCACTCACGCCCGCGGCGGACATGCGGTACGCCGACGCGATCGTGGACGCCCGTCGCGGACGGTTGGTGTGCGTGCGTGAGGATCACACGACGGGGTCGGCGGAGGCGGTCAACACGATCGTGAGCGTTCCGTGGGACGGCGACGAGCGCGCCGGGGGGCGCGTGCTGGCCGGGGGCAACGCCTTCTACTCGTCGCCGCGCCTTGCCCCGGACGGGTCCCGGCTCGCGTGGCTGACGTGGAACCATCCGAACATGCCCTGGGACGGGACCGAGTTGTGGGTCGGCGATCTGGCGCCCGACGGCTCGCTCGCGCGCGCGGCGCGCGTCGCCGGCGGCGTGGCGGAGTCGATATTTCAGCCCGAGTGGACGGCGGACGGCGCGCTCGTGTACGTGTCGGACCGCACAGGCTGGTGGAACCTGTACCGGTGGCGCGACGGCCGCGACGAGCCGCTGTGCCCGATGGCGGCGGAATTCGGCGGGCCGCAGTGGCTCTTCGGCATGTCGCGATACGCCGTCCTGTCCGACGGGCGGCTGATCAGCGCCTACCGGGCGCCGTCGGGCGGCGGCCTCGGGGTGCTGGATCCGGCGACGCGCCGCCTCGAGACGCTCGATACGCCGTACGCGGCCATCGAGAGCCTCCGGTGCTCCGCCACGCACGCCGTCTTCGTCGGCGCCAGCCCGGACGCGTTCCCCGAGGTGGTGCGGCTCGATCTGCGCACGGGGCGGACCGAGACGCTGCGCCGCGCGGCGGAGGGCCGGCCGGATCCCGGGTATCTCTCGCGGCCGGAAACGCTCGAGTTCCCGACGACCGGCGGGCGCACGGCGTACGCCTATTTCTACCCGCCGCGCAATCGGGACGCGGCGGCCCCGGCGGACGAGCGGCCGCCCCTGCTCGTGACGAGCCACGGCGGTCCGACGGGCGCGGCGTCGCCGGTGCTCAACCTGTCGGTGCAGTACTGGACGAGTCGAGGGTTCGCCTATCTCGACGTGAACTATGGCGGCAGCACCGGCTACGGCCGGGAGTACCGCGAGCGGCTGTACGGCCAGTGGGGCGTGGTGGACGTCGACGACTGCGCGAACGGCGCGGCCCATGTGATGCGGCAGGGGCGCGCCGACGGCGGCCGCCTCGTCATTCGCGGCGGCAGCGCCGGCGGGTACACCACGCTGTGCGCACTCGTGTTCCGCGACGTCTTTCACGCCGGCGCCAGCCACTTCGGGATCGCCGACCTCGAAGTGTTTCGTCGGGACACGCACAAGTTCGAGTCCCGCTATGATCAGCACCTGATCGGGCCGTATCCGGAGCGCCGGGACCTCTACCGGGAGCGCTCGCCAATCCACTTCCTCGACCGCCTGGCGCGGCCGCTGATCCTCTTCCAAGGGTTGGAGGACAAGATCGTGCCGCCGAACCAGGCCGAGATGATGTTCGAAGCGGTTCGAGCCAAGGGGTTGCCCGTGGCGTACCTGGCGTATCCGGGCGAGCAGCACGGGTTCCGGAGGGCCGAGAATATCAAGCGGACGCTGGAGGCGGAGCTGTACTTCTACGCGCAGATCTTTGGGTTCACGCTCGCCGCTCCCGTCGCGCCGGTGCGAATCGAGAACCTTTCGGGCTCGTAACGCGTCCTTTGCCCATTCCTTTACGCGGCCACAACAGAGGAACGCAGGTGTCCCCCCGCGCGTGCAGCGAACATGGTGGGCGGCGTGCCGGCGGGTGAGACGCCGGCACGGCGGAGGGGCGGGTGGCAACGAACGACGCTCGCGGACGCCGGTGGTGGCGCGACCGCGGCGCGCTGGCGATCGCCCACCGGGGCGGAGCCCGTTACGCGCCGGAGAACACGCTCGCGGCGTTTCGGCTGGCGCTCGCCGACGGCGTGCCGGCGGTGGAATGCGACGTCCAGCAGACCGGGGATGGGCGCGTGGTTGTGATCCACGACCAGACGGTCGACCGCACGACGAACGGCCGGGGGCGCGTCGCGTCGTTTGCGCTTGATGCGCTGCGACAGCTGGACGCGGGCGCCTGGTTCGGCGCCGGGTTTGCGGGCACACCGATCCCGACGCTGGACGAGGTCCTCGACCTGGTTCGGGGCCGCGCACTGCTGCAGATCGAGATCAAGAACGCGCCCACCTTCTACGAGGGGATCGAGCGGAGGGTCGTCGATGCGGTGCGGCGGCGCGGCATGCAGGAGGACGTGCTGCTGATGTCCTTCGACCACGCGAGCGTGCGGACGATGCGCGAGCTGTCCCCCGAAAGCCCGTGCGGCATCATCTACGCCGCCCGGTTGGTGGACGGGATCGCCGCGGCGCGCGCGGCCGGCGCGGACGCGCTGTGCCTCCACTGGGCGTTCGCGACCGCCGACGTGATCGCCGCGGCGCACGGCGCGGGCCTGCGCGTTCTGGCCTGGACCGTCG
The DNA here is from genome assembly GCA_021324975.1 of Bacillota bacterium. Classification (GTDB taxonomy): domain Bacteria; phylum Sysuimicrobiota; class Sysuimicrobiia; order Sysuimicrobiales; family Segetimicrobiaceae; genus JAJPIA01. The sequence continues at coordinate 56,006 of JAJPIA010000141.1, forward strand.
ACGACGAGGCGGACGCCCAGGCGTGCCTCGCGGCGGGCGTGGACGGGCTGACGTCAAACGATACCCGCCTGCTTCGGCGGCTGCTGCCGGCGTGAGTGGGCGGACCCGCGCGGGCCTGGCGTCCGCGCGTGCGCTCGTGCAGGCCCTCGCGTATCTCGCGCCGTCGCTCCTGGTGTTCGCGGTGTTCGTGTTCTACCCGCTCGTGCGCAACGCCCAGCTCAGCCTGTACGACACGACCCCGTTCGGCGACCTCAGCCGGTTCGCCGGCGCTGGGAACTACGCGGAATTACTCCGGTCCGGGGAGTTCCTCGGCAGCCTCCGCGTCACGGTCCTCTTTGCCGTCTATACCGTCCCCGCGGGCCTCGTACTCGGGTTGCCGCTCGCGCTGCTCGCCAACCGGCGCATGCGCGGCATCGCGGCGTTTCGCACGGCGTACTCGTTTACGATCGCGGTCAGCATCGCGGCCGCGGCCCTCATTTGGGAGTGGATGTTCGACCCGAACGTCGGCATCCTGAACTACCTGTTGTCGCTCGCGCACGGGCCGCGCATCGGGTGGCTGACGGACCCGCATTGGGCCCTGCCGGCGGTGGCGGCGACGACGGTGTGGCAGAGCCTGGGGTTCAACGTCGTGGTGCTCCTCGCCGCGCTCCAGGGTGTGCCCGACGAGTTGGTGGAGGCCGCGCGCATCGACGGTAGCGGCCAGTGGGCCGTGTTCCGGCACGTGATCGTCCCCGCGATCTCACCGGCGCTGTTTTTCGTCGGGGTCGTCGCCACGTTGGGGGTGCTGCAGTCGTTCGGCCAGATCCACATTCTCACGCAGGGCGGCCCGGTCGGCGCCACTAATGCCATCGTGTACTCGATCTACCGCAACGCCTTCTTCAACTTCCGCTTCGGCCTGGCCGCCGCGCAGGCGATGGTGCTGTTCGTGCTCGTGCTCGCGTTCACGACCCTGCAGTTCGCCGTGTTCGAGCGGTGGGTGAGCTACGGATGATGCCCGCCTCCGCCACGTCCGCGTACGAGGTCGCCGCGGCCGGCCGGCGGCCGGCGCGTGCCCGAGCCCTCCGCCGCGCCGCCCCGGGCGCGGGGCTCGGCCTGCTGATGGTGCTCGTGGCGCTCATCGTGCTGTTTCCGCTGCTGTTCGCGCTGTCGACGAGCCTCAAGGGCGGTGCCGAGGTCAACCTGTATCCGCCGACGCTGTGGCCGCGGTCGTTGGATCTCGGCAACTACGCGGCGGCCCTGCAACAGGCGCCGCTGGCGCGGTTTTTGCTCAACTCGCTGATCCAATCGGGCGCGATCACGCTGGGCCAGCTAATCACGGCCTCGCTCGCCGCGTTCGCGTTCAGCTTCATCGAGTTTCCGGGCCGGCGGTGGCTGTTTTTCCTGTTTCTCTCCACGCTGATGATCCCGGCCGAGGTGACGCTCATCCCCAACTACCTCACCGTGCGGTCGTTCGGATGGCTGGACACGTACCCCGGGTTGATCGCGCCCTACCTGGCCACGGCGTTCGGGACGTTCTTGCTCCGGCAGTTCTTCCTGACGATTCCGCGTGAGCTCGCGGACGCGGCGCGGATCGACGGCGCGTCGCGCCGGCGGTTCTTGTGGACCATCGTCGTGCCGCTGTCGCGGCCGGCGCTGGCCACGCTCGCGATCTACGCGTTCCTCTCGTCCTGGAACCAATACCTGTGGCCGTTGCTCGTCATCAATTCGACGGAGATGCGGACGGTCCAGATCGGGCTCGCGCTGCTGCAATCGCAGGAGATCCTGTCGTGGAGCCTGGTCATGGCCGGCGTGATCCTGATCATCCTGCCGACCGTCGTCCTGTTCGTCTTCGGGTACCGCCACGTGGTGCGCGGGCTGACGGCCGGCGCCGTCAAGGGCTGATGCGTACCAACGCCCGCTTCGGGCAGGCCCGTCCGGCTCACGCCCATCGCGCTTCGATCCGACAACGTATCGCCGGCAGGGCGAACGGCGCGCCGGTCGGCGCGCGTAATCATGGGGGAGAGGTGAGGCATGGGGATAAAGGTCACACGGCGGCAGCTCTTGCGGGCGGCGGGCGCTGCGGGACTCGGGGCCGCGGCGGGACAGATGCGGGTGCCGAGCGTCTCGGCGCAGACCCCGGTCCGTATCGCGTTCTGGCACGCAATGGGCGGCAACCTTGGGGAGACCGTGATTCGAGCGTTCGTCAACGCGTTCAACGCCTCGCGCAAGGACATCCAGGTCACGGCGCAGTTCCAGGGCAGCTACGACGATCTCGTCAACAAGCTGCGCGCTTCGATCGGATCCTCGTCCGTTCCGGCCGTGAGCCAGGTCTACGACATCGGCACCCGGTTCATGATCGACAGCAAGGCCGTGGTCCCGGTTCAGAACTTCATCGACCGCGAGAAATTCGACCTCGCGCAATTCGAGCCGAACATCCTCGCCTACTACCGCGTCGGCGGGCGCTTGTACTCGATGCCGTTCAACACGTCGACGGCGATCCTGTACTACAACAAGGACATGTTCAAGCAGGCCGGGCTCGATCCCAACCGGCCGCCGCGGACGTTTGACGAGATCGAGGCGTCGGCCACGAAGCTGGTGCGCAGCGGCGCCACGCGGTCGGGCATCACCATCGCGATCTACGGATGGTTCTTCGAGCAGCTGCTCGCCCGCCAGGGGGCGCTCTACGCCAACAACGGCAACGGCCGCGACGCCGCCGCCACCGCCGTCGCGTACGACCACGAGGAGGAGGGCGCGCGGATCCTGGAGTGGTGGGCCCGTATGGTCAAGAGCGGCGCGGCCACGAACCCGGGCCGGCCCACGGCGGCGAGCCAGCGTGCGTTTGCCGCGGGCCAAACCGCGATGACCATGGACTCCACCGCCGTCCTTAAGAGCCTCCTCACGCAGTCCGGCGGCCGGTTCCAGATCGGCACGGGCTACTTCCCCAAGCCGCCCGCGGCCGCGACGGGGGGCAGCATCGTCGGCGGCGCGTCCGCCTGGATTCTGAGCGGGCGGCCGTCCGTCGAGCAGCAGGCGGCGTGGGAGTTCGTGAAGTTCGTCAGCGCGCCCGCGCAGCAGGCGGCGTGGTACGTCGGCACCGGGTACTTCCCGGTCCGGCGGGACGCGTATCATGAGGCCGTGGCGCAGCAGACCCTGGCGCAGTATCCGCAGTTTCTGACCGCGATCAGCGAGCTGCGCAGCAGCCCCATCAACCGCGCCACCCAAGGGGCGCTCTTGGGCGTATTCCCCGAGGCGCGGCAGAAATCCGAGGACGCGATCGAGGCCACGGTGCTCGGCCGCAAGACGCCGCAGCAGGCCCTGGCAGACGCCGCGCGCGACGTCAACCAGGCCATCGCCGTCTACAACCGGACGATGGGAGCGAAATAGTGGGACGCCGCGGCCCCCACGTCGCGGCGATCGATCAGGGCACGACCGGGACCCGCTGCATGGTGGTCGACGCGGCGGGGCAGCCGGTAGCGTCCGCCTACGCAGAGCACGCGCAGATCACGCCGCAGCCGGGGTGGGTCGAGCACGATCCGGACGAGCTCTGGCGCGCGACCTGCGGGGTCGCACGGGAGGCGCTCGGCCGGGCCGGCCTCACCGGCGCGGCCGAGCTCGCCGGCCTCGGCGTGACCAATCAACGCGAGACCGCCATCGTGTGGGACCGGCGCACGGGAGCGCCCCTCTACAACGCGATCGTGTGGCAGGACACCCGCACGCGGGGCGCGTGCGACCGCCTGCTCCGGGAGGGAGCCGAGCCGTTCGTCCGCGCGCGCACCGGCCTCCCCGTCGCCACGTACTTCTCCGCGCTCAAGGCGGCGTGGATCCTCGACCACGTGCCGGGTGGGCGGGCGCGCGCGGAGCGCGGTGAGATCTGCTTCGGCACCGTCGACTCATGGCTGATCTGGCGGCTTACCGGCGGTGTGGACGGCGGGGTGCACGTGACCGACGTCACGAACGCATCGCGCACGCACCTCATGAACCTGCGCGCCGGCGCGTGGGATCCTGAGCTCCTGTCGCTGTTTCAGATCCCGGCCGCGGTGCTCCCCGAGATTCGGGGCAGCAGCGGGCGCTACGGCGCGACGCAGGCGGCCGGCCCCCTGGGCGGCCGCGTCGAGATCTGCGCCGACCTCGGGGACCAGCAGGCGGCGCTGCTGGGCCAGGCGTGCCATCGCCCGGGCGACGCCAAGAACACCTATGGGACCGGGTGCTTCGTCCTCCAACATGTCGGGGCGGAGCCGGTGGCCAGCCGGAGCGGCCTCATCGCGACGGCCGCCTACGCCCCGCCCGGCGCGGCCGCATTTGCCCTCGAAGGGTCGATCGCGGTCGCCGGCGCCGCCGTGCAGTGGCTGCGCGACAACCTGGGCGTGATCCGCGCGGCCACGGAGACCGACGACCTCGCGGCGTCCGTGCCGGATTCGGGCGGGGTGTACTTCGTCCCCGCGTTCTCCGGTTTGTTTGCGCCGCATTGGGACATGACGGCACGCGGCGTGATCGTCGGGCTCACGCGGTACACGACGCGCGCCCACCTCGTGCGCGCGACGCTGGAAGCCATCTGCTACCAGACGCGCGAGGTGGTCGAGGCGATGGCGCGGGACGCCGGGCGCAGCCTCTCCGCGTTGCGCGTCGACGGCGGGGCCACGCGCAACGACACGTTGATGCAGCTGCAGGCCGACATCCTCGGCGTCCCCGTGGTGCGCCCAAGGGTGAGCGAGACGACCGCGTTGGGCGCCGCGTACGCCGCGGGACTCGCGCAGGACGTGTGGGCGTCGCTCGAGGCCGTGGCGGACCACTGGGCGGCGGATCGCATCTTCGAGCCGCGCGGCCCGGCATCCGAGCGCGATCGGGGATACGAGGAGTGGAAGCGGGCGGTCGAGCGTGCCCGCGGCTGGCTCGCGGGCCCGTGAGCCAAATTGACGCCCGCGCCGTCGCGGGCGCTGGAGGTTGAACCGTGGCGCGGTCTCTCAATCCGTTCACGATGCCGGGGCAGTGGTACCGGGGCATGTTCCACTGTCACACGACCAACTCCGACGGGGCGCGGTCCGTCGTGGACGCGGTGCGATGGTATGCGGACCGCGACTATGACGTGCTGGCGATCACGGATCACAATCAGCTGACGCAGGCCGCCCCGGCACCGGGAGCCCGGATGCTCGTCGTCCCGGGCACGGAAGTCGATGCCGGACAGTCGCGTCTGGGTGAGCCCTATCACCTGGTCGGCATCGGGCTCGCGGAGATGATCGACGTGCCCCGCGAGGTGGCGGCGCGTCACGGGCTGCCCGCGCAGACCGTGATCGACCGCCTGCGGCGCGCCGGCGCCGTGGTCTTCGTCGCCCACCCCTACTGGAGCGGGCTGATCGTCGACGACCTCGTGGCGCTCGACGGCATTGCCGGGCTGGAGGTCTACAACACCAACACCGAGGTGGACGTCGCGAAGGGCGACGGGAGCGTGCAGTGGGACGATTGCCTCAGCGCGCGCAAGCCGATGTACGGCGTGGCGAACGACGACACGCACTGGCGCATGGGCGACGCCGGCCGGGCCTGGACGATGCTTCGCGCCGACGGCCTGTCCCGCGCGTCGGTGACCGCGGCGCTTGCGTCCGGCGCGTTCTACGCCTCGACCGGCGCCGTCCTCGAGGACGTGGCCTTCGACGGCGAGACGGTGGTGGTCCGGATCGCCGAGCCCGGCGCCGCGGAGATCCGTTTTGTGTGCGACCGGCGCTGGGGCCGGCGGATCGCCGCCAACGGCGCACCGCTGCGCGAGGCGACGTTTGCGCTGCGGGGCCCCGAACGCTACCTGCGCGTTCAGGTCGTCGGTCCGGCCGGCGAGCGGGCCTGGACCAACCCGTTGTTCGTGGAGCAATAAGCCCGGCGCCCCGACCCAGGACCGTCTCGCGGGCGGGCGAACGGAGAGACCGGATGCGGTTCGCCACCTGGCTCGTCGACCTCGCGTACGATGCCCTCGCGCTCGCGGGCAACGCCTTGGCGCTCAGCCGCGGGCGGCCCGTGTACGTCCTCGTCGACCTCTCCGGCGAGTACCCGGAGTACCGGCCGCGCACTCCATGGTGGGTGCGGCGGCGGCCCGAGAGCCTGGAGGATCTTCGCGGCAGGTTGCGCGTGCTGGCCGCGGATCCCGCCGTGGCCGGCCTCGTCGTGACCGTCTCGGACCTGCGCGCGGGGCTGGCGACCGTGCAGAGCCTCCGGCGCGCGCTCGCGGGCGTGCGCGCCGCGGGCAAGCGGGTGATCGCGTACCTGCCGGAGGCGTCCACGCACATCTACTACACGGCCAGCGTCGCGGATGCGGTGATCATGCCGGAGAGCGGCACCTTGAACCTCGTTGGCCTCGCGCTCGAGGCCACGTTTCTCGGCGACGCGCTCGCGCGGCTCGGCGTCACCGGCGAGTTTGAGCAGATTGCCGAGTACAAGACCGCCGTGGAGCCGCTGGTTCGCGAGGCGATGCCGGCGCCGATGCGCGAAGCCCTGAACGCCGTGTTGGACTCCGTCTACGACGACATGACGGCCCGCATCGCCGAAGCGCGGCGGCTCACGCCTGCCGATCTCCGGCGCGCGGTGTGCGACGCGCCGCTCCCCGCGCGCGCGGCCCGCGACGCCGGGCTCATCGACGCGACGCTGTACGAGGACGAGCTCCCCGATTACCTGGCGGAAGGCAACCGGGTCCCCGCGCTCGTCCCGTGGGGGCTCGTGCGCCGTCGCCTGCGGCGGCCGCTTCGCCGGCTCGGCGCGGCCCCGGCGATTGGGGTGATCACCGTCCGCGGCCCGATCCACATGGGCGAAAGCCGTGTGCGGCCGCTCAGCCTGCCGCTGCCGTTTGGTGCCGGGGAGACCGCCGGGCACGCCACCGTCATCCGCGCCATTCGGGCGGCGGAGCACGATCGCCGGTTCGGCGCCATCGTGCTCGCCGTCGACTCGCCCGGAGGATCCGCGCTGGCGTCGGATCTGATCTGGCGGGCGGTCGCGCGCGCGAACCGCGTCAAGCCGGTCGTTGCGTTCCTGGGCAACGTCGCCGCCTCCGGCGGTTACTACGTGGCCGCGGCGGCGCGCCGGATCGTCTGCCTGCCCGGCACGCTGACCGGCTCGATCGGCGTCATCGGGGGCAAGTTCAACATCCGTCATCTAGCGGAGCGCGCCGGCGTCCACCGTGAGCTGCTGGCGCGCGGCGAGGCCGCGGCGCTGTTCTCGCCGTTCATGCCGTTCTCGGCGGCCGACCGGCGGCGTCTGCGCGCGCTGATGGAAGACATCTATGAGCGATTCGTGGCCCGGGTCGCCGAGGGACGGGCTCTCGCACCGGAGGCCGTGCGCGCCGTCGCCAGAGGCCGCGTGTGGACCGGCCGCCAGGCCCACGGCCACGGCCTCGTGGATCAACTCGGCGACTTCACCGACGCCCTGGACGCCGCCAAGCACCTGATGGGCGTCGCAGCCCCGCGCCGCGTGGCGGTGGTCCACGTCCGGGCCCCGAACGCCGTCTCCATCTCACGTCCCATGGCCTCCGTGCGGCATCTCCTGACGCCCGGCCTCGCCGCGCTCCTCGAAGAGCCGATCCTGACGCTCCTTCCCTGGGAGATATCGATCCGGTAGCGTCGGGCGCTGTGCGCGTCATGCCCCCAGTCGACCATCCCAACGGCGCGATTCGCGGACAAGTCGAGCCGCGCATTATGCCTCGCCGGCCGCGCGCGCGATCGCGTGGACGAACCGTTCCGTGATCGCCTCGGGCATGGTGATGGCCCGGCCCACGACCACCGCCCACGCGCCGGCCCGGAGCGCCGCCACGGCCTCCTCGGGATTCGTGATGCGGCCCTCGGCGACGACCGGCACCGCCACGTCGCGCACGAGCGCCCTCACAACGTCGAGGTCGGGGCCCGCCGTCTGGGCGCTGTGCGGCGTGTAGCCCGCCATCGTCGTTGCGACGAGGTCGGCGCCGCCGGCCGCCGCCGCGCGGCCTTCGTCCGGCGTCGATACGTCCGCCATGACCGGGAGGCGGCACTCGATGTGGACACGCTCGATCAGCGCGGGGAGCGGATCCGCCGCCTCGTCCGCGTTGCGCTCTCGCGTGGCCTGGACGGCGATGATGTCCGCGCCGGCGTCGGCCAGGGCCCGCGCTTCCGCAAATGTCGGCGTGATGTACACGGTCCGGCCCCGCCGCTTGTACAGGCCGACGATCGGCACGTCGACGACCCGCCGAACCGCCGCGACGTCGTCCGGCCCGTCGATCCTCACGCCCGCGGCGCCGCCGAGCACGGCGCAACGCGCGAGCGCGGCGATCACCGCGGGGTCGCGCAGCGGGCTGCCGGGCAGCGCCTGGCAGGAGACGATCAGCTTGCGGTGCAACTGTTCCCGCCACCCCGACGTCACGACGGCCGCTCCTCGGCGGCGCGGAGCGCCCACGTGGCGGCGAGCAGCGCGAGGCGCTCCGGGGTCGGCGTCACGTCCGCGGCCCGCAGCGCCAGGAGCAGCGCACCTGCCGCGGGCTCGTACCGAGGCGGCACCACGGCGGCACCCGGGATCTGCGCCGCGAGGGCGAGACGGAACGGCTCGAGCACAATCGCGCCGGCGTCGAACACCCCGCCGACGGGCGCGACCGCGGTCGCGCCGTCGGGCCAGTCGAGGCGGCGGATCACGGCCACGGCCAATGCCGCCAGCGACGCGGCGGCGTGCTCCACGAGACCGCGGGCCACCTGGTCACCCGCCGCCGCCGCCGCGGTCACGGCGTGCGCCAGACGAGCGATTTGGCGCCGTTCCAGCTGTCCGGCGTAGTAGGCGATCGGGATGGCCTCCAGGTCCATGCCCGCCACGGTCGGGATTCGCGCGGTGAGCGCGGTCGCGGGTCCGCTGCCGTCGACGGCATGGAGGGCCGCGTGCACCGCGCCACGGCCGAGGGCAAACGCGCTGCCGTCGTCGCCAAATAGGTATCCCCAGCCGCCGGCGCGCGTGTCGACGCCTCGTGCATCGCGGCCGAGGGCCACGGAGCCCGTGCCGGCGATCACCGCTACGCCCGGACCGCCGGCGAGCGCGCCCGTGAGCGCGATCCGGGCGTCGTTGTCCACGCCGATCACGCGCGCCCGCAGCACGTCGCGCACGACTTCCTCGAACGCGCGGGAGCGCTCGGTGTTGGCGTTGATGCCCGTCATGCCGAACTGCGCCGCGCGAAACTCGACGTCGCCGATCCGGGCCGCCCGTAGCGCGGCGGCGAGCGCCGTCGCGACGGCCTCGCGCGCTCGCGCGCGGCCGCCCGGGGCCAAGATGTGGTTGCTGGGACCACCGCGACCGATGCCGAGCACCGCGCCGTCGATCGTGGCCACCGCGCAGAGCGTACTCGATGCCCCGCCGTCGACTCCGAGCACATACTCCATACCACGGCTCCGTTTCGCAGGCGCGTCGCGCGGGTCCTCCGCGCCGCGGCCCTATCCGCACCACAGGAGATCCCGCCGCCTGTCATCGAGATGTCACGATCGGGCGGTACCCCTAATGTGAGGAAGTAGCGCCGCGCGCGTGGGCCGCGGCGCCCGTGAGGGAGGGCGCGGAGCGGTGGCCGCGAACGCATGCGGCGAGCTCCTGAACGTTACGCGGCGTTCATAGGTTCTTCAAGCCGCCGGAGTATGAAGGAAGTCGAGCGCGCCGCTCGACCCGGCAAGACCACCCACGGAGATGTTCGATGACGCCGACTGCGAGGTCCCGAACGCTCGGGCTGCGGTGGCAGCGGTTCCTGCCATTCGTCTACCTGCCTGGTGGCCGGCCGCCCCGGCGCCGCGGCGCCCGCGTGCCGGCGGCACAACTGGCGTGCCACGGGGGGTGCGGTGGTGCGCCGTAGCGGTCGTTGCCTGACCTCGGCCACGCCGCCGTGACCGCGTGGCGGCGCCGGGCGGATACAGGCACCTACGCGGGCGGGCGGGGGAGCAGGGCGCGGGCCACCGCCTCGGCGATGCGTGGGCGCAATGCCAGGATCTCTGTGCGGTCGCGTCCCAGATGGATCGCATTGGCGAGCAGCGCGATCGCCAGATCGTGCTCCGGATCGATGGCGAGCGCGGTGCCGGTGAAGCCCGTGTGGCCGTAGGCACGCGCCGACAACGCGCCGCCCCACCAGCCCTGCGTCCCGGTGAGGGCCCAGCCGAGTCCCCGCACCGTGTCGCCGGCGGTCTGCGGCGTCGTAGCCTCCGCAACCATTTCTGGACTCAGCACACGCGAGCCCGGACCGCAGCCTCGCGCGAGCCACATGCGCGCGTACTCGATGAGGTCGCCGGCCGTCCCGAACAGCCCCGCGTGTCCGGACACCCCGCCCATCGCGTGAGCATTGCCGTCGTGGACCTCGCCCCAGACCAGCGTCGTGCGCCACAGGTGGTGGCGGCGCGCGGGCTCGATGGTGGGGCGCTCCCGCGTGGACGCCGCCATCTGCTGCTCGATCTCCGTGCCGTCTTCGGTAGGCGCCACGCGTGCGCGGAGCGCCGCCGGCGGACGGTAGCGCGTGTCACGCATCGCGAGCGGCTCAAACACGCGGCGGCAAGCCGCGTCGTCGATCGCCTGGCCGAGCGCCCGCCGCGCAACCTCGCCAAGGAGAATAAATCCGATGTCGCTATACACCACGCGCATTCCCGGTGGCGCCTCGATCGGCGTGGTAGCGGCCCGAGCAACGATCGCCTCGTAGCCCTCGGCCTCGAGATAGAACGGGATCCACGCCGGCAGGCCCGAGGTGTGAGCGAGCAGGTGCCGGACCGTGACCTCCCGGTGCGGGAACTCCGGCAGGTGCCGGACGACGGGATTGTCGAGGCCGAGCCGGCGCTGCATCGCCGCCTTCAAGATCAACGGTGTGGTGGCCACTACCTTGGTCAGGGAGGCGAGATCGTAGATCGTCGCCGTGGTCGCGGGCCGGGGCGCCGGCCGGTGGGCGGCGAACCCCACGGCGTGCTGCAGCACGATCTCACCCCGGTAGAGCACGGCGAGCACGGCGCCTGGGTACGCCCGCCCGACGCCGCCCGCGAGGAGGCCGAGCGCCGGGCCAAACGCTCTCGCCGCGGCGCTCATGCCCGGCTCCGAGCGGCACGCCCGAGCGCCGCGGGCGGCGGCCACGTCCACTTCCCGAGGAGCGATGCGTGCCGCGCGCCGGTGACGCGGGGGAGGTTGCCCGCGATGCCCATCACCGTCGCGTGTCCCAGCAGCGCGAACGCCACGGCTTCCTTGGCGCCCGACGGCACGCCGAACTCATCGATCCGCCGCAGGCGAATGGGCGCGATATCCCGCGCGAGGCGCCGCATCAGCACCGCGTTATGAACGCCGCCGCCCGCGGCGACGAGGTCGACGATGGCGTGACGCGGCAGGACGTACCGTCTGATGTTCAGGCTCACGGCATCCGCCGCGAACGCGGTTGCCGTCGCGATGAGATCGTCCGGGCCGAGACGGCGCCATCGGGCGAGCAGCGCGCGCAGGAACGGCTGACCGAACTGCTCGTGCCCGGCCGTCTTCGGAGGCGGGGCGGTGACGAAGGGATGGTCGAGCAGTTCCCTGAGCAACGCGTCGTGCACCCGGCCGCGCGCGGCGCGTCTCCCGCCGCGGTCGAAGGTCTCGGCGCCGCGGGTGAAGTGTCGCACCAGCCCGTCGATGACCATATTCGCGGGCCCGCAGTCGAACGCGACCACGTCGGCGCGGCGGACGCCCGCCGGCAGGACCGTCAGGTTTGAGATCCCGCCGAGGTTGAGCGCGATCCGACCGGCCGGCGCCGCCAGCAGCGCGAGGTCGGCGTACGGCACCAGCGGCGCGGCCTGGCCCCCCGCGGCAATATCGGCGGCCCGAAAGTCGGCAACGACCGGACGGCCCGTGCGCTCCGCGATGACCGCCGCTTCGGCGAGCTGCAACGTGGCCGCGCGCCCCCACCGATCGGCGGCGTCCGGCACGCCCACGTGGGCGACGGTCTGCCCGTGGGAAGCGATGAGATCGACGCTGCTCACCGGCCGGCCGGCGCCCCGGGCGACGGCGGCGGCGGCGGCGGCAAAGTACTCCCCAAGCAGGTAATGGAGCGAGGCGATCTGCTGCGTGGTGGCGGGCTGCGTCGCCACGTCCAGCACGCGCCGGCGCACCTCAGCGGGGTAGGGCACCGTCGTGTGCGCCAGGAGCCGTATGCACGGCGGCCACGGCTCCGCTTCGCGGCGGCCGGGTGCCGGGGTGCGGCCGCGCCCTCCCGCGCCGCGGTCGGTGATCTCGACGAGGGCCGCGGCCACGCCGTCGGCGCTCGTCCCCGAGATCAGGCCGATGATGTGTTTCGTCCGCTTCCCGCGGATCGTCTCTAAGGCGCGCGATGCGGCCGCGAGGTGGGGATCCGAAGCCGCGCCGGTGAGGCTCGACGCGGCCGCATCGTGCCGGTTAGGCAACGCGGGTCCCCCACGAGGTCTCCGCGTCACGGGTCCCCCGCGACGTCCGCGCCTCACCGGTCCACCCGCCCGACTGCCGCCCGAACGCTCCCGGCCTCGCGCAGCGCGCGGGCGGCGGTTTCTGGATCGAGGCCGCGTGCGAGCATGACGATGGCGACCGGGACCCGCCCGCCCGCGCGCCCGAGCGCGTCCGCCGCCGCGGCGGCACCGGCTCCGGTCGCGGCCGAGACGATGCGCAGCGCCCGGCGGCGCAGTTTTTCGTTGGTCGCCTCCATGTCGATCATCAGGTTTCCGTAGACCTTGCCGAGCTGCACCATCGTCAGCGTGCTCAACATGTTCAGTACGAGCTTCTGCGCCGTGCCCGCCTTGAGCCGCGTGCTGCCGGCGATGACCTCCGGGCCCACCAGCGGCGCGATCGTGAGCGCGCAGGCCGCTTCGAGCGAGGACCCAGGCGAGCAGGCGATGCCGATCGTGACCGCACCGCGCTCGCCGGCACGCCGCACGGCTCCCAGGACAAACGGCGTCTCACCGCTCGCGGCAACCCCCACGACGGCGTCGGACGGGCGCACCCCGAGCGCGTCCATCTCCCGCGCTCCCCACGCGGCGTCGTCCTCGGCGCCTTCGGCCGCGCGGAGCATCGCCCCGGGCCCGCCCGCGATGACGGCTTGCACCAGGTCAGGCGGCGTGCCGAACGTCGGCGGGCACTCGGCCGCGTCCAGCACGGCCAGGCGGCCGCTCGTGCCCGCGCCGACATAGACGAGGCGGCCGCCACGCCGTAGCGCCTGCGTGATGCGGAGTACCGCCTCGGCGATCTGCGGCAGGGTCGCCGCCACGGCGTCGGGAACCAGCCGGTCTTCGTCGTTCATGAGCCGGGCCTGCTCGATGACCGGCAGCAGGTCGAGCGTCCGGGTCCGTTCGTTGACCGACTCGGTTAGGGGTTCACGCGAAGACGATGTCATGCGGCCTCCGTGCCGCCGTTCGACGTGAGTGCTCGCCGAGGTGGTTCGAATGCGTGCAGGCGTTCCGCGCGCACATCGTTCGGCCGCGTCCGTCCGGCGTCTCGCGCTTCGCGGGCTGCGGCATTCTCGGGTGGCGTGCGCCCGGATCGCGGCCCCGGCGACGCGCCGGGTGTGCGGCGTCCACGGTCCCCACCCGGGCCCGGATCATAGGTGGAGGCGCGGATCCAGCACGTCCCGCAGTCCGTCCCCGAGCAGGTTGAACCCGAGCACGATGAGGGAGATCGCCACGCCCGGAAACACCGCGGTCCACGGCGCGATCGTCATGAACCGCCGGGCCTCGGCGAGCATGTTGCCCCAGGACGGCGTCGGCGGTTGCGTACCGAGCCCGAGGAAGCTCAGCGCCGATTCGGTCAGGATCGCGAAGGAGAGACTCAACGACGTCTGCACGATGATCGGCGCCAGGATGTTGGGCACGATGTGGTGCAGCAGGATGCGCGGGACGCCGGCGCCTTGCGCCCGTGCCGCCTCCACGTACTCGATGCCGCGCGCCTGGAGCACGCTGCCCCGCGTCACGCGCGCGAACTGCGGCGTGTACACGATGCCGATCGCGGCGACGAGCACGGGGGGCGTCGTCCCCGCCACGGCCATGATCGCGATGGCGAGCAGGACCGCGGGAAACGCGAAGACGACATCCATCGTCCGCATCAGCACGCTGTCAAGCGCGCCGCCGTAGTATCCGCTCAGGACGCCGATCGTCCCCCCGGCACCGAGGGCAAACGCCACGGAGGCGAACGAGACGCCGAGCGAGACGCGGGAGCCGTACAGGAGCCGGCTCAGGATGTCGCGGCCGAACTGGTCCGTGCCAAACGGATGCCCGGCGCCTGGCCGAGCCAGCAGCGCGGTCGGGGTCATCGCGGCGGGGTCGGCCGGGGCGAACAGCGGTGCGCCGGCCGCCGCCACGAGATACGCGACGACGATGACCGAGCCCGCGACGGCCGCCGGGGTGCGGGCCAGCGCCCAGGCGCGCGATGGACGGCGGCGGGGAGCGGTGCCGCCCATCGCACGGCCCTGGCGTGCCGTGGCAAGCGCCGGCTTCGGTGCGGGGGCGGTGCTCAACCGTAACGCACGCGCGGATCCGCGAGCGCGTAGAGCAGGTCCACGGCCAGATTGGTGAGGACAAAGAGGCCCGCGATCAAGAGGACGACGCCTTGGACCACGGGGTAGTCTCGCTGGCCGATGGCGTTCAGCGCGAGGCGCCCCATGCCCGGCAACGCGAAGACCTCCTCGATGACGACGGTGCCGCCGAGCAAGTAGCCCGCCTGGTAGCCGATCACCGTGATCACCGGGATCAGGGCGTTCCGCAGCGCATGCCGGTTCACGACGATCCGCGCGAGCAGGCCTTTGGCGCGCGCCGTGCGCACATAGTCTTCCCCCAGGACCTCGAGCAGCGAGGACCGGACGAACCGCATGAAGACCGCGGCGAGCGACACGCCGAGCGAGATCGCCGGCAGGGCCATGACCGTGAGGTTCGCGAGGGGGTGGGCCGCGAGCCCGACGTACGTGCCGATGGACGCAATCGGATAATTGGCCAGGAGGAGCAGGAGCATCGCGGCCAGCCAGAAGTTCGGGATGCTCAGGCCGAGGAGGCCGGCCACGGTGACCAGCGTGTCTACGGCCGTCCCGCGCCGCAGGGCGGCGACGATGCCGATGGGGATCCCGAGCCCCAGCGCGATGACGAGGGCCAACACGGTGATCTCGATGCTGATCGGCAGGCGTGCAAGGATATCGGGCAACACCGGGCGACTGGTGCGCAACGAGACGCCGAAGTCGCCCTGGAGGACGCGGCCGACCCAGTCCACATATTGCAGCGGCAGCGGCTTGTCGATGCCGAAGAGGCGCCGGAGTTCGGCCATCTGCGCGGGCGTCATGGCCACCTGTGTGCCGAGAAACATCTGGACCGCGTCGCCCGGCAGCAGCCGGACGAGCAAAAAGACGACGATCGACACCCCCCACAACACCGGCAGTAGCCCGAAGAGCCGGCCGGCGAGAAACCCGGTCATTGGGTGCGCTCCGTCCGCGGGCGGCCCCACGGCCGCCGGGTGCCGGGATGCATGGGCGTCACGATCGACTGCGGCGGGACGCGCCGGGGGCGCGCCTATGGCCGCGCCCCCCGGCGTCTCAGGTCAGCGCTGGATCGAGGTATCCTGCAGGAGTTCCAGGGATCCCGTCGGGATGACGCGGAAACCCTTGACGTAACCCTGCAACACTTGCGTCGTGTACGGCGTATACAGGAACACCGCGGGCGCAGCCGTGACCAGGGCGCGCTGGGCGTCGTCGTAGATGGGCTTGCGCTCGGCCACGGTCACGTGCACGCGGCCGCGGTCGAGCAGCTTGTCCACCGCGGTGTCCTTGAAGAGGAAGTTGTTGACGGCGCCCGTGCTGTAGAACGTGCGGTACAGGAAGCGGTCCGGGTCGGGATCGCCGCCCCGCAGCTCGACCATCGTGTCGAAGTCGCGCTTGACCCACCGGTTGATGTAGGTGCCCCATTCCACGTTGTCGATCGTCGGATTCAGCCCCACGGCCCGCAGTTGCGCCTGAATGATCTGCGCCACGGCGAGCCCGCCCTCGTACGTCGGCGAGGCCACGATGTTGAACGAGGCGCCGGCCGCGCCGGCGTCCTGCAGCATCTGCTTGGCCTTCGCCGGGTTCGTGTGGTACTCCGGGAACGTGGACACCGGCAGCGCGTACAGTTTGTCGGGCGCCGGGATGGGACCGCTGATCTGACCAAACCCGAACTCCGCCGCGGCCACGATCGCCTGGCGGTCGATCGCATAGGCGATCGCGTCGCGCACCTTGGCGTTGGTGAACGGCGGGTGGGTCGTGTTGAACGAGAAGATGCGCAGGTTGAGGCTCGGGGCCTGCAGTACCTGGAGCGACTTGTCGCCCTGGGCCTGCTTGATCACGCTGCCGTCCGAGATCGTGGCCATGTCCAGACTCCGGCTGCGCAGGCCCGCCAGCAGCGACGCCTCTTCGGGCACGATCCGGATCACAACCTCGTCGACCTTCGGATCGCCACGCTTGAAGTAGTTCGGGTTCCTGACCAGGCGCATGTAGTTGTCAGGCACCCATTCCGCGAGCATGAACGGCCCGGTGCCCGCTTCGGTCTTCTGGAGATCGCCGTTCTTGAGCACGGCCGCCCGTTCCACGATCGCGCTGTTGCCGGACGCGAGACCGGCGAGCGTACTCGCGAGCGGGTACTTGAGGTGGACGCGCACGGTCAACGGATCGACCGCGGTGACGGTGTCCACGGCGTCCAGATACGACCGTGCCGGCGATGCGGTCTTGGGATCCAGGATCCGCTGGATGGTGAACACCACGTCGTCGGCGCTCAACGGCGTGCCGTCGTGAAAGCGGACGCCGGGGTGGAGGTGGAAGACGTACGTCCGGTTGTCCGGCGTATCCCACGACGTCGCCAGATCGCCCACGATGTGCAGCCCGGGATCGTATGTCACCAGCTTGTTGTAGAGCAGATCGATCCGCCGGAACGACGAGAACGCCGTGACCTTGTTCGGATCGAGCCCGACGACCTCCTGATCCACGCCGAGCGTCAGCGTCACCTTGGCCGGCGCGGCGTACGTGCGTACCGCCGGCGGCAGCGCCAGCACGAGCATCAAGACCACGATCACCCACCGCGTTGCGCGCATCGCTCACCCCCCGTTTTTGCGTCCGTGGGCCCGGCGCGAACCGGACCCGGGTCCGCAATCACGTGCCTCAGCGTACCAAGCTTCGGCCACATACCGTATCGAGCCCCGGCCCGATCCGTCGCTCCACCACGCGCCGTCACCCCGCGCCGTTCCGAACCGATGCGTCCGGTCGGATGGGCCCCGTCGTCTTCCGATAGAGCAGTTCCGTGATTCCCGGCCGCACGTAGTTCGGTATCTCGCCGATCCGTTCGTATCCCCGCCGCTCGTAGAACCGCGCGGCGGCATCGTTGCGCGCCCACGTGAGCAGAAACACGTTCGGGCCATGGGCCAGGATGTCATGCTCCGCGGCGTCCATCAACTGCGCCCCCACGCCCCGGCCCTGCACTCCGGCCGCGACGCCGACGGCGCGGACGTACCCGCTGTGATCGAACGTGCCGCGCAGCTGATACACGATGAATCCCACGAGGCGGCCGCCCGCCTCGGCGACGCGTGCCGACGCGGCGCCGGTGAGGGCCCCGGCGAAGAGTGCCCGGGCATCGTCGCGGGTCGTCCCGTACTCCCGCCAGAGCGGCAGATCGAGCATGATCGCGATGCACGGCTCGATGTCGACGTCGCGCAGCGCCCGGATGATCACGCGACCACCTTTCTCCGGCGGGCCGAACGGCGCCTGCCGTCGCAGGAGGTGCGCGCGGCCGACCTGAAGCAGACCGTGTCATGATCGTCGCCGCCGGCACCGTCATCGCCCGCGAACGCAATCTCAGCCCGGGGTTCGTCGAGATCGACGGCGGACGGATCGTGCGCGTGAGCGGCGGGGAGCCTCCGCCGCAGGAGGCAACGCAGCCGGTGTTGCGGTTTCCCGACGGCACCGCGATTCCCGGGATGATCGACCTGCAGGTGAACGGCGGCGCGGGCGTGGATTGCGCGCGGTGCGTTCCCGCGGACTACGAGGTGCTGGGTCGGTACCTGGCGGGCACGGGGGTCACGGCGTACCTGCCGACGATCACGAGCGCACCCCTCGAGGACATGCGCCGCGCGGGCGAGGTCGTGGCCGACGCCATGGCCCGCGAGACGGCCCGGCCCGTGATTCTCGGGGTGCATCTCGAGGGGCCGTACCTGAACCCACTCCGCCGCGGTGCGCATCGCGCCCAGGACCTCCGCCCGCCGTCGGTGCCGGAGGCGCTCGAGACCCTGCGCCGGCTCTCGGGCATCGTGCGCGTGGTGACGCTGGCGCCGGAGCTCGAGGGCGCGGAGCCCCTGGTGCGCGCGCTCGCCGAGCGGGAGGTCGTCGTGGCGCTCGGGCACACGGACGCCGGCTACGACGAGATTCGAGCGGCGGCGCAGTGGGGTGCCCGGCTCGTGACCCACGTGTTCAACGCGATGCGCGGGCTCCACCATCGGGAGCCTGGAGCCGCGGGCGGCGCCTTGCTCACGCGCGGCCTCGTGGCGAGCGTGATCGCGGACGGCATCCACGTGCACCCCGCCGTCCTGGGACTGATCGCCCGCGTGGCCGGCCCCGGCCGGATCGCGCTCGTCACGGACGCCATCTCAGCCGCGGGCATGGAGCGGGGCAGCTTTTCGCTCGGCGGGCGTGGCATCGAAGTGCGAGATGGGGTACCGCGCCTGCCCGATGGCACGATCGCCGGCAGCGTGTTGCAGATGGACCGCGCCGTGCGCAACTTCGCGTCGGCCGCTGAGATCGGCCTGCGGGACGCGGTTCACTCCGCGACGGCCGTGCCGGCGCGGCTGTTGCGGCTCGCGCGCAAGGGGCAGATCGCCCCCGGCTACGACGCCGATCTCGCGGTCCTCGGCCGCGACGGGAGCGTCGTCCTGACGCTCGTGGGCGCGCAGGTGGCGTACCAGCGCCGACAGTGATCTGCATCCCAAAAACCGAACAATCACGCCATTTGCCTTGACAACCTACGGGATCTTTGGTACTCGAAACTAAAACCGAGGGAGTGCGCCTAGGGTTCCGCGGCCCGTAGGGCCGGCCCGGACCGAGCGGCGCAGGCGTCGAGCGGGCGCTACACCGTCGGGACAAAAGCCGGAGGGAGAGGTTCCTCTGAACAGGATCGCTCCCCCGGGTTTTTCTATTTTCGCCCGGGGAGCGTCCAACCGGGTTCCAAAGGCCGCGCGCCTGGGCGGCGGCGTGGGGGTGGACCGCGATGACCGGCTTGTACGACCCGAGGTTCGAGCACGACTCCTGCGGTGTCGGCTTTGTGGCGACGACGGGCGGGCGCAGCCACGCGCCGCTTGCGATGGCGCTCCAGGCGCTCGCTAACCTCGCGCATCGCGGCGCGGTGTCGGCCGATGGCAAGACCGGGGACGGCGCGGGAGTCCTGACCCAGCTGCCGTACCGGTTGCTGCTGCCGGAACTGGCGAGGCGCGGCCTGCGGGTCTCCCGGCACAGCGATATCGGCGTGGCCATGGCGTTCTTGCCCCGTGAGGGACGTGCCGGGGCGCGGATGCGCACCCTGGTCGAGGACGCGATCGCGCGCGAAGGGCTCGTCTTCTTTGGATGGCGGCCGGTCCCGGTCGCGGTCGGCGCACTCGGCACGGAGGCCGCCCGGACCCGGCCCGACATCGCGCAGGCCCTCATCGGCCGCCCCGACGCCCTCGGGAGCGACGACTTCGAGCGCACGTTGTACCTCGTTCGCAAGGGCGTGGAGCGGCGGCTCACGGAGGAATTGGTCGCGGGCTGCCTGCCGTCGTGCTCACACCGCACGGTCGTGTACAAAGGCCTGTGCGTCGCTCCCCAGCTCCCGCGCTTCTACGCCGACCTCCGCGATCCGTCGTTCGAGACGGCGCTCGCGGTGTTTCACCAGCGGTACAGCACGAACACGTTTCCCAGTTGGCCGCTCGCGCAGCCGTTTCGGCTGCTCGCCCATAACGGCGAGATCAACACGTTGTGGGGCAACATCAACTGGACGCGTGCGCGGGAGGGGGACCTTCGCTCATCGCATTGGCGGGAACGCGTCCGGGAACTGGTGCCGGTGATCCAGCCGGACGGCAGCGACAGCGCGATGCTGGACAATGTGCTGGAGCTCCTGGTGCGGTCGGGACGCGACCTGCTCCACGCGATGATGATGCTGGTGCCGGAGGCCTTCGAGGCCGCGCCGGAAATGGCGCCGGCCGTCCGCGCCTGGTACGAGTATCACGCCGGGCTGTGCGAGCCGTGGGACGGTCCGGCGGCGCTCGCGTTCTCGGACGGCCGCGTGGCCGCGGCGGCGCTCGACCGCAACGGGCTCCGCCCCGCGCGGTACGTGGTCTCCAACGACGGCCTGGTGATCGTGGCGAGCGAGGCGGGCGTAATCGACCTCGACCCGGGGCGCATCGTCGAGAGGGGCCGGCTCGGCCCCGGTCGGATGATCGCCGTGGACACGGCGACGGGCCGGATCCTCACGGACGAGACGATCAAGCGAGAGGCGGCGGAGCGGCGACCCTACGCGTCCTGGATCGCCGCCGGCCGGACGCCGATGGCCCGCGACGACACGCCGCCCGCCCCGGACGGCGACGGGCTGGCCCGGGAGCTTGCCGCCTTTGGCTACACCGAGGAGGAGCTCCGGCGGATCCACGCGCCGATGTTCCTCGAGGCCAAGGATCCTGTGGGCTCGATGGGAGACGACACACCGCTCGCCGTGCTGTCGTCGCGGCCGCGGCTCCTGTACGCGTACCTCAAGCAGCGATTTGCCCAGGTAACCAACCCGCCCATCGATCCGCTCCGCGAGCGCCTGGTGATGTCGCTCGTCACGCTCCTCGGCCCCCGCCGCAACTGGCTCGACGAAACGCCGGACCACGCGCGTCTCGTGGAGATCGCGTCCCCGCTGCTGACCGCGGTTGAGCTGCGCGCGCTCGCCACGCTTCCGGAGGAGACGCTCCGCGTGCGCAGGCTGCGGGTGCTGTTCGCGGTGGGCGAGGGCGCGGACGGCCTGGAGCGCGCGCTGCTGCGACTCTGCGACGAGGCCGCCTACCAGATCGAGGGCGGGGCGACGCTCCTCGTCCTCTCCGACCGCGGCACGGACGCCGCGTACGCGCCGATTCCGATGCTGCTGGCGGTCGGCGCGGTGCACCACGCGCTGATTCGGCGCGGCGCACGGATGCGTGCGAGCCTGGTGGCCGAGACCGGGGAAGCGCGGGACGTCCACCACGTGGCGGCGCTCATCGGATATGGCGCGAGCGCGGTGTGCCCGTATCTCGCGCACGAGATGATCGCCGCAGAGGCGCGCCGGGCCGGCGCGGACCCCGGAGTCTACCTTGCCCGGCACCGCACGGCCATCGAGGCCGGTCTCCTCAAGATCATGTCGAAGATGGGGATCTCCACGGTGTCGAGCTACCACGGCGCCCAGATCTTCGAGGCCGTGGGCCTCGACCGCGCGCTCGTCGAGTTCGCGTTCGCCGGCACACCCTCGCGGCTCGGCGGCATCGGGCTCGGCGAGATCGCCCAGGACGTGCTCGCGCGCCACCGGCGGGCCTACGGTGGCGAGGAGCCGCCCGCGTTGGACGATCCGGGGCTGTTTCGGTTCCGCAAGGACGGGGAGTACCACGCGTTCCACCCCAACGTCCTCCGCACGCTCCACCGGCTCGCGCTCGACGGCGGCGACGAGGCGTACTCGGCGTACGCCTGGGAGGTCACGCACCGTCCGCCGACCGCGCTCCGCGACCTCTTGGACTTCCGGGGCGGCGTCCCCATTCCGGTGGAGGACGTGGAGCCCGCCGCGGCGATCGCCCGCCGGTTTGTCGTTTCCTCGATGTCCCACGGATCGCTCGGCAAAGAGGCGCACGAGACGCTGGCGATCGCGATGAACCGCCTCGGCGCAAAGAGCAGCAGCGGCGAGGGCGGGGAGGACCCGGAACGGTTCGCGCGGCGCCCGGACGGCGATTGGCCGAACTCGGCGGTCAAGCAGGTGGCATCGGGGCGGTTCGGCGTCACCCCGGCGTATCTCGCCGCGGCGCAGGAACTCGAGATCAAGATGGCGCAGGGCAGCAAGCCCGGCGAAGGCGGGCAGATCCCGGGGACGAAGGTCTCCGAGGAGATCGCGCGGATCCGTCACACGCAGCGGGGTATCGCCCTGATCTCGCCGCCGCCGCACCACGACATCTACAGCATCGAAGATCTGGCGCAGCTCATCTACGATCTCAAGCAGGGGAACCCGCGCGCCCGGGTGTCCGTCAAGCTGGTGAGCGAGGCGGGGGTCGGCACGATCGCGGCCGGCGTGGCCAAGGCGTACGCGGACACGGTGCACATCGCCGGCGCCGACGGCGGGACCGGCGCGTCGCCGCTCGACTCGATCAAGAACGCCGGCGTGCCGTGGGAGCTGGGGCTCGCCGAAACGCAGCAGACGCTCGTGCGTAACAACCTCCGCGGCCGGGTCAAGCTTCGCGTGGACGGCGGGTTGAAGGCGGCGCGCGACGTGGTCATCGCCGCGTTGTTGGGCGCCGAAGAGTTTGGCTTCGCCAGCGCCGCCGTCGTGGCGCTCGGCTGCGTCATGGCCCGACAATGCCATCTCAACACGTGCCCGGTGGGGATCGCCACGCAACGCGACGACCTCCGCGCGAAGTTCCCGGGGACGCCGGAGCGCGTCGTCAACTTCTTCCTGGCCATCGCGGAGGACGTTCGGCGGATCCTCGCCTCGCTCGGCGTACGCGGGCTCGATGAAATCGTGGGCCGTCCGGACATGCTGCAGCGACGGGAAGCCGCGGCGCCGCGCGCCCGCCGGCTGGTGCTGGATGCGCTGCTCGCCGATCCGGATCCGTCCGGCACGCGGGCGCGGCGCCATCAGCAGGAACGAAACGATCGACCCGGCGAGCCGTACGACGACGCGGTGCTCATCCAGATCGGCGACGATCTCGCGGCAGGCCGGCGTGTCGACCGGACCTTCGAGGTGCGCAACGTGCACCGGACCGTGGCGGCCCGTATCGCGTCCGCGATCGCGCACCGGCACGGCGATGCGGGCCTGCCGGAGGAGACGATCACGCTGCGGTTCGTCGGCAGCGCGGGGCAGTCGTTCGGCGCGTGGTGCGTGACCGGGATGCGCCTGGTCCTCTACGGCGAGGCTAACGACTACGTCGGCAAAGGCATGGGGGGCGGCGAGATCGCGATCCGGCCGCCCGACGCGCTGCTCGCGCGGGCCCACCGGCACGTCATCTTGGGCAATACGGTGCTGTACGGCGCGACGGGAGGCCGGCTCTTCGCCGCCGGGCGGGCCGGCGAGCGGTTTGCGGTGCGCAACAGCGGGGCCGTCGCGGTGGTCGAGGGCGTGGGGGATCACGCCTGCGAGTACATGACCGGTGGGGTCGTCGTGGTGCTGGGCGAGACCGGACGCAACTTCGGCGCCGGCATGACGGGCGGCTGCGCGTACGTGCTGGACGAGTACCAACTCTTGCGGCGGCGCTACAATCCGGGCCTCGTCGGTCTCGCGCGCGTCGCGGCCGACGACGCGCGCAGGCTGCGTGAGCTGATCACGGCGCACCGGTGTGCGACCGGAAGCGAGCGCGCGGCCGAGATCCTCGCGTCCTGGGATCGATGGCTTCCCAAGTTTTGGAAGGTGGCGCCGCACGCGACCCCCACGGCTGACGTGGGCGCGACGCTCTCGCCAAACGTACCCGGCGGCCGCGCGTAATCGCGCGTCCGCCGCGCGGGCGGACCGCTGTCCCCGCGCGCCCCGGCACCGCGCGCCGGCCGGGGCGCCGTCTCGCTGTGTTACAATGAGCGTGGCGCAGTTCGCGCGGCAAGGAGTCCGTCGTTGTGACCGCGTTCGACCACCTCACGGGGTTCCTATGCGGCGAAGAGGAGATCGCGGCCGCCTTTCTCTATGGGCAACCGGCCGTGACCCGTACCTGGCCCGACTCCGATATCGAGATCGGGATCCTCTTTCGTGAAGGGGTGGGCAGCGACGCCATCACCGAGTACCTGGAGGGACTCGGGAGCAGCCATCCTCTCGGCGATCATCCGGGGATCCTCATGCCGTTTGCGCTCAACGTGCACCTGCTGCCCGTGGTGTACGAGGTGCTGACGTGGGGGTCGCTGCTGGCGGACAATGACCGCGCGGCGCGCGAAGGGTTTGTCCGGCAGACGAGCGAGCGCCTCGCGCAGGAGCGGCCGCGCCTCTTGGAAGAGGCGCACGAGACGATCCTCAAGGCGAGGGCCTTTGGGCTTCCGTCCGCGGACGACGCCGTCCGTGCGGCCTCGCAACCGGCCCGGTCGCTCGACCCCGTGCGCGCGGGCTGGCGCCTCGCGCGTGTGCTCACGTCGGTCCCCATTCTGGAGATGTTCACGCGCGACGTCGAGGCGGTGTCGCAGGATGCCGAACGCGTGGGGCAGATCATCGGCGTCTTCAGCAACGCCGGCGGCGCGGTGACGGGTATTGCCAAAGCCATGCTGACCACGCTCGGCATCGCCCGCCCTCCACGCCGGTGGGAGATCTTTCTGCCGCTCGCGGACGCCGGCATCATCCCCATGGAGCTCGCGCTCCACCTCGCCGCGATGGTCGAGACGCGGTGGGCGCTGCTCACGGGGGGCGGCATTATCGCGCCGGAGCGCGTGATCGCGCTGATCCGCGGCTACCTGCCGGCCATCATCACGTTCGCGCGGCGGGCGTCGTGGGTGACGGAACTCCCCGGCTTGACGGCGACGCAGCGGCTGCACTGAGCACGTCCATCCCCCATGACCGCGTGGTCCTCCAGCCCCGCGAACATAGGCTCCGGCTCCGTTCCGCCCCGGACCGCGCCGGGCGCCGGCGACGGCGGGCCGGTCATGGCCGGCCGCTTTGTCCTCGGCGCGCTTGCGGGGCGCGGCGGCATGGGGGCCGTCTATCACGCCTGGGATCGAGCCCGCGGTGTCCCCTGCGCCGTCAAGGTGCTGGCGGACGCGCTTGCGCATGACGACGAGCTGCGCGCGCGGTTTCGCCGCGAGGCCGAGGCGGTGATGCGGCTCGACCACGAACGGATCGTCCGGGTCCTCGCGTGCGGAGAGACAGGCTCCCGCCAGTTCATCGCGATGGAGTACGTGCCCGGCGGCACCTTGCGGCAGCTCCTCGCGGACCGGGGGCCGCTACCGGAGCGCCGCGCCCTCCGCATTGTGCGGGAGGTTGCGGAGGCGCTCGCGTACGCCCACGAGCGGGGCTTCGTTCACCGCGACGTGAAGCCGCAAAACGTCCTGCTCACGGCGGATGGGCACGCGAAGGTCGCGGACTTCGGCATTGCCAAAGCCGCCGACGCGACGCGGCTGACGCGGACCGGGAGCGTGTTCGGGTCGACACATTACATCGCGCCGGAGCAGGTGCGCGGAGACGAGGCGGGGGCGGCCGCGGACCAGTACGCGCTCGGCGTTGTCCTCTACGAGGTTCTCGCCGGACGGGTGCCGTTCGACGGCGAGGTGCCGGTCGCCATCGCGCTTCGCCATGTCCACGACCCCGTTCCGAGCCTCGCCACGGTTCGCCCCGACGTGTCGCAGCCTACCCTCGAGATCGTGGCCCGGCTGCTGGCGAAGGCGCCGGCCGGGCGCTATCCCTCGACCGAGGCCGCCGTCGAGGCGTTGCGGGGCGCGCTGGCCGCGCTCCCCGACGGGCCCGGTCAACGCGAGATCGAAGACACCGCGCCTGTCTCGAGCGGCGACCCGGACACCCAACAAGCAACGACGCAGGGCCTTCTCGCTCCTACGGACGGCGCCGGCGAGACACATCCGCGTGCTCCTGCGACCGGCGCGCGCCGGGGTCGCCGCGGGCGGGTGGCGGTGGCCTCGATGTGGGCCGCCGGCATCGTGGCGGCGGTCGCGGCAAGCCTTGCCCTGGCGGCCGGCTACCGCGGGGCGTGGCTCGCGGCTCACACGACCGTCCCGGTGCTGACGGGGCTCACGATGCAACAGGCCGCCCGCGAAGCGGTCCCCCTGCAGCTCGGCGTCATCGTCACGGGACAGCGCCAGGATCCGCACCTCCCGGTGGGCGCGATCGTGGATCAGGACCCGCCGGCCGGCCAGCAGGTCCTCAAGGGCGTCGTCGTGCAACTGACGGTGAGCGAGGGTTCCGGGATGGTGCCCGACCTGCGCGGGATTCCCGTGTCGGGAGCGGCGCATGTGCTCGAGGGCGCCGGGCTCCGCCTCGGCGCGGTGACGTACGCGCATGACGACCAGGTGGCCGCGGGCTACGTCATGAGCCAGGCGCAGCGGGCCGGGACGCACCTGCCGGCCAATGGCGGCGTGGACGTGGTTGTCAGCGCGGGTCCCGATCAACCGGCGACGGGCGTCCAGCAGACTCCGTTTCCCGAGGCCGGCAGCGCGAACAAGTAGCGGCAGGGAGGGAACCGTGTGACCGCGGCGTTGACCGTGACCGTGCAACCCACGCCGAACGTCAATGCGCTCAAGTTCGTCCTGAACCGCCAGATGACGGCGGGACGGAGCCGGACGTTTACCGACGCCCAAACGGCGGACGCGCCGCTCGCGCGGGACCTCTTGGGCGTCGCCGGCATCCGGCAGGTGTTCTTTCTCAACGACTTCATCACGATCACGCGCGTAGACGATGCCGACTGGGACGCGATCGTGCCGGAGGTCGAGTCGTTGATCAGGCGCCACCTGGGCGATGCGTAGCCGGGCGGCCGGGTGCCGCGCCGCTGGCTGGGGGACTCCCGCTGCGCCGGGCCGCGTTTGAACGCCTGGTTCAAAAGGCGCTGGACGACTTGCCGCCCGTCTTTGCCGAGCGGCTTCGCAACGTCGCCGTGCTCGTGGGGGATCGCCCGTCCGCGGAGGTGAGCGCGGAGCTGGGCGACGACATCCTCGGACTCTATCACGGCGCGAGCGAGCTCGAGCAATCTCCGTTCGCCCCGTACGAGCTGCCCGAGGTGATCGTCATCTACCAGCGCAACATCGAGGCCGTCTGCAAGACCGACGAGGACGTGATCCGCGAGGTGCGGTTGACCGTGATCCACGAGATCGGGCACCATTTCGGGTTGAGCGACGCCGAGATGGAGGCGTGGGAGCAAGACGCCTAGTTTCAAAACCTTTAGTATTCCCGCGGATTTGAGCAGAAGACGGTCAATTGATTGACAGGTCAGGGGGCGAACCCTATACTCCCGTTGGGAGACTGACCAGTCAGTCTGAAGGGGGGTCGGATGGCAACCGCGATAGAACGGCTGGGAAGGCCCTCACAACGCGAAGAGACCCGCCGCAAGATTCTCGAATCCGCCGCGCAAGTTTTCGCCGACAAGGGCTTCTATCGCTCGGTTGTTGACGATATCGTCAAGGCTTCGGGTACGTCCAAAGGCGCCGTGTACTTCTACTTCGACAGCAAAGAGCAGATCTTCATGTCCCTCGTGGAAGACTATGCCGCCACGGTCGCGCAAGAGCTGCAGGTCGCGGTTCACCGGAGCCGCGGTCTGATCGCCGAGGTCGAGGCGACCGTCGCCACGCTGATCCGAAACTTCCAGGCACACCGCACCCTGGCCAAAATTGTGCTCGTCGATTGGCCCGCGGCCGGCGCCGAGTTTCAAGGGAAGCGGATCGCGCTCAAGACCATGCTCGTGGAGGTGTTGCGCGGGTACCTGGACCGGGCGGTTCAGGACGGCAAGATCCCCGCTCAGGACACGGAGATGGCGGCGTACGCCTGGATCGGCGCTATCGGTGAGATCGTGGCGAGGTGGCTCAACACCGGTAAGCCCAATCCGCTCGACGAGGTGCTGGCCCCCTTGACCCGCCTCCTGCTCTCCAGCGTGGGGTTTGTCGCGAGCCCGGCAGCGGCGCGGTAACCCCACGTGAAGTCGTTCCCCGCCGAGCTCGGGCCGGCGCTTCGGGCCCGAACGTGGGCGCGTATCGTCCGGGCCGCGGTGCTTCGAGGTTCGTTCACGCTCAGCTCCGG
Organism: Bacillota bacterium; assembly: GCA_021324975.1. Taxonomy (GTDB): domain Bacteria; phylum Sysuimicrobiota; class Sysuimicrobiia; order Sysuimicrobiales; family Segetimicrobiaceae; genus JAJPIA01. The sequence goes on from JAJPIA010000141.1 coordinate 83,857, forward strand.
GCGGCACAGCCCCTATTACATTGACAAGTACTTGTTTGAAACCGATCCCAGCGTCCTGCGCGACATCGCGCGTCTCCTCGCGCCGTTGATCCCGGACACCGCGACCCGCCTCGTTGGGCCCGCGCTCGGAGGAGTGCCGCTCGCGACCGCGGTCGCGCTCGAGACGGGGCTGCCGTTTGTCATCGCGCGCCCCGAGGCCAAGGCCTACGGCACCGGCCGCCTGCTCGAGGGACGGATCGGAGCCCAGGACCGCGCCGTCGTGATCGAGGACGTGGTCACCACGGGCGCCCAAGCGGTCCGGGCGGCGCGCAATGTCGAGACCGCCGGGGCCGAGGTCCTGCTCATCCTCGCCGTGGTGGACCGGCACGAGGGCGGGCGCGAGCGCATCACCGCGGGCGGCCATCGGTACGAGGCACTCTACGATCTGGGCGAATGGTCGCTCTCGCTGGGCGCTGGGCCGGAACCGCGACCAACTTAGGCGATTCTGCGCCTCGCCTTGCGGGATTGGGTGGGCGCGGGAGCCCCGCCCTTCGCTCCCACCTATTTGTTCCCGGAGCGCGTCGCGGAGTACTGAGTACTGGCCCACATCGCGGCGCCGGCACGCCGCCGAACTCCGAGCTTGTCGTAGACGTGTTCCAAGTGCTTCTGCACGGTCCTTGGGCTGATGTGCAGGACCGCGCCGATTTCGCGGTTCGTCTTGCCGCGGGCCACCAGCGACAGAACGTCGAGCTCCCGCGGATTGAGCCGGACATTGCCCGCGGCGTCTATCTGGCGCTGCGCGTCGACCAGATACGGACGCACCAGCTGAAGAAGTTCCAGGTCGCGGTCGGCGAAGTCCCGCCCCTGCCGGTCCAGCGTGACGCATCGAACGGTGCCGGGGGGCGCGGGGAGCGTCATGGCGATCTCCCATCGGATCCGCGCCGGCCGGTACAGCTCGCTGAATAGACCCGTCCCGCTGAATGTGCGCATCGACGTCATGTCGGTGATCCGGCGGGGACTGCCGTCGCCCGTTTGCATCTGGTGCAGGAACAACGGGTGGTCACGGTAGTGACGGGTGAACGGGGTGGTATCCGGCGGGAGCACGGACGCCGGCAGCGCGACGGTGCTGATCGTCCGCGAGGCGGGACGCACCTCATTGTAGCTCGTCAGCTCGCACGGGATCAGGCTCCTGAGCCCCTCGAGCACGGCGGCAACGAAGGCGGCCCGATCCGCGGCGTCGCGCAGCCGCCACAAGAAATCGAGCAGGGTCCGGCCCTGGGAGACTGCCAAGTGGTGCACGATTGCTCCATACGCCAAACGGCGTATTGTTCCTCTGCCCTGCCCATGGTGTAATGGCCGCACTCACCTCGGCGACAAATCTTCGAGTCCGAACTTGAGTTCGCGTCGTGCCGATGTGTTGGGGAGGGGTGCAGCGATGGGGGTCGAGCAGCTCAAGCTCAACCGTGGAAAGTGGCTCGCGATCAACTGCGGCAAGTTCCCGAGTGAGAAGAACTGCCAGCTCGTGATCATGGCGCCCGCCAGCCAGCGAGACGACTTGATCGAAGCCGCCAGTTCGCATGCCGTCAAGGTCCACGGTCACGAAGAGTCCGCGCAGTTGCGGCAGGAGCTCGGGCAGGCTCTCGAGTCGATCGAACTCTAGGGAGCGTGCCGCCGACAATGATCGTGCATTACACCTTTCACATCCACCCCAAGGACAAGGAACAAGCCAAGGGGGAGTTGCGGAAGTTGCGGGCGACCGTGGAGCGGCACGGGGGGCGGAACTTCCGGTACTACGCGTCGATGGCGTCTGGGACGCCGAACCGGCTGTTCGTCTACGAGATCGACTCGTTCGCGCACTTCGACTCGCTGAACAAGGATCCGGAGTTTCGCGACATCAAGCTCGACTCGCTGTACTCGCTGGCGGTGCAAACGATCTGGGGCGAGGTCGTCCTGTGAAGCACTGAACGTGTCCAAACCGCGTGCACTCATTGCGATCGGGGGGAACCTGCCATGACCGACCAGGCGATTTCGAGTTTCCAACAGAGCCTGCGCGGCCGGCTCGTCCGCTCAGGTGACAGTGACTACGACGCTGCGCGGGCGCTCTACAACGGCATGATCGACAAGCGCCCTCGCCTGATCGCACGTTGCGTGGACGTCGCGGACGTCATCGCCGCGGTGAACTTCGCGCGCGAACAACAGCTGCTTCTGGCGATTCGCGGCGGTGGACACAACGGCCCCGGGCTGGGGAGCTGCAACGACGGGCTCGTCATCGATCTGTCGATGCTGCGGAGCGTTCGAGTCGATCCGGGAACCCGCACCGTTCGGGTCGACGCCGGGTGCACGTCCGGCGATGTGGACCACGCGACACATCCGTTTGGGCTCGCCGTTCCGTTCGGCATCGTATCGACCACCGGGGTGGCCGGCCTGACGCTGGGCGGCGGCACCGGTTATCTGACCCGCAAGTACGGTCTCACGATCGATAACCTGCTCGAAGCCGATGTCGTCCTCGCCAATGGCGAGTTTGTGACGGCCAATCGGAGCCAGCATCCCGACTTGTTCTGGGCGCTCCGCGGCGGCGGCGGCAACTTTGGCGTCGTGACGAGCTTCCTCTTCCAGGCGCATCCCGTGAGCATGGTCTACGCCGGTCCGATCTTCTGGCTCGCCACGGATGCCAAAGCTGTGATGCGCGCCTATCGGGAGTTCCTGCCCACCGCGCCCGAAGAGTTCGGCGTGTTCGTTGGTCTCAAGACGGTACCGCCCATGGACCCGTTTCCGAAGGACTACTGGGGCAGGCGCGCGTGCGCGGTCATCGGCAGCTACAACGGCCCCGCCCCGGAGGGCGAGCGGGCGCTGGCTCCATTGCTCAACGTCGTGCCGCCCCCCATCTTCAATTGGATGGGCGCGATGCCGTTCCCCGCGATGCAGTCGCTGTTCGACCCGTTCTTCCCAAAGGGCCTGCAGTGGTACTGGAAGGGCGACTTCGTGAAGGCGCTCCCGGACGCGGCAATTGACGCCTACATCGAACAGGCCGGACAGGCGCCGACCGCCATGTGCCTGACGCACCTGTACCCGATCGATGGTGCGGTCCATCGTGTCGCGAAGGATGCGACCGCCTGGAGCACGCGAGACGCCACCTGGTCGATGGTCATCGCGGGAATCGACTCGAATCCGGGCGGGGCGGACGCGTTGAAGAGTTGGGGGCGCACGTTCTGGAAGACGGTCCATCCCTTCAATCTCGAGGGGGGCTACATCAACTTCATGATGGACGACGAAGCCGAGGGACGTCTTTCGGCGACCTACGGAGGAAACTACAAGCGCCTGGCGTCGGTCAAGGCGCGGTACGATCCGCTGAACCTGTTCCGGGTCAACCAGAACATCCAACCGGCGGCGGTCTGACAGGCCAACGCGGCCGCCTCCGTTACGCGGCGCCGCCTCCCTCTCGAACGGCCTGGCTCACCGGCCAACGGGGGGTGGGGGAATTCCTCGTGTCTTGCGGCCTCATTCTGGCCGCCCACACCCACATGTTCAATTGACAGTGAAAACGAAGGACGACTATACTGAATCATGAGTAAGTTGGTCGACAATATCAGCTTCGCGTCGTGGACGTGTCCGCGCGAGCGCGCCGGCGTGCGGCGGCGCGAGACGCCGGGACGGAGGGGTGAATGGGCGCCGAACTCCTGATCAAGAACCTGTGGGCGCAGGTCGAGGACAAGGTCATTCTCAAGGGGGCGAACCTCGAGGTCCGGTCCGGCGAGATCCACGCGCTGATGGGGCCGAACGGGTCAGGAAAGACGACTTTGGCCCACGTGCTCATGGGGAATCCGTTCTACCAGGTGATCAAGGGCGAGGTCCTCTACGACAACGAGGACCTGCTCGCGATGGCGCCCGACGACCGGGCGCGCAAGGGCCTGTTCATCGCCTTCCAGTACCCCGTGAGCATCCCGGGCGTCACCATGGCGAGCTTCCTGCGGACCGCGGTCAGCGCCCGGCGGAGTTACGAGAAGGACCAGCTGATGGGCCTCGCCGAGTTCCAAAAGCTCGCGCGGGCGAAGGTCGAAGAACTGCAGGTGGACCCGGCCGTGCTCGGGCGCTACGTGAACGAGGGGTTCAGCGGTGGGGAGAAGAAGCGCGCGGAGATTCTCCAGATGGCGCTCCTCGAGCCCGAGATCGCGATCATGGACGAGACCGACTCCGGGCTCGACGTGGACGCGGTGAAGATCGTGGCGGCGGGCGTCAACCGCATGTACGAGACGTCCGGAAAGAAGATGGGCGTCCTGGTCATCACCCACTATCCGCGGATCTTGAAGTACATCAAGCCCACGCGCGTGCACGTGATGTTCGACGGCCGGATCGTGACGTCGGGCGACGCCGATCTCGCGGAGGAACTCGATCAGATCGGATACGACGGGATCCGCGCTCAGTACGAGCGCGTGGCCGCCGAAGTCGTCGGCGAGGGCGAGGTTAGGAGCGCCGGCAAGGTCTTTTGGGTGCAACACTAGGGCGTCCGTCGACGATGATCATCGACGTGTTGGCGCGGCATGCAGACAGCGGGCGCAGGCGGGCCTGGACGGAGCGACTCGGCATCAGTCCGGCCGCTGAAGCGACGGGAAGGGCTGCCGAGCCCGTGATCAACAGTGACGAGTACAGGGTTCGAGGAGGAGTGCGATGGCAGTTGTAAACCCGCTGGGCATCGATCTGGACCAGTACCGCTACGGGTTCCACGATCCGGTCGACGGCTACGCGTTCCGGTCGGAGAGGGGGTTGAGCCGGAAGGTGGTCGAGCAGATCTCGCACCTCAAGAGCGAGCCCGACTGGATGCGGGCGTACCGGCTGCACTCTCTGGGGGTGTTCGACAAGAAGCCGATGCCCACGTGGGGCGGCAACGTCGGCGAGATCGACTTCGACAACATTTACTACTATATGAAGCCGACGGAGGGGCAGGGGCGCACCTGGGACGACGTGCCGGAGAACATCAAGAAGACGTTCGACCGGTTGGGGATCCCGGAGGCGGAGAAGAAGTACCTGGCCGGCGTCGGGGCGCAGTACGAGAGCGAGGTCGTCTACCACAGCCTGCGCGAGGAATGGACGAAGCAGGGGGTCGTGTTCCTCGACATGGACTCGGGGCTGCGGGAGCACCCGGACATCGTGAAGGAGTACTTCGGGACGGTGGTGCCGCCGGAAGACAACAAGTTCGCGGCGCTCAACAGCGCGGTGTGGAGCGGGGGGTCGTTCGTGTACGTGCCGGCGGGGGTGCACGTGACGATTCCGCTGCAGGCGTACTTCCGGATCAACGCGCAGAACATGGGGCAGTTCGAGCGGACGCTGATCGTGGCGGAGCCGGGGGCGTACGTGCACTACGTGGAGGGGTGCACGGCGCCGACGTACACGAGCGACTCGCTGCACAGCGCGGTGGTGGAGATCATCGTGAAGGAAGGGGCGCGGGTCCGGTACACGACGATTCAGAATTGGTCGAAGAACGTGTACAACCTGGTGACGAAGCGGGCGGTGGCGTACCGGGACGCGACGATGGAGTGGGTGGACGGGAACCTGGGGAGCAAGCTGACGATGAAGTACCCGAGCGTGTACATGCTGGAGCCGGGGGCGCGGGCGGAGATTCTGTCGGTGGCGTTTGCGGGGGCGGGGCAGCATCAGGATCCGGGGGGCAAGGTGATCCACGCGGCGCCGTACACGCAGTCGTCGGTGGTGAGCAAGTCGATCAGCAAGTCGGGGGG
>JAJPIA010000076.1 GCA_021324975.1 Bacillota bacterium
TTCAGCCGGTATCTCGTGCAGGGCGGCCCGATCGAGCTCGCCGGGGTGGCCTGGTTCAACCTCCTGTTCCCGGTCCAGAGCGAGCTCGAATCCAACTTCAAGAGCACCGGCGCGTTTGCGCAGGTGTTCGGCTACCACAATCCGGACATGGACCGGCTCCTCGACGAGGCGATCTCGACGCGCGACACCGCCCGGCAGCGGGCGATCTACGCCCAGGTCCAGCAGCTCGTCATCCAGGACGTTCCGCGGATCATGACCGTCCGCCCCGACGTGATCTGGGGCGTCCGCAAGACGGTGGCGCTCCCGGCCGGGATCGGCTCGCTCCGCGACTTCTTCGCGTCGCTGCCGAGGTGGCAGGTGCGCTAGGCGCGGGCGGCGTGGCGGCGTACGCGCTCCGGCGCCTGGTGGCACTCGTGCCGCTGGTGTTCGGCGTGACGGCTATCACGTTTGCGCTGCTCGTGCTTGCGCCCGGCGACCCGGTTACGTTCCTGATCCCGCCGGAGCAGCGGGGCGCCGCCGATCTCGCGGCGATGCGCCACGAGCTCGGGCTGGATCGGCCGCTGCCGCTGCAGTACGTCTCGATGATGCGGGACCTCGTGACGGGGCGTCTCCGGAGCTTCGGCGACCGCCGGCCCACCCTGGCGCGCGTTGGGGAGGCGCTGCCGGTGACGCTCATCCTGACGGCGGCCTCGATGGCGCTCACGGTTACGCTCGCGATCCCGATCGCGCTTGTGGCGGCGCTGCGACCGTACAGCGTGCTCGATCATGGCGCCACGCTGTTCTCGCTGCTCGGCATCTCCCTGCCGAGCTTCTGGTTCGGGCTCGGCCTGATCTACGTCTTTACCGCGCAACTCGCATGGCTCCCCGCGAGCGGCATCCGTCCGACGGGCGCCGCCGGCTACAACCCGTCCCTGATCGCGCCGTACCTGATCATGCCCACGATCGTGCAGGCGCTGAGCATCCTGCCCGTCATGGTCCGGTACGCCCGCTCGTCGCTGCTGGACCAGCTGGCCCAGGAGTACGTCCGCGTGGCGCGCAGCAAGGGGCTCCTGGAGCGGACGATCCTCTTCAAGCACATCGCGCGCAACGCGCTCCTGCCGGTGGTCACGATCACGGCGCTCCTGGTGCCGTTCCTCCTCAGCGGGTCCGTCGTGGTGGAGACGACGTTCGCGCTGCCGGGGCTCGGCCAGCTCGCCGTCAACGCCGCCCTGGCGCGCGACTATCCGATCGTGCTCACCACCACGGCGATCGCCGGCGTCCTGGTCGTGGCGGGCAATCTCGCCGCCGACATCGGCTACTTCTACCTCGATCCGCGGATTCGCGATGGATAGCCGCGCGCCGTCCGTGCCGGAGCGGGGGCCCCGGCCCGGCCGACGCGGGCCCGGGCACCGGTTCGCGCGAAACCCCCGTGCGCTCGCGGGCGCCGCGCTCCTGGTCATGTTTTTCGGGATCGCGCTGGCCGCCCCCCGGCTTGCGCCATACCCGGCCGATGCCCCGCACCTGCTTGCGACGCTGCACCCGCCGGACCGCGCCTACCTCCTCGGCACCGACAACCTGGGGCGAGACATCCTGAGCCGCATCCTCGCCGCCTCGCGCGTCACGCTCGCGATCGGGATCCTGTCGATGCTGGTGTCGCTCGTCGCCGGGATCCTGGTCGGCGCGGTGGCGGGCTACGCCGGTGGACAGATCGACGCGGCGTTGATGCGCCTGACCGACGTCGTGCTGGCGGTGCCGGTATTTTTCCTCACGGTGGCGTTTCTGGCGCTCTTCGGGCCCAGCATCCCCGGGCTCATCGGCATCATCGGGCTGACCGCGTGGCCGCCGACGGCGCGGCTGGTGCGGGCCGAGGTCCTCGCGCTTCGCCACCGCGACTTCGTCTCGGCGGCGACCGCCGTCGGGGCGTCCGGCGGCCGGATCGTCGTGCGCCACCTCCTCCCGAACGTGGTCGCGGTGATCGCGATCTCGGCCACGCTGCGCGTCGGGCTCGCGATCCTGACCGAGGCCGGGTTGAGCTTCCTCGGCCTGGGCGTGCAGCCGCCGGCGCCGAGCTGGGGCAACATCATCGCGGACGGGCGGGCGTACCTCGGGATCGCGTGGTGGGTTTCGTGCTTCCCCGGCTTGTGCATCTTCCTCGCGGTGATGGCGTTCAATCTCGTCGGCGACGGCCTGCGCGACGCGTTCGACCCGAGGCTCGTGGTGTGACGGCGCGGCGGCCGCAAACAGGACCGCGCCGTCCGGCGAAGAGAATATTTCACCACCCACAGGAGGTGCCACACTATGGCAGCCAGGTCCGCGTCGCAGCACCGGTCGGCGGGAGCCCCGGCCGGCCGTGGGAGGATCGGCCGGCGGGCGCTGCTGCGGATGGCCCCGGCGGTCGCCGGCGCGCTCGTGGCGACGAGGGCGTTTGCCGAGACGCCGCGGCGGGGCGGCACCCTTCGCATCCAGTTCTCCGCCATCCGGCAGCTGGATCCGTACAAGACCTCCGGGAACAACAGTGAGGACAATGCCTCGTCGCTGATGTTCGACGCGCTCGTGTATATCGGCAAGAATTTCGAGCCGCGGCCGCTGCTCGCGGAACGCTGGGAGACGCCGACCAGCACGACCTGGATCTTTCGCCTGCGCCGGAACGTCATGTTCCAGGACGACAACCCGGTCTTTCCCAAGGGCAGCGCGCGCGAGGTCACGGCCGAGGACGTCGTCTACTCCGTGAACCGGTTCCTCAAGGTGAGCAACGCGTTCACGCTGGGAACGATCGACAGCGTGCGCGCCGTCGACCGGTACACCGTGGAAGTCAAGAAGCCTTCGCCGGATCCGTTTCTGTTGGGCGATCCGAACCGCATGGCGCGCGTCATGATCGTGCCCCACGAGGCCATCGAGAAGCTCGGCGAGGATGGGTTCGCGCGGCAGCCCGTCGGCTCCGGCCCGTTCAAGCTCCGCTCGTTCACCGCGAACCAGACGGTGGTCCTTGACCGCAACCCGTCCTACTGGATGCCGGTGTATCCGGACCAGGTGGAGTTTACGTACGTTCCCGATCCCACCGTGGCCACGATTGCGCTCCAGGGCGGGCGCATCGACGTGCTGCCGTACGTGGCGAACGTGGACGCGGTGCGGCAGTTGTCGGGCGACCCCAATCTCCGGCTCGCGAGCCGCGGCGGATCGTTTCGGGGCCTCGGATTCAACGTCAAGACGCCGCCGTTCAACGAGCTGGCGGTGCGGGACGCGCTGGCCAAGGCCATGGACATCGACAGCGCCGTGCGCTCGGTGATCGCCCCGTACGGGGAGCGCGCGTACGGCCAGGTCCCGCCCTGGGTCCCGTTCGGCTACGATCCCAGCCTGAAGGCGCTGTGGCCGTACGACCCGCACGCGGCGCTGGACGCCCTGGCCAAGGCCGGGTTCACGGAGAAGAGCCGTGACGGCATCCTGCAGCGCAACGGTGCGCCGCTCAGCTTCAAGATCAAGGTTATCGCCGGGGCGCAGGTGCGGGTGCTGACGATCCTGGTGACGCAGCTTCGGCAGATGGGCATCGACGCGCAGATCCAGCAGCAGGACGTCGCCGTGTGGGCGTCGGACCTCATCAAGGGCAACGACACGGGCGTCTTCTTCGACTTCAGCTACGCGGGCACCACCGGACTGTACGAGCTGTTCGGCAGCGCCAACGTCGGGAAGTCCAACACGCACTTCTACGCCAGTCCCAAGGTGGACGCGCTGTTTACCGCGGCGCTCGCCGAGCCGGACGCCGCGCGGCGCAGCAGCCTGTGGAAGCAGGCCCAGCGGCTCATCATGGAAGACCGGGTGGTCATCCCGCTGTACTTCGAACGGCAGTACTCCGCGGTGAACAAGCGCGTCGTCGACTGGGTCGTCCCCTGGGCGCCGCTCCGGCTCGAGTCTCCTGAAAACAATGTGTACCTGACGAGCTAGCGGCCTCCGCCTCGCGCGGCCGCCCGCGCGGGCCCGCGAGGGCTTGCTGTCGTGCTCCGTTACCTCACCCGGCGCCTGCTCTTGATGATCCCGGTGCTGCTCGGGATCACGTTCATCGTGTTCGCGCTGCTCGCGTTTGCGCCCGGCAGCTTCGTCAGCCTGATGTTGAGCTCCGGCGTGGTAAACCCGGACGCGGTCGCGCGGATCCGCGCCGAGCTCGGCCTGAACGACCCCTGGACCGTCCGCTACCTGCACTACCTCGGGGCCCTCGCTCACGGCAACCTGGGGCGATCGATCGTCTTCGACCAGCCGGTGGCACAGCAGCTCGTCCAGGCCTTGCCCAACACCCTCGTCCTGACCGTGGCGGCGACGGCGTTTGCCCTCGCGGTGTCGATGGTGGCGGGGACGGTCTCGGCCGTCAGGCGGAACACCCTGCTCGACTACGCCGCGATGCTGGTGGCCGTCGGCGGCGTCTCGATACCGAGCTTTTGGCTGGGCCTGATGCTGCTATTGGTCTTTGGGCTCGGGCTCCACTGGCTGCCGATCGGCGGGGGCGGCGTCACCGGCGGGGTGAGCGGGGGATGGGCATTTGTGAGCCATCTCATCCTGCCGGCCGTGACGCTGGGGGCGGAGCTCGCCGCGCTCCTGACCCGCCTCGTGCGCAACACCCTCCTCGACGTCCTGACCGAGGACTACATTCGCACGGCGCGGGCGAAGGGGCTCGCCGGGTACCGTGTGGTGTCACGGCACGCGCTCAAGAACGCGCTCCTGCCGGTCATTACGACGGTGGGGGTCCAGTTTGGGGCGCTCTTGGGCGGGGCCGTGATCATCGAGACGATCTACTCGTGGCCGGGGATGGGCCTGCTCACCGTGACGGCGATCCAGCAGCGCGACCTCCCGGTCGTCCAGGGCGCCGTCCTCGTGTTCGCGATGTGCTTCGTGCTCGTCGTCCTGCTCACGGATCTCATGTACGTGGCGGTCGATCCCCGCATCCATTACGAATGATTGAGGGCGCCGTGGCGGGCGGGCTCCAACGGAGCCGCGTGGTGCGGGCGTTTCTGCGGAACCGCCTCGGCGTGGCCGGCGGCACGGTCCTCCTCGTCTGTCTCGGGTCGGCGCTGCTCGCGCCGCATCTCGCGCCGTACGATCCGTACCGCCTCGACTTGGCGCACGCGTTTCAGGCCCCGACCTGGCGGCATCTCCTCGGCACGGACAACTTCGGCCGGGACATCCTGTCCCGCCTGATCTACGGCTCGCGGATTTCCCTGCTCGTGGGCGTCGTGGTCGTCGTGTTCGCAGGGTCGCTGGGCACCGCGCTCGGCCTGCTCGCCGGGTACCTCGGCGGCTGGCTCGACCTCGCGTTGATGCGCGTCGTGGAGATCTGCTTTGCGTTCCCGTTCCTGGTCCTGGTGATCGCCATCATCGCGGTGCTGGGTCCCAACGTCGTCAACGTGATCTGGGTGCTGGGCCTGGTCAACTGGCCGTTCTACGCGCGGCTGGTGAGGAGCCACGTGCTCGCGCTGCGCGGCCGCGAGTACGTCGAGGTGGCGCGCGCGTTGGGGGCGAGCGATGCGCGGATCATGCTCAGGCACATCCTGCCGAACAGCCTCACGCCGGTCGTCGTCGCCTCCACGTTTGGGATCCCCCAAGCCATCCTGGCGCTCGCGGCGCTCGGCTTCCTGGGCCTCGGGGCGCAGCCGCCGACGCCCGAGTGGGGCGCCATGGTGAGCGCGGGGAGGGAGTTCATCTTTCAGGACCCGTGGCTGATCACGTGGCCGGGCGTGTGCATCGCGCTCGTGGTGTTGAGCTTCAACTTTCTCGGGGACGGCATGCGCGACGCGCTGGACCCGCGGGCGCAGCGGGTGTAAGCTTGAGGTGAGCGACCGGATCCTCGCGGAATTGAAGCGTGTGCCGCCGTACGACCGGTTCCTCGGCGTCGACGAGCTCGTCGCGGCGGTGCGAGACGCCGCAACGCGGCATCCCCGGCTCGCATCGTTGCGGGACATCGGGCGGTCGACCGACGGCGAGCCGATTCCAATGCTGACCCTCGGCGACGGCCCGCGCTCGGCGCTGCTCGTGGGCTGTCCCCACCCCAACGAGCCCATCGGCGCGATGCTGGTGCGGTTTCTCGTCGGCGAGCTAGTCGAGCGCCCGGACCTGCGCGGAGGCTGGACGTGGCACCTGATTCCGTGCATCGACCCGGACGGGACGCGTCTCAACGAGGGCTGGTTCGGCGGTCCCTTCACCCTGCGCAACTACGCGCGCCACTTCTACCGGCCGTGGTCCGAAGAGCAGGTCGAGTGGACGTTTCCGTTCCGCTACGAGCAGTTCGCGTGGACCGCGCCGCTTCCGGAAACGCGCGCCCTGATGCGCGCCTTTGAGGAGACCCGCCCGGAATTCGTGTACTCGCTCCACAACAGCGGGTTCGGGGGCGTGTACTACTATCTATCGAAGCCGCTCGCGGCCGGATACGAGGCCCTTCATCGGATTCCGCGGGCGCTCGGCCTGATGCTGTCGCTCGGCAAGCCGGAGATGCCGTGGGCCGTGGAGTGGGCCCCCGCGGTGTACCGGTATCCGAGCGTGCGGGACGCGTACGACTACCATGCGCGGTACGCGCCGGACGCTCCCGCGGCGCGGATCGCCGGCGGAGGCTCGAGCCTGGACTATCTCCTGTCGGTCCGCGGCCCCGATCGCGCCCCCATGATGTTGATCGCGGAGCTCCCGTACTTTCAGAGTCCGGAGATCTCGGACCGCACACCGGTTGCGGAAAGCAGGCGAGAGGTGATTCTCCGCGGCATCCAGCGGACGCGCGCGATGCTCGACGCCCTATCCGGGATCCGCGCGGAGGTCTCGGGAGTCGTGGCGCCCGACACCCGGCTCATGCGCGCCTTCTCGTCGTTCATCGCCCACCAGGTCAAGGCCTTGGACAGCAAGTACAGGTGGGCCCACGAAGCGGACGGCATGGCGCAGCCCGCCACCGCGGCCGAACGCGCCGATGAATGGTACATCGGGACGTTTTATCGGGTGCTGATGGCGAGCATGCTCGGTCGGGCGCTGGCGGCCACGATCGCCCGCCAACCCTCGCCGGCCATCGCGCACGCGCAGGCGAGGCTCGAGGGGTGGCTCGACACGTGGCTCGCCGATGTCGAGGCCCACGTCCGGTACGAGGTAACCTCGATCCGGACGCTCGTTCAGGCGCAATACGGGGCCATGCTCGCCGTGCTCGGTCACATGGCTTGATCCCAGGGCCTCCCGGAGCGGCCGGCGCGGCGGTCCCGGCGGGGGCGGCGGGATGTCCGGCGGCGCATCGCACCGCACGGAAGCCGCGCGGGCTCCGTCCCGTTCGGAGGCGACGTCCGGTTGCGCGGCGGTGCGCCGGATCGGCAGGCGTCCGCATAGGAGCGCGGGCGATTCGCACCGAACAGCGCGAAAGATCATGCGCGTCAGGGGAGGATGCTTGTGAAGCGTATCGCGCTGTTGCTCGTATGTTTCTGGCTCGCCCTGGCGGGCGCGCACGCCGGCCCCGCGTTCACGGCGACCGCGCTCACCATCGACCTGCAGGGCGATCCGGCGACGCTCGATCCCGCCAAACAGTACGATACGAACAGCTACGATGTCTACCGGAACATCTACGACAATCTGCTTCGGCGCAACCCGGCGACGAGCGCCATCGAGGGCGAGGTCGCGACGTCGTGGAAGGCCGTGAGCCCGACGGTCTGGCGTTTCTCGATTCGCCAGGGGCTGATGTTCCAGGACGGGACCCCGCTCACCGCCGCGGACGCGGCCTGGAGCATTACGCGGATTCTCGACCGGCAGTTCAACAGTCCCCAGTATGGGAACTTCAACACGATCACGAGCGCGACCGCGACGGACCCGCAGACGCTGACCATTGAGACGGCGCGTCCGTACCCGGTGCTGCTCGCCCAGCTCGTGAACCTCAGCATCGTCTCCGCAAAGTACGTGCAGGCGCACGACGAGCCGGATGTAGCCGCGCATCCGATGGGGAGCGGCGCCTATCGCCTGGTCACGTGGCTGCGGGGCGATCATGCGGCGCTCGCCGCCAACCCCCGGTTCTGGCGCGGCCGCCCGCGCATCGACGAGGTCACGTTCCGTGCCGTTCCCGAGGACGCAACGCGCGTCGCGGACCTCCAGTCCGGCCGCGCGCAACTCGCGCTCGGCCTGACCTCCGACGACGCGGCGACCATCAAGGCCAACCCGAAGCTGCAGTTGCTGAGCGGCCCCACCGAGCGGGTCGCCTACCTCGCGTTCAACACGCTCGGCCCGAGCCCCCTGCGCGACGCGCGCGTCCGCGAGGCGGTCGCGGACGCGATCGACACGCGCGCGCTTGCGCAGAGCCTCCTCGGGGGCTACGCGCGGCCGGTGCGGGAGTTTCTCACGTCGGCGCACGTCGGCTACGACAAGGCGATCGCCGGGTACAAGTACGATCCGGCGTCATCCAAACGACTGCTCGCAGAGTCCGGCCACGCCGGCGGGCTCACGCTCGTGTTCACCACATCGCCGACGTATGACCAGCGGATCGTACAGGCCCTCCAGGGCCAGCTCGCTCAGGTCGGGATCAACGTGAAGATCCAGTCCTACGATTTCGGGACGTATCTGCAAAAGATCCAGTCGCCGCAGCACGATTGGGGCGATCTCCGGTTCGGCCAATGGTCCTGCGCGTGCCTGGACGCCGACGGCGTGATCTATCCACTGTTCCACACCGGCAGCATCTGGTCGAGCTTCAGCGATCCGGCCTTCGACCGCGCCGTCGACGCCGCGCGGTCCACGCTCGACGCCGCGACCCGCTCCCAGAACTATGCGGCGGCGCTGCAGGTGCTGCAGAAGGACATCCCCGGGTTGCCGCTGTGGCAGGTGATCGCCTTATACGGGGCCGACCGGGGCCTTCGCTGGCGGCCGACCCCAGACGAGCAGTTGTTTGTGTTCGACATGACGCTCGGCGGGTGATCCGGCACACCCCGGCCCGGCGATGCCGGCGGGCTGCCGGCGTGACCGGCCGCCGCGGCCGCGCGGCGGATTGGAGGATCGCAACGCCGGCGTGACGCGGTTCGTCACCGTCCGGCTGCTGCAGGCCGTCATCGTCCTCTGGGGCGTGTCGACACTCGTGTTTGCGATCGCGCGCCTGTCGGGTGATCCCGTCGCGCTGATGGTGCCGCAGGGCACGCCACCTGACGTCATGGCGCGGATGCGGCATACGCTTGGACTCGACCGTCCCGTGTACGAGCAGTATGGCCGGTTTCTCCTGGGCCTCGTGCGGGGCGATCTGGGGACCTCGTACGTGCAGGACGCGCCCGCGCTCCGCCTCGTGCTGCAGCGGCTGCCGTACACGGCGGAGCTCGGCGTCGCGGCGTTCGGGTTGGCGCTGGCCGCCGGCATGCCGCTCGGGGTCGCGGCCGGGATCGACCGCGGCGGCTGGGTGGACCGCATCGCGCTTCCGTTCATGCTGATCGGCCAGGCGATGCCGTCGTTCTGGACGGGTCTCCTCTTGATCCTCGTCGTGAGCGTCGACTGGCACCTCCTGCCGTCGTCCGGCTCCGGCAGCCTCGCGACGTTGATTCTCCCGGCCGTGACGCTCGCCTGGTTATCGCTCGCAACCATCGCCCGGATGAGCCGTTCGGCGGTGCTGGAGGAGTTGGATAGAGACTACGTCCGGACCGCCCGGGCGAAGGGCGTCGCGCCGCGCCGGGTGATTCTGCGCCACGTGCTCCGCAACGCCGCGCTCCCGATCATCACGGTCGCGACGCTCGACATCGCGAACCTGTTGGGAGGTGTCGTGATCACCGAGAGCATCTTTGCCTGGCCCGGCATTGGCCGGCTGGCGTTGGAGGCAATCCAATCGCGCGACTACACGGTCGTGCAGGCCGTCGTGCTCGTCGGCACGACCGTGTTCGTGCTGGCCAGCGTGGTGACGGACGTGCTCTACAGCGTCATCGACCCGCGCATCGAGCTCGGCGACACGTCCGCGTAGCCCCGTGGCCGCGGCCGCCGGTACCCTGCCGTCCGCGCGCCGCGGAGGGCGGCCGCGTATGCCCAGCGGCACCCTCGGGGCGGCGATCCTCGCGTCGGCGCTGATCGCGGCCCTCGGCGCCCCGTACCTGGCGCCCCAGAGCCCCTTCGCGCAGGACCTCATCATGCGTCTCCGGCCTCCCGCCACGCACGCGCCGGGCGGTACGTACTGGCTCGGCACCGACGGCCTCGGCCGCGACGTCCTCAGCCGGCTCGTCTTCGGCGCCCGCGCATCGCTGATCGTGGCCGGGCTGGCCGTTGTGTTCTCCGGCGCATTGGGCACGGCGGTGGGCATGGTGGCCGGCTACTACCGCGGCCGGATCGGCGCCGTGCTGATGCGGTTCGTCGATACGGTCCTCTCGATCCCGTTCCTGCTGCTTGCGATCGCCGTCGTCGCGGTGCTCGGCCCCAGTTTGCTGAACACGGTCCTCGTCCTCGGCCTCACCCGGTGGCCCCGCTACGCGCGCGTGGCGTTCGGCCAGACGCTCGCGACACGTACGCGAGAGTTTGTGGAAGCGGCCCGGGCGCTCGGGAGCCGGGACGGCCGGCTGATGCGGCGGCATGTGCTGCCCGACGTGCTCCCGTCGGCGGTCGTCGTGGCGACGCTCGAGATTGGACTCATGATCGTCTTCGAGGCCGCGCTGTCGTTTCTCGGACTCGGAGTACAGCCCCCGGTCCCGAGCTGGGGCAGCATGCTCGCCGACGGGCGAAACTACCTCGCCACGGCGTGGTGGCTCGCGACGTTCCCGGGCCTCGCCATCATGCTGACCGTGCTCGGCGCGAATCTCGTCGGCGACGCGGTCCGCGATCGGCTGGACCCGCGCGTCCGCTGAGCTTCAATGTCGCACGAAACCGGGGGCGGGCCCCAATCGGAGAACTCGCTCGCGATCAACGAAGGAGGAGCGGCATCGTTCGGCCGAAGAACGCGGATTCGGTCAATACGTCGCGCGGCCGCCCGAGATGTCGAAGACTGCGCCGGTGGAGAACGAGCATTCGGTCGAGGCGAGCCACCCCACGAGCGCCGCGACCTCATCGACGGTGCCGAACCGGCCCATCGGGATCTTGGCCAGCATGAACTCCACGTGCTCCCGCGTCATCTGACGGAAGATGTCCGTTTCCACCGCCGCCGGCGTGACGCAATTGACGATCACACCGGTACCGGCCAGTTCCTTGCCGAGCGACTTGGTGAGGGCGATCACCCCCGCTTTCGCCGCGCTGTACGCGGATGCGCTTGGGTTACCCTCCTTACCGGCGACCGATGCGACGTTGACGATACGCCCGTAGTTCCGCGCGAGCATGTGGGGTAGCAGCGCGCGGCAGCACAGAAAGACGCCGGTAAGGTCCACGTCGAGGACGCGGTGCCACGCCTCCAGGGGGTATTCCCAGGTCTTGGCGTTTGGGCCGGCGATGCCCGCGTTGTTGACGAGGATGTCAACGCGCCGGTGGCGTGCCAGCGTGTCCGCCGCGGCCGCCTCGACCGAGGCGGCGTTGGAGGTATCCACCACGAGGGCGTCGGCCCGCCCCAGGGAAGCGAGCCGCTCGGCGGCGCGAGGGGTTTCGTCCCGGTCGATGTCCCATAGGCTGACGGCCGCTCCGGCGCCGAGGAGGCGCTTTGCGATCGCGAGGCCGATCCCGCGCGCCCCACCGGTCACGACTGCGTGCTGGCCGTCCAATGCCCCCATCGTTGACTCCCCGCCCCGGCACTGGGTGATAGAGGTTCGGCGCGCCGCGTGCATCTTCCGCCTGCGCGACGCGCCCGCGATCGATGCGTCCGAAGGACGTTCGCGCCGGAAACGGAAGACATGGGCAAGCGCCGCACCGGGTGACGGCCGAGGAGCGGGTGGAGGTGATGGGGTGTTGGTGGCGATCAAGGCCCATCGCGTGCTGGACGGCACGGGCCGGCCGCCCATCGAGCATGGGGTCGTGGACGGCGATCGGAGGACAGACGTCGCGTGCCTGCAGCGCGTGGGATTGATCATGCAGGGCGGGCGTCGCCGAGACGCGCTGACGGTCGAGTAGCGCGGCCGCCGCCGCAACGCCGGCGCCGCGCCGGTCAGGCGAACAGCGAATCCCGAACGAACGAAACCGCGACGCGCGCGACGTCCGCCCCGGCGTCACGGTCGTTGCGCTTCACTCCCGCCACGTGGAACGAGTGGTCGGCTCCGTCCACGAAATGCAGATGGGCCCGCGCACCGAGCCGTTGCACCGTGGCTTCCACGAGATCCCGCCTGGCCAGCGCATCTCTGGTCCCTTGAATGAACAGCATGGGTCTGCGGACCTGGGGCAAGTGCGCATCGCGCAGACGATCGATCCTGCCGGGCGGGTGGAGAGGATAGCCAAAGAACACGAGGCCCCTCCCGGGGAACTCGTCGCCCTGCCGAGCGGCGAGGACGGAGGCCATGCGGCCGCCGAAGGACTTGCCCGCCGCGACCACCGGAAGCCCGCGCGCCCGAAGCACGACGTGGCTGAGCGCGGCACCCCATGCTTCGAGGATCACGGCCGTGCCGTCCGGAACCCGCCGCTTCGCTTCCATATAGGGAAAGTTGAACCGGAGCACCGAGATGCCGGAGGCCGCGAGCCCATCGGCCACGCCGTGCAGGAACGGATGCGCCATTCCGGCGCCCGCGCCGTGCGCCAGGGCGCACACCGCAACGGGCGCGGACGCATGCGTCCAGAGCGCCGTCAGCCGGCGCTCTCCGGCCACGATGTTGGTGGGCTCTGTCTCAAGTGGCGGCATTCCTGGCCCCGATCATTCTGCCGAACCGGCGCGTTTCCTACCGCCCGCCCGACCCACGCTTGCATGGGGCGTGGGATCACCGGATGGCGCGCGGCCCCCGCTCGCGCGAGGCGTGGGCTCGTCGGGCCGGCTGATCGGGTGCAGGGTGCTTCGGGCGTTGACGGTCCGTCAGCATCCCTGGTAGTGTGCTATCAAGGCGATGACGGAGAGTAGTAACGTGCGGTCCCGGGGCAGAGAGAGCCGCGGGTGGTGGAACAGCGGCCTCCGGACCACGTGAACGACACTCCACGAGCCGCGGGGCAGAACGGGACGGCAAGCCAGTAGGCCTCGCCGGCGGCCCGCCGTGATCAGGGCATGAGGCTGCGGCCCGTGCTTCGGGTCGCAGCGAAGTGCGGTGGCACCACGGGATCCCCCCGTCCGGATACGCTGGGGATTGCGGAGGTGCCTTTGTCATGCGCGCGTGGTCGACTGAGCTTCGGGAGCATGCGGGTCGTGATGTGGCTCTGGCCGGCTGGCTTCACCACTGGCGGCGCCTCGGGCACATCGGCTTCTTGATCCTGCGTGACGGGCGCGGGCTCGCTCAGGTGGTTGTCGAGGACCCGGTCCTCTGCGCCCGCATCGACGCGCTCCAGCGCGAGTCGGTGCTTCGCGTCCGCGGCGACGTGCACCTGAGCGCGCAGGCTCCGGGAGGCGTCGAGCTTCGTGCCCCCATAATCGACGTCCTTGTTGCGCCCCGGGAGACGCCGCCGGTTGATCTCAGCCGTCCCCGTCTGGCCGCGACGCCCGCGCTGGCACTCGACCACGCCCCGGTCGCGCTACGGCATCCCCGGCAGCGGGCACCCTTCGAGATCGCGTCGGCGTCGATGGCGGGATTTCGCGCCGCGCTCCGGGCCCGGGGTTTCGTCGAGATCCAAACGCCGAAAATCGTCGGCACGGCGACGGAGAGCGGCGCGAGCGTCTTTGCCGTAGACTACTTCGGGCGGCCGGCATATCTTGCGCAGAGCCCGCAGCTCTACAAACAGATCTTGGTCGGGGTGTTCGAGCGCGTGTTCGAGGTTGGGCCCGTCTTCCGCGCCGAACCGCACGATACACCGCGCCATCTCAACGAGTACGTCTCCCTGGATGCGGAGATCGGTTTCATCGAAGACCACACCACGGTGATGGCGGTCCTGACCGAGGTGCTACACGGCATGGTCGCCGCGGTGGCTGCGGAAGCACCAGATGCGATGGCGCGCTTCGGGCGGCGCCTGCCGGAGGTGCCGGTTTCGATTCCTGTGATTCACTTCACACGCGCCCTGGAGCTCGTAGCAGCGGATGGGGCCGAGGATTGCTCCGAGGCGCTGGACTTAACGCCGCGGCACGAGCGGCGACTCGGTGAGTGGGCGCAAGAGGTCTGTGGCTCGGACTTTCTCTTTATCACCGGGTTCCCAATGGCCAAGCGGCCGTTTTATACACATCCCGACCCGGAGCGGCCCGCGTACTCCAATAGTTTCGATCTGCTCTTTCGCGGCACGGAGCTCGTCACCGGGGGACAGCGGTTGCACCTGTACGATGACTACCTGTCCGCGCTTGACCGCCGCAACCTCTCACCCGCGCCGCTGGCCGGATATCTCGAGGCGTTTCGGCACGGCATGCCTCCGCACGGCGGGTTTGCGATCGGCCTCGAGCGATGGGTTGCGGGGCTCGTCGGCGCGGGCAACCTGCGCGAGGTCACGTTATTCCCGCGCGATCAGCAGCGGGTGATGCCTTGATACTCCCGTCCGGATGTTGCGAGCGGCGTTCAGGTCGCGATCGTGGACGGCGCCGCACGCACAGCGCCATTTCCGATCCCCGAACCCCCAATGGCTGAAGCCGGGGCTTTCGCGCTGAGGTTCTGATCAGCGCATCGGGCATCAGCGTTCCGTTGATTCCGGGCCGCCGCGTCGCGCGACGGCCCGAGGCGCTCGGGACTCAGCGCTCGACGTCGGCCGGCGTCGCCCAGGGCCGCTCGACGAACACGGTGCCCGCATCATCTTTGCTGGGACAGTTGCCGTACGTGAAGATCAGCTCGGCCTCCTCGGTCTCACTCATGTTCTGCAGGCCGTGGATGGCGCCGGGCGGGATGAACACGAACTGATTCTCGTGGACGATGTGCTCGGTCCGCGCTTCGCCGATGAACAACTTCAGGGTGCCCTTGCGGATGAAGAACGACGCCTCGCAGGAATGGTAATGCGCCTGATTTCGCCCGGCGGGCGGGATCCGCGTGCGTCCCATCGTGACGGTCCGCGCCCCCACGCTGCGCCTGTCCACGCCGAACGCGATGACGAGCGGCGGCTCGTACGTGACATCCCGGCCGATCTTGTCCGAATCCACGATCGCAAACTGCGACATGCCGGCACCTCCACAGAACCAACCGCACCGCACGTGGCTTCGACGGCCGGCACAGAGCTCCCGCCGCGGAGGGGAGTCAACCCCGGGGACGGCAGCGAGCCTCGGAGCGATAGAAGTCACCGGGGGCCGGCACGGCGAGATCGGCGGCGGCCGGCCGCCGCGCACGTTCGCGTGCCGAGGCCCCTACCCGCGGGACCTCGGCACGCCATGCTTTACGCGATATACGCTTCGCTGCCGCTAGAGGTTGTTGTTTCCGCCCCTGCCGCCGGCGCCACCCGCGCCACCGTTGCCGGAATTGTTCGAGTTGTGGTTGCCGCCGCTGCCACCGGCGCCACCCGCGCCGCCGTTGCCCGACCCTCCGGTGTTGCCGCTGCCGCCGCTGCCACCCGCGCCGCCGGCACCGCCGTTTCCAGAACTGCCGGTGTTGAAGTTGCCCCCGTTGCCGCCGCTGCCGCCCGCGCCGCCGTTGCCGGAGCCCGTGGAGTTGTTGTTACCGCCGGCTCCGCCGGCGCCACCCGCACCGCCGTTGCCGGAGCCTGTGGAGTTGTTGCTGCCGCCGTTGCCACCGGCGCCACCGGCGCCACCGTTACCGCCGCCCGTGTTGCCGCTACCGCCGCTGCCGCCGGCACCACCGGCGCCACCGTTGCCGGAATTGCCGGTGTTGACGTTGCCACCCGCTCCGCCGGCGCCACCGGCGCCACCATTGCCGCCGCCGGTGTTGTTGCTGCCGCCGTTGCCGCCGGCACCACCTGCGCCGCCGTTGCCGGAGCCTGTGGAGTTGTTGCTGCCGCCGTTGCCACCGGTGCCGCCACCCCCGCCGTTGCCGGAAGCGCCGGAGTTGTTGCCGCCGCCGTTGCCGCCGGCGCCGCCACCCCCGCCGTTGCCGGAGCCGTTGGAGTTGTTGCTGCCGCCGTTGCCGCCGGCGCCGCCACCCCCGCCGTTGCCGGAGTTGTTGGAGTTGTTGCTGCCGCCGTTGCCGCCGGCGCCACCGCCACCGCCGTTGCCCGAGTCACCGGTGTTGAAGCTGCCGCCGTTGCCGCCGGCGCCGCCGCCACCGCCGTTGCCCGAGTCACCGGTGTTGAAGCTGCCGCCGTTGCCGCCGGCGCCGCCACCCCCGCCGTTGCCCGACGATCCGGTATTGAAGTTGCCGCCCGCGCCTCCGGCGCCACCCGCGCTACCATTGCCGGACGCGGTGGCGTTGGAGGTGTTGCTGAGCGCGTTATTCGTCGTGTTCTGCGCTCCGACGCCTGAGGTGCTGGTGCCCGAGGCGCCGCTATTGGAGACATTGCTGAGAGCGTTGTTCGTCGTGTTCTGCGCTCCAACGCCCGTGGCGCTGGTGCTCGAAGCCGTGCTGGTCGACGTGGTCGCGCCCGAGACGGTCACCGTCCCGCCGTTCCCGCCGGCGCCACCGGCGCCGCCGTTCCCGGAGTTGTGGATGTTTTCGTGGATATTGACGTGACCGCTGCCGGTGTTCGTGGTGCTGAAGTTGCCGCCGTTGCCGCCGGCGCCACCTGTGCCGCCGTTGGCGTTGACGGTCGTGCTGCCGCTGCCGGACGTGCTCACCGTGCCGCCGTTGCCACCGGCGCCACCCGCGCCGCCATTCCCGGAGTTGTGGATGTTTTCGTGGATGTTGACGTGATCGCTGCCGGTGTTCGTCACGTTGAAGTTCCCGCCGCTGCCGCCGGCTCCGCCATTGCCGCCGTTCGCGTTGACCACAGTCTGAGCATGGGCCGCCGGAGCGCTGGTTCCGACGAACCACACGGGAATTGCAACCGCGAGGACGATCGTCGTAAGCACATGCAAGCCCGTGCGCACTCTATGACGACTCAAGAGGCTTCACCTCCAGTGGATCATTGCGATTGCACTCGAATCGCGGCCTGTTGCGCCGCGTCGCTGCAATGACTCGCGTTGTCCGCCGTTTCCCACCTCCGTGTCATGAAGCGTTTGCTGGCGATCGCGCGCCTCGGCGTGGTGCTTGGCGAACCGGCGAAGAGACATCGCGCACGCATCGCCACGCTGTCTATTGCCCGGCCGCCGAATGGGCAAACGCCGCGGCACCCAAATAGGCCGAAGGGACTAAGCTTCAGGAGGTGTTTTTTCACAAACGCGATACGAGAGGTATTGCAATCGCTAACTCACAAACTTACAGCCGGACACGGCCTGGTGAGCCAGTCTGAGGGGGTGGCTTGGCCATGCCCGAACTGCCCGACGTCGAAGCGGTTGCCGGCCTACTGCGGCGTCGGCTAATGGGCCGGCGGATCGACCGCGTTCGAATCCTCGATCACGCGGTCGTGCGATCTCCGTCCGCGGCGGCCTTTGCGCGGCGCCTGCGCGGGCGTACCGTCCGGCACGTCTCCCGGCGAGGTAAGTATCTGATGCTGTCGATGGACGGCAATCTCACGGTTGTCGGTCATCTCCGGATGACGGGCGACTTCGTCGTGGTGCCGAAGATCGCGCCCGTTCATCCGCACACCCGCCTCGTCATTGGGGTTGACGCCACTGATGTCCGGTTCATCGACCAGCGCCGCTTCGGACACCTCGATCTTGTGGCCACGGATCGGGCAGCGGAACTGGACGGCGTGCGCAGGCTGGGCATTGAGCCTCTCAGTCCGGAGTTCACGCAGGCGCGGCTGCGCGGGCTCCTACAGGAGCGCCGCGGCGCGGTGAAGGCGCTGCTGCTCCGTCAAGATCTCATCGCCGGGATCGGCAATATCTATGCGGACGAGATCTTATTCCAAGCACGGCTGAGCCCGGATCGGACGGGCGCTTCGTTGCGGCCGGCGGAACTCCGGCGACTCCATCGCGCCATCGTCACGTCGCTTCGGCGCGGGATCGCCGCGCTGTCGGGACGCGGCCGGACCATCGGCGACCTGATAGACGTCCGGGAGCGCGGCGGTGTGTGTCCGCGATGCCGCCGCCCGCTCCACACAGCCACGATCGGCGGACGGACGGCCTATTTCTGCCCTCATTGCCAGCGGTAGCCGTCCGCAGCGCCTGCGGCCGGCACGGTGCGGGCGCGCCCCGGCTACGTCGCCGCTGTCTTGTCGTCCCGAAGGCCCTTGAGGACGGCGCCGGCGAGGCCGGTGGCGTCGCGGCGGCCGGTTTCGATCTCCACCACGACTTCCGGCTTGACCCAATGAGGATCCCGGTCCGCTGCGTGGTTCCCCGGCGCCTCGTCGATTGCCGGCACCCGGCCGAACGGAGGGCGCTTGCGCTCGAGCCCGCGCAGGCGCCTCAGCAACTCGCTCCGGAGTTCGTCCGGAAGGCTGCACTCCACGGTTCCCGCGTACACCGGGTTCCCGTCGGCGCCCTGCTCGGCGACGATGAGGCGCGCGAGCCTTCTCTGGCGCAGGAAGAATCCGGCGACGAGAAACTCGTCGCGCGGCCGGGCCGGCAACTTTACCCAGTCGTTCGAGCGGGCGCCGGGACGGTACGGGCTGGACCGCCGTTTGGCGATCAGCCCTTCGAGGCCGAGCTTGATGGCGGTTTGAAACGCGACCCTGCCGTCGGCCCCTTCGAGGACCGGGGTCACCTGCACCGTCGCGCTGTTGAGAGCTTGTTGCACGGCTTCGAGGACGCGCCGGCGCTCGTCCAGCGGCCGCGCCAGCAGGGCGTGCCCGTGGAGGTGAAGACAGTCGAACACCTTGTAGCTCAGGACCCCGCGCCGGCCCTTCCACGCGCTGACGGCCTCCAGGCTGGGGTGTCCTTGCTCGTCCAGGACGACCATCTCGCCGTCGACCACGAGCGAGGTCGGAAAGACGCTCAGGCGGTTGGCAACGGGGTAGAAACGGTGTGTGAGATCGCGTCCGTCGCGCCCGCGCAGGGTGGCCACGCCGTCGTGGACGAACGCGAGCACGCGGATCCCGTCCCACTTGGCTTCCATGAGCCAATTGGGATCCGTGAACGCCTCGCGCCCCAACACGGGAAGCATCGGCTCGAGGCGCCTCGGGAACGCCGCTTTGCCGGGGTTGTCGAGCCCCAGTTCCACGAGCTTGAGATAGACGGGCTTCTCAAACATCGCCGGTACCCCTTCGCGGCCGAGCCGGCGGAATCTTCCCGACCCTCGCCGCGGCATCGCACCCAGGGCGCGCACATCGCGGGGTCTCCGGCATGAACGGCTCCCACCGTCGCGAATGGGTGCATGGCGCGCCGTTTGACGGCGACCACGACCAACCCGCCCCACCAAGACACCAAGGAGGAGATGGCATGACGCCTGCTTCCGTAGCGGTGACGATCGCGACCCGCGACTACGACTATGTAGCGCCGCTGGCTCTCGGCGACGTCAAGGTCGACGGGGCCGAGCTCACCTTGATTCGCGCGTTCGACGCCCTGGACCAGTTTCGCCGGAACGCGGCCATCGACGGCGCGGAGGCATCGTTCAGCCAATACCTGCGCCGCGTCGCCTCCGGCGATCGGTCGCTGGTCGGGCTCCCCGTATTCATCATGCGGGAGTTTCGCCATCGCTGCTTCTTCGTGCGCCGCGACAGCGATCTTGTGGACGTGGGCCAGCTCCGCGGCCGGCGCGTGGCGACGGACTCATGGGGCGCGAGCGGCAATACGTGGAGCCGCGCGCTCGTGCGCGAGCAGGGCATCTCCCCGGACAGCATCGAGTGGTACGTGGGCCCAGTGGATTCCATCGACCCGGGCGGACCCTCGGCCCGGGTCGCGCTGCCACAGGGGGTTCACGCGACGCCGCCCGGCCGGTCGCTTGGGGATCTGCTCGTCGCGGGCGAGATCGACGCCGTGATGTCGCCCTGGCCGCCGCGTGCCTTCCACGAACAACGGTCACCGATCCGGCGGCTCTACGTTGACTACCGGGCGGCCGAGCGGGACTACTACCGGCGCACAGGCATCTTCCCAGGGCATCATGTGATCGTCGTGCGCCGACCGGTGGCCGAGCGGCATCCTCAGCTGCTCGCCGCGTTGTTCGACGCGTTCGTGCGGGCCAGGCAACTGTCCGAAGAGAACCACCGCGTGTTGCATGAATCGAGCCCGTGGGTGCTCGCCGACCTTGAGGACCAGGATACGTTGATGGGGCCGGCGTTCAGGCCCTACGGATACCGGGAGAACCGCACGATGGTGGCGGCTTTTTGCGAGGAGCAATTTGCCCAGGGACTGATCCGGGAACGCCTTGACCCCGATGCGCTCTTCGAAGACTTCGAGCGCATCGCAGGGCAACGGGCCCCCTAGGCCCGACGGGAGCGGTGGACGTGGTGCAGCCGCACGATCTGGGTGTATTCACGTCGCGCCGTAGCGGCCACCGAGCCTCCGGGGTCGTCGGATGGCGCCCGGTAAGATGGAGGAGTTGGCGATAGCCTTACGGGGAAGATTTGAAGCGGGCGCGATTCGGCGATTTGACGCCCGGGGCGACGCTTGCTATAGTTCAATTGTCGTCATACATGCGTTCGGTGGGGGATGCCGGCGGCATCCCCCACGGTGTGTCGCAGGCCTTGCTCGTGACGAGTTGGTCCCGGCGAGACACGCGCTGATGCCGGCACCAGCTTGAGCGGCGGCAGCCGCGGCCCGGCACCCGCCGGGTTACACGAGGAGGCGGTTTGTATCAGTATCACGCTCCCTGAAAGTCCACGGGTCCACTCCGACCCCACCAGTTCCGCAACTTCGTTCGACGAATTCTCCCTTCACCGCGATACGACCAAGGCAATCGGCGCGCTCGGGTGGGCGCGCCCAACACCGATCCAGTCCAAGGTCATCCCGGTCATGATTGCGGGCAGCGACATCGTTGGGCAGGCGCAGACAGGTTCCGGCAAGACCGGCGCCTACGGGATCCCCCTTGTCGAGCGGCTCGATCCGCAAGCGGCCACCCTCCAGGGCCTCGTGCTCACACCGACACGGGAACTGGCGCTGCAGGTGGCGGACGACCTGCGGGCGCTCGGGCGCGAACGGGGCCACAAGATCGTAGCGCTCTACGGCGGCCAGCCGATCGAACGCCAGCTCGCCGAGCTCGCGCGGCGCCCGAATATCGCCGTTGCCACCCCCGGCCGGCTGCTCGACCACCTGCAGCGCGGGACCGCGTCGATCGGGCGCGTGGACACGGTCGTGCTCGATGAGGCCGATCGCATGCTCGACATGGGCTTTCTCCCCGATGTCTCGCGCATCCTGGGGCGCACGCCCCGGGCGCGGCAAACCGCGTTGTTTTCGGCCACCATGCCGGCCGAGATTCGCGCCATTGCCGCGCAGCATATGCGTGCGCCGCTGTGGGTCGCTATCCAAACGGCGGCGCCGACCGTGGAGACCGTCGATCAGTTCTACGTCGAGGTGGCCGAAGAAGACAAGGTCGCGGCGCTGCGGCGGCTGCTTCAGGACGAGCCGATCCACTCGGGCTTGGTGTTCCGTCGCACCCGGCACCGCGCTGACCGCCTCGCACGAGCCTTTGCGAAGAGCCGCCAGGCGGCCGTCATCCACGGCGGAATGAGGGAGGGCGCCCGACTGCGCGCGCTCCGCGACTTTGAAAGCAGGCGCGTCCGTCTGCTGATCGCGACGAACGTGGCGTCGCGCGGACTCGACCTCGCCGATGTTTCCCATGTGGTCAACTACGACATCCCCGAGGACATCGACACGTATATCCACCGGATTGGGCGGACCGCGCGCGCGGGCCGTCCCGGGACGGCGATCACCTTCGTGAGCCAGTACGATCTGGAGGCGTTCGACCAGCTGCGGCGCGCCATCGGCCAGGCGTTGCGGCGGCACCCGCTGAATCTATACGACTCACCGCGTCCGCGGCGGTAGCGGCTTTAGTTTGACTGTCGAGGCCCGGGCGCGCCGTCGCGCGCCCGGGCCTCCCTACACGCGCTCGGGTTCCCGCGCCTCCTCGCGCGTCCTCCCCGTCGCGCGGTTGATGCTCGCGCCTCCCTACACGCGCTCGGGTTCCCGCGGCTCCTCGCTCGCCCTCCGCGTCGCGCGGTCGCGTCGTGCCGTCACGTGCTTGGGCTCGCCACGCGCATGTGAGCACCAGTGCCTCCTCGCTCGTCTTCGCGCCGGCGTCGGCGTCCCGACGATGGCGACCGTGCCTTGAGCGCGGCGGCATGTCTCAGCGTGGCCGTCGCGAGCGCGGGCCGTTGCTTCGGGTGCCCTTGATTCCGGCGCGGCATTCGCGATCGTCGGCATCGCGCCAACCCCGGTGATGGTGGGCGAATGTCTATGAGAATGCCTCTCAACGATCGCACGCCCCCGAGCGTGATCGGGTGAGATTTGGTTATCGATGGCGATGGTGGATCGAACGGGAACGCGTATTCTGTAAGGGTTTGCGAGCGCATCTTGCAACCGAGCGTTGCCCGGCGCCTTCCGGGGATTCCCGGCTAATTCCGGATCTTAGGTCCCGACCCTTGCGTTCTCTCAGAATCTTTTCTGATTTCTCGGTATTCCAGGAGGAAAAAATTGGATAGTGTCGTATGAGGGGTTATTGAGGGGCAAGAACAGGTCCCCCCTGGACACCACAAATCGAAAGGAGGGCCCAGTCCATGGCGACCAAGAAGAAGGCAGCCAA
>JAJPIA010000095.1 GCA_021324975.1 Bacillota bacterium
ACTCGGTGATCGCGGCGATGATCGGCGGCGAGCCGACGGTCATCCCCAACGCCGAGGGGAGCCGGCTGACGCCCTCCGTCGTCGGGTTCACCAAGACGGGGGAGCGCCTGGTCGGCCAGATGGCCCGGCGGCAGGCGATTCTCAATTCCGAGAACACCGTCTACTCGATCAAACGCTTCATGGGCCGGCGCTACAACGAGGTGGCCGCCGAGCGGTCGATCGTGCCGTACCGGGTCGAGGAAGGCAAGACAGGCAACGCGGTCGTCAACATTCCGGCCGCGGGCAAGACGTTTACGCCGGAAGAGATCTCGGCGATGATCCTGCAAAAGCTGAAGACGGACGCCGAGGCGTACCTGGGCGAGAAGGTGGAGCAGGCCGTCATCACGGTCCCGGCCTACTTCAACGATGCGCAGCGCACGGCCACCCGGAACGCCGGGGAGATCGCCGGCCTCAAGGTGCTGCGGATCATCAACGAGCCGACGGCGTCGTCGCTGGCGTACGGCCGGCAGCTCGAGGAGAAGCACGCGAAGACGATCCTGGTGTTCGACCTGGGCGGCGGGACGTTCGACGTGTCGGTGCTGGAGATCGGCGAGGGCGTGTATGAAGTCAAGGCGACGAGCGGCGACACGCACCTCGGCGGCGACGACTTCGACGAGCGCGTGGTGAACTGGCTGGCCGACGAGTTCCGCAAGCAGCAGGGGATCGATCTCCGCGCGGACCGGCAGGCGCTGCAGCGGCTGCGGGAGGCGGCGGAGCGGGCGAAGATCGAGCTCAGCACCGTCGTGCAGACGTCGATCAACCTGCCGTTCATCACGGCGGATGCGTCGGGCCCGAAGCACCTGGACATGGTGCTCACACGGGCGAAGTTCGACGAGCTGACCGCGGATCTCGTGGAGCGGTGCATCGGACCGTTCAAGCAGGCGCTGTCCGACGCCAAGCTGTCCGAGGGCGACATCAACGAGGTCATCCTGGTCGGCGGGTCCACGCGCATGCCGAGCGTGCAGGAGCTGGTCCGGCGCCTGACGTGCAAGGAGCCGAACAAAGAGGTCCACCCGGACGAGGTGGTCGCCGTGGGCGCGGCGATCCAGGCCGGCGTGCTCGGCGGCGAGGTGCGCGAGGTCGTGCTGCTGGACGTGACGCCGCTCTCCCTCGGCATCGAGACGCTCGGCGGCGTCAACACCATCCTGATTCAGCGGAACACGACGATCCCGACGCGCAAGACGGAGACGTTCAGCACGGCCGAGGACGGGCAGACCGCCGTCGACATCCACGTGCTCCAGGGTGAGCGGCCGATGGCCCGGGACAACCGGACGCTCGGGAAGTTTATCCTCGACGGCATCCCCGCGGCGCCGCGCGGCATGCCGCAGATCGAGGTCACGTTCGACATCGATGCCAACGGCATCCTGAACGTGTCGGCGAAGGACAAGGCGACGGCGCGCGAGCAGTCCATCAAGATCACCGGGACGGGGACGCTGGACAAGCGCGAGGTCGACCGCCTCGTCAAGGAGGCCGAGGCCCACGCCGCCGAGGACCAGCAGAGGCGCGACATCGCGGAGGTCAAGAACCGCGGCGACAGCCTCGCGTACCAGACCGAGCGGATGCTCAAGGAGGTCGGCGACAAAGTATCGGCCGACGAGCGAGGAAAGGTGGAGACCGCGCTCGCCGAGCTCAAGCAGGCCACGAAGACCGACGACACGGAGCGCATCAAGCGGGCGACCGAAGCCCTGCAGCAGGCCAGCTACAAGCTCGGCGAGGAGATGTACAAGCGGACGACGGCGGGCGCAACGGCGGGTGCCGGGGGGGCCCAGGGCGGCGGGGCGCAGCCCGGGAGCTCGGAGGGCGGCGGTGACGATGTCATCGACGCGGAGTTCAAGCCGTCGGACAAACCGTAAGCGTCGCGCGAGAGGGCGGGCGCGTGCCCGCCCCAGGATACGCATGTTTGGACCGATTGAGGTGGCGGCATGACGACCGAACACGCGCACGGGCGGCCCGAGGTGGAACACACCCCCGGGCCGCTGGAGGACGATGCGGCCCGCGCCGCCGAGCGGCCGGCGGAACCGCAAGACAGCCGCACCGAGGCCGCGGCGCCGGCGCAGGACGATGACTTGGCGGGACTCACGCCGGAGGAGCTGCGGGCCAAGGTCCGCGAGGCGCGGGCCGAGGCCCAGCGAAACTGGCAGCAGTTCCTCCACTCCGCCGCGGACCTGGAAAACTACAAGAGGCTCGCGGCACGCGACCGGCAGGATGCGGTCGACCGGACCCGGCGGCAGGTCCTCGGCGTGGCCCTCGGCGTGCTGGACAACCTGGAGCGCGCGCTCACCTATGCCACGGGCCAAGACGCGGAGAGCAAGGCGTTGCGGGACGGTCTGCAGATGGCGCATCGCCAGATGCTCGATCAGCTCGCGGTGATGGGCGTGCGTCCCATCGACGCCGTGGGGCGCGAGTTTGATCCGCGGCTGCATGAAGCCGTGGCGGCCGTGCCGCCTCTGGACGCGACGCAGGCGCCGGGCACGGTTGCGGCGGAAGTGCTGCGGGGCTACCGGCTCAACGACGACGTTCTGCGGCCGGCCCGGGTGACCGTGGTCTCGGACATCCAGGGGGACGGCCGGGGACGGACCGCCGGCTGAGCGGCGGCATGACGCACCTCGGCGGCCGACGACCTCGGCCGGCGGGTGCGCCACGGGGACGGTGCGATGGAGTTCAAGGATTACTACAAGATTCTCGGGGTCGCGCGTGACGCCGACCAGAAGGCGATCAGCCAGGCGTTTCGTAAGCTGGCGCGCCAGCACCATCCGGACGTCAATCCCGGCGACGCCGAGGCCGAGCAGCGGTTCAAGGAGATCAACGAGGCCTACCAGGTCCTCAACGATCCGGAGCGGCGGTCGAAGTACGACCAGATCCTGGACCTCCGGCAGCGCGGCGGTGGATGGGAAGAGCTGCTGCGCCGCGGGGGCGCGCCGGGCGACGACGGCACGTTTACCGTCTTCAGCGAAGGCGTCGGGCCCGAGGGGCTTGGACAGTTCAGCGAGTTTTTCCAGCAGATCTTCGGCGGCGCCTTCCGGGCGGGCGCGGGACGCCGCCGCGGCCGGGGTGCGGGCGCGGACCCCTTCGAGGATCTGCTCCGGCAGCGCGGGGCGCGCCGCGCGGCGGGCGATGTCGAGCGGCCCGTGGAGATCACGCTCGAAGAGGCCTACGGCGGGACCACGCGCACGGTCACGATCTCGGACGGCCGGGGCGACCGGTCCCTGGACGTGAAGATTCCGAGCGGGGTGCGGGACGGGCAGCGGATCCGCGTCGCGGGGCAGGCCAACGGCGGCGACCTCTACCTCCTCGTGCGCGTCCGCCCGCATGCGATGTTCGTCCGCGACGACGACAACCTCTCGGTGGAGGTCGCCGTCCCGGTCTGGACCGCGGCGCTCGGCGGCGAGGCCGAGGTGCCGACCCCGGGCGGGCCCGTGCGCATGACGATCCCGCCCGCATCCCGCGACGGCCGCACGTTTCGGCTGCGCGGGCGCGGGATGCCGCACCTGCGCGGTAGGGGCGCGGGTGATTTGCTCGCGAAGATTCGACTCGCCCTGCCGGATCCCCTGACGTCCCGAGACCGGGAGCTGCTCGAGGAGATGCGGCGGGCGCACGAGCCGGCGGCCAAGACTTCGTAAACCACAATTTTTGACGAGGCGACAATCGATGGCTGTGAAGTTTGATCGATTCACGGAGAAGGCGCAGGAGGCCATTCTCGCGGCGCAGACCATGGCGCGGGAACGCCAGCACGCGGAGATCGATACGGATCATTTGCTGCTGGCGTTGCTGGCACCCCGGGATGGGATCCCGGCCGCGGTGCTCGCCCGCGTGGGCGCGAACGCGGACGCCCTGCGGGCGCGCGTCGAGCAGGAGCTGGGACGCCGGCCGAAAGTCCAGGGTGGCGCGGAGCCCGCGGCCGCACCCGATCTCCGGCGGGCCCTCGAAACCGCACAGGCGGAGGCGCAGCGGCTCAAGGACGAGTACATCAGCACGGAGCACCTCCTGCTCGCCGTCGCGGCCGACCAGCGCACCGCCGGCGGCCGGGCGCTCGCCGAGGCCGGCGTGGATCGGGAAAAGCTCTACGGGGCGCTGGCGCAGGTACGCGGTGGCCAGCGGGTGACCGACCCCAACCCCGAGTCGAAGTACCAGGCGCTCGAGCGGTACGGCCGGGACCTGACGAAGATGGCGCGCGAGGGCAAGCTCGATCCGGTAATCGGACGCGACGATGAGATCCGCCGGGTCGTTCAGGTGCTCGCGCGGCGGACGAAGAACAACCCCGTGCTCATCGGCGATCCCGGCGTCGGCAAGACCGCGATCGTCGAGGGCCTCGCCCAGCGGGTCGTCCGCGGCGACGTGCCGGAGGGGCTCCGCCGCAAGCGCGTCGTCCAGCTCGACCTCGGCGCCATGATCGCGGGCGCGAAGTTTCGCGGCGAGTTCGAGGACCGGCTCAAGGCCGTGTTGCGCGAGGTGACCGAGGCCGCCGGCGAGATCATTCTCTTCATCGACGAGCTCCACACCGTCGTCGGCGCGGGCGCGGCCGAGGGCGCGATGGACGCGAGCAACATGCTCAAGCCGATGCTCGCGCGGGGGGAGCTGCACGCGATCGGCGCGACGACGCTCGACGAATATCGCAAGCATATCGAGAAGGACCCCGCGCTCGAGCGGCGGTTCCAGCCGGTGTTCGTGGGCGAGCCGTCCGTGGAAGAGACGATCTCCATCCTCCGCGGCCTCAAAGAGAAGTACGAGGTGCACCACGGCGTTCGCATCACCGACAGCGCCGTGATCGCCGCCGCCACGCTGTCCGACCGGTACATCAGCGACCGGTTTCTGCCCGACAAGGCGATCGACCTGATCGACGAGGCCGCGAGCCGGCTGCGCATGGAGATGGACAGCAAGCCCGCGCCGCTCGACGAGGCGGACCGCAAGGTCATGCAGCTCGAGATCGAACGCGAGGCGCTGCGCCGCGAGACCGATCCCGCGGCCCGTGAGCGGCTCGGCCGGATCGAGCGCGAGATCGCGGAGGTGCGCGAGCAGAGCCAGGCGCTCCGCGTCCGCTGGGATCAGGAGAAGGCGCTCATAGGCGATCTGCGGGCGACGCGGCAAAGGATCGACGAGACGCGCGTACAGATCGAGCGCGCGGAGCGGGCGGCGGACCTGGAGCAGGTGGCGCGCCTCAGGTACGGAACGCTGCGGGAGCTCGAGCAGCAGCTCAAGACCCAGGAAGCCAAGCTGGCGGCCCTCGGCGACGGGCGCCTGCTCAAAGAGGAGGTCGGCACGGAAGACATCGCCTCGGTCGTCAGCCGGTGGACCGGGATCCCCGTCACGCGTCTGATGGAGGGCGAGATGGCCAAGCTGCTGCGCCTGGAAGAGCGCCTCCACGTGCGTGTGATCGGTCAGGACGACGCGGTGCAGGCGGTGGCGGACGCCATTCGACGGTCGCGTGCGGGACTGGCCGATCCCAAGCGGCCCGTGGGGTCGTTCCTGTTCCTCGGCCCGACCGGGGTCGGCAAGACGGAGCTGGCGCGGGCGCTGGCCGTGCTCCTGTTCGACGATGAGGACGCGATGGTGCGCATCGACATGTCCGAGTACATGGAAAAATACTCGGTGAGCCGCCTCATCGGCGCGCCGCCCGGATACGTGGGCTATGATGAAGGCGGACAGCTGACCGAGGCCGTGCGCCGGCGGCCGTACCGCGTGATCCTGTTCGACGAGATCGAAAAGGCGCACTCGGACGTGTTCAACGTGCTGTTGCAGGTCCTGGAGGACGGCCGGCTCACGGACGGGCACGGGCGCACCGTGGACTTTCGGCACGCGATCATCATCATGACGAGCAATCTCGGCAGCCAGTACCTGCGGAATCTGGAGCCGGACGACCGCACGGCGTTCGAGCTGGTGCGGGTGCAGATCCAGGAGGAGCTGCGCCGCACCCTCCGGCCGGAGTTCCTCAACCGCATCGACGAGATCATCGTCTTCCACCCGCTGACCAGGGCGAACCTGGAGGAGATCGTGAACCTGCAGCTCCAGGGGCTCACGGCGCGCCTGGCGCGGCTCAACATCCGCCTCGAGGTGACGCCCGCGGCGCGGGCGCTGCTCGCGCGCGAGGGCTACAGCCCCGACTACGGCGCGCGACCGCTCCGGCGGCTGATCCAGCGCCTGGTCGAGAATCCGCTGAGCCGCAAGATGCTCGGCGGTGAGTTCCGCGAGCACGACGTCGTGCTGGTGGACGCGCAGGGCGGCGACATCGTCCTGCGCAAGGCGGCGCCGGCGCCCGCCTAACGGCTCCGCGGCCCGGCCGCGCCTGCGCCGAGCAGGGTGCGCGTACCCCGCGGGGAAGTGTTGCCCACCTGCTTCCCCGCGGAGGGCAGCCATTCTTCAACTCATCGTCTTCACGAGCGGCGGCGTGCTGCTTGCGCTGGAGATCGTCGCGAGCCGGGTGGTGGCCCCCTACTTCGGCAACTCGATCTACGTGTGGGGCAGCCTCATCGGGGTGTTTCTGGCGGCGCTCAGCCTTGGGTACTTTCTCGGCGGGCGGATCGCCACGCGCTGGCCGTCGTGGGGCCCGTTCCTTGCGCTCGTGTTGGCCGCCGGCGTCTGCATCTACCCGATTCCACACGTCGCGGGCGACATTCTCGGCGCGATCGCGGCCCGCGACTACGGGCCGCGGGCCAACCCGCTGGCGGGCGCCATGGCGCTCTTCTTCCTGCCGAGCGTCCTGCTCGGCACGATCTCGCCGTATGCGGTGCGCCTGAGCGCGCGGTCCGTGGAGGGGATCGGCAACGTCGCGGGCGTCCTCTACGCGCTGAGCACGCTCGGCAGCATCGCGGGGACGCTGCTCGCGGCGTTCGTGCTGATCTCCGCGTTCGGCGTACGCGCCATCGTGCAGATCCTCGGCGCGACC
Source organism: Bacillota bacterium (assembly GCA_021324975.1). Taxonomy (GTDB): domain Bacteria; phylum Sysuimicrobiota; class Sysuimicrobiia; order Sysuimicrobiales; family Segetimicrobiaceae; genus JAJPIA01. The sequence goes on from JAJPIA010000095.1 coordinate 6,920, forward strand.
GAGATGGCGCTCGCCGTGCTGGGGTTCCTGTGGTCCCGGCGGCTGCGCGGCGCCGGGGCTGCCGCCGCGGTCACAGCCGCCGTGCTCGCCGCCACCGCCGCGGTGCCGCCCGACGGGCCGGACGTGGTGTACGCCCAGGACACGATCTACCACCGTATCACAGTGAGCGACGAGGGTGCCTACCGGTACCTCAGGCTGGACCGGTACTGGCAGAGCGCGGTCGAGCGCGGCGCGCCGCGCGTCACCGTCTTCCCCTACACGGACTACCTGCATCTCGGCGTCCTGTTCGCGCGGGCGGTGCGCCGCGTGCTGTTCGTTGGGATGGGCGGCGGCACCGCGCCGACCCGGTTCTATCATGACTACCCGCGCGTCCACATCGACGTCGTGGAGATCGATCCCGCGGTCGTGGCGACGGCCCGGCGGTTCTTCGCCCTCCCCGACGATCCGCGTGTCGCCGTGCACATGCAGGATGGCCGCCTGTGGATGCGCCGGACCGTCGATCGGTACGATCTCATCGTCCTGGACGCGTACTTGATCGACACGATCCCGTTCCATCTGGCGACGCTGGAGTTCTACGAGAGCGCCACGGCCCACCTCACGCCCGGGGGGGCCGTCGTGAGCAACGTGATCGGCGCCATCCGTGGACCGCAGAGCCCGCTGTTCCGGGCGTTCTACAAGACGTTCCGCACGGTCTTTCCGTCGGTGTACGTGTTCCCGGTCGGCGGTGACGCCGGCGAGGGCCTGCAGAACATCATCCTCATCGGCGCGACCGGCCCCGCGTTGAGCCCTGCGGACGTGCGGGCGCGCGCCGCGCACGCCGTCGCGGACGGGGCCGTCCGGATCGCCGGGTTTGCCCGCGACGCCGCCGACCTCTATACCGGCCCGATCGAGACGCAGGACGTGCCGGTGCTGACCGACGACTATGCGCCGACCGATCTGCTTGTCGCATCCGGGCGCTGATCGGAGGGACCGCCGGTGCCGGTGCTCAAGTTGGCCATCGGAGACGTCATCCAAACGCGCAAAGCCCACCCATGCGGGGACGACCGCTGGGAAATCGTCCGGCTCGGCGCCGATATCGGCATCCGCTGCCTCGGCTGCGGGCGCTACGTGCTGATGCCGCGGTCGAAGCTCGAACGCCGGATCAAGGCGTTCACGAAGCGCGGTCCCGCCGCGGCGGAGGAGCCCGGCCGGGCCTGAGGTGCGCGTCCGCGCGCCCGCCGGAGAGCACCGTGTCGCTGACCTGCGGCCTGATCGGGTTGCCCAACGCCGGGAAGTCGACCCTGTTTCGCGCGATCACCGTGGCCCACGCCGAGATCGCGCCCTACCCGTTTACGACGATCGCGCCGAATGTCGGGGTGGTCCGGATTCCGGACGATCGGCTCAGCGCCGTGGCGGCCGTCACGCATCCAGAGCGCGTCGTGCCGGCCACGCTGGAGCTGGTCGACATCGCCGGGCTCGTGCGCAACGCCCACGCGGGCGAGGGGCTCGGCAACCAATTCTTGGGCCACATCCGCGAAGTGGACGCCCTGCTCCATGTCGTGCGCTGCTTCGGCGGCCCCGCGGCGCACGTGGAAGGCGGCGTGGACCCGGTGCGGGACATCGGCATCGTAGACTCGGAGCTACTGCTCGCCGATCTGGCGGCGGTCGAGAGGGCGCAGACTCAGGTAGCGCCACGAGCGCGGACCGGAGACCGTGCGGCGCGCGAGGAAGAGACCGTGCTCAACGGGCTGGCCGCCCACTTGTCCGGCGGCCGGCCGGCGCGGTCGTTCACCGTGCCCCAGATGGCCGAGGCGGCAGCTCAGGTCATCGGCCGTCTCCATTCCCTCACCGCCCGGCCGGTCCTGTACGTCGCCAACCTCGACGACCGCGATCCGGCAAGCCGTGCCGCCTTCGACACGGTGGAGCGCTACGCGGCCGGGACCGGCGCGCAGGCGCTGGGGCTCTACGGCAAGCTGGAGCTGGAACTGTCGGAGCTTCCGCCGGACGAGGCGTCCCAGTTCCTCGCCGCGCTGGGCCTCTCCGAGCGCGGGCTGCCGCGCCTGGTTCAGGCGTGCCGGTCGCTCCTGCGACTCCATACGTTCTTCTCGATCGCGTCCGCGGAAGTACGGGCCTGGCACGTCCCCGCAGGGACGCGTGCTCCCAAGGCGGCGGGCCGGATCCACACGGATATGGAGCGCGGGTTCATCCGGGCGGAGGTCATCGCGTGGGAGGACCTTGTCGCCTGCGGATCCGTCGCCGCCGCGCGCGAGGGAGGGATGCTGCGGCTGGAAGGGAAGGAGTACCTGGTCCGCGACGGCGACGTGATCACGTTTCGCTTCGCGGCCTAAGCCGCCGCGGACGCCCCTGTACCTGGTCTCTTGCGGCCCTCTACGGCCGGGGTTTCTTGAGGCCGGTATGCGGCACATGCTATAATCGACTGTCGGTTTGACGTCGTGCAATTGCATAGCGGGCGGCCGCGTCGCGCGGCCGCGGCCTTCCTGCTCTGTCGGGCTTCGCGCGGCGCACCCGCGTGGAGGCACACGGCAGGGCCGTGGGATCGACTCGACCCGAACGTCCGGAGGAAGGAGGGTGCCGATTGAGCACCTATGAGATTGTGGCCATTGTTCGTCCTGATCTCGACGAGGAAGCGCTGACCGCCGCCATCGAGCGGATCCACCAGCGGATCGCCGAGAACGGGGGCACCGTAAAGTCCGCGGATCGCTGGGGCAAACGCAAGCTCGCCTACCCCATCCAGAATCACCGCGACGGCTTCTACTTGATGACGGTCTTCGAGCTCGACTCCGGCCGCGTGGGACCGCTCCGGCAGACGCTGGGCCTCCACGAAGCGTTACTGCGATTTACCGTCGCGACGCATCGGATCGCCGCGCCGGCGGCCGCGGGAGCCTCAAGTACCGCCGCGCCGGCCGGTCACACCTCGGCCGCGGGAGCCTCAAGTGCCGCCGCGCCGGCCGGTCACACCTCGACCGCGGGGACCTCAAGTACCGCCGCGCCGGCCGGTCACACCTCGGCCGCGGGAGCCTCAAGTGCCGCCGCGCCGGCCGGTCAGGCCCCGACCACGGGAACCCCAGGTACCGCCGCCGCCGGCGGAGAGGAACGGCCGGCGGGTCCGGCCACGGGTGGTGCCCATGTATAATCGCATCATCCTCATCGGCCGTCTTACCCGCGATCCCGAGCTACGCTACGTCCCAAACGGCGCACCCGTCGCGTCCTTCACGCTCGCGGTCGACCGGCCGTTTCGCGATCAGCAGGGCAACCGGGAGACCGACTTCATCGACATCGTAGCCTGGCGAAAGCTGGCGGAGCAGGTGAGCCAGTACATGACAAAGGGCCGAATGGTGGCCGTGGAGGGTCGGCTGCAGATCCGGTCCTACGAGACGCAGGACGGGCAGCGGCGCAAGGTCGCCGAGGTCGTCGCCGACGGCATTCGGTTCCTCGATCGCGGCGATCGCGCGCGCGCCGCGGCCGCTCCTGCCGACACCGGGATGGGCGACGAGCCGGCGCAAGGCGGCCAGGACGAAGACGTGCCGTTCTAGGCACGGTCGAAGCTCAGACCGCTTTGGCGCGCCCCACGCGCCGGCGTTGCACGAACAAGCCTCAGGAGGGACGCCATGCCCGAAGTAAAGGAACGCGAATCACGCCCGCGCCGGGATTACCGGCGGCGCCCGCGGCGCAAGGTCTGTTCGTTTTGCGCCGAAAAGGCGACGTTCATCGACTACAAGGAAGTCAATCGCCTGAGGCGATTCGTAACGGAGCGCGGCAAGATCTTGCCGCGGCGCGTCTCCGGCAACTGCGCGAGGCATCAGCGCGCCCTCGCTGTGGCGATCAAGCGCGCGAGAGAACTCGCCCTCCTGCCGTACACCGGGGAGTAAGGATCGCCTCAGGACAAGTCCGCTCCACCGGCGTCGTGGCCAAGGCAACGCATCGTCCCCCAACGCGGGGGCTGACCGAAGGCGCGATTCTCGCCGCGCTCACCGTCATCGTGGCCGCGGCCGGCCTATTTGCGCCCGCCGTGGGCGTGTTGCTCGCGCCGCTGCCGATCATGCTGCTGACGATCCGGTGGGGACCTCGCGTCGCAATCCTCGCCGCCGTCGTGGCCGCCGCGGTGCTGCTCCAGTTTGTCGGACCGTCGAATGCGCTCCCCGCGGCGGCGATGTTCGGGCCACCCGGGCTCGCCCTCGGGTGGGGCATCTGGCGTGGCCTGGGGGCCGAGCTGACGATTCTGGCCGGGGCCGCGGCATTTCTCCTGTCCACCTCGGCAGTCGTCGTCGCCGCCAACGTGCTCCTTCATCAAGATTTCATCGGGGAGCTCATCAAGAGCCAGATGGACGCGCTCCGGATGGCGGCCTCGCTCCAGCAAAAGCTCGGTGGGCCCTCCGAGCAGATCACCGAGCTACGGCAGCTTGCCGACCAGATGCCGAACGTGCTGCACGCCCTGCTCCCCGTCATCCTCGCCGGCAGCGCGCTCGTTTCCTCATATCTGTGCTACGCCGTGGCGCGGGCCGCGTTGCGCCGGGTCGGCCACGCGCTGCCGGCCACGCGGCCAATCCTGACCTGGCGGGTCCCCCCCGTCCTGGCGACGGCGTTGCTGTGGATCAGCGGAGGCCTGTCGCTGGCGAGCCTGCGGCTGCTGTCGCTGCAGACGGCGGCGTTCGATGCGATGCTGGCGACCCTGTTCGTGTTCGGTTTCCAGGGCGCGCTGGTCGGCATCAAATGGCTGGCGGCACGGCAAATACCCCGGTTCGCCATCGTGCTGGCCGGCCTGCTCCTGATCTCGAGCGGCCCTCTGCCGATCATGGCCGTGGCCATGCTCGGCGTCCTCGACACGTGGTTCGACTACCGCAAGCTAGGCCCGGGCCCTGGACCCGACCGGCCACCGGCCGGTGGTGCGGCAACAACCGGCGGCGGCGGCGAGGCGCGGCCCGGCGACCACACAAAGGCGGTGCATCCGCGATGAAAGTCATTTTGCTCAAAGACGTTCCTTCCATCGGGCACGCCGGCGACGTCCGGGACGTCAAGGACGGCTACGCCCGCAACTTCCTGCTGCCGCGAGGCCTCGCCGCGGCCGCGACGACCGGCAACCTGCAGCACCTCGCGCAGGCACAAGAAGCTGCAAAGCAACGGGAAAGCCGGGTGCTCCGGGAGGTCGCCGAGCTCAAGACGCGTCTCGAGGCGCTGGTCGTCGAAGTGCGGGCCCGCGCCGGCGAGGAGGGACGGCTGTTCGGCTCGATCACGGCGCAGGACATCGCCGACGCGATCGTCCGGAAGGGCTTCGAGATCACCAAGAAGCAGATCGATCTGACGGATCCGATCAAGACGACCGGGTTCTACAAGGTGCCGGTGCGCCTGCACCAGCAGCAGACCGCGATGGTGGAGATCAACGTGGTCGGCGCAGGATAAGCGCCCGGACCTTCCGCGAACGCGTCAACCGCGTTGTCCACATCCCATCCGCATTTACCCACACCCTACCAACAGCGCCGCCCGTGCCTGCACACAACCTGCGCATCGGGCGGCGCCCTCGCCTAGCTATCCCCAGGAATTTCGCAACAAAGACGCAAGGAGCGCACAAGGGAAGCCACAACAGGGCCGCGCATTTGTGTCACTGCGTCAGCACCCTACGCCGGCGGCTCACCGAGCGCACCCTCGCCGCGGTATCAGCGCTATCTGACGGGTGCTCTCTGCCGCTGGACGAGACCGAACATATGTTCTATAATACCCGCAAGCCCCGATCTGGAGGCCCGTCGGCGTGAGCATCGTCCAACAACTGGAGCGCGTTCCCCCCCAAAATCTCGAGGCCGAGCAAGGCGTCCTCGGCTCGATGTTGCTCGACCGTGACGCGATCGCACGTGTCGTGGAGGCGGTGCGGGCGGAGGATTTCTACCGCGACGCGCATCGGGTCATCTTCGCGGCCATGGTCGATCTCTTCGAGCGCGGCGAGCCCGTGGACCTGATCACGATCACGAATCGCCTGACGAGCATGGGCAAGATCGAGGACGTCGGCGGTGCCACCTATCTCGCGTCGCTGCCCAACGTCGTGCCCACCGCGGCCAACGTCGACTACTACGCCGGGATCGTGCTCGAGAAATCCATGCTGCGCGCGCTGATCAACGCGGGGACGCACATCGCCGCGCTTGGCTACGAGGGCGCGGACGACATCGCGGCCCTCATCGACCACGCGGAACGGCTCGTCTTCGGGATCGCGGCCCGGCGCAACGTCCAAGACTTTCAAGTGATCAAGGAAATCCTCAAGGAGAGCTTCGAGAAAATCGACAAGCGGTACCAGGAAAAGGGCACGGTCACCGGCGTATCCACCAGCTTCTCCGATCTCGATATGATGACGTCCGGCCTGCAGCCGTCCGACATGATCATCGTCGCGGCGCGCCCGTCCGTGGGGAAGTGTGTGAGCGCAGGCGCCGAAATCACGCTCGAAGACGGAAGCGTCACGACGATCGAGGAAGTCGTGCTGCGCCGGCACGGGCGTCTTCTGACCCTGAGCGCCGATTGGACATTCCGGTGGACCGAGCCGTCCGCGTTCGTGGACGACGGCTGCAAGCCGGTGTTCCGCGTTACCACCGGGTTGGGCCGGTCGATCGAGTGCACCGCGATCCACCCGTTCCTGACGGTGGAGGGATGGCTGCCCCTCGCCTCATTGCGGGCCGGCGACCGCATCGCCGTGCCGCGGACACTCGGCGTTTTCGGTAGTGTCTCGATGCGTGAATGCGAGGTCAAGTTGCTCGCGTATCTGATCGGAGACGGATCGCTGACCGGCGGAAAGGCCGTGTTCACCAACACGGACCCGCGTCTCGTCGAGGACTTCGCGCAGGCAGTCGATGCATTCGGAGCCGTGCGCTGTCAGCAGGAGAGTCACCCAGGGGGCCGGCGGGCTCCGTCGTTCGCGGTGACCGGTGATCCAGGCAAGAACCCACTCGTTCTATGGCTGGCGGAGCATGAGTTGTGGGGAAAGGGCGCCGCGCACAAAGAGATCCCGCGGGCCGTCTTCACGCTACCGCGGCCGCAGCTCGCCTTGTTCCTCAACCGCCTTTTTGCAACAGATGGGTGGGCCTGCGCCATGCCGCAGCACCGCACGGCCCACGTGGGATACGCGACTGTCCGCAAGCGGCTCGTACGGCAGCTGCAGCATCTATTGCTCCGCTTCGGTGTCATCGCGAGGGTGCGGAGACGGTCGACTCGCTACCTCAAGACGCAGCGCGTCTTCTGGCAGCTCCAGATCACCGAGCCCGATTCCCTGCAGACCTTCGCGCGGCAGGTCGGGATCTTCGGCAAGGAAGACCAGCTCGAACGGGTCCTCGAATTGGTGGCGCTGAGGCGGCGCAAGCCTAACGTCGACAGGATCCCCGTCGAGATATGGACGTCCATCGCGGCCAGCAAGGGGATGGAATCCTGGGCGAGCGTCGCCCGTCGGGCTGGACTGCGCGGGGTGTCCAACATCCACGCGGGGAAGCGCGCGCTATCCAGAGAGCGCCTTGGCGCGCTTGCCCGCGCCATGCGCAGCGACGTCCCGCAGCAACTGGCTTCCAGCGACGTGTACTGGGATCGTATCGCCTCCATCGAGCCTGCCGGGATGAAACACGTGTACGATCTCACCGTCCCCGTCACTCACAACTTCATCGCCAACGACGTGCTGGTCCACAACACGACGTTCTCGTTGAACATCGCGCAGCACGCGGCGCTGCAGCACAAGATCCCGGTGGCCATCTTCAGCCTCGAGACCAGCAAGGAGCAGCTCGTCCAGCGCATCCTGTGCGCCGAAGCGCAGGTCGACAACAGCAAGCTTCGCACCGGTTTTCTCGCCGACGACGATTGGCGCAAACTCGCGAGGGCCATGGGCGTCTTGAGCGAGGCGCCGATTTTCATCGACGACTCGGCGACGCTGTCGGTCGTGGAAATGCGCGCGAAGGCGCGCAAGCTCAAGGCGGAGCACGGCCTGGGGCTGATCGTCATCGACTACATCCAGCTGATCCAATCGTTCAGGCGAACGGAAAACCGCACCCAAGAATTGAGCGAGATCGCGCGCAATATCAAATCGCTGGCGAAGGAGCTGGACGTTCCGATCATCGCGATCTCGCAGTTGAGCCGCGCGGTCGAGGCGCTGGGGCAGAAGCGCCCGATGCTGAGCCACCTGAGGGAATGCGTGACGGGTGACACGCTTGTACTCCTCGCCGACGGACGCCGGGTCCCCATTCGCAACCTCGTAGGAACGACGCCGCCAGTACTCTCAATGGCAGCCAGCGGGAAAATCGTCCATGCAATCGCCGAAGCCGTGTGGCCCGTCGGATGTCGAGATGTCGTCGAGGTAAGACTCGCCAGCGGCCGAGCAACCAAGTTAACGCAGGAGCATCGCCTCTTTAGCGGCAAGGGCTGGGCTCGGGCAAGAGACCTTTCGGTCGGAGACCGCATAGCGATCGCCCGCGAGATCCCGCAGCCGCTAGCGCCGGATGCTTGGCCGGAAGCACACGTCACCCTCCTTGCGCATCTGATTGGCGACGGATGCTACTTGCACTCCCGCAGCATCTCGTACACGACGAGTTCTGAAGAGAATAGTGCGGCGGTCGCCAAGGCGGCTCTCGAATTCGGTGCATCGGTCCACTACGTTGCCGGACGGCGTACGTGGCATCAACTGCGTTTGAGCGGAAATGGCAATCGCTGGCACCCGGGAAAAATGAAGTGCTGGCTCGAGGACCTGGGAATTTACGGACAACGCTCGCACGAGAAACGTATCCCGGCGCCAATCTTTAGACTCAGCAACGAGCAAATCGGTTTGTTCCTCAGGCATTTGTGGGCGACCGATGGAGCGATTTGGACTCCGGACGTTAACCGACGGGCTGGCCTGCGGGTTTTCTATGCCACAAATAGCAGCGGCCTTGCGTTCGACGTAGCAGCCCTATTACTCCGCCTCGGGATCGTTGCTCGCGTCTACAGGGTCAAGCAGGGGCGCTTCAAACCGCAGCACCACGTGGTTGTGATTGGCGTGGTGAATCAGCGCAGGTACCTGGAGCGCGTTGGGACATTCGGTCCGAGGGTCGCCCAAGGTGAGCGGCTGCGCTTGGCACTCGCCGAGCGCGTTGCAAACACAAACGTCGATACGCTTCCACGCGAAGTCTTCGGCAGAGTGCGCGCCCTGATGCGGAAGCGGGGCATCACCCAACGTGCGATGGCAACTCTCCGCGGTACCAGTTATGGTGGCACGGCGCATTTCAAATTCGCTCCGTCTCGAGCGACAGTACTCGAATATGCACGCTTGTTGGACGACGCCGATCTCCTAACCGAATGCAGTAACGATCTGTTTTGGGACCGCATCGTGTCGATCGAACCGGCCGGACGGGAGGAAGTGTACGATCTCACGGTACCGGGCCCCGCGTCGTGGCTGGCCGATGGCATCGTCACTCACAATTCCGGAGAGATCGAGCAGGTGAGCGACCTCGTGCTGTTCCTCTACCGCGAGGACTACTACGATCAGGAAAAGGCGCAGAAGGAGAACAAAGAAAACATCTGCGAGGTGATCATCGCGAAGCACCGCAACGGCCCGATCGGCACGGTCGAACTCTACTTCCACAAGGAGCACAGCCGGTTCGACAACCTGGCGAAACAGCGATAGGCACAGGATAGTGAACCTTGCGCGCTCATGCGGCTCGCCGCCGATGCGTGGGGCGAATAGGCGTCGATGTCCCGCGCGACGGCGGACGCTCCGTAGGGGATCAACCGGTCGGTCATCTCGCCCTCTCCTATCGCAGGTCGACGCTCGCGCAAAGTTCGAGCGTGTTGCTTCCACTCCGACTCTCAGCCGGGTCGTTGGCGGGAACGGCGAACGTCCCTGCCGTAGGTCAATTCGGAAAGGTCTCGAGACCAGCCTGGCCCGCGGCGTGTGCGAGGGTGCGGTCCCAACACGCGAACGTCACCGGCTCACCGCTGGCACGGGTCGCGAGGCCAGCGGCAAGATGGAGCGCATCGTAGGCTCGAAGCGCGTAGCGGTCTGCCAGGGCGGCTGCATCCCGCAGGAGCGTCCCTACAACCAACAGAAAGAAGGACGGCCAGTCCCGGTCGAGATCGCGGACCGCGCGGAGATACCCTGATCGACTCAAGCCGTGTTCACGGTGGCGTCGTGCCAGTGCCGCGCGGGCTTCCACGTACGCGACTTCGCACGTGGCGACCACCGCGGCGTCCTCGACTGCCCGGTGAACGAGATCTGCACCATCTTCTGCCACGTACAGTTTGACGAGCGCGCTGGTATCCAGATAGACGATCACCGGCGCCCTTCGATCACGGCCTCAGCGACGGTGTCGCCACGGAGCAGCCGGGGTGGATGCGCGGAGCCGGCGGGTTTCCCGCCCGACCAGCGGGCGGCACCGCGCTGCACCAGTACATCCAGCCGCGCTAAGGAGGCCGTCGAGGTGACGGGGCTCATCGACACGATCGGACGTCCGCGATCCGTGACAATGAGGCGTTCCCCGCGCTCGACGCGCCGGAGATAGCTGCTTAGCTGAGCCTTTAGGTCGCGCACTCCCACGGTCACCATTGTAGTCACATCATACCGCAAAATGACTACAAGGTCGAGGGAGCGCGGCCGAGTCCCCGTGTCCGGGGGCTGGAAAGAATTAGGCTTGTAGGAAATGGCCAACTATCGCCGTCAGCCAGGTCGGTCGGGAAGCCCGCATTGGCCGAATATCCCCGGGTAAATTGGCCGACTACGATGAACTCCTACAAGCGCCCAGGAACCTGCTCAAAAAATTCTCGTTTGCAAGCCTCAAATGCGCTAGGGGCGGCAAACCCTGCCGCCGATCCTCCGTCACATTTCCCGGTCGCGTTGCGTCAACCAACAAGAGCCGGCAGTCATTCTTGGCCGCCGGCGCTCAGTCCAGTGGCCGAGCAAAGACGTCGGCGGGGAAAACTGCCGTCATGGGTACGAGACGCGGACGGCAACATCATCGGCCTCACGCAGTAAGGGACCGGCACGACGCTGTGCCGCCTCGGGCCCATCGAGGCAATCGATGGCACACCGAAGGCGACTGGGGCCGGCTGCTCCAGGCATTCGCGGCGCGCGCCGCGGCCGTCGCGTAGGGCTAGGACGTCGATGTCGGACATCGTACGTGCGCTCGAAGCGGTAATCGCGCGGATTCTGGAGGGGAGCGGGCGGGCAGATCCCGCCATGCGCCGGGCGGCCTTCGAGAATACAAATCTCACCGGGCCCACCGCCACGCTGGTGAGGAAAGTCGCCGAGCAGCCTTCGCGGGTCACCGATGCGGATGTCGCGGCGGCGCGGAACGCTGGCCTGACCGAGGATCAGATCTTCGAGATCGTGGTGTGCGCAGCGGTCGGCCAGGCGACACGGCAGTACCACACGGGGCTCGCTGCGCTCGAAGCAGCGACCGGCCGCCCGGACCACGGATAAGGAGAGCCCGATGAACGCGGGGGCTCGCCGAAGCGCAACGCGAAGCGGCAGCAAAGCTAGACGACGGGCCACGACGTCAGGGAGATCAAGGAGGAGGGTCATGGCTCAGCCCGTGATGTACTTCGAGATGATCGCCAAAGACCCGAAGAAACTGAAGGCGTTCTACACGAACCTCTTCGGATGGCGCGTCGAGGACTATGGCGAGATGAACTACGCGATGCTGCACGCCGATCCGAACAAGGGGATCTAGCAACCGTGCGTCTTTCTATCCTCGATCGCGGCCAGACCATCGGCACCCGGGCCCTGTTCGCGTTCATTCGCGCCGTTTCGCGCCAGCCGGTTTTGGATGTTGTCAAAATGGCCGCCTACCGGCCCGACTTCTACGGCAGGCTGATGCAGGCGGTCACGCATGAGGCGATGCGCGGGCCCTCCACGTGGTCGGTGGGCGACCGGGAGTTGATGGCCGCCGTCGTCTCGAAGGCGAACGAGTGTGAGTTCTGTGTCAACGCGCACACCGCCACCGCGGCGAGGGCGTACGGCGACGGCGTGAAGGTGGCCGCGGCGCTCTCCAATCTCGAGACAGCGCCGATTGAAGAGCCGCTGCGTGTGACGCTGCGGATGCTGCGCACGCTGACGCGCGAGCACACGGTCGGCCCGGACGACATGCGTACCGTGCTGGCCGCCGGTGTCTCGCGCACGCAAATCGAGGACGCCCTCGCGGTCTGCTTCGCCTTCAACGTGGTCAATCGGCTGGCCGACGCCTTTGAGTTTTTCGTGCCGGAGCCCGACGCGTTTGAGGCCGGCGCGAAGTACCTGCTGACACGCGGCTATCGTTGACGCACGGCAGACCGCCCTATCTCGCCGCCATGGTCACAGCCGGCTGAGTTCCTCCACGGCGCCGGGCTCACGGGCTGCGCCGGACGAAGCTCGCGGAGCCCAATGGGTGGCAAAACGCAGCAGCACCGCATGTACTTCAAGCGGCTTGATTACCTGCTCTTAGAGCCGACGGGAATCTCCGAGCCGCCGGCCGCCGCGGAGCCTCGCTTGGGCCGGCGGACGGCCCTCACCTTCCCGCTCCTCTGTCCTCCGCAGAAGAACAGATCGCTGCCGTCGGACTCAAGCCCCGAAACGCCCACCCCAGGCGGCATCTCGATCGTCTCGAGGACCGCTCCCGTTCGCCGATCGACTCGCCGCAAATCACTCTGGCCGCCCTCCCAGGTGCCGTGCCAGAGTTCTCCGTCGACCCAGGTGACTCCGGTGACAAAGCGGTTGGACTCGATCGTGCGCAGAATCGTCCCTGTTTCGGGATCGACTTGATGGATCTTCCGGTTCCGATATTGCCCCACCCAGAGCGTCCCTTCGGCCCACGCCAGCCCCGAGTCATCGCCGCCGCCGGGCGCCGGGATCGTGGCGATCACGCGGCCGGTCTCGGGATCGATCTTTTGGATCCGACCGTCGGCGAGCTGAAACAGATGTCTACCGTCGAAGGCCGTCCCGGCGCGCGCGGCGACATCGATGGAGCGGAGAATCTTCCCGCTCGCAGGATCGAAGGCGTGCAGCTTGTCCCCGGCGCCAAACCAGACGCGCCCGCCGTCATATGTGACCCCATGCACGTGGTCCACACCGGGAAAGGGTCCGTACTCCCGGACGATTTCGGCAGCAGATCGGCTCATGCTTCCATCCTAGCCGCTCGGCACGGGAGTGGGAAGTAACAAGGCCGCGGTGAATCCCGGCACGGGCGGGATCATCCAACGACGGGCGCGTCCGCGTCCAAACGACTGTACCTTGTCTGCCGCTGCAAGCGAGTCGAGGGCCCGCTGCACGGTACGCTGGCTCGTCCCGAGCGCCAGCGCGAGGGCCGAGCTCGACCAGGATTCACCGTCGGCGAGAAAGGCGAGCACCGCGGCATGTTCGTCTTCGACGGGGCGGGCCAGCACGACGACCTCGCGTGCGCGGCGCGGCGCCAGGGCAAACCCATGCTTCGTCGCGCGGACGTCGGCCTGCATCCAAAGCACCCTGCGAAGCCGCCCCACTTCGACGCGCAGCCGCGCGCGATGCGATTCATCGGCGACCCTCCAGCCGAATGCGCGCGCGACGAGCGCGTCCCTCGATACGTCTCCCGGCCACGCTTCGCCCAGCGCGCGCGCCAGTGTAAACAATACCGGACGCCTGGCGAGCGAGACCACCGCGTGTGCGTCACGCACGACATAACGGCACGCATCCACGACGAGCGCTTTGGAGGCCAGCAACCTCTCGACCTCCTGGAGGACAAGAAGGCGCTCCTCGCCGTTTGCAATCAGGCGCGCCGCGGGCACGCTGAGAAGGAGGGAGGCGCGTTCGACCTCCGCCGTCAGCGCAGGAATGCCGGCGCGGCGGGCGGCGCGTCCGGCCCGGGCCAGCGCGTCGTACGCCTCCTTCGTCCGGAGGCGCCTCACTGCGATCCCCGCCGCGACCAGCTCGTTGGCGGCCCTCAACGCAGGCGGGAAGGGCGCGGAGTCGAGCCCGGCAAGCACACGCTCGGCCTCATCGAGGCGCCCGATCAGGAGGAGGCGCCGGGCCTGGAGATGCCGTGCGTGCGCGGCATTCACCCGGTCGCCGTGCCGTTCGAGTGTCGCCCGCGCCGCGTCGAGGGCCTTCGCAGGCCAACCCAAGTCGCGCGAGACGAGCGCGATCTCGGCCTCGGCGACGACACACCGCGCGCGGGCGACCGCGTCTCTCGGGCTGAACGCCCGGGCGGCACGTCGCAGGAGCGCCTTGGCTCGAACGAGATCGCCGAGCTGGGCCATCGCGATGCCTCGCAGCGCGAGCGCAGGCGCGTCGTCGCGCAGGGAGACCCGGTTTAATGCGCCGAGGGGATCACCCGCGCCGAGCGCGCGCGCGGCGGCCGCGATTAGCGAGTCCATGGGAATCCCGCCACACTTGTCACTCCCACCTGTCGGGTACCCGGCACTATCATATCTCGCGACGACACATCGGCACGGCGTACGAGCGGCGAAGGGAGTGATGGGCGATGACGAAACACACGATTGGAACACGCCAGGAGTGGCTGGCTGCGCGGCTCGAGCTGCTCAAGGCGGAGAAGGAGCTTACGCGGCGCAGCGACGAGGTGGCGCGGCGGCGGCAGGAGCTGCCGCGGGTTCGGATCGACAAGACGTATCGATTCGAGACCGACGACGGGATCTGCTCTTTGGCAGATCTTTTCCGCGGCCGCTCGCAGCTGCTCATCTACCACTTCATGTTCGGGCCCGAGTACACCGCCGGCTGCCCGGCGTGCTCCGCGATTGCGGACGGCTTCAACGGCTTTGCCGTGCACCTCGCCAACCATGATGTGATGCTCTGGGCGGTGTCGCGGGCGCCGCTGGCGAAGCTGCAGGCCTACAAGCGGCGGATGGGGTGGACGTTTCCCTGGGCGTCCTCGTTCGGCGGCGACTTCAACGCTGACTTCAACGTTTGGTTCACCGAAGAACAGCAGCGCGAGGGGGGCATCGAGTACAACTACCGGCGCGAGCCGGCGGTCGTCGCCGACCGCGCGCCCGAGGGTCGCGAGACGGGGCTGCAGCAAGGGAGTTCGGAGACCACCAGCGAGGGGTCTGTCGCCCAGGTCGCGGCCATGTGCGGAACGGATACGCGCACGTACATCCGCGAGAGGCCGGGCATGAGCGCATTTGCGCTTCGGGATGGCGTCGTCTACCACACCTATTCTACCTATGCGCGCGGGCTGGACGCGCTGTGGGGCCTGTACCAGTGGCTCGACCGCGCCCCCAAGGGGCGCAACGAGACGGGCTTTTGGTTCCGCCGCCGCGACGAGTACAACGGATAGACTGATGCCCCAGCGTCAAGGGGTCGACGCCGCGATGAGTACGATCCGCAGCGGGCGTTGGAGCGCCGGTCTGGCCCTCGCCGGCCTCAGCGGCGTCGCGGGCGCTGCGTGGCTTTACCTCGCCGCCGGCGCCGGACTGGGCGCCGCGACGCGCGGGATGGACAGGGCCCGCGCCGGCATGATGCCGATGGCGGCTGGGTGGACGCCCGGCTACGCGGCCCTGACGCTCGGCATGTGGGCCGTCATGATGACCGCAATGATGCTGCCGACCGCGGCGCCCGCCGTCCTCAGGGTGGCTGCCCCGGCGGCTCGCGGACGCGGCGACGCCGGCGGCGGTGCCGGACGGGCGGCATGGTTTGCTACCGGCTACCTGGCGGTCTGGGTCGGGTTTGGTGCAGCGGCGACCGGGCTCCAGTGGGCGCTCGACTCCGCTCATCTCCTGTCAGATGCGCTGGCGGTCCGAAGCTCCACGCTCGTCGGGCTCGTGGTGGTGGCCGCCGGCGTCTATCAGTTGAGCCCATTCAGGCGCGCGTGCCTTGAGCGCTGCCGTGCGCTGGACGATTGCCTGGCGGGGCAGACGCGGCACGTGGTGCGCGAGGGTCTGTGCTACGGGGTCTCGTGCCTCGGCTGTTGCGCCGCCCTGATGAGCCTGTTGTTTGTCGGCGGCGTGATGAACCTGGTGTGGGCGGCCGCGATCACGGTCTGGGTACTCGCCGAGAAGACCCTGCCCTGGGGCGGCCGCATCGCGCGGCTAGGTGCTGACGGGCTACTCGCCGGCGGAACAGCGGCACTCGCCACCGCTTTGGTTCGCGGGTACGTCCATTAAGGCAGCGGAAAGGAGCAACCATGGCGAAGGTAATCTTTGGAAATCACTCGTCGGTGCTAGTTCCGCGGCGAGATCGAGACAGCATTCGTAAATTTTATTGTGATGTCCTCGGTGGCAAAATCATGAGAGCTGATCCCGAACGGGACTTCATTCGCTTGGGAGGAAACTTCTACATCGCGTTTCTCTACGGGGATGTCACTGATGAAAGCGAGTTCGCACGAAATGCCAGAGCTATTTGGCTGGAAATCAAGTCCGACAGCGTGGAAGAAATGAGGCGGAAAATCCTCGAGTCCGGTCTCGTGAGGAAGCTTGAGATGCCGGACCCTCACCTCTATTTCCAGGCTCCCGGAGGTCAATGCCTCCGGTTGGTCGGAATCGACGAGGATCTCTCCTTTTATGAGGGGGCCGGAGAAGGCCCGGACGTGGCAAAGGTAAAAGACGCCATCAAGAAGGACGCAATGAAAAAATGAGCTAACCTGCCCCTATGACCTTGGGGTCCGTTACTGGTGAACATCGTGATCTTGTCCACGATGGCTTCGTCGGGCAGCGGCCCGAGCTCGGGTATGATCTGGAACTGAGGAGAGTCCCGTGGAAAGGCGGGAACGGTGGCCGCGGCCCATTCGGCCCCTTGCCACGCCTTGGCCCGCCGCAATTGGGTCACCCCGGCGATGCTGTTGGGCAGCGACAAATGACGGGTGAAGAAGACACGGAACCCGCCGGCCCGTGCTCCCCGCAGCACCTCCTGCGCGCGGGCGACGACGGTCGGAGCGGTCGCCAGCTGCGAGACGATGCCCGCCTGCATGTCGTACACAATGAGGGCCGTCCGGCCCGGATGGCACGTCTCGTCGAGCGCCGACGGGATCTCGAGACCGAAGGCGCGCTCCATCCTACTTTCCCCACCCCTCTGGCCGCCGGCGTCCTGTCATACGGCTCGTTCACGTCGACCGCGGCGTCAAAGAGAACCTCGAGCGGCAACGGGACCTGCACCGCGATGAAGAACCACTCGATGAGGCCCGCCTTGGTCAGCGGGAAGTCGTCGGTGTAACGCTTGGCCCTCTCAACGCCGTCCACCAGTCGGCACGGTGCTCGCGGAGGAGTACGACACGCCGCAGCTGCTCGCCTTCTTCCGGAAGCACGTCATCGAACCGCGGCGTGTGATGCTTCGTGCCGTGCTGGCGCGCGCAGGATGTCGGCATCGACGAACCAGAACCCAACGCGTATCGACAAAGCCGGGGGGAGGAAGACAGCTGATGGCCAACGTGGCGCGCGCCGTCAATATCGCGGATCTCCGCGAGATGGCGCGGCGGCGGCTGCCGAGAGCGATCTTCGACTATGTCGACGGCGGCGCGGAAGACGAGACCACGCTCCGCGAGAACCGACGCGCCTTCGAAGAGGTCACGTTCCGGCCCCGGCAGAGCCTCCCGGTGCAAAACCCCGACCTGCGCGTCCGGGTGCTGGACCACGACCTCGCGATGCCGGTGATCCTCGCCCCGGTGGGCTACCTCCGCATGATGCACCCCGAGGGGGAGTTGGCGGCCGCGCGCGCCGCCGCCGCCGCCGGCCTACTGTGCGTCCTCTCCACGGTCTCCGGGCATCCCTTGGAGGCGTTTCGCGCCGCCACAACCGGACCGGCGTGGTTCCAATTGTACCTGCTCGGCGGCCGCGATGCGGCCGCGGCGGCGATCGAGCGGGCGCGCAACGCGGGGTTTTCCGCGCTTGTCGTCACGATTGACGTCTATGTCGCGGGCATGCGCGAGCGGGATCTGCACAACGGGACGCCCCAACTACTCGGCAACAATCTGTTGGACAAGCTGCCGTATATGCCGCAGGTCTTGGCGCGGCCGGAGTGGCTCATTGACTTCCTGCGGGACGGCGGCATTCACCGGCTGCCCAACGTCGTCGTGCCGGGCGAGGGGCCGATGCCGCTGCGCGACGTCAGCACGGAGCTCTTTCGGAGCTCGTTCACCTGGGACGACATGTC
Organism: Bacillota bacterium; assembly: GCA_021324975.1. GTDB lineage: Bacteria > Sysuimicrobiota > Sysuimicrobiia > Sysuimicrobiales > Segetimicrobiaceae > JAJPIA01. The sequence goes on from JAJPIA010000095.1 coordinate 24,951, forward strand.
GTGGATCCGCGAGATTTGGCCCGGCCCGATCGTGTTTAAGGGCGCGTTGTCGGCCGACGACGCGCGACGGTGCCTGGACCACGGGGCCGCCGCCATCGTCGTCTCGAATCACGGTGGCCGCCAGCTCGACTCGTCGCCGGCGACGCTGCGCGTCCTCCCCGAGATCGCAGCGGCCGTCAACGGTCGCGCGGAGATCCTGCTGGACGGCGGCGTGCGGCGGGGCGTCGACGTCATCAAAGCCATCTGCCTCGGCGCGAAGGCCGTGCTGATCGGACGCGCGTACGCGTACGGGCTCGGCGCGGGCGGCGAGAACGGGGTCGCGCGGGCCGTCCAGATTTTCCGCACGGACCTCGTTCGCAACCTCAGACTCCTTGGCTGTCCTTCGGTCCGGGACCTGGACGCCTCCTATGTAACCCCGCCGCGCCGGTAACGACCCGGCCGGATCGAGCCCACGATCCGCGGCTCGCTTTCCCGCCAATCTACACGGCCTTCCAGCCGAACTTTTCGAAGTCGATCCGCCCCGCACGGTTGAACCGTACACCCTCGCGCCGGAGCAGCGTGCGCTGAAGGGCATGGCCGCCGGACGGCCGCCAGCTGATCTTTCCCTGGGCGTTGACGACGCGGTGCCAGGGAATGTCGTCCGGACACGCACTGAGCGCCCAGCCGACCGTGCGGGCGGCTCCCGGCACCCCGAGCGCGCGCGCAATCGCTCCGTAACTGGTCACGCGGCCGCGCGGGATCCGGCGCACGACGACGTACACGCGTGCAAAGAACGCGGAACGCCGCCCGGCACGGGGGCGTGTCCCGACGCCCGGCATGCGCCCATCTACGACCCATTGACGCAAGAAATGTCGCCCCATGCCTCGGAACACTTGGCCGTGTCGCGCCGGCGTGTCCTCCCGAACCGGCGGCGCACGGCGCACCCGACGCGGGCGCCCCTGCATCGACAACATTCTCACAAGGGGCGCCTGGCTGTGACCTCGATCTCGATCTTCATGCGCGGGTCCGCGAGCCCGCAGGCGATCATGGTCGCGGCCGGACGCACGTCGCCGAACCATCGACGGAGGACCGGCCAGCAGGCCTCAAAATCGCCGCTGTTCGGCAGCATATAGCGGACCCGTACAACGTCGGCGATCGAGGCGCCCGCCTGCCCGAGCGCCCACTGAATGTTGCGCAGGCACTGCTCCGCCTGCTCGCGGACATCGTCCGCGATCGTCATGCTGGCGTAGTCGAACCCCGTCGTACCCGACACGAACACCCACTCACCGTCGACAACGGCCCGCGAGTAGCCGATCTGGGTCTCGAACGGCGAACCGGAGGAAACGCGTCCCCTCGACATAGCACCCCCTCTTGCGCGTGTCCGCTGGCAGCGATCGCGCAGCGGCTACTTCGATGAGCGCCGCACCCCGCCTTCCGGTCGCGCCGTTGCGCCTGGCAGTGTCAATACGAAAAGCTCGGCGCAGGGCGGCTCAAAAGTCCCGATCCTTGCAGCTTCTGGCGCTTGGTCTCACCGCCTGTCCAGCCGTCCGGGGCGAGCGCTGCATCCGAGGGCCGCCGTAGTAGAATTGATCTGAGGCGAGCGGCGCCGGCGCGAAGTCCCGCACATCGGGGGGACGGCGTGCTTCGCCAAGCGCGGAGGAATGATGATATGCAGCAAAAGATTCGAAAGACGGACGCGAAATGGCGGGCTCAGCTGACGCCGGAGCAGTATGCGGTCACGAGACAGAAGGCCACGGAGCCGCCCTTCAGCGGGGAATACGAGCACACCACAACACCCGGCGTGTATCGCTGCGTATGCTGCGGGGCGGAGCTCTTCGAGTCCGATACCAAGTTCGACGCGGGGTGCGGTTGGCCCAGCTTCACGCAGCCGGCGGCCGGCGACCGAATCGACACGAAGGTCGACCTCAGCCACGGGATGGTCCGCACGGAAGTCCTGTGCGCCGCCTGCGACGCGCATCTGGGGCACGTTTTCAACGACGGCCCCCGCCCGACCGGGTTGCGCTACTGCATCAATTCCGCGGCATTGAAGCTGAATCCAAAGAAGTAGCGGGGAGGCGCGATGCGCTGCGATTGGCCCGCGCGCCGGGAAGGCGTGGACAGCCCGCGTGGGCGGCGGTGTGCATCCCGGAGCCTGGTCGCGTTTGCGGCGTGCGCCGCGGTCGGGCTCGCGGCGTTCACTCCCCTCCAGCGAGTCGATGCCGGCGCGGCGAGCCAGGAGGCGCTCCTGTCGCGGGTCTCGGGACAGCGTGCCTACCAGCACGTGCTCGCGCTGGCCGGGAAGATCGGGCCCCACGTCGCGGGAACACCGGAGGATCGGACGTCGGGGCAGTACATCGCCGCGGAACTGGCGCGGGATGGATACGCGGTTTCGTGGCAGCCGTTTACGTTCCCGTACTTCGCCGTAAGGACGGTGTCCCTCGCCGTCACTTCCGGGCCCGCGCTGTCCCTCCACCCCCGCGTCTTGCAGTATTCAGGCGCGACGCCGGCCGGCGGGCTCGCGGCCGAGATCTACGTCGCGGGGCTCGGGCGGCCCGAGGATTTCGCGGGCGGCGCCGCCTCCGGAAAGGTCGCGGTGATCGAGCGCGGCGGGGCCACCTTTAAGGCCAAAGCGGAAGCCGCGGCCGCGGCGGGCGCCGTTGCGGCCGTGATCTACAACACGCAGCCGGGAGAGTTCTCGGGCACGCTCGGCGGTGCGGCGAAGATTCCGGTCGTGGGCCTGTCCGGCGCGGAGGGGCAGCAGCTCGTCACAGCCGCCAAGGCGGATCGGATCGCCGTGCAGCTCAACGTGCAGGCCGCGAACGAGCAGCGCACCACGTGGAACATCATCGGGACCAAGCCCGGGACGCGCGAACCCCACCGCATCGTCATCGTCGGAGCCCATCGCGATACCGTCCCGGGCGCGCCCGGCGCCAACGACAACACGTCGGGGGTCGCGGTGGCGCTCGACCTGGCGGAGGTCCTCAAGAACGTGCCCCTTGGGAGCACGGTCCGGTTCGTGTTCTTCGGCGCGGAGGAAGAGGGCCTCTACGGCTCGGCCTACTACGTCGACCACCACGGGCCCGATCCAATCGCGGCCTACGTGAACCTGGACATGGAAGGAGTCGGGCAGCGGTTGATGATCTCGACGTTTCGAGGCAGCGACAGCTTGGTGCAGACGGGTGCGCGCCTAGCGTCGGAGCTGCGGATCCCGGCCATCGTGGGGCATGACGGCGGAAGCGATCACATCAACTTCGAGCGCATCGGGGTCCCGGTCGCCTTCGTGTTTCGTCCGGACGATCCATACTACGATACGCCGAAGGATACCGTGGATCGCGTGGATCCCTCGCTGCTCCAGGTCTCGGGGCGTCTTGCACTCGCGATCCTCCTCGATGCCGCGGGGGTCTCGCAGTAGGCCGCCAGCTCGGGCCTAGACCGCCCCGCTCTCACGATCGGTGGCGAGCCACCGCCCTATTCCCGATACCTCGCCGGTGCGGCACCTAGAGGAAAACACCGCAGCCGGCATCACGGCGTGGCTGGGCCGCGCGAGCCCACGCGCTGCCGGTGGGGATGCTGGTAGCGGAACCGGTCCATCTTGATGAGCTGCCGGTAACTGCCAAACGAAGCGGCGTCGGCGGTATCGAGCGGATCGGCGGCGCCGTCGTCGGCGCCGAAGGTGCGCCGGATCCCGTACGTCGTGGAGCGCTCGGCCGGTACACGCCCGGCCTCGCGGGCGAGCCGGCGCATCTCGTGGGGCGGGATGAGCTGTCCGTAGCCCGCTCCCGCGGCCGTGGAGATGCTTTCGTTGATGAGCGTGCCCCCAAGGTCGTTGGCGCCGGCCCCCAGCAGCAACTGCGCCATGCGGGGACCCTCCTTGACCCACGATACCTGAAGGTTCGGTATGGCCTTGTTGAGCACGATTCGGGCGACGGCGTGCACCCGGAACACTTCCACGCCCGTCGGACCCGCGCGCAACCCCGGTACGAGACCGCGCTTCCACATCGGCGCCTCGGTATGCACGAAGCTGAGCGGGACGAACTCCGTGAAACCGCCCGACGCCCGCTGCAGATCACGAAGCAGGACGAGATGCCGCGCCTGATGACCGGGCGTTTCCACGTGGCCAAACATCATCGTCGAGGTGGTGGGGATCCCCAGCTCGTGCGCCGTGCGAATCACCTCGATCCATTGACCCGTGCGGATTCGCCCGGCGGCGATGCGGCCGCGCACCTCGTCGTCCAGGATCTCCGCTGCCGTCCCCGGCAGGCTGCCCACCCCCGCGTCGCGGAGCGCGAGCAGATAGTCGCGGATCGTCCGGCCCGAGCGAACCGACCCGTAGAGGACCTCCTCGGGCGAGAACCCGTGAATGTGGATCGACGGGAGCGCGTCCTTGATGCGCCGTGTGAGATTGATGTACAGGTCACCGTCCATCTTCGGCGGCAGCCCCGCTTGGATGCACACCTCGGTCGCACCGAGCTCCCACGCTTCCCGGGCGCGGCGCAGGATCTCCTCCTCGGGGAGAAAGTACCCCTCCTCCTCGCGGTAGTCCCTGCTGAACGCGCAGAACCCGCAGCCCTTGATGCACACGTTGGTGAAGTTGATGTTGCGGTTCACCACGTAGGTGACCAGCTCCCCGACCGTCTCACGGCGGAGGACGTCGGCCGCGGCGATCGTAGCCGTGAGGTCCGCGCCGGTCCCGGTGAGAAGGCGCTCCGCCTCCTCGGCGCCGACGTCCGCGCCCGAGAGGACCCGATCCAGAATGCGCGCGACCTCCGGGGACGTACCGGCAAGCAAGCGGTGGAGCCCGGCGTTCGGCTCAGGAACCGGCGGCAGCATGGGATCCGAACCCTCCCTTAGCGTACCCGTCCTTGTCGGCCGCGGCGCGCAGGCCGGGCCGGAGGGACGGTGAGATGTACTCAGGACGGTAAAGCAGGTATTCGGGATACACGGGCAGCCGCGCGCGCAGCGTCAGCCCCGCCTCGGCCGTGCGCGCGGCGAGGGAGGCGATTGCCGGCCACGGAGCCTCCGGATTCACAAAATCGATCGTCACGGGCGAGATGCCTCCCCAGTCGTTGATCCCGGCCGAAAGGTAGATCGGATAGCCATTCGCGGTCAGGTTCGGCGGCACCTGAATGTTGATCGTCGAGCCGAGCATCAGCCGGGCGACGGCGGCGGCGCGCACCACTTCGCCGACGTCGGGTTCGGCCGACGACCCCATCGGCGTCTTGGGCTTGGCCCGGAAATTTTGCACGATCACTTCCTGGACGTGGCCCCAGCGGTCGTGCGAATCGCGGATGGCGAGCAGCGTGTCAACGCGCTCATCCGGTGTCTCACCGATGCCGAGGAGCAGACCCGTGGTGAAGGCCACGCGCAACCGCCCGGCCGCCTCAAGCGTGTGGAGCCGAGCGCGCGGGTGCTTGCTGGGCGCATGCTCGTGCGGCCCGCCGGGTGCGCACAACCGCTCGCTCGTGGTCTCGAGCATGAGCCCCATCGAGGCGCTGACGTCCCGAAGGGACGCCATCTCGGCCTCGCTCAGGGTCCCCGGATTCACGTGCGGCCACAGCGCCGTCTCGGCCAGGACGAGCGCGGCCATGTCGCGCAGGTAGCCGAGCGTGCTGCGATATCCGCGGTGCCTCAGCCATTCACGCGCCTCCGGAAACCGTTGCTCGGGACGCTCGCCCAATGTGAACAACGCCTCCGTGCAGCCGAGCTGCTCGCCCCGCCGGGCGACGTCCAGCACCTGGTCGGGCGTCATGTACAGCGCGGGGTCGGAGCCGGGCGTGGTCCTGAACGTGCAGTACCCGCACGCGTCGCGGCACAACCGGGTGAGTGGGATGAAGACCTTGGGGGAGAAGCTGACCGTGCGGCCGCGGCCGCGGTCGCGGATCACGCACGCGGCGGCGCACACCGCGCCCACGTCCCGGGGGCCACACCCGATGAGGCGCACCCCGTCGTCGCGCCGCAGCGCCTCACCCGCGAGGGCCCGCTCGAGAATCGCCGCGATCTCGGGCGAGGGACGCTCATCCACGCCGCGGGCCGGGCGCGCCGCGGTCTGGGGGAGGTCCGGCATGAGGATAGGGTCGAGGTAGTCTCGCTCCATACAACACAACACCCGCCAATGCGCCTACATGGCGAGCAGGGCGAAATCCTGCACCAACACAGTGTACCTTTGCGCACCCGACGGCGCGCCCATCGGCAACGGCCGCCAGCTCGAGGAGCCGGGAAATCACCGCGGGGTCGCCGAAGTTGCTATAATACGTGGGTGGGGAGGTGGCACGCGCCATCCCCGCCACCGCGGCATGCCGTTTGAGAGTGTCGCGAGTGGCCGCGTGCCCTCCCGAGGAAGGCAGCCCGAGAGCCAGTTCGTCCAACATAGGCATGCGTCTCCACGTGTCCGCGCCGGCGGCCGCGCGGGTGTGTCTTGGGTGTCCCCTGAGGACGCCATTGGGGAGGTGAGGAGTCGTGTCGCAGTCCGTCTTGTACCGTGATGAGGTCTTGCTCGTCGAGCCGCACGGGCTCGAGCGTATCCCGGATGCCGAGCGCCACGGCACACTCGCGGGGCAATTCAATGTCTGGTTTGCCGCGAACATGCACTTGACCACGCTCGTGCTCGGCGCGCTCGGTGTCACGCTCGGGCTGGGATTTTGGGGCGCCGCCGTGAGCTGCGCGCTGGGGAACCTGTTCGGCGCGCTTGGCAACTCGCTGTGCGCCGCGATGGGACCGCGGCTCGGCATGCCGCAGCTGCCGATGAGCCGATCTGCCTTTGGCTACCGCGGCAACTACGTGCCGGCATTCCTGGCGTGGCTCGGATATATCGGCTGGGTCACGGTCGACAACACCCTCGGGTCCCAGACGAGTCAGCAGATCTTCGGCACGCCCTATGTGCCGACCGCCCTGATCCTCGGCGTCGCCACCATCGTGATCACGATTTACGGATACAACTTCGTACACGCGTGGGAGCGCTGGCTGACGTGGGCCAGCCTCGTGGTGTTTGCGCTCCTCACCGTGCTCGCCGTGCGCCACGGAGCGGGCCCGGCCGTCGCGCCGACCAAGAGCGGCGGCACGTTCTGGCTGGCATTTCTGCTGGAGTTCACGATCATGTTCTCGTACACGGTCAGTTGGGCGCCGTACGCGGCGGACTATGCACGGTACCTTCCGAGCAACACGCCGATCCGGCGGCCGTTCTGGTACTCGTTCTGGGGAATGTTCCTCTCCACCACGTGGACAAACGTGCTGGGCGCCCTGCTCGGCACGCTGGCCGTCGCCGGCGGGGTCATTCCGGCCATGCGGACGGTCGCCGGCGCGGGCGCGACCGCGATCTATGCGATCCTGGTGCTGGGATCCATCAGTTCCAATACGCTGAACATGTACAGCGGCGGCATGGGCGGCCTGACCTGGGGACTTCCCCTCCGCCGCACGGGCGCGACGTTCGTCGTCGGCGCGATCGGCGTCCTGCTCTCGATGTTGTTCGGAGGACCCCAATTCATCAAATTCTTTCAGGGATTCTTGTTCATGCTCGTCTACTGGGTGACGCCGTGGATCGCGATCATCGCGATCGATTTCTACGTGTTTCATCGCCAGGGCCTTCAGTACCCGGACCCCGCTGAGTTCTACCGCCCGCACGGCGTGTTCGGCCCGGTCCGCTGGGTCGGTCTTGCGGCGTTCGCGATCGGCGTGGCCGTGTCGGCGCCCTTCATGGCGACGGATTGGTACACGGGCCCGATCGGCAAAGCGCTCGGCGGGGCCGACTTCAGCTATCTCGTCAGTTTCGTGGTCACAGGAGCCGTGTATCTCGCCGCCGGCCGCCCTCAGCACTCGCTCGCCGCGGCACCCGCGCAGGGCGAATGAATGCGCCGCGCGCCCCAGCGCGTCACGGCCTCGTCGGGATCCGGTGCTCACGGTATCATAGCGGGTGCGGCACCAAGCCGGGCATGGGGTGAGGCATGCGCGCCGTTCGCGCACTCCTCGTTGTTGTGGCATTGAGCGGGACCGCCCTGGACGGGCCGGCGGGGCCGGCCAGCCCGGGGACGCCGCCGGCTTCCGCGCCGGCGAGCGCGTACTATCAACGTGCCGTGCTCGTGCTCACCTACCACGACGTCGCTCCGGTCGTCCCGCGAGGGACGGACACGGTGTCCCCGTCGGAGTTCGCGGGCGAGATGGACCGGCTCGTGCGCGACGGCTTCCACTTCGTTTCGGTGCCGCAACTGGAGCGCTTTGTCTCGGAGAACGCGCCGGTGCCGCCCAACGCGGTGTGCGTCGTCTTCGACAACGGGTATGAGGGCATCCACCGGTACGCGCTCCCGGTGCTCCGGGGGCACCACATCCCGGCCGCGGTGTTCCTGATCGTGAGCTACGTCGGTCATCTCTCCAACGACCTCACGTGGGGCGAGATCCGCGGCATGGCGCAAACCGGGCTCGTGCACTTCTACACGGAAACATACGATCTCCACCGCGGGATCGCGATCGGGCGAGGCGCGAGCACGGCCGCCACCGTCGGGCGTGGCATCGCCCCGGACGGGCGGCAGGAGTCCGAGGCGGCGTACGAGGCGCGCGTGCTGGCAGATCTCACGCAGGCCCGCGCGACCGTCGAGCGGGAAACGGGCGAGCCGGTCGACGCCCTCGTCTACCCGTACGGCCAATACACGCCGGCGTTGATCGCGGTGGCGCGCCGGGCCGGCTACCGCTACATGTTCACGACGCTGGGCTGGGCCATTCTGCCGCACGCCGACCCGGCGCGCCTGCCGCGCTTGGACATCGGGGTCTGGGATCAGACGCCCTCGAGCGCCGAAGGCGCGATCCTGACCGTGGCCGCGCAGGCCCAGCGCACCCCGTACACGCCGCCCGAGAGCTACACGCGTGTCTGGCGCTGAGCCGGACGGGGTGCGGGCGCGTGCCTACTGGCCGAGGTAGGCGCGCCGCACCTCCGGGTTGGCCTGCAGGTCGGCGGCCGGTCCCTGGAGGACGACGGCGCCGGTCTCGAGGACATACCCACGCTGCGCGGTCTCGAGCGCCATCACCGCGTTTTGCTCCACGAGCAGAATCGTGGTGCCTTCGCGGTTGATGCGCCGCACCGCTTCGAAGATCTGCTCGACCAGCACGGGGGCCAGCCCCATGGACGGCTCGTCCAGGAGCAGAATGCGCGGGCGCGCCATCAGCGCGCGGGCGATCGCGAGCATTTGCTGCTCGCCCCCGGACAGGGTGCCGGCCAGCTGCCCGGCCCGCTCCTGAAGCCGCGGGAAGAGCGCAAACGCGTGGGCGATGCCTTCGCGGATGGCATGCGACGACCGCTGCGTGAACGCCCCCAACTGCAGATTCTCCAACACCGACAGCCGGCCGAAGATCCGTCGGCCCTCGGGCACCTGGACGACGCCGCGCGCCACGATGCCGTGGGGCGGGACGAGCGTCAAATCGTGGCCCTCGAGACGGACGGTGCCCCGGTGCGGCCGCAGCAACCCGCTGATGGTGTTGAGCGTGGTGCTCTTCCCGGCGCCGTTCGCGCCGATCAGGGTGACGATCTCGCCCTCGTGCACTTCCAGGGACACGCCGCGCAGCGCCTGGATGGCGCCGTACGAGACCTGCAGGCCGTCGAGCTCAAGAAGCGCCATGGACGTGGTCGGAGGCGAAGCCGGTCTCGGCGTGGCGCGCCCCCAGGTACGCCTCGATGACGCGAGGATCGCGCTGGATGGCCGCCGGGGGGCCTTCGGCGATTGCGACGCCGTGGTCGAGCACCGTCACGCGGTCCGAGATGCCCATGACGACCCGCATCTGATGCTCGATCAGCACGATCGTGATCCCCAGCTCGTCGCGCAGGCGCCGGATGAAGGCCATCGTATCCAGGGCTTCCCGCGGGCTCATCCCCGCGGCGGGCTCGTCGAGCAACAGCACGGCCGGCCGCGACGCCAGCGCGCGCGCGAGTTCCAACCGGCGCTGCGCCCCGTACGGCAGGTGCTTCGCCAGCCGCTCGCGCTGGTCGTCGAGGCCCACGAACTGGAGGAGCCGGCGGGCTTCGTCGAGGACCCGTGCCTCCTCGAGGCGCGCGGCGCGTGTGTTGAGCACGGTCCCCAGCCACGTTCCTGTCACATGAATGTGGTGGCCCACACGCACATTGTCGAGCACCGTCATGTTGGCGAAGAGCCGGATGTTCTGATAGGTGCGCGCGACGCCGCGCCGGGCGATCTCGTCGGGCGAGAGCCCGTCGATCTGCTCCTCCCGGAAGCGCACGTGCCCCTCATCGGGGCGATAGAAACCGGTCAGGCAGTTGAACACGGTCGTCTTGCCCGCGCCGTTGGGCCCGATCACGCTATGGATTGTCCGCTCGGGCACCTCGAGCGTGAGGTCGGAGACGGCGATCAGGCCGCCGAACCGTTTCGTGAGATGATCCAGCGCGAGCACGCTCATGGACCGCGCCTACGCCTCGGCCGAACCGGCCCCGGACACCGCAATCGCGGACGCGGGCTCGCCGGCCGGCACGTCGTCGACGGCATGCAGCTCGCGCCGCTGCGCGGCGGCCGGCAACAGTCCTTCAGGCCGGAACAGCATCATCACGACCAGCACGATGCCGTAGACGAGAAACCGGTAATCGCCGAACTCTCTGAGCAGCTCGGGCAGGCCCACGAGCACGAGGGCCCCGACCACGACGCCCCACAGGCTGCCCAGCCCGCCGAGGATGATGAGCACCAGCACGTTGATCGAGATCAACAGCGAAAAGCTCTGCGGGAACACCGAGCCGACGAGCACGGCGAAGATGGCGCCGCCCACACCCCCCATCGCGCCGCCGAGGCCGTACGCGAGGAGCTTGGTCGTGACCAGGCTGATGCCGATGGCCTCGGCTACGTCCTCGTCCTCCCGGATAGCCATCCACGCGCGGCCCAAGGGCGAATCTTGCAACCGCCACGCCACGTAGGCGATGAACCCCGAAGCGACCAGGGTCAGATAATACAACTCCCGGGGGCCCGACAGCTCCCATCCATCGATGCGCGGCTTCGGGATCAACACGATGCCAAAGGAGCCCCCGAGCCACGGGCGCAACGCGTCGGAGAGGACCAAGAGCCGCACGATCTCGCCCAGCCCGAGCGTGGCGATCGCGAGGTAGTCCCCCCGCACGCGCAGCACGGGGATGCCGAACAGGATGCCCGCGACGAGCGACACCGCCATGGCCGCGGGCACCGCCGCCCAAAACGACCAATGCGCGATGCCGTGCTCGCCCCGTGACGTCAGCAGCGCCACCGTGTACGCCCCGATCGCAAAGAACGCCACGAACCCGAGGTCGAGCAGGCCGGCGAAGCCGACTTCGAGGTTCAGCCCCAGGCCCATGAGGATGTAGAGACCGACGAGAACCATCACCTGGGCCACAAACGGGCCGCCCGCGATCGGCACGATCAAGAGCAGGCCCACGACGAGCGCCCAGCGCAGCGCCTGCAGGCCGCGTTGCGCGCCGGGGCTCAGCGATGCCGTGGCGCGGCGCAGCGCGCCGTCATACCGGCCGCGCGCCGCCAGCACCGCCCAGGTCAGCACGCAGAGGGCCGCCGCCCCGCCCGCGGACGGCCCGTCGACGGTAAAGACGGCGCCCCGGACCGCGGTCACCACCGCCGGACCCTGCAGCAGCAGCTGCAGCAGATCCTGGAAGATCCCGACGATCAGCACGACGACGAGTCCGGAGAGCAGCGTGCGCCGGGCGCGCGGCGCCATCGCGGCCAGCGCCCAACCGGCCAATCCCGCTGCGGCCCCGAGCGCGACGAGCAGCGGGACGGCCGCCGCCGGCGCGTGTCCCAGCGCGAGAATCTGGTACAGCTGCGGGGACGCGTTGATGAACATCACGCGCAGGTCGATCGCCGCGCCGCCGACCAACAGGGCCGCCGGCGAGGCGCCGACCAGGGCCCCGGCGGCAAGCGCCGCGAGGGGCCCCCGCCGCCGGGCGAACTCGCCGTGCGACATGGTGGCCACGTAGCCGGCGCCCGCCCCCACCGCGAGCAGCACGACGTGCCCCAAGCTCACGACGTCGGCGATGACCCAGCGGCGGCTGAACGTCTCGACGATGCCGACCAGGCACAGGTAGACGGCGGCCCCGCCGAACACCAAACCGGTCGCGACGACGCTACGCCCGCTTTCTCGCAAGACGCTCTCCCAGAATGCCCTGCGGCCTGAAGATCAGCATGACGAGCAGCATCGTAAAGCCGATGACGTCGCGCAGCTGATACGGCGCGGGGACGCCGAGGCCGTCGAGAAAGAGCGCCGGACCGACCGATTCCACCACACCGAGGAACAGCCCCCCGAGCATGGCGCCGGGGACGTTGCCGATCCCGCCGAGCACGGCGGCCGTGAACGCCTTGATCCCCGGGACGAAGCCCATGAAGAAATGCACCTGCTTGTACGTGAGCGCATACAGGATCCCGGCCGCGCCCGCCATGGCCCCGCCGAGCGCGAACGTGAACACGATGACCCCGTCGACGTCGATCCCCATGAGTGCCGCGGCGTCCCGGTCCTCGGCGACGGCCCGCATGGCCTTGCCGGTCCGCGTGCGCATCACGATCCAGTAGAGCAGCAGCATCATCGCCAGCGCCGACGCCACGACGAGCGCCTGCGTGCGGGGAACGGCGATGCCGAGCAGCGACATGCTCCCGGTCAGCGCCGCGATATCGGGATAGGACTGCACGCCGGCGCCGTACAGGCTGCGGAACGAGTACTCGAGGAAGAACGACGCGCCGATGGCGGTGATGAGGGGCACGAGCCGCGGCGCACGACGGAGCGGCCGGTATGCGACGCGCTCGACGGCGATGGCGATGCCCGTCGAGGTGGCGACCGACACGGCGAGGACGAGCAGCATGCCGGCCAGCAGATGGCGCGCGAGGAACCCCGACGCGCCGAGCGGGGCGGCGACGTAATACGCGGTGTATGCGCCGGCCATGAACACGTCGCCGTGCGCGAAGTTGATCATGTTGAGGACGCCGTACACCATGGTGTAGCCGAGCGCGATGAGGGCGTAGATGCCGCCCTGGGCCAG
>JAJPIA010000066.1 GCA_021324975.1 Bacillota bacterium
CATCGCGATCGAGAGCGTCGGCAGCTTGCCCGACACCCCGGCTTCGTCGAGCAGCTTCCGGGCCCCGGCGGGATCGTACGGCAGACCCTTGTACCCCGTGTAGAAGCCGGGGATTCCGGGCGGCACGATCGAGTTGGCCGGGGTGAAAAAGCCGAAGAACACGGTCTTGGAGATCTTGACCTTGTCGATCGCCATCGCGAACGCGCGGCGGACCCGGGCGTCCTTGAACGCCGTGTACACGCGCGGGTTCAGCCCCAGAAACAGCACTTGCGCCCGCGGATACGTCAAGAGCTGCTTACCGAGCGTGGGGTCTGCGCTGATGCGCTGATAGTCCCCCAGCGGCACCTGAATGAAATCGAGCTGGTTGGCCAGATATTCGGAAAGCTGCGTCTGGCTCTCGGTGACGATCGGCACGCTCACACCGGCGATCCGGGGCGCGCCGGCATAGTACCTGGGGAAGCTCGCGAGCGTCAGGTGGTCGTTGTGCGCCCACTCCTTGAACACGAACGGTCCCGAGCCGGCGTCCTGCGTCGCGAACCACCCGTTGCCGCCCCGCTGCACGGCGTCCTTGTCCACCACGACGGCCGCGTAGTACGCGAGGCGGTTGAGAAAGCCGCCGCGGCGGGCCGGGTTGAGCGTGATCTGCAGCGTGGTCGGGTTTGGCGCGGTGATGCCGGCGATGCCCGAGGCACCGTTCTGGTACGCGTCGTACCCCTGAATGCCGGCGACCACGACCGACCCGACCGTGGACCGGAGCGCCGGGCTCCCCATCCGCTCGAACGACCACTTCCAATCCGCGGCCGTGACCTTTCGCCCGCTGTGGAAGTACATGTCGTCCCGGAGATGGAACGTGTAGATGAGCCCGTTGGGCGATACGTCCCAGCTCTTGGCGCCCTGAGGCAGCAGCCGGCCGGTGCTGTCGAGCGAGACGAGCGTGTTGTACATGAGGAAGACGATCGGGGCGGACGCCGAGTCTACCGCGAAGTACGGGTCGAGCGTGGGCGGCTCCCCGTTGAGCGGCGTCCGGAACATCGCAGGCGCCTGACCGTTGGCCGGCCCCGGCGCCGGCCCCGCCGCGACCGCGGCGACAAGCAGCATCGCTCCCACTGCCACTACGCGCAGAAACATCCGATCCCCCCTCCCGTGATCACAGCGCCTTCGGACCGCCGTGGCGCGCTTCCTGCTCGACTCGCAACAACGAAGTCTACGCCCGCTCCGCGCCGGCCCTCGCGCATTCCCCGTCGCGGCATGCCCCCAGATACGCGACCACCTCCGACGACGGCACGACGTCGCCGTACTTCATGTGGATGTCAAAGAGCGCCACCTTATGCGACGTACGGCCCCGGTCGCACACCGCGTCGTGGGGGACGATAACACGGAAGTTCAGGCTGAACGCGTCCAGCACCGTGTCGCGGACGCAGCCGCTCGTGACCGTGCCGGTAACGATCAGCGTGTCGACGGCGTGATAGATCAAATACCCGGCCAGGTCGGTGCCGTGAAAGACGCTCGGGGCGGCCTTGACCAGAACCGACTCCGTCGGCAGCGGCCGGAGCTCGGGCACAATCTCGTACGCCTCCGGGTTGCGCATCACGGGACGGTCCGCGGACACCTTCCAGCGACCCCGTTCCGCCGGGATCGTTCGCAGACGGGCCTTGGAAAAGAACACGGGGCACCCCGCGGTGCGCGCGGCCTCGAGCAGCAGCCGGATGGTACGGACGCTTGCCGGCGCGTCAGGACTGCTGAACGGGTACGCCGGGTCCACGAAGGCGGTGTACATGTCCACCACGATGAGCGCCGGCCGGCGGCCGAAGCCGACCCTGCCACCCCATCCGCCCCGCTCGTACAGCTCCTGCTCGGCCTTCGGCACCACGTCGTCCCAGATCGCCACGGCCCACCTCCATCGCGCACGAGCCGGCACGGGCCGGCCGCGCGGACTACCACCAACGCACGGGACACGAGTTGAGCCGCTCCACGCCGTCCGCGGTGACGCGCCACACGTCCTCCCAGCAGGCTGTACCGAACCCGCGACGGACGAGCATCGGCTCGAAGGCGAACACCATGTTCTCCTGGAGCGTCGCAGGATTGCCCGGGGCGAACGCCGGCAGGTCCTGCACCGCGCAGCCGACCCCGTGGCCGCGAAAGTAGAGGTACTCGCCGAACCCGGCGTCGCCCGCGAGACGCTCCGCGAGGGTCGCGAGGGCGGCGATCGCGACGCCCGGGCGGGCCGCGGCCATGACGTCCTCGACGATGCGGATCTGCGTCTCGAGGAAGCGGCGCTGCTCGGGGGACGGGTCGCCGCACACCCGCGCCCGCGAGACATCGCTGTAGTACCCCATGTAGCGGCCCCCCACGTCGATGTACACCATGTCGCCCGGCTGCAACCGGTACGCCGTGGGGGCCATATGCTTGAATCCGGCCCGGGCGCCCGCGCACAGCGAGATCGCAAACGCCGGATGCTCCGCCCCTGCCCTGAACATCGCGTGGTACGCTTCCGCGGCGAGCTCGAACTCCGTCACCCCGGGCCGCACGGCATCCATCGCGGCGCGTGCGGCTTCATCGGCGAGCCGGCAGGCGGCTCGCATGGCCTCGATCTCCCGCGGGCTTTTGATCGCACGCAACGGGCGCAACATCGCAGGCGCCGCCGTCACGCGCGATTCGGGGAACGTCTCACGCAGGAACGCCGCCACGCGGTCCGCGCCCGCATCGCCGACGACGCCGATCGAGCCGCGGTCGCAGCCGCGTTCGCGAATGAAGTCCTCGACGTGATCGTACACCGTGGCGGGATCCGCGGCTCCGGTCACGGTGCGCGGAGCCGCGGCGCACCGTACGTCCTCGATCCAGCAGTCCTGGATACCCGAGTGCATCGGCTCGCCGTGCATCACCGCGTTGGTGGTGAATCCCGGGGAGCCGTCCAGGAACACGGCGAGCATCGTGTCGCCGCCGTAGAAGTCCTCAAAGTTGGTGAGGTACCGGATGTTCGTGCTGTCGGCGCGGTTGCCCGTGACCACGACGCAGTCGAACCCGTCGCGGCGCATCACCCCGGCGACACGTTGGAGCCGCTCGTGGTATTCCTCGACGGGAAACGGCAGGTTCATCCACGGCGCGCGGTCCCCCGCGCCGTAGGGCACGCGGCCCCAGCCGTACGGCATCGCGGGCCGGCCTTTTGCACTCATGATGTGCGGATCCCACGGACGGCGCGGCCGCCCCAGGCCGTGGGGACGCGCGCACCGTGACCGGCGAACGGCGGGACTGCGGCCCTCGCGGCCGCGCCGCGCGTCACCACGCGCGGTAGCGGCAGCCCGACAGGGCCTCCGCGCCGTCCGGGGTGATCAGCACGGTCTCTTCGACGCACGCGGTCCCGAAGTACAGGCGGATGAGCATGGGCTCGAGGGCGAACGTGTGCCCCGGTTCCAGCACCGCGGCGCTGATGGGCCTGAGCGACGGCTGCTCGAACAGCGAGCATCCGAGGCCGTGCCCAAACCCCTTCGGCATGTAGTCCTCCGCAAATCCCGTGCGCTCGGCGACGTCGCGGGCGGCGGCGATCAGCTCGACGACCGCCACACGCGGCCGGGCGGCGGCGAGGACCGTCTCGAACATCGCAAGCCCCGCGTCCAGAAACCGGCGCGCTTCGGGACCGGCGCGGCCGACGGCGGCGCTGCGGGAGACGTCCGCGCAGTAGCCCCGATACACCGCTCCCATGTCCAGGAATACGAGGTCGCCTTCCCGCATGACGCGGTCCGTGGGCGCGCAGTGCTTCAGCCCCGCGCGGGGACCGCTCGCCACCGCGGTGTCGAACGCCAGCGCGTCCGCGCCTGCGGCAAATCCGGCGGCGTGCGCCGCGGCCATGACGGCCTGCTCGGTGACGCCGGGTGCCAGGGCGTTGAGCGCCGCTTCGTGCATGCGCCCCGAGATCCGGGCGGCGACGCGCATCATCTCGATCTCCGCGGGCGATTTGATCGCCCGGACCGCGAGCACGGTGTCGTCCGCCGGGACGAACGTCGCCTCGGGCAGGCGCGCTCGAAGCTCGTCCATCAGATAATATGGGAGCGTCGCGCCGCCGGCCACGCCGACGCGCTCCCCTTGGACGCCCGCCTCCCGCAGCCGGTCCGCCACGTGCTCGGCCACCGTCGTGTCGGGCGTCCGTGCAAAGCCGGCCCGGTCGGCCGGGCGGACGTCGTGCAGCCACGTCGTCCAGATCATGGTGTGCATCGGCTCGCCGTGCATGAGCCAGTTCGTCGTGAGCATCGGCTCGCCGCTTGCGGGAACGACCACGCACGTCTCGCCGGGCCCGGCCTCGAAGTTCGCGAGGTAGCGCGCGTGGCCGGGGTCGCCGCGGTTCGAACACGTCACGACGGCCGCCAGCCCGCCGGCGGCCATCCGTGACTGTATCGCGGCCACCCGGCGTCGATATTCCGCGACGGGAAAGGCCGGAGCCGACCAGGGACGCCGGTCCTCCGGCCCATAGGGGACGATCGCACGGTACGTCGCCACGCCGTCACGCTCCTCGATCAGTGTCGGCTCAAACTACCTCCGCCCGCCGCTCAAGTCCTCCCGCGCAAACCCGCGGCGGCGCGGTGGGGATCGCGGCGGCCGTTAGGGCCTCCCGACACCGCGTCACGCCGTGACCTCACGGAGAATCTCGGCGAAGTAGACGCAGTACTCCCCGGGCAGGCCGACGTAGGGGTTCGTGCGCATCCCGATCGTCTCGCCGTCGCGCGGCGCCTTGATCTCGTCGACCACGTCGCCATAGACGTCATGGATCCGCGCGAGCACGGTGCCGGCCGCCACCGCCTTGCGGAAGCCAAAGCCGGGATCGGGAAGCCAGAACCCGCCGGCATCGTTCTGCACGAGCCACTCGCGTCCGAGCTTCCACCGCCCGTGTCGCTCGGCCGCACCCCCGAGCATCTTGAGGTGGCGCATCAGGTTGAGGCAGCCGTCGGCGAGATGGCGGGCGTTCTCGCGAAGCCGTGGCGGCGCGCTGTCGGACAGGCCCCCGAGCTCGACGACCAGCGCCGGCTTGCCGCGCGCGCCCGCGACCGCCTCGATCGTTCCCGTTGCGGGGCGCCGGTCCGGGGAGTAGGCCGGCTCGACGATCAGGTCCCAGCCGGGGCCGAACGCCTTTGCCAGCTCCAGGGACGCCGGGATGTCATTGTGATAGATGACCCGCGACATGTACCCCACGGTCCCCCCGGAGTGGAGGCTGACGATGATGTCGGCGTTCTCCGAGAGCTGTTCGTGGTAGGCCCAGGCCAGCCGCTCCGTGCCGCGGCCGTTCGGCTTTCCGGGGTAAATTCGGTTCAAATCGTAGTTGACGCGGTCCAGCGGGTTCCCGCGCGCCGCATGCTCCGCGGCCGCCACGTTCAGGAGCGGCGCCAGCACCAACGATCCCGAGAGGCGCTCCGCGTCGACCTCCTTCGCGAGCGTCCAACAGGCCACCGTGCCTTCGGGCTCGTCGCCGTGCGTCGCGCCGTCGATCCAGAGCGTCGGGCCCTCCTGGGCGCCGCGCACCACGACCAACGGGACTTCCACGGGTCCGTTGAAGCCGCGGCCGGCGGCGATGACGCCGCGCGCCTTGGTTCCTGGGGATGCCTCCGCGCTTCCGATTGTGAGGGATCGCATGTGTGTCACCTCGCTCCGCGTAGTGTCGCCGGCGCCGACCTCGCTACTTGTGCGCCGGCGAGAGCCGGCCCTCGATCCAGGTGACCGCGCTCTGCAGCATGATCACGAGCGCCACATAATAGACGCCCGCCAGGCTGTACGCCATCAAGTTCTGAAACGTCGCCGCCGCCACCAGCTGCGCGTCCCGCATGAGCTCCGTCACGCCGATCACGGAGGCGAGCGACGTGCCCTTGAGCACGGCGATGAATTCGTTGCCGAGCGGGGGAAACGCGACCCTGGCCGCCTGCGGCACGATGATGCGCCGCATGGCCAGCCAGTACGACATGCCGAGCGATTGCGCCGCTTCCATCTGCTCGTGCGGGATCGCCGCGATCGCGGACCGGATGATCTCGGTGGAGTAGGCGCCGCTGTTGACGCCGAACGCGACGACCGCGGAGAACACGCGGTTGTTGAGCGGCGCCAGGAACGCGGCCAGCGGCTGGATTCCCATCTGCTCGGCCCAGCTCGGCAGGCCGAAATACACGACGTAGAGCAGCACCAGCGGCGGGATGCCCCGAAACAGCGCCACGTACGCGCTGACAATCGAGCGCGCCGCGTGGCTGCCGGACAGCCGGCCCAGGGCGGCGAGGAGGCCGATCGCGACGGAGAGCATCATCGACAGGAGCGTCACGCCGATCGCAACCAGCGTTCCCTGGAAGTACAGCGGGAGATAATCCCTGGCAAATTGCAGCATATCGGCGGCCGGCTAGCCGGCGCCGCCCGGCACGGCGAACCGGCTCAGGAACGCCTCGATGCGGGGCGTCGCGGGCCGGGCGAAGAACTCCGCGGTTCGGTGGTCGACCACGACCCTGCCGGCCTCCATGAACACCACCCGGTCGGCCACGTCGCGGGCGAACGCCATCTCGTGCGTGACGATCACCATGGTCATCCCCTGTTGCGCCAGCCGGCGGATGACTGCGAGCACCTCCCCGACCAGCTCGGGATCGAGCGCGGAGGTGACTTCATCGAACAGCATCAGCTCCGGTTCCATGCAGAGGGCGCGGGCGATCGCCACCCGCTGCTGCTGCCCGCCCGACAGCTGCGCGGGATACGCGTCGATCTTGTCCGTGAGGCCCACCCGCTCGAGCGCCGCCTTGGCCCGCTCGACAGCCTGCGGGCGCGGCACCTTGAGCACATAGAGCGGGCCCTCGAGCAGATTGCCCAGGACGGTCCGGTGAGGGAACAGGTTGAACCGCTGAAAGACCATCCCAATGCGCTTGCGGATGTCGTTGACACGTTGCTCGGTGTCCGGCACCAGGCGGCCGCGGTGCTCGCGATAGCCGATGAGCCGCCCGTTGACCAGGATCCGGCCGGTGTCGTACGGCACCAGGAAATTGATGCAGCGCAGCAGCGTCGTTTTCCCCGAGCCGCTCGGGCCCACGATCGCCACCGACTCGCCCCGGCTCACCCGGAGGCTCACATCCGCCAACGCGGCGAGCGGTGTGGTCTTTCCAAACGTCTTGCCGACGCCGATAAGCTCCAGCACGGGCGGTTCCGGGCCCGGGCTCGCGTGCCGGCGCTCCCCGGCCGGGAGCGCGGCGCCCGCGGCGCGCGCGTTCTCCCGGCGCAGGTAGGTGAACGGCATCCGACGGTGCGCCCCCGCTACTGCGCAGGGATCATCTTCACGTTGCCGTACCACTTGTGGTTGATCTGCGCGAGCGATCCGTCCTTCATCATCCGGCCGATCGCGGCGTCGATCGCCCCGCGGAGCTGCGCGTCGTCCTTGCGCAGGGCCACCGCCGTGTATGACGGCTGCCCGGTGAGGTCCTGGTTCGTGACCCGAAGCTTGCCGGGGAACACCGTCTTCGTCGTGTAGCCCGCGTTGACGCTCTCGATCGCGACCACATCCAGGCGACCCAAAATGAGGTCGTTGTACTCGTCGGCGACGGTGTTGTAGCTCACCGGCCGGACCCCGGGCATCGTCGCGAGCGCCTGCGCGGCCGCGGTACTCACCATCACACCGACTTTGAGCTTGGAGAGCTCTGCTTTTCCGGGGTCGAACCCGGCCGGGCTGTTGGCGCGCACGACGGTGGTGATCGTTTGGAAGGCGTACGGGCGCGAAAAGGCGACCACGTCCTTGCGCTTGTCGGTGATCACCATGGCCGTGATCGCGTCGATCTTGTGCGAGAGCAGCGCCGGGATGATGCCGTCCCACGCCACGCCCTCGTAGTGCAGCCGCACACCAAGATGGGACGCGAGGGATGTCGCAAAGTCAACGTCGGACCCGACCATCTTTCCGGACTTCTCGGTCCACGATGTCGGCCGGTAGTCCGGATCCGCGCCGACCCGCAGCACGGAGAGCGGCGCCGTCGCCGCACCCGACAGCGTCGCCCCGGCCAGGAGCAGGACGCCGAGACACACCGCAAGACCCGCGGTAAGCCATCGCATACTCTTCACTTCTGCACCCCCGTTCATCGTTGTTGCGCGGCCGCCACGATCCACCCCGGCCGATCCCGTGCCATACACGGACGGTACCTGCTGTTCCGTCGAAGAATCAAAATGGAGCCACCCGCATGGCGGTGGCTCCCTGGCCGCTCCTGTCTCTAAGCCACAACTCCTCCGCTGCTTCGATGGCGCACCGGGACGCTCCTGCGCCCGGCGGCGTCGCCGCACCGCGGCTCGACGGACTTCGGCGCCGGCCTGTCCTTGGACTCACCGCGTCCCCGGCGCCGCCGCGGTCTGCGGGACGTGCCCGACCGCGCTCAGGACACGATCGAGCAACCCCGCGAGGTCGACGCCGCCCGCCGCGCGGCCCGACGCGGCTTCTCCGTCGATCAACTCGCAGACGCGCTCCCGCAGCAACGTGCGCATCCGCGGAGGGTGCGACTCGAGCGCGCGATTGAGCGCGGTGACCAGCGCGTCGGACCAGAGGCGCTCGTAGGCCTCCCGCTCCGGTCCGAAGTCGAAGTCGGCGACCGGGTGCCCCGCTGCCCTGAGCGCCGTGCGCCTCGCCTCGGTCGCCGCGGCGTCGACGTGCAGATCGCCGGTGACCACGACGCCGTAATCGCGCGCGGCACGCGCCCGGCTGAGGATGCCGCGCCGGACGTCCGCGAGGACGGCAGCCGCGGCGCGTTCGAGTGGATCCCCGTACCCACCGCCGCCCGGGGTGCCGATGCGCAGCACGTCGCCGTAGCCGAGATGCAGGACGTCGATCTTGCCGATGTCGCGCTCGCCCGGGGTGCCGGGGTTGAGGACCGTGTACCCGCGGGCCCCGGCCCGTCCGCCCAGCCGCCCCCACGGCCGGAAGCGATACCGGTCCATCGCGCGCGACGTCACGGTCGCCTCCGGCGCGAGGACCTGCATCTCGATCTCGAGGCCCGCGCCGCCGCGATACCGTCCGGCGCCGCTGGAATCCGCCCGCAGCCGGTACCGCCGGATGCGCACCGGCATGTCGGCTTCGATGGCTTCCACCGGAATGTTGCGGAGAAACCCGATGGCAAAATCGATGCCGTCGATGCCGTCCTTCATCGGACGGCCGCCGGACCCGCCGCAGAGCGGCTGGATCACGCTCACCTTGCTCTGCCCCGTCTCAAAATCCGGCACCCGCAGCAGGAAGATGGAACCCTGCCCGGCGCCCGCAGCGGGTACGATGCCGGGACAGGCCTGCGCGAGCGCGCCCATGATGACATCCACAAGGCGAATCTGCGTTGCCGACCGGTTGCCGACCGCGACGCCCGGCTCCGGATTCAGTACGGTGCCGCGGGGCACCTCGACCGCAACGGGGCGCGCCAGCCCGGAGTTGTAGGCGATGCCGCCGCGGACCGACCGCAGGAACCCCACGAGCGAGAAGACGAACTGCCAGTGCCCGCGGCGTGAATGGGACGGCAGGTTGTAGGACTGGCGCGTCTGCGGATCGGTGTCCGCGAAGTCGAGCGTCACGCTGCCTTGCTCGACGGTCATCCGCACCTTGAGGCGGATCGCGCGGCCGCCGCCTGAGTCCCCCTCCAGGTAGTCCCAAAACACGTACGTGCCGTCGGGAATCCTGGCAAACTCTTCGCGCGCCTGCCGCTCGGCGTAGTCCAGCACGTCGGCGATGCCCGACCGGACCGTCTCGATCCCGTACCGCGCGATGAGCTCGCCGACCCGCCGCTCGGCGCGGGCCAGGCCCGAGATCATCGCCTTGATGTCGCCCCAGTTTTGGTCGGGGATGCGGCAGTTGGCCCGGATGAGCGCGAGCAGCTCCTCGTTGAGCACGCCGCGGCGGAAGAGCTTGGCGACCGGGATCCGCAGGCCTTCCTGGTAGATCTCGGCGCTCGACGGCGCGATGCTGCCGGGAACGATCCCCCCAACGTCCGACGAGTGCACAAACGCCCATGCGTAGCACACGACGCGGCCCCCGTGGAAAATGGGCCGCCACACGTAGATATCGGGCAGGTGCGTGGCCATCCCGCCCGTGTCCCACACGTCGTTGGAGATGAAGACGTCGCCGGGACCCACGCCGAGCGCGAGCGACCGCCGGATCGCCACGTCGCAGGGCACGCCGACCATGAGCGCCACCCCGGTGTTCATCGGCGCGCACACGACCTCGCCATCCACGGACACGAGCACGGCCCCGAAGTCGGACGTCTCCTTGACAAACACCGTGTGCCCGGCGCGCAGCACGAGCGACGCCATCTCGTCCGCGATCGCCTGGAAGCGGTTGCGAAGGACTTCGAGCATTACGGGGCCCGTCGCCCGGGACGCGCTCATTGCCGCTGCACCTCCACGATCACATTCATCTGCGGGTCGACGTGCGCCCGGAACCCCGCGGGAACGATCGTCGTGGTGTCGTCCTGTTCGATGACCGCGGGCCCCGAGAGGCGATCCCGGGCCCGCAGCGCGGGCCGTTGGTACACTGCCGCGTCGATCATGGCGCCGTCCCAGTACAGGCGGCGGGGCGTGCCCGGACCGGCGGGCCGGCCGCGCCCCGGGACCGCAGGGTGGGCCCGCGGCTTTGGCGTCACGCCGACCACCTGCACGCGAAGGTCGACGATCTCCACGGGGGCGTCGCGGTCGACGTAACCGTACACGTCCCCGTACACGCGGTAAAATGCCTCCAGCACCGGCGCGAGCGTTTCGCCGACGCGATCGGGCAGCGGCGTCGTTACCTCGAACGACTGGCCCGTATAGCGCATCTCCGCGGATCGCTCAAACCGGTGGGCCGCGACCGCGAGCCCCTCGCGGCGGAGCCAGACGCCGGCCTCCGCTTCCAGGTCGAGAAACGCGCGCTCGAGAGCCTCCGGCGCCAGCCGGTCGCAGCGCGCGTCGAACACGCGCACGAAGTCGGCGCGGAGATCCGCGACGAGACAGCCGAGCGCGCACAAGGCGCCGGGCACGCGGGGCACCAGTACGCGGGCCAGGCCGAGCTCGCGCGCCAGCAGGCACGCATGCGTGGGGCCGGCGCCGCCGTAGGCCACGATCGCGTATTCCTCGGCGTTGACGCCGCGGCTCGTGAGAAACGGCGTGAATCGCGCGTACATGTTCGCCGTCGCCACCTCGGTGATGGCCCACGCCGTCTCCTCGACGTCCATGCCGACCCGGTCCCCGAGCCGGGCGAGCGCGCCGCGGGCCAGCTCCGGGTCGATCGGCACGCCGCCGCCCGCGAACCGTTGCGGGTTGAGCCACCCCAGCGCGACGTACGCGTCCGTCACGGTCGGCTCGGCGCCCCCGCGCGCATAGCACGCCGGTCCCGGCTCGGACCCGGCGCTGCGCGGGCCCACCTTGACCACGCCCTCGCGGTCGACCCACGCCACCGAGCCGCCCCCTGCGCCCACCGACTTGATGTCGATCGAGGGCATGAGGATGGGGAAATCTCCCGCCTGCGCCTCGGTCGAGTACACGGGCCGGTCCGTGATGACCGAGACATCGGCGCTGGTGCCGCCCATGTCGAAGGTGATGACGTTGGGATAGCCGGCCTGCGCGGCCACCCAATGCGCCCCGATGACCCCGGACGACGGCCCGGAAAACAGGGTCTCCACCGGCCGCTCGCCGGCGGTGCGGGCCGTCATGATCCCGCCGTTCGACTTGGTCGAGAGGACCGCCGACGCGACGCCGAGGCCGCGGAGGTCGCGCTCCAGGGCGTGAAAGTACTCCCGCATGCGCTCCCCCACGTGGGCGTTGATCACCGTCAACAGCGCGCGCTCGTACTCTCGGCGCTGCGGCCACACCTCGCCGGACGTGCACACGAACACGCCGGGGAACCGCTCGGCGAGCCGCCGCTTGGCGGCCGCCTCGTGCTCCGCGTTGGCGTACGCGTGGAGAAAACAGACGGCGAGCGCGCGGCAGCCCCCGGCGCACAGTTCAGCCGCCCGCGCTTCGACCTGGTCGGCGTCGAGCGGCCGTTCCACCGCGCCGGTCGGTCCGAGCCGTTCGTCGATGCCGCGGACGGCCTCGCGTGGCACGAGCGGAACGGGCGCATCGGTGAAGAAGTTTTGCGGCTCGGGCAGCCGCAGGCGCCGGATCTCCAGGATGTCTTCCATGCCGCTCGTCACGAGCAGGCCGACAGCGCTCCCGGAGCGTTCGATGAGCGTGTTGACGGCGAGGGTGGTCCCGTGGACGAAGGATCGGATCGCGGCCGGGTCGATCGCGAGGCGCGCCGCCAGTATCCGGAGCCCCTCGGTGACGGCCGAGGCCGGCGCGCGCGGCGTTGTCGGGACCTTCAGCACCTCGACGTCGCCCGAACCTTCATCGAGCAGGACAAAGTCCGTGAACGTGCCGCCGATGTCGACCCCGAGACGAAACCCCGGCCCCATGGTCGCGCTACGCCTTCTCAGGCCGGCTCCTGAGGCGGATGGGCGGCACCCCGAGTTCTCGGAGCCCGTCGCTGAACGTCGCGCAGTCGCGGCGCTTCACCTCCGCCAGGCGTCCGATTTGGGCGTCGGCTCTCGCCGCCAACTCGGCGAACAGCTCGCGCGCTTGCCGGGTGGGCGCCGCGTCCGCCATGTTGCCCAGGTCGGCGAGAGTGGCGAGCTCGTTGTTCAGGCGAACGGCGAAGTGAAAAGTGTCTTCGTACGCTTCCGCCCGCCACTGAATGAGTTCCTCCTCGATGCTGTCGAGCTGCGTGTAGAGCTCTCTCGCCGCTCCGGTGAGCGCTCCGCCGGCCGGGAGCCCCTCGGCGCGCGACACCCAGGCCTGGACCTGCGCTCGAATATCGCGCACCTCCAGCACGGCGTCGTGCACCTCGCTCAATTTGTCGCGGACGTCGAGCAGGAAGTCGAACTGCTCCCTCAGATGCGCATCCGGTGCGGTCAGGCGCGGGTCCTTGTGGATCTCGAACGGCCGGCTCAGCACCGTGGCTCCCACGGTGAGGCGCACGCTGTAGGATCCGGGCAGCACGCGCGGGCCGCCGAGGAACCCAAACCACATCGCCGCCCCGGGCACCTCCGTCGCGCCGGGGAGCCGCATGTTCCAGACGAATCGGTTGGCGCCGCGGTCCGCGGGGACGGTCCGCATCTGATCGCTCGACGTGAGCGCGTAGCTGCGCCCGGCATGCTCCGCCGGCTCCCCGCCCGCGCTCGAGAATTCCGCGAGGACGCGCCCGCGGGCGTCCAGAAACACGAGCTTCACCTCTTCGCGGGGCCGTTCCTGAAAGTAGTAGTGCACCACGACGCCGTCCGGCGGGTTCTCCCCCGCGTCCCGCAGCGCCGCGTGCCCGTCCGCCGTCACGTCCGCGACGAAGCCGAACCCCCCGGCCCGGACATAGGTGCGCCCCCCGCGCCCCCGGAACGACAGCGTGTGCGCATTGAGCCGCACGGTGGCGCGCGGCGTGAACAGGTGCACCCTCGCCCGCGCGGTGTCCTCGGTGAGCTGGCGCACCGGTGACAGGTCGTCGAGCACCCAGAACGACCGTCCGTGGGTCGCGGCGACGAGCTCGGTTTCCTTGACCACCAGGTCGTGGACGGCCACGGTGGGCAGACCGCTCTGGAGCGGCTGCCACCGGGCGCCGTCGTCCAGGCTGAAATAGACGCCGGTCTCCGTCCCGGCGTAGAGCAGGCCGCGCCGCGCCGGGTCCTCCCGGATCGCGCGGGTGATCAGGCGGTCCGGGAGGCCGCCGGCGATGCGGCTCCACGTGTGGCCGTAGTCGTTGGTCTTGAACAGGTACGGGCGCACGTCCCCGAGCTTGTACCGGGTCGCGGCGACATAGGCGACCGCGGGATCGTGAGGCGACGCCTCGAGGATGCTGATGAGCGCCCACTCCGGCAGGTCCGCCGGCGTCACGTTGCTCCACGTTTTGCCGTGATCCCGCGACACGTGCACCAGCCCGTCGTCGGACCCGGCCCAGAGGACACCCGCGGTAACGGGGGATTCGCAGAACGCGAAGATCGTGCAGTGGTACTCGGTGCCGACGTTGTCGCGCGTGATGGGCCCGCCGGACGGTCCGAGCTTGGTGCGGTCATTGCGGGTCAGGTCCGGGCTGACGATCTCCCAGCTCGCTCCCTCGTTCATCGAGCGAAAGACGTGGTTGCCGGTGACGTACAGCACGGTCGGGTCGTGCGGCGAGATCACGATCGGGAACGTCCACTGGAAGCGGTATTTCAGGCGGTCGGCGCCCCAGCCGGCCAGATTTTGCGGCCAGACCGTGATGTCCCGCACCTCCCCGGTGCGGTGGTCGTAGCGCGTCAGCATGCCCTGGAAAATCCCGGCAAAGATCACGTTCGGGTCGTCGGGGCGGACGGCGATGTAGCCCGACTCGCTGCCGCCCACCGCGTAGTATGTATTGGGCAGAATCGCGCCGAGCGGGGACCAGCTCGGCAGCGACAGGGTCGAATTGTCCTGCTGCGCGCCGTAGATGCGATACGGCACCTGATTGTCTGTCGTCACGTGGTACATCTCGGCCGTCGGCTGATTGTACTGGGTCGACCACGACTCGCCCCCGTTCAAGGAGACGGTCGCGCCGCCGTCGTTGCCGCTGATCATCCGCTGCGGGTTGCGCGGGTCGATCCAGAGATCGTGATGGTCGGGGTGCGGCAGCGATTTCTTGGCAAACGTGCGCCCCCCGTCGACGGACTTCCATAGGTCGATGTTCGCCACATAGAGGGTGTCGGGGTCAACGGGATCGGCGAAGATGTGCATGTAGTAGAACGGTCGCTGCCTGGGCTCCCGGTCGCTGTTGAGGCGTTCCCAGGTTGCGCCGCCGTCGTCCGAGCGGAAGATCCCGCCCGCTTCCGCCTCGACGATGGCCCAGACGCGGTCGGGCCGCGCGGGGCACACGGCGACCCCGATGCGGCCTTTGATCCCGCCCGGCAGCCCCGGACGGTCCGTCAGCTCCACCCAGGTGTCCCCGCCGTCGGCCGTCTTGAACAGCCCGCTTCCGGGTCCGCCGCTGGACAGCGCCCACGGCGTCCGATGGGCCTCCCACATCGCCGCGTACAGGATGCGCGGATTGGTCGCATCCATGCTGAGGTCGCAGGCGCCCGTGCGTTCGTTCCCGAACAGCACGCGCAGCCACGTGCGCCCGCCGTCCCTGGACCGGAACACGCCCCGCTCGGCGTGGGCATCGTAGACATGGCCGAACGCGGCCACGTACAGGACGTCGGGGTCCCGCGGGTGCACGCGGACGCGGGCAATGTGGCGGGTGTCGGCCAGGCCGGCGTGCGCCCACGTCCGCCCGCGGTCGGTGGACCGGTAAACGCCATCGCCGTCGGCCACGTTGCCGCGGATGCACGATTCGCCCATGCCCGCGTAGAGCACGTTCGGGTCCGCCTCCGCGACGGCGAGGGCGCCGACCGACGAGGTCCGGAAGAACCCGTCGGAGATGTTCCGCCAGGTCCAACCGGCGTCGTCGGTCGTCCACACACCGCCGCCCGTCGATCCGAAGTAGAACCGCTGGGACTGTTCCGGATCGCCCGCCACCGCCACCACGCGTCCGCCGCGAAACGGACCGACCAATCGCCACCGGAGCGAACTGAGCACGCCGGCTTCGCGGTTCCCGTCATCCACGCCAACCGTCCCCCTCTCCGCCGTTCCGCGCCGGGCCGCAGGCTCGGACGCCGCGCGGCGCTTGTTCAATGTCCGGCCTACCGGAGCCGCGGGTCAAGGTAGTCGCGGAGCCAGTCGCCGAGCAAGTTGACGCCCAGCACCGTGACGAGAATGCCGAGACCCGGGAACGTCGTCAACCACCACGCATCGGTCATATATTCGCGGGCGTCGGCCAGCATGGAGCCCCACGTCGGCGTCGCCGTGCCGACCCCGAGACCGAGAAAACTCAAACCGGCCTCCGCCAGAATCGTGCTGGCCACCGAGAACGTCGCCACGACGATGGCCGTGCCGATCACGTTCGGCAGAGCGTGGACGAACAAGATACGCGCCACCGATGCACCCGCGGCTCGGGCCGACTGCACATATTCCCGCTCGCGGACGGACAGCACCTCCGAACGCACGACGCGCGCATAGGTGACCCAGCTCGTGAGGCCGAGGACCCCGATGATGTTGCCGAGCCCCGGACCGAGCACCGCCATCACCGCCAAGGCCAACAGGATAAACGGGAACGCAAGCTGCATGTCCCCGAAGCGCATCATCACGCGGTCGACGGCACCCCCGTAGTAGCCGCTGACGAGCCCGATGGCGGTTCCCACGGTGCCCCCGATCGCGACGGCGGTGAGCCCGACAAACAACGAGATGCGCGCGCCCACAAGCAACCGGCTCAAGACATCCCGCCCCAGGGCGTCCGTCCCGAGCCAATGCCGCGTCCCATCCTGCACGGCCAGTGGAACCAGCAACCGGTCCTGCACACGGACGAGGGCCGGCGGCTGCGGCGCGAGCCACGGTGATGCGACCGATGCGCCCCCGACGGCGCCGAGCAGGCACGCGCCCACGATGGCCCCCGGGGAGCGGCGAAGGTTGCGCAGCGCTGGAGCGTCCACGGGATCAGTCGTACCGCACGCGGGGATCGAGATACCCGTACGCGATATCCACGCACAGGTTCAGGAACACGAATACGGTCGCGATCAGGATCACCGCGGTCTCGACGATCGGAAAGTCCTTCTCGTAGATCGCGTTGACGACCAACCGGCCGATGCCGGGCCAACCGAACACGGTTTCCGTGATCACCGCGCCCCCGAGCAGCACGCCGAAATCGAGCCCGATGAGCGTCACGATCGGCATCAGGGCGTTGCGCAGCGCGTGGCGGTAGACGACCGCGGCGCCCGAGAGGCCCTTTGCGTGCGCGGTCCGGATGAAATCGTGGCCGAGGGCATCGAGCATCGACGCCCGGACGACGCGCGCCGTGCGCCCCATCGAGTACGTCGCGAGCGTAACGCCCGGCAGCACCAAGTGCGCGATGCCGCCGCGGCCGGACACCGGCAGCCACCGCAGGTCGACGCCGAAGAACAGGATGAGCAGCAGGCCCAGCCAGAACCCCGGCGTCGACTGTCCGACCAGTCCCCCGACCATGCTCGCGGCGTCGATCAGCGTCCCCCGGCGCGTTGCGGCGACCACGCCGAGCGGCAACGCCACCGCCAGCGACAGGGCCATGGCGGCGAGCGCGAGCTCCAGCGTCGCCGGCATCCGCTCCAGCACAAGCGGCAACGCCGGGATGCGGTTGCGCAGCGAGACCCCAAAATCGCCCCGCACGGCATGGCCGAGAAAATCCCCGTACTGGACGTACCAGGGGCGGTCGAAGCCCATCTGATGCCGAAAGTCCGTGATCTGCGCGCGCGTGTAGTTCTCCGGGATCATGAGGTACGTCGGGTCACCCGATAGGAACAGGATCGCGAAGGCGATAAAGCTGACGCCGACGAGCACCGTCAGCGAATCGAGGAATCGACGGACGACAAACGGCGCCACGGACCGTCCCGGACGTCATCGCGCGGCCCCGCCGGCGCGCCTGCTTCCCACCCCACGTACGGCGCGGCCGGAGCCCCATCGGACGGCCGGGCGGCGGTCACCGACGCGCGCTCCGATGTGGAGCCCTACCGCGTGACGGACGCGTTTTCGAGGATGATGAGCTCGTCGGCGCGCGGCGTCCAAACGAGCCGCTTGTTCACGCCGTAGTAGTCGGTCTGCTTGTAGAGAAAGATGAGCGGCGCGTCGTCGTGCACGATCTCCTGCAGTCGATACAGGATGCGGGTCCGCTGGCCCGCGTCGACCGTGTGATTGAGCGCGTCGTACTGCTTCTCAAACTCCGCGTTGTTCCAAAAGGTCGGATTATAGCCGAAATCCTTCTCCACGTAGCGGATTTCGTCCTGACCGTCGAACGACGACCCGAGGCCCAACAGGTACATGTCGGCGGGGTTGACGTCCTCGAACATCTTCTTGGAATACACCGGCCACGCCAGCGGGTTCACCTTGACCTGGACACCGACCGCCTGGAGGTACGACGCCGTCGCCTCGGCGATCTCCTTGTCGCTGATGTACCGCCCCACCGGCGTGTCGAGCGTCACGCTGAACGGCTGTCCGTCTTTCACGAGCGCGCCGTTCTGAGGCTTCCACCCCGCCTCAGCCAGGAGCGCCTTGGCCTTGGTTGGATCGTAGGGGTATGCCTTGACCGCCGGATCGGCATACGCGTTGACCAGCGTCGCCATCCGGCGGCCCTTCCCGCTGAGGATCGACTTCAAGATGGCGTCGACATCCACGGCGTAGTTCATGGCCTGGCGCACGCGAACGTCGTTGAACGGCGGACGGTCCGTGCGCATCCCGATGAAGATGTCGCGGCCCCCTTCGACCGTCTTCACGCCGGCAATGGGGCTCGCGTTGATGCGGTTGATCTGATCCGGGGGCACGTTTGCGATGATATCGGCTGCCCCGGACAGGAGATCCGCAACACGCGTCCCGGCCTCCGGCACGGGGCGGAACACGATGGTCCGGATCGCCGGCTTCGGTCCCCAGTAGTTGGGGTTCGCCGACACCGTGACGTGGTCGTCGTGCACCCACTCCTTGAAGACATACGGCCCGGTGCCCACCGGGTGGAGCGCAGCCTGCGCCTCGGTCGTACTGCTGTAATACTTCGGCGCCATCATGTAGAAGTAGACGAGCCACTCCAGCATCAGCGGCGACGGCTCTTTCGTCACGATGTTCACCGTATAGTCGTCGACGATGTCGACGCGATCGTACTTGACAAACCCCTTGAGAAAGCTCGGTGCCTTGAGCGCGGGATCATACAGCCGGTTGATGGTGTAGCGCACGGCTTCGGCCGTGAACGGCTCCCCGTCATGAAACCGGACGCCCTTTCGCAGCTTGAACTGCCACACGGTGGGGCTCACGGCGCGCCAGCTCACGGCCAGCCGCGGCTCGTAGTGCATCCGGCTGTCGCGTGTGACCAGCGTTTCGAACATCGTGAGCATCACGTTGTCGCTGAACCGCGCCTGCGTGAACATCGGGTCCAGGCTCTCCACGTCGGTCCCCTGGTCGACGACAACCTGCGGCCGCGCCTGAGCCCGCGCCGACGGTGCGCCCGCGACACCGAAGCAGAGTGTCACCGCCAGCCAGAGTGCCAGCCCATGCCGCATGCGTCGCTTCCCCCTTTTTCGCCGTCCCCGTCGGCCGCTCCCGAGGGGACGGCGACCGTGACCGCTGTTCTCGCAAACGGCGGGCTACGCTTCCCGCCGCGCGGCGTCGCCCGCGCCGAGGAGCTCCAGCAACCGCGTATCGACCCGTTCGGCGTTGGCTTCGAGGTACCGGCGCAGCTCTTCCCAGCCCGCGTGCTCGACCAGGTCCACGATGGTCGCGTGGTGTTCGACGACGGCGGGCAGGGACGCGTAGGTGCGTTGCGCATACTCGCGGACGAGGAGATAGCACTGTGCCTTCAACCCCTGCCAGAGCCGGCTGAGGCGCCGGTGACCCGCAAACGCGTACAGCGTATCGTTGAACGCCAGATCCGCGTGCGCCACTCCGGAGGCGTCCCCGCGCTCGGCCGCGGCGCGCATCTCGCGCACGGCTTCCTTGAACCTGGCCAGGAGGGGGTCAGAGACATGCTCCTTGACGAGCCGGAGGGCCAGCCGCTCAGTGAAGGCGAGAATGCTGTAGATCTCGTAGGCGTCCCGCTCCGTGAGGAGCGGTACGGTCGCGCCGCGGTGGGGGGCCAGCACGAGGAGGCCTTGTTCCGCCAACTCGC
This sequence comes from Bacillota bacterium, assembly GCA_021324975.1. GTDB lineage: Bacteria > Sysuimicrobiota > Sysuimicrobiia > Sysuimicrobiales > Segetimicrobiaceae > JAJPIA01. Next base: position 19,688 of record JAJPIA010000066.1, read on the forward strand.
GGAACGCTTCCCGCACGGGGCCCCTGCTCACGCCCAGCTCGCGCGACAGGTTGGCCTCGATCACCCTGTCCCCCGGCGCCAATCGGCCGGTCACGACCGCTTCGATAATGGCTTCGCGCACTCCGTCGACCAGGGAGCGTCTGGATAGTTTGCGTCCCGATTGGGTGGCGATCGATGTGCTCATATCATTAAATGAAGCCCGCTTGGAGATTATTTCTTTTCATAACACCGCATTGTATGATTGTCAACAATTGGCAATCATACAAAATGCGGGGTCGTCCTCGCGGGCAGCTTCAGACGCCCGCAAATGGAGGTGCGCCATGTGGGTGCGTCGGCTCACGTTCGTTCTCATTGCCGTCATCGCGATGCCGGCTGCGGCGAGGATTCCGTCGCTTGCGGCCGCGGCTCCCGCCGTGACCGTGGCGCAAGGAACCGAACCGGCGAGCCTGGACGCGTTTCAGGAGATCTCGCGCTCAGGGTACAACGTGACGCTTCACGTGTACGACCCCCTGTTCATGCGGAGCGAGAACGGCGCGATCGTCCCCATGCTGGCCACGGGCTACAAGATCGTCAGCCCCACGACGTGGCAGTTCTCGCTGCGCCGGGGCGTCCGCTTTCACAACGGTGAGCCGTTCGATGCCAACGCCGTCAAGTTCACGTTCGACCACGATCTGCTCAAAGAGTCTGCGCAGAACTACCTCCTGAACGGCGTCAAGGAGGTCCGCGTCATCGATCCGTACACGGTCCAGGTCATCACGGCGGACCCCATGCCGCTGCTCCTCTTCAACCTCACGCTCGTCGGGATCATGCCGCCGCGCTACTATCAGGCCCAGGGTGCGAGCTTCGTCGCCACCCACCCGGTCGGAACCGGGCCCTATCGGTTCCAGTCGTGGGTCAAGGACGATCGGTTGACGTTGACCGCCAACCCCGCGTACTGGGGAGGCGCGCCCCGCATTCGCACGCTGGTATTTCGCCTCATCCCCGACGCCTCGGCGCGCGTGGCCGCGCTGCGAACCGGTGAAGCCGACATCATCACGGACTTCCCGCCGGACCTCGCGAGCAGCGTGCAAGGCAGCCCGCAGATCCAGGTCGAGACGACCAAGGGCACCCGGTCCATCAATATCATGCTCGACACCGGGGCGGGCCCGCTCCGCGACAAGCGCGTGCGGCAGGCGCTGAACTACGCCGTCGACAAGGAGACGATCGTCAAGAAGCTGCTCGGCGGATTCGGCACGGTCGAAGCGACGCTCGTGCCCGCGACCTATCTTGGGGTCAACCCGCTTCTCAAGCCGTACCCCTACGACCCCGCGAAAGCCAAGAGCCTCTTGGCGGAGGCCGGCTATCCCAACGGCTTCTCGACCGTCTTCCAGTCGCCCCGGGGGCGGTACCTTGCCGATGCCGAAGTGTCGCAGGCCGCCGTCGGCTATCTCAAGGCCGTTGGCGTCAACGCCGAGCTCCGGTACTTCGAGTGGGGCAACTACGTGAACATGTACTTCAAGCACCAGCTCGGCCCGATCTTCCTGATCGGTTCGGCGTCCGCCGCCTTGGACGCCGGCGACGCGCTCGAAAACGTGTCGTGCGGGGTGTGGGACTCGTGGTATTGCAACCCGGGGATTCAGGCGCGGTACCTCAAGGCTCGGTCGACGCTGGACCCCGCCCGCCGCGCCGGGTTGTACCGTGAGATTCAGCCGCTGATCTTCGACGAGGCTCCCACGATCTTCATGTATACGCAACAGGGCATCTACGGCGTCAACAAGCGGCTGGACTGGACGCCGAGGGCGGACGAGACATTGTGGCTGGCGAAAGCCGCGGTGAAGTAGCGGGCGCGACGGCGGGACCGGAAGGCACGTGCAGCGCTACATCGCCCGCCGGCTCGTCCAGGCGGCCGTGGTGCTCGCCGGCACCTCGGTGCTGGTGTTCGTGTTGACTCACGTCATCGGCGACCCGGTCGCGCTGCTGCTCCCGTTTCAGGCGAGTCAGGAACAGCTCGCCGCCGTCCGGCACGCGCTGGGCCTAGACCGGCCCCTCTGGTTTCAATATGTCGCGTTCGTGCGGGGAGCGCTCCACGGAGATCTGGGGCTCTCGGTACGGCAGCACGTGCCCGCGCTCGCCCTGGTGCTGGAGCGCGTCCCGGCAACCGCGGAATTGGCTCTGACCGCGCTCAGCCTGGCGGTCGGCCTGTCCGTCCCGCTCGGGATCCTCGCCGCGCTGCGCCGGCGCACGTTCATCGACCGGGCGGCGCTGCTATTCACGATCATCGGGCAGTCGATGCCGACCTTTTGGCTGGGGCTGCTCGCGATTCTGGTGTTTGGCGTGACCCTGCGGTGGTTGCCCACGGGCGGGATGGGCGGATGGGCGCACCTGCTCCTGCCGGCGACCGTCCTGGGCGTGTTTTCCGCCGCCGGCATCACGCGGCTTACGCGCGCGTCCGTGCTCGACGTCGTCGCGGAAGACTACCTGCGCACCGCCCGATCGAAAGGATTGCGGGAGACGGCCGTCATCGGGCGGCACATGCTCCGGAACGCCGCGCTTCCCGTGGTCACCTGGATCGGATTGGAACTCGGAACGCTCCTGGGCGGGGCGGCGGTTGCGGAGACCGTGTTCTCGTGGCCCGGGATGGGCCGCCTCGCCGTGCAGGCGATCTTCGCGCGAGACTTCCCGGTGGTGCAGGCGACCGTGCTGTTCGCCGCCGCGGTTTTTGTCCTGGCGACACTGTTGACCGACTTGCTGTACGCATGGCTGGATCCTCGAATCCGTTACGGTTGACAGAGGTCCGTCGCCCCGGTGGGTCACCCACGCTCGTGGTGTCCGGGAGGCGCGCCGTGTCGTGGCTGCGGCGCGATCCCGGCGCCGCCGCGGGAGCATTGGTGCTCGCGCTCGCCTGCGCGTCCGCGCTCCTCGCCCCGCATGTGGCTCCGGCGGACCCCGGCATCCAGGACATCGTGAATCGCCTCGCGCCGCCGCTGTCCAGGAGCGCCGGGGGCGTGTATTGGCTCGGGACGGATCAGCTTGGACGGGACATCCTCAGCCGCGTCGTGTACGGAGCCCGCGTGTCGCTCACGGTGGGGCTGACCGCGGTGGCGCTGTCCGCGGCCGTCGGCACGTTGATCGGCGTTCTCAGCGGCTACTGCGGTCGCCTCTGGGACGATCTGTTGATGCGCATCACGGATGTTCAGTTGGCCTTCCCTTCCATTCTGCTGAGCCTGGCCATTGTCGCCGTGCTCGGGGCCGGCGTGCGGAACCTGATCGCGGTCCTCGCCTTCTCGGGATGGGTAGGGTACGCGCGGGTAGCCAGAAGCAGTGTCCTGGGCATGCGCCGGCGCGAATTCGTCGAGGCGGCGCGGGCGCTGGGAGCCTCGCACCCCCGCATCCTGCGACGTCACATTTTGCCGGGCGTGCTGCCGTCCATGCTGACGATCGCGAGCTTTTCCCTGGGCGGGATGATTACCGCCGAAGCGGCCCTGACCTTTCTCGGCCTCGGCGTGCCCGCGTCGCTCCCGAGCTGGGGCGGGATGCTCACCGACGGCGCTCAGTACATGGCCGTCGCCTGGTGGCTCGCAACCTTCCCCGGTGCGGCCATCATGCTGACGGTCCTGGCGACCAATCTCATCGGCGATTGGCTGCGCGACGCCCTCGATCCGCGCGCCGCCGGGACATGACGAGCTTGAGGAGGACCACGGTGCTCACGATCAACGGCTGCCGCATCATTTCATTGGACGGCCCGGTGATCGAACAGGGGTCCATCGAGGTCGACGGCACACGGATCCGCGCCGTCCGGGGCCGTGCTGCCGCCCATCCAGAGGGCGAGGTGCTGGACGCCAGCGGGCTGACGGCGATCCCCGGGATGGGGCAGATGCACGGGCACATCACCGCATACATGCATACGATGGATACCGCCCCCGTGAACGCGCAACCCGCTACGCTGAAGGCGATTCAGGCCACCGCGTTCGCGCGGAACGCCCTTGGGGCCGGGATCACCATGTGGCGCGACATCGGGGGCCACGCGCACGTCGACATCCAGTTGAAGAGAGCCATCAACCACGGACTCGTTCCCGGCCCTCGCATGCTCGTGTGCGGCCGCTGGCTCGGCCGGAGCGGTGGGCACGGGAGCGGCTTGAGCGAGCCGGCGGACGGCACCCGGGCGCTCCGTCGCGCCGTGCGGGAGCAAATCGTCGCCGGGGCGGATGGGATCAAGCTCATCGCCAGCGGCGGCGTGATGGAAGCGTCCGAGGATCCATTCGCGATGGAATACACGGAAGAGGAGCTCTCCGCGGCGGTCGATGAAGCCCGGCGCGCGGGGCGGTGGGTCACCGTCCACTCTCACCCGGCACCCGCCACGCGCGCGGCAATCCGGGCGGGAGCGCGTTCGATCGAGCACGCGACGGAACTGCCGGATGACGTCGTCGACCTCCTGATCAGCCGCGGCGTGTACATCGTGCCGACCTTTGCGGCGTACTGGAAGCTGTCGCGCGAAGGAGCGGAAATCGGGCTCGATCCCGCGCTGGTAAAGATCGCCTCGCGCGTTTGGGACCGGAAGATCGAGTACTTCATGAGGGCCGCGCGCGCCGGCGTGAAGTACGCCGCCGGTACGGACACCGGGGCCCCGCGGGTCTGGCATCACGAGATCGCGCTCGAGCTCGAGCTCATGGTGCGGGTTGGCGTGGCGCCCGAGCAGGCGCTGCGGGCGGCCACGGTCAACTGCGCGGAGCTGATGGGTTGGGCGGATAGGCTCGGCACCCTCAGCCCGGGCAAGGACGCGGACATCGTGCTGGTGGACGGCCATCCGCTCGAGGACATCTCCGCGACGCGAAAGGTGCGCCATGTCTTCAAGGCCGGCCGGCATTACGCGCCGGAGCCCCCGGTGCCGCCGCTGCCGTGACCGCAGCGCACGAAGGGTTCGGCGGCCGCCGGCGAATTCTTACACCAGCCCTGAATCTTGCGAGCGGACCCCGGTCCGGTCAAACATGGGAGGGATGACGGCATGAGGGAGTGGTGGGCGGCAAAACGCTACAAGATGGCCGCGGCGATTGCGTCGGCGACGGCGATTTTGTTCGCGATCCTGCCCCAGGATTGGATCGAGCAGCGGTTCGGCATCGATCCGGACGCCGGGAATGGCTCACTCGAACGCTTCCTCGTGGCCCTTTGCCTGGCGGTCGCTGTGACCTTTGCCGGGGCCGCGATCATGCGCGTCTGGCAGCGCGTCCCGGCGCGCCGGCGCTAGGACGGGGGCGGGGCGCGGCGAAACCGACGGAGGCGTTTCGCCGCGTCCCCGCGCTTCAGAGGGGAATTTCGAAGGGGCGCATCGTCACCGCAACGCGACGGCTGGTCGCAATCAGCTCGCAGAGGTTGTTCACCTGCGCCTCGAGGATCAGCCGGCCCTTCTCCCGGGTCGCCAGCGTGGGGTCGCCGCTCGCGCCGGTCGGTCTCGACCGCGCCAGGAACTCCTGCGGCGTTGCCGGCGCCCAGGCGAAGTTGACGCCGGCGACCGCCGGGTCGACCGTGGCAAACCCGGCGAGGCTGAAGCGCCCGTCCACCGGGTGCACGGCCCGCTGCGCCTCGCGCATATTCACAAGATGACCATAGCTGTGCAGCATCTGCGACGTCTCGTCCTCGCAGGCGTGGCCGACGGCGCCCTCCTGCCCGGACGTGATCGCGCCGATCTCCACCCGGGCGCTCAGCGCGAGGTCGAACAGCATGACGTACCCGCCGGTGCGGTTGCGTACCTTGACCGCCGCGATCTCGATCGGCGGCAGGTTTGCCAGCCGGTGCCCGTTGACGATGAAGATCCGCCGAAACCCGTGATAGAAGAGGCTCTGGCACACGTCTTCGATGACGGCGGTGAGGGTCTCGGCCCGGAGCGTGATCGTGCCGGGATAGGCCATGTGGTGTGGCGTCCAACCGTACCATACGGGCGGCGCGACGAGGACGCCGGCCCTGAGGCCCGCCCCGAGCGCGACGGCGATCGCCTCCGCCGCATCCGTCATGACCGGCAGGTGGCGGGCATGCTGCTCCGTCGAGCCGACGGGCAGGAGTGCCACGTCGTCGCGCGCGAGGTACGCCTGGATCTCCGGCCACGAGCGCTCGTGCAGCCACGGAGTTTGGTCAGCCATACCGACGCCTCCCTCGCATGTGTGCCGTCTGCTCGGCGCGCGCGCCCGGTTGGCGACGCGGGCATCGCGCGCGTCACGCCAGCGCCCGGGTTCAGACGCCGCCGGTCCCGTGTGGCTTCGGCGGTCCATTACCTGGTCCCTAGGTGAGCGCAGTGCGAATGGGTGTAGACATCGGCGGTACCTTCACCGATCTGCTGCTCGTCGACGACCGCGCCAAGCGCATTGTGATCGAGAAGGGCCTCACCACCTATCCGGACCCGACCGAAGGCGTCATGGCGGTCGTGCTCCAGGCCACCAAGCGCGCCGAGATGCCGCTCGGGGACATCGAGGTGCTGGTACACGGCACCACGCTCGCGATCAACACCTTGATCGAGCGCACCGGCTCGTCCACCGCCTTGTTCGCCACACGCGGGCACCGGGACGCGATCGAGATCCGCCGCGAACAGCGCTACGACATGTACGATGTCCTGCTGGAGGCTCCGGATCCGCTTGCCCCGCGGTATCTCCGCTTCGACATCGAGGAGCGGATGACGGCGGACGGCGAGGTGGCGGTGCCGCTCGATCGGGAGCAGGTCGCGGGGTTGCTCCGGCGCCTCGAGCAGCGGGGCGTTCAGGCGCTCGCGGTGTGCCTGCTGCACAGCTATCGCAACCCGGCGCACGAGCTGGCCATCGCGGACATCGCGCGGGATGCCGCTCCGGCCCTCCGGATCTCCCTGTCGTCGCGCGTCGCGCCCGAGATCAAGGAGTACGAACGCGCTTCCACCACGCTGTGCAACGCCTACGTCCAGGCCAAAGTCGACGACTACCTGACCCGGCTGGAACGCGAGCTGGTACGCTCGGGCTTCCGCGGCGCCTTCTACCTGATGCAGTCGAGCGGCGGGTTGGTCACCACCGCGACGGCGCGCCAATTCCCCGTGCGCATCCTGGAATCGGGCCCCGCGGGCGGCGCATTGGCGGCGGCCAACGCCGGCCGCCTCACCGGGCGGAATCGGCTGCTTTCCTTCGACATGGGCGGCACGACGGCGAAACTGGCGGCCATCAACGACGGAGAGCCGCTCGTGGCCCCGGGCTTCGAGGTCGCGCGCGTGTATCGCTTTGCCCGCGGCAGCGGCCTGCCGGTGCGGATCCCGGTGATCGAGATGATCGAGATCGGAGCCGGCGGAGGCAGTATCGCCCGCGTCGACCAACTCGGCCTGATCCGGGTGGGCCCGGAGAGCGCGGGTGCGCAGCCGGGGCCGGCGTGCTACGGACGCGGGGGCACCTCTCCCACCGTCACCGACGCGGACCTGCTCCTCGGATACCTCGATCCGGCGTACTTTCTCGGCGGGCACATGCCGCTCGCCACGGAGCCGGCGCGCCGCGCCGTCGCGGAACACATTGCACGTCCCTTGGGCATGGACGTGGTCCACGCCGCCTGGGGTATCCACCGCATTGTGAACGAAAACATGGCGAACGCGGCGCGCGTCCACCTGGTCGAACGCGGCACCGATCCTCGGGAGTACGCGGTGTTCGCGTTCGGCGGTGCCGGTCCGGTGCACGCGTACGGCGTCGCGGCGCTCCTCGGGGCTCCGGCGATCGTCGTGCCGCCGGGCGCCGGTGTCGCCTCCGCGGTCGGCTTTCTGACGGCGGCGCCGGCCTTCGAGTTCGTGCATGGGTGGTACACGCGCCTCCACGCCGTCGACTGGACGCGCGTCAACGGGTTCCTCGGCGAGATGGAGATGCAGGGCCGGGACCTGCTCGCGGGCGCCGGCGTTGCGGGCGCGGCGATCGACGTGCGGCGCGCCTGCGACATCCGGTACGAGGGGCAGGGATCCGACGTCACGGTCCCGATCCCTCCGGGGATGTTGTCGGCGGGGCACGTCGCGGACATCCAGCACGCATTCGAGCAGCGGTACCGCGAGCTCTACGGCCGCACCGTTCCGGCGTCGGGGCTGGAGGTCGTGAACTGGCGGGTCACCGTCCGCGGCCCCCAGCCGGCGTTCCGGGTGTCCCCGGCGGCGCCACGCCGCGGACCGGCCTCTGCCGCGCAAAAGGGCTCTCGCCCGGCGTATTTCGGCGACGCGCATGGACTCATCGACACCGCGGTATTCGACCGATATCAGCTGGCCGCGGGCACGGCGGTGGAGGGCCCGGCGATCATCGAGGAGCGGGAATCCACGATCGTCGTAGGACCGGGCGGACGGGCGTGGGTCGACGAGTCTCTCAACGTGGTCGTCGACCTGCCGCCGCGCCTGACGGAGGCGCCCGCGGGAGGGGAGCACGATGGCCGACCTACGTGATCCCGTGGTCGTGCAGGTCCTCTGGCAGCGGCTCATCTCGGTGACCAACGAGCAGGCCGCCGCGCTGATCCGGACCGCGTTCACTCCCATCGTCCGGGACGCGGAGGATCTCTCCGCGGCGGTGTTCGACCGCGGCGGCCGCATGATCGCGCAGTCCGTGACGGGCACGCCCGGGCACATCAACTCCATGGCCACGGGCATGAAGCACTTCCTCGCGGCCTATCCCCCCGACACGCTCCGTCCAGGGGACGTGCTCATGACGAACGACCCCTGGCAGACGTCCGGCCACCTCCTCGATCTGACCATCGCAACCCCGGTGTTCGCGCGCGGCGCCCTGGTCGGCTTCTTTGCCAATACGTGCCACGCCCTCGACATCGGAGGCCGGCCGATGTCCGCGGACGCCGACGACGTCCACGAGGAAGGCCTCTACATCCCCATCATGAAGTTGTACGAGGACGGGCGGCCCAACGACTCGCTGTTTCGCATCATCGAGGCCAACACGCGCGCGCCGGCGCCGGTCCTCGGCGACATCCACGCCCAGGTGGCCTGCAACGAGGTCGGCGCGCGTAGCCTGCTCGCGCTGATGGGCGAGTTTGGCCTCGATTCGCTGGACGCGCTCTCGGCGACGATCGTGCGCCGGTCGGAACAGGCGCTGCGGCGCGCGATCGCGGCGCTCCCCGACGGCGAGTACGCGGCCGAGACGACCGCCGACGGGCTGGACGCGCCGATCCGCATTCGCACCAGGGTCGCCATCGCGGGCGACACCGTGACGGTGGATTACACGGGCAGCTCCGATCAGGATCGCCGCGGCATCAACGTGCCGCTCAACTACACGGAGGCCTACACCACGTTCGCCATCAAGGCGGCGATCAGCCCGGAAGTGCCCAACAACGACGGCAGCTTCCGGCCCGTGCGCGTGATCGCCCCGGCCGGCTGCATCCTCAACGCGCAACCTCCGGCTCCGGTGGCCGCCCGCGCGATCGTGGGGCATTTCCTGCCGGGCACGATCTTCCGCGCGCTGGGAGCTGCGGCCGGCCCGCGGGCCATGGCGGCCGGCGCTGATTCCGTGTGCCTGATCAGCGTCCATGGCGGAGCCGCGGCGGGGCCGTTCACCTATACCTTCTTTTGCCTCGGCGGCATGGGCGCCCGAGCGGGCAAGGACGGTCTTTCCACGACCGGGTTCCCGAGCGGCGTCGCGGGCACGCCCGCTGAGGTCACGGAAACGCTCGCGCCCATCGTGATCCACCGGCGTGAACTCCGGGCAGACTCGGGCGGGCCGGGCCGGCATCGCGGCGGGTCGGGCCAGACGATCGAGCTTTCCGTTCGCACCGGCCGCGGCTACGGTATTGCCGCGACCGCGGACCGCACACACAGCCCGGCCGAGGGGGTCGACGGCGGGCAGCCGGGCGCACCTGCCCGGACTGTCCTGGACTCCGGCGAGGCGCTCAACTTCAAGCAGACCCAGCAGGTCCCGCCCGGGCAGCGCGTCATCTTGGAGCTCGCGGGCGGCGGCGGCTTTGGAGATCCCCGCACTCGGGACCCCGAGGCCGTCCGGCGGGACGTGCTGAATGGGCTTGTCAGCCTGGAAGCGGCGCGGTCAGACTACGGTGTCGTGATCCGACGTTCGGCGTCCGACCGTGAGATGGTCGTGCTGCCGGACGATTTCGTGGTCGACCAGGCGGCGACATCCGCACTGCGTGCGACCGGGCGCGGGTCCCGCGACCCGGCGGGAGCGCCGAGGAGCGGTCCGTCAGGCGGTTCCTGAGGTCTCCAAGGGCGGGCCCGGAGGTGGCCCCCCAAGCCAAGCCTGCACCCGCTCGACGTACGCCCGATCGAGCGCGATGAGGCGATCCTGGATGAACGAGGTCGCGAGCCGCTTGAGGATCGCGTCGGCGTCGTGGCGCATCGGCCAGATGGCTCTGGACCGGTACGCGTTCACCGCTTCCTCCAGGCGGTCCGCGCCGAGCGCGTGCCGGCTGGCGAAATTCAGCGCCAGTCCCTGCCGGCCCGCGCGGAGCTTCCATAAAATGGCGCGATCACAGAACCAACCGTCGGTCGCCCAGATCGCGTAGCGCTGCCGGCGGTCCCGCGGCGCGGCCTGGATCCGGACACAAAAATCCAGCGTGCACGCATCCCAAAACGGGAGCTCGAGGCGCTGCCGGATGTGGAACGCCGCCCCGGCCGGCTGCACACGCTCGACGCCGGGCCACAATCTCAAGAGCTCCGCCGGCGCGTCAAAGAGCTTGCGTGCCGCGCGGAGATCGCAGGCCAACGGCGATTCGATGGCGATGACCGGTAGCTCGTGCACGCCGTGGGGGCGCGAGGCGCGTGCCGGCCCGATGATGCCCGGGCCGGCTCGATGACGCCGCGCGTTCAGCCCGCGATCCAGGGCGTGGACAGTTGAAACCACTCCTCCGGCGGATTGACGAAGCTCCGGACCTTCTTGTTGAGGACGACGATGTTCAGGTCGTTGCAAATCGGCCAAAATGCAGCATCGTCCCCCATGACGATCCGGTCGACCTTGCGGTAGAGCGCGGCCCGCGCGGCGTCGTTGAACTCCGACCGCGCCTGGTCGAGCAGCTTGTCGACCTCCGGGTTCCCGTAGTATCCGTAGTTGACGCCGTTGGGGGGCTGCCGCGTCGAACGGAGCACGATGTCGTTCCAGTAGTTCGAGGTCATGCCCCACGACAGCTGGGCCGCGCCCGTGCCGGCCGGGCGCCCCTTGAACAGCATGCCGATGTATGTGACCCACTCATAGGTCTTGATGTGCGCCGTGACGCCGATGTTCTTGAGGTCCCGCTGAATCCACTCGATCATCGACACCGGGATCATCTGGCCGGAACCCGACGTCGACGTCTCCAGCGTCGTTTCGAATCCGTTGGGATACCCGGCTTCCGCGAGCAGCTTCTTCGCCGCGGCCGGATTGTACGCATACGGTTTGTAGCTCGGGTCGTAGGCCAGCGTCGCCGGCGAGAGCATCGAGTAGGCCGGCGCGGCCGTATTTTTCAGCAGCTCGCGGCACATCCGCTCGCGGTCCAATCCCATGATGAGCGCCTGCCGGATGCGCTTGTCCTTGCCGACGATCGGGTCCTTGAGGTTGAACGCAAAGTACCAGATGTGGGGCGCGTGGCTGGCGAGGATGACGTAGCCTTCGTTCTGCAGCGAGGCGACGCTGTCGGGCGGCGGCGCCAGGATGAAGTCGACCTCGCCCTTGCGCAGCGTGGCGACGCGCGTGCTCGGATCGTCGAGCTGGCGGAAGACGATGCGATCGACGTTCGGCTTCGGCCCCCAGTAGGCGTCGAAGCGCTGCAGGGTGATGTGGTCGTTCGGCACGTTCTCCACGGCCTTGAAGGGCCCCGTTCCCGCCGGTTGCTGGTTGAAGTTCTGGTTGCCCAGCTTGCGCGCCTGGGCCGGGCTGATCATCAGCGGCTCGCCGAAGCTCTGCACCGTCATGCGCTCCCATTCCGCGAACGGCGTCGTGAACGTCATCCGGAGCGTGTAGTCGTCCACGACCTGGACGTCCTTGATGACGTCGACCACGTAGGAGCAGTAGCTGTTCGCCCGCGCGTAGTACTGGGGCGCCTTCTTGTCCCACATGCGCTGCCAGTTCCAGAGCGCCGCCTTGGCGTCGAAGTCGGTGCCGTCGTGGAATCGGACACCGCGGCGCAGCTTGAACGTGCGGGTCAGCTTGTCGTCGCTCAGCTGCCAGCTCTCGGCCAGCCGCCCGACGAGGGGCGGCTCCGGGCGGTCGATCTTCGTCAGGTCCTCCGTGATCACGCCTTCGAACATCTGATACGTGACACGATAGGTGAGCCAGCATCCGGTGGCCTGGGGATCGAGGATGTCGGACGGTCCCTCCATCCCATAGACCAGCGTGCCGCCTTTGCGGGGGCTGCCGCCGGCCGTCTGCGATCCGTAGCGTCCGGCCGGGAGCAGCGCGGCCGGATTCAGAGGTGCCGCGGAGGACGATTGAGCATCCGCCGGGCGCCCGCGGGCGGCGATCGCCGCGCCCGCCGCGGTCGTGGCGGCCGCCTTGAGGAACGCGCGGCGATTGATGTGCACCGATCTGAGTTTCGCCGACAGGTCGGAGCCTGAGTCGCTCATCCCCCACCTCCCACCCTTAGTGGTTGCGCGTCACTTCTCGCCGCTTGGTGAAAAGTCCCGCCCGCGGCGCGCCGAACGATCGCCCCATCGACGTTACACGTGGCCGGCGTGCGCCGCGCCGGGCTGCTCCACGACTCCCCATCGATCGGCCCCGATGGTGCCCGCCGCCTTGAGACGGCGGCGGCGCGGGTCCAGGGCGTCCGACAGACCGTCGCCCAGGTAGTTGAAGGCGAGCGCGGCGAGGAGGATGAGCAGACCCGGGAACGTCGACAGCCACGGGGCGACGCTCAGCACGTCCTTGGCGTCGCGCACCATCGCGCCCCAATCCGCCGTCGGCGGCTGCACGCCCAGACCGAGAAAGCTGAGCCCGGACGATAATACCATCATCATCCCGACCAGCGTGGTGCTGTAGGCCAGCACCGGCGGAAACGCGTTCGGCAGCACGTGCCGCACGAGGATGCTCGCGGTCGACGCTCCCAGCGACCGGCTGGCTTCGATGTAGGGCAGGACCGACACGCCGCGCACCGAGTCGTGGACCACGCGCGTGATATACGGGATCAACACGATGCCGATCGCCAGCATCTGATTTCGCTCGTTCGGGCCGAGGGCGCCCGCAATCGCGATCGCCAGCAAGGCGCTCGGAAACGCGAAGAGGATGTCCATGGCGCGCATCACCACGGTCTCCGTGGAACCGCCGGCATACGCGGCGGCCGCACCGAGCGCCAGGCTCACCAGCGTCGCCGCCGCCGTCGGCACGACGCCGGCCACGAGCGAGATCCGCCCGCCCCACAGGAGGCGCGCGAGCACGTCCCGCTGCTGCGAGTCGATGCCGAGAGGATGTCCCGGCGTCAGCGGTGGCGCCAGCCGGAGGCCGTCGACCGGGACCGTGGGGTCATAGGGCGACAACACGGGCGCGGCGGCGCTCATGAGCACGATCGCTCCGATGAACGCCAGCCCCGCGAGCGCCGGGCGGTCGGCGGCGATCGCCCGCCAGATGAGCGCCCACCCGGAGCGCGCGGGGGCCCGGCCCGCCGGGCGCGAAGCCGCCCCGAGCGCCGGGGCTGCTCGACGCGCCGAGTTGCGCCCCACCGCTAGGAGACCCGCGAGACCGTGTACGCGCCGGTCCGTTCGAAGGCGTGGCCGGCCCGGAGCAAGGCCGCCTCGCTCCACGCGGGCCCGACGAGGGTCATCCCGACGGGCAACCCCTCGGATGTCGCGCACGGCAGCGTCAACGCCGGGTGCCCTGTCACATTGAAGGGACAGGTGTTGTGGTTGATGCCGAGACCGCTCTCAAGACACTCCTCCGGCGTGAGCTCGTCGGTCGTGGGCAGCGGGATCGCCTTCATCGGGAGCGTGGGGAACACCAGGATATCGACCTCGCGGAACGCTTCCTCGTACGCCTGGGTCAACATGCGGCCGAGGTTCTGCGCCTTGGCGTAGTATCGCCCGTGATACTGCTCGCGCATATGGCGCGCCATCAGCATGACGAACTTGACCGTGTCCGGCAGGCTGTCCGCCTCGCAGAGCCGACCCCGAGCAAACGCCTCCAGCATCGACACGCTGTACTGTCCCTTCCAGTTCGTGCCCATCGAGTTGCCGTCCACCATCAGCGCGGCCGCCCCTTCCACCGCGATGCAGTTCCAGATGTCGTAGCCGCATCGGTGCAGCGGGACGGACATGCTCCGTACCGTGGCGCCCAAATCGGCGAACGCTTCGGCCGCAGCCCGCACGGCCGCGTCCACGTCGGCCTCCGAGCGGTCCGGCCAGTTGAAACCCTCCTCCAACATGCCGATGCGCAATGTCCTGACCCCTTCTGCGAGCCGCGCGTGGTACCGGTCCGTTTGCACGTCGCGCTGCCGCGGGTCGAGGCCGTCCGGGCCGGCCAGCACCTCGAGCAGCACCGCGACATCCTCAACCGTCCTCGCCATGGGACCGATGTGGTCCAGCGTGTGCTCAATTGGAAAGATCCCCGTGTACGGGACGAGCCCGTACGTCGGCTTCAATCCGTACACGCCTGTCCACGCGCAGGGATGTGCGATCGATCCTCCCTGATCACCGCCGATGGCCATGTCGCATGCGCCCAACAGCAGCAGGACCGCGCTCCCCGTGGACGAGCCGCCGACGGATCGCGCCGGATCGTGCGGATTCCGTACCGGGCCCGTGTCGGACGTAAAACTGCTGCCGGAGAAGCACAGGTTCTCGCACGTCGACTTGCCGATGATCTCGCCGCCGGCGTCCAGAATCCGGGTGACGATCGTCGCATCGAACTCGGGCACGTAGCCTTCGAGGATCGATGATCCGTTCATCATCGGGATCCCGGCCACGCACACGTTATCCTTGATCGCCACGCGCTTCCCGCTCAGGGCTCCGTCCGCGGCCCCGCGGATCGAGCAACGCCAGTACCAGGCGTTATAGGGATTGTCCTCCGGGCGAGGGCGGTACCCGGGTCCGCGCGGGTAGGCAACGGCCGGAGCCGGCGCCGCAAGCCGGTCCACCCGGCGGTACGACTCGAGTGCGCGGCCGATCAGGCGCCGGAACGATTCCAGTTCCGCGTCGCTGAGATGCAACCGGTGCTCGGCTGCGATGCGGCGCAGCTCGTCGGCTGTCGGCGTCCGCAACATGACACGCCCTCCAGGCGGTGCGTCGTTTGGCGCGACGCTCGCGGGACCTCGGGCGCGCGGCGGCACGGCCCGGCGTGCCGCTCCCTCAGGTCGCGCGCAGCCGCGGGTTCGCGAGCATCACGAGAATATCCACGATCATGTTGATCATCACGAACGCAATGGCGATGAACAGCACTGCGCCCTGCACCACGGCCAAGTCTCGGGCCGTCACGGCAAGGTAGAGCTGCAGTCCCAGGCCGGGCCACGCAAACACGACCTCGCTGAAGATCGCGCCGCCCATGAGATAGCCGAGTTGGAGCCCGGCGATGGTGATGATGGGCGGCAGCGCCACCCGGAAGATGTGGCGCCAGAACACGGCCCGGCCCAGCAGGCCCTTCGCATACGCGACTTTGACGAAGTCCTGGTGGCGCGTATCGATGATGCTCGCGCGAACCTGCCGGAGAATAATGGCCCCGGGAGCGGCGGCCGTGGTCAGCGCCGGGAGCGCGAGGTGGCGCAGGAGATCGGCCAGCCCGCCCGGATTGCGCAGGTCATGGATTCCCTCCGAGGGAAAGATGCCCAGCACCACGGCAAAGACAAACACCAGCACGAGACCCAGCCAGAACGGCGGTGCATTGCCGACGAGCACGCCGAGACCGACGCTGGCGCGATCGACCCAGGAGTAGGACCGGCCGGCCGCGGCCACGCCGCCCGTAACGCCGAGCGCCACCGCAAGGACGAAGCTGGCGACGCCCAGGATGACGGTATTGACGATCTTGGGCAGCAGGACCTCGATCGCGGGCCGGCCCAGATTCCATGAGTAGCCAAAGTCTCCGTGCATCGCCCGCCAGGCCCAGCGCGCGTATTGCACATACAGCGGCTGGTCGAGTCCGAGCGTGCGGCGGATCTGCGCGACGCCCTCGGGCGTGGCCTGAGGTCCGAGAAGTGCTTCGGCCTGGTCGCCCGGCACCAACTTCATGGTCAGGAACACGACCACGGAGACGCCGACCAGCACCGGCACAACCTGCAGGAGGCGGCGAGCTACGTACGCGATCACGTTGCGCCCCCAGACCGATCATGATGCGCGTAGGGTGCCATTCGGGGAACGCGGAAGCCGGCCCTGCCGCAGGCGCGGCGCGTCGCGGCCGCCGCAGTGCATCCGCGCCGCGCCGGTTCGCATCGGCCGCCGGCGGCCTCACCGCGGCGAGGATGCTCCCGCCGTGAGCAGGGCGAGCACCTCGCGGGTACAGGCCACCCTGCCAAACCACTTCGCGAAGGCGAGCAGCGCGGCGTCGTGCGATTCCTCATCCAGCGTGGCGCACGCGTCCTCGACGATGATGCAGTTGTAGCCTCGGTCTACGGCATCCCGCGCGGTCGTCTCGACGCAAACGTCGGTGCCCACCCCGGCGATGATGAGGGTTTCGAGGGCGAGATTCCTGAGGAGGCGGTCGATATCGGAGGCGTTGAAGGCGCTGTTGGCCGTCTTGTTGACCACGAGCTCGCCCGCTTGCGGCGCGATCTCGTCCAGGATGCCGTGCTCCCGCGTCCCCTGAGGATACGTCACCCGAACGCCCAGGGTCTCTTCCTCGAGACGATAGCGCCGGCGAAAGCTGGGTGAGAGATCGCTCCCGTCCGGGAGCACCGGCCCTAGCGTCAGGTAGATGACCCGAAGGCCGCGAGCACGAAAGGCCTCGAGCAGACGCCGGATATTTGGAATCACGATGTCGCGTAGGCGTTGGAAATAATATGCGGCCCTCGCCGGATCGGCGGCGCAAAAGACCCGCCCCAAGCCATAGTCCGGATGCGCGTCCATGTACTGCATGTCGACGATGAGGAGCGCGGTATGGTCGGGCGGCACAGGAACATCGGGCACGGGCAGCCGCCACGTGGCGAGCTTGTCCCGCCACCCGTTCATCGCGCGCGTTCCGGATGTGTCAGGGAATGCCTCCCTGAAGGATCGTGATGAGCTTGCTCGTGTCAATGTTGCCGCCCGACGCGACACAAACGATCGTCCCCGAGCCCGCCCGGCCCGTCAGCGCGGCCGCGACCGACGCGGCACCCGCGCCCTCAGCCACCACATGGTTGCGCTCGACGAGCAAACGCGTGGCCGCCGCGACGCCGGCGAGGGGAACGGCGATCGATCCGTCGAGCAAACGGCGTGCCAGCTCCCACATCTCGGGAAACACGGACGGCGTCCCAATACCGTCGACAAAGCTCGGGGCATAGTCCACCGTGGCGGGCCCGCCGGCCGCGAACGACGCGGCCAGCGGCGCGGCCGTCTCGACCTCCGCGGCGTAGATCTTGACCCCCGGTTTCAGGGCGCGCAGCGCGGCGGCGATGCCGCAGGCCAGCCCGCCTCCGCCGTACGGAATCACGACGGCGTCGACCTCCGGCAGATCGTCGGCAATCTCGAGGCCGATCGTGCCGTTGCCGGCCATCACGCCGGCGTCGCTGAACGGGTGGATGAACACGCCGGTCATCCCTTCAAAGCGGCGCGTCCGGAAGACCTCGAGCCATCGGGCAACGGGGACCTTCACCACGGCCCCACCGAGCCGCTCGATCGCATCGACCTTGATCGCCGGAACGTGCTCCGGCACAACGACGGTGCAGGGCACGCCGCGCCGGCGCGCATGCCACGCGACCGCCTGCGCCATGTTGCCGGCGCTGGCGGTCCAAATGCCCCGTTGGACGAGCCGCTCGTCCGCGATCGCCAGCGCGTTTCCGGCGCCGCGAGCCTTGAACGAGCCGACCGGCTGCAGGGTCTCCAGCTTCAGATAGATCGTTGCCGGAGTGTCGTGGGCATTAAGCGGCACGAGCGGGGAGCGGATGGCGACCCCGGCGATGCGCCGCTGCGCGGCCCGAATGTCATCGAGGGACGGCATCAGATCGGACGAACCGGGCGCCAAGATCAGGCCTCCCATCTTCATCAACCCGGCCGAACCTTCAGTGGTGTCGTGACCCTGTCCTGCCGCGGCCAAGACCTATTCGACGAAAAGAGCAACATGGCGCAAACTCGTGGTAGGCTGCGGCCATGACGGGGACGGAGCGTACGCCGCGGCGGATGGACCACGGATCCGCTGAGCGGCCAGTCGCCCTCGCGGCGGGGGGTCTTCTCGCCCTTGCGGCTGCCATCGGCGTCGGCCGCTTCATCTACACGCCGATCCTTCCCCTCATGGTGGACGGCCTTCGAATGACGAAGGCGACGGCGGGACTGCTGGCGTCGGCAAATTTCGCGGGCTATCTTGTGGGCGCGCTTGCCGCTGCCGCACCGATCCGGCACGGCACGCGGCGCTCGTGGCTCATCATCGGGTTGACAGCGAGCGCCATCACGACGGGCGCCATGGCGCTGGGGTCGTCCACCGCAATGTTCCTCATCGTGCGTTTCATCGGTGGTGTCGCCAGCGCGCTTGTGCTCGTCTTCGCGTCCACGCTCGTGCTCGACCGGCTCCATGAGATGCGCCGACCCGGTCTGGCCGCCGTTCACTTCGCCGGCGTCGGCGCCGGCATCGCGTGCGCGGCGATGCTTGTCACCGCGATTGTCGCGCGCGGCGGGGATTGGAGGGTGCTCTGGCTGGCCGGCGGCGGCCTGTCCCTCCTCGCCTGCTACGGTGTGGCCCGCTTGGTCCCAAGCCGCGCCGAGCGGCCTCCCGCCATAACACCACGCCCCGCCCAGAATAGCCGCACGCTGCCATGGTTCGTCGCAGCGTACGGCTTGTTCGGATTTGGCTATGTGATCACGGCGACCTTTCTCGTCGCGATCGTCCGGCAGTTGAGCGAGTTGCGCGCGCTGGAGCCGTATGTGTGGCTCGTGACCGGTCTCGCTGCGGCCCCTTCCGTCGCGGTGTGGACCTCGATCGGAGATCGGATCGGGGTGATCCCAGCTTTCGCGCTGGCATGCGCTGTGGAAGCGTGCGGTGTGGCCGCGAGCGTGCTCTGGCTTGCGCCCGCCGGCGTCCTGCTGGCGGCCGTGTTCCTCGGCGGTACGTTCATGGGGATCACCGCACTCGGGTTGATCGGAGCCCGGCAGCTTTCTCGGGGAGATGCGAGGGGGACGCTCGCCGTCATGACGGCCGCATTTGGGCTCGGCCAGATCGTCGGGCCGGCCTTCGCCGGCATGATCTACGATGCCACGGCCAGCCTCGTCGTGCCTTCGCTTGTGGCGACGGGTGCGCTGTTGCTCGGCGCATTGCTCGTCATCCTCGTCCGCTGAGCCTCGCCCGCGAACTCCAGTCCGACGCAGTTCGAGACAGGGTGTGCGCCGGGCGTCACCGGTCCGAGAATTGCTTCGCTCCAGTTATTGACATGTCGTAACCGCTCGGTTACTATATTAATAACCAAATGGTTACCATCGAGAAAACTCACCGTGATGCGATCTTCCGGGCGGTGGCCGACCCGACCCGGCGTCGGATCCTGGCGCTGCTGCGCGGCGGCCCGTACTCCGTCGGACAGATCGCCGCCAACTTTCGAACCAGCCGGCCGGCGATTTCAAAGCACCTCCGGGTCCTGCGCTCGGCCGGCCTGGTCGGGACTCGCCGGCATGGCGCCGCTCGGATTTGCCGCCTGAACGCCAAACCGCTCCGGGTGATCGACCGGTGGCTCCAGGACTACGAAATCTTCTGGGGTGAGACAATGCGCAGCCTCAAGACATACGTCGAGGGGAAGCGATGACGCGAACAAATGCGAGCGATACCATCGTTCAGGAAATCATCATCCGTGCGCCCGCCGAGCGGATATTCCGGGCGCTGACCGACCCCGCTGAACGCGTGCAGTGGTGGGGCGCGGAAGGGCGATTTCACACAACCCAGATGGAATCGGATCTGCGCCCCGGCGGCAGGTGGGTGATGCGCGGCATTGGCATGGGCGGGAAGCCGTTCACCGTGAGCGGCGTCTACCGCGAAATCGATCGTCCTCGCCTGCTGGTGTTCACCTGGCTACCCGACTGGCAGGGCAACGCAACGGAAACGGTCGTGCGCGTCGACCTGGAAGAAAAGGAAGGCGCCACAACGGTCCGCCTCACGCACTCGGGGCTCACAACGGAAGATTCGCGCAGGAGCCACCGCGGCTGGCCGGACGTCCTTTCCTGGCTGCGATCGCACGTCGAGCGGAAAGCGGAACCGCCGGACAAGTGTGAGTGATGTGATCATTGCCTGCACGACTTCTTGACGCCCGGTGTGGCGAAGCGATTCCGTGGCGCCTAGGACATTCGCAGCGTAGGATCCAGCGTGTCCCGCAGGGCGTTCCCAAAGAGATTGAATCCCAATACCACGAGAAAGATCGCCAGCCCGGGGAAGTTGACGAGCCAGGGCGCCGTGAACATGAAGTCGCGTGCGCCCACCAGCAACGCTCCCCACTCCGGAGAGGGCGGCTGCGCGCCCAGACCCACGAAGCTGAGGGCGGCCGCCGCAAGGATCGCGGTGGCAAACTGCAGCGTCGCAAGCACGACAATGGACGAAACAGTGTTCGGAAGAATGTGGACAAACATCACGCGCGCGTCGCGCGCGCCGAGCGCGTTGGCCGCGAGCACGAAGTCGTGACGCCGGATCGTCAGGACGTTGCCCCGCACGAGCCGCACCCAGCCCGGGACGTTGCTGATGCCGATGGCAATCATCGTGTTGCCGAGCCCGGGGCCGAGGATCGCGACGATTGCGAGCGCAAGGAGGATGTAGGGCAGCGCCAGCATGATATCGATCAAGCGCATCAGCAGCAGGTCCACCCAACGGCCGTAGTAGCCGGCAACGATTCCGCAGGTTACGCCGAGGACCATCGCGATGCCTACCGAGATGGCCCCGATTACCAGCGTGATGCGCGTGCCGTAGATGATCCGACTCAGCTCGTCGCGCCCCAGGGCGTCGGTGCCGAGCCAGTGTAACGATGACGGAGGCCCGAGCTGGCTGAGCGGGTCGAGGCGATACGGATCGTACGGGGCGAGGAATCCGGCAAGGGCGGCCGTTGCCAGGAGAAGCATGATGATCGCCCCGCCGATCTGCGCCGACCGTTTGCGAAATAGGGCCGCAAGGATTGCGGCGGTCCCGGAGCGGCGTGCGCGAATCCCAGGGCGCTCGGCTTCCTGGAGGGTAACCGCGGTGGAGCGCGAGAGCGGCGCCGGCATCTCAGCGCGCCGTCCTATTCATACACGATGCGCGGGTCGAGCAAACCGTAGAGGACGTCGACGAATAGGTTCACGAGCACGTACGTCACCGCGACGACAAGGGTGATTCCCTGGATGACCGGGAAGTCGCGCTGGGAGATGGCCTGGATGGCGCGTTCCCCCACCCCGTGCCAGGCGAAGACGACCTCGATGATAAACGCTCCCCCGAGGAGACCGCCGAGCTGAAGCCCCAGGATTGTCACGACCGGGATCAACGCATTGCGCAGGGCGTGGCGCAAGATTACGATCCGTTCCCGCAGCCCTTTCGCCCGAGCCGTGCGCACGTACGGGGCGCTCAACACGTCGAGCATGCTGGAGCGCGTGATGCGGGCGATGACCGTGGACGCGATCAAGCCGAGTGTGAGCGCCGGCAGAACCAAATACGCCGGGCCGCCGCTCCCCATCACCGGCAGCCAGCGCAGATCCACGGCGAAGAGCATGATCATGATCAAGCCGAACCAAAACCCCGGCATCGACAGCCCGAACATCGCCAACATCATCGTGGTCACGTCGATCAGCGTGTCCCGATACACGGCGGCGGCGATCCCCATGCTGAGCCCCACCGCAAGCGCGACAAAGAGGCTCGCGAATGTCAGGATCAGAGTATTCCCATACCGGTACGAGAGCTCAGCGGCCACCGGCTGGCGTGTCCTGACCGACTGGCCCAAATCGCCGTGGGCAATGGACCACAGGTAGTCCACGAACTGCACGGGAACCGGTTTGTCGAGCCCCATCTCGTGGCGCAACTTCGTCAAAGTCGCCTGATCGGGCGGCATCTGGCCGAGGAACATGATCTCCAGAGGGTCCCCGGGCACCAGGGCCCGCATGAGAAACACAAACGCCAGGACCCCGATCAACACCGGGATCAGGAACAAGATCCGACGAACAATGTACCCGATCACGATGCGGATCCCCGCGGCCGGGCCGCGCGGATTTGACTCCGCGCCCGGTCGCCCCTACGGTTTCAGCCAGATGTCCTGATAGAGAATGCCTCCGAAGTGATCCAGGTGCAGTCCTTGAACCTGGGCGCGCGCGCCGTTGATGAGCCAGTCCGTGAGGATGGGAATGATCACGGCTTTCTGGAGGATCATGACCTCCGCGGCCTTGACGTATTGCACCCGCTTCACGGGTTCGAGAGTCGCATCCGCCCGGTTCAGCGCCACGTCCAGCGTCGGGTCGGAGTAGAGCTTCTCCCAGCCGGGCGTCTTGAACAACAGCGACAGGATCGTCGGGTCCGGGTAGGTCCAGCGCATGAGGTCGAAATCGAACTGTGCCTTCGGCATCTGCCCGCTCATGGTGCCGAAATCCGTCAAGGTGACCGCCACGTCGATCCCGACATCCTTCAGGTTGGCTTGAATCACTTCGCAGCCGCGCTTCACGGTTTCGAAACCCGAATACGTCCAGCACGTAAACTTGGCCGCGTGGCCGTCCTTCTCGCGAATTTTCGTCTGCGGGTTGAGCTTCCACCCCAGCTCGTCGAGCAGCTGGGCGGCTCTTTTCGGATCGTAGCCTATCCCGTGCTGCTCTCCGATCTTTGGATCGTACCCCGAGTCCCCGACGGGCATGGGTGTGAGATTCGGCGTGGCATACCCGCCCCAGGCGCTGCGCACGATCGCCTGCTTGTCGACCGCCCACCCCAGCGCGGTCCGAAACTTTGGGTCGCTGAACGGCGGGCGCTTGTAGTCAAACTCGATGAACACGAGGTCGTTCGCGTCCTTTTTCGTGATCACTTGGAACCGCGGGTTGTTGAGAAACCGCGGCACGGCCTCGAGGGTGAGGGCGCTGATGTCCAGCGCGCCGGTTTCCAGCGCGGCGATGCGCGTCCCCACCTCGGGCACAACCTTGAAGTCGAGCTCGTCGATATACGGCAGTCCCTTGTTCTGGGTATCGTTCCGGTACGGGCCGAGCTGGTAATTTGGGTTTCGGGCCAGGACGATCTCCGACCCGGGAGTCCAGGATTTGAACACGAACGGCCCCGCGCCCACACCGACCGGGTTGTGCCCGAGGCCCTTGCCCAATTTGCGTGCGGCGCTGGGGGACATGATGCTCAGGTATGAGCCGGCGAGATTCGTGAAGAACGGTGCGTACGGTTCCTTGAACGTGAACCGCACCGTAAGGGCGTTGAGCGCCTTGACCGACTGGAGCGGCCCCAACTGGTTCGTGCTCGGCGACGCGGTCGCGGGGTCCATATGGCGATGGAACGTAAACGCAACGGCCTGGGCGTCGAAGGGGGTCCCATCCGAGAACTTGAGGCCCGGCCTGAGCTGAAACGTGACGGCCTTGCCGTCGGGGCTGATGGTCCACGATTGTGCCGCAAGCGGCCCGGGCAGTCCGTTGGACTGGATATAGACGAGTGGAGCGTAGATGAGCGACTGTACCTGGCTCGACGTCAAGGACACGGTCGCGTGGGGGTCGAGCGTGTCGGGATCTTCGCCGAGCGCGAGATGCAGCGTTCCCCCCCGCTGCGCCGGCATCGACGCGGACTGAGCCAGCGGCAGCGGTATTGTGATCCCGAGCCCCACCACAAGGCAACCGAGCAGGAGCATCCGCAGATTCCGCGCACTGGTCATCGAGGCCCCCCCATGGTGTGCCTGGCCGAGCTTAAGCCGAAACCTGGATCGCCTCGCGGTGATCTCAACGGACGCTAATCCGTCGAGCTCCGGTTCACACGGCGCATGGGGTTCGGCCCCCAGCGGAGCCCTGCCGGGACGCCCCGCGTGTTCACATCGAATGTAACCATCTCGCCGACGTGACCGCCGCCCGGGCCCCGCACAATCTGGAACCGGCCGGGCCCTCGCGCCTCGAGTTCGCTCGCAAGCTGCAATGGACGATCAGCGCGCGGATCGTAACCGACGAGCCGGCCGCCGACGGTCACGAGTTCAAGATCGCCCCATCGCCCGAGGTACCGGCCCTCGAATCGCCGCAAGGTGACACCCACACGGGACGAGGGCAGCGGACTGCCGTTGCGCGCCAGGCAGTCGTGGATCGTCTTGAAGACGCCGGTCATCAGCGGCACTGCCGGACCGTCGATCGCGTTGGTGAGAACCGCGACGCCGATGCGGCGCTCGGTGTCCATGCCGATCGCGGTCGCGAACCCCGGGAACCCCCCGCCGTGCCCGACAATCTCCCGACCGTCCACGCGCCAGAGGTTATAGCCGAGCCCGTACTGACCGTCGTCGTTCCGAGACCACTGGGCCCGCTGCATCTCACGCTTGCTCAGGTCGGTCAGGAGCCTGCCGCTTCCTGGAAATTGCGCCGCCATGAACGCGCACAAATCCCCCGCGTTCGAGACCAGCCCGGCGGCCGCGCGCAGCACATTTGTATCCGGATGCCGGAACGACGGTCTCGCCCGGCCAGGGGACTCTCTCCCATATCCGACCGCCAGCGCTCCGAGGACGTCTCGCGTGAGCGCGAAACCCGTGTGCCGCAGCTGCAGGGGGTCTATGATCGCGGTGCGCACGCAGTCCTCGTAGGGTTGACCGCTCGCGGCCGCGACCACCTGGCCGAGGATCGCATATCCGATATTGGAATACTTCCAACGCTCGAGAGGGGCGAACACGGCGAGCCCGTTTCGGGCTCGCACCTTGAGATCCTCAATGGTCGGGAAGCGGTCGGAGGCCCAGTGGTCGCTGCCGTCCCGCTCGACCCCGGCCGTGTGGGAGAGGAGCTGGCGGATCGTGATCGGTTCGGGCGCGGCGCTCGTGCGGGGCTGGATCCACGGCAGGTAGTGCCGCGCATATTCGTCGAGGCGCACCAACCCGCGCTCGACCAACTGCATCACCGCGGTCGCCGTGAAGACTTTTGAGATCGACGCGATACGGTAGCGTGTCGCCGCCGCGACCCTGCGCTTGCGGCGGCCGTCCGCGATCGCGTGGCCGTACCCTCGCTCGAAGATGACCCGGTCCCCATGAACCATGGCCGCAGACAGCCCCGGGACTCGGTGGAATTGCCGTTGGTAGTCCAACCAGCCGTCGACGACGCGAAGCGCATCGCGCAGCGCCCGATCGAGGCGGTCCGACGCGGTGACTTGCGAGGCCCGGTGAAAGGAGGGCACGTTCGGTACTTCTGGCGTCCGAGAAGCTTCTCCTTCGCTACCTGCGCGTGCGCCCGTCCCGCAAGTTCGCATCATACCATTCAATGCTGGTCGACATGATCTCTTGGAAAACCTCGGGATTCGTAAACTTGAACGCGTCGTAGTGCGTGCGTCCTTCCAGGATCACCAGCTTCTTGGGCTCTCCGGCCTTGTCGTACAGGCTGCGGGACTCTTCCGGTGGCACCGTCACATCCTCTCCCATGTGGATGAACAAGACGGCCCCAGGCGCGATCCGGTGGACAAGCGCTTCCGGCTTGAATTCGATGACGGCCTCCGCGGTCTCCAACGGATATCCTTCATAACCCGATTTCCTAATGAACTCATTCCACTGTCGATCCCGGGCCTCCGAGGCAGCACGATCGGGAATGTGAATCTCGTTGGGGTGGACAACCGTCGACTTGCCCGTTAACACCCTGGTCTTCCGATCCTCCTCGAGCCGCCTCAGGAACTTCTTCCACTCCCATCTCGGTCTCTCGCTCTTGAGCCAGCGCTCGCAGTCACCGGTCCCAACCGTTCCCACGAGGCACGTAATCCTGGTGTCGACGGCGGCCGCCGCCACACCGGTGCTGCACCCCCACGCGCTCCCAAAGACGCCGACCCGCTCCGGATCGACTTCGTCTCGTGTCTCGAGGTAAGTGACCGCGTTGCGAATGTCCTCGACTTGCTCCCACGGGATCACGCGGCCCCGTGGCCCCTCGCTTTCCCCGATGCCACGGCAGTAGAATGTGAGGACGCCGTACGCGGCATCACTGAGCGCTTCGGGAATGCCTGCCATCTGCACCTCGATCATTCCCGAGAAGCCATGGCAGCACACGATGCCCGGAACCCTGCCGGTGGATGCATTTGGCGCGTACCAGTACCCGGTCAGCCTATGACCGGCGCTGTAAAAGTGGACTTTAGTCTTTTCCATCCCGCGTCTCCGGTTCCACCTTAGACGTCAGGCGCACGAGCGCTTCGGCATCGCGATACCGGCACCACTCGCCACACGAGGGAATCGCCGGGGCGATCAGAGCAGGCCCTTTTCGCGAAACACTTCCTTCGCGACCCGCATGGCATTGTGGGCTCCGGCCAGGCCGCCGTAGATCAGCATCTGCGAGACGACGGAGACGATCTGCTCCTTCGTGACGCCGACGTTGAGCGCCCATCCCATGTGATTTTTCAACTGTTCTTCTTTGCCGAGCACGGTGAGAGCACTGATGGTGCAAAGACTTCGGGTACGGATATCGACCGACGGGTCGCTCCAGAGCATCCCCCAGAGGAACTCATCTTTCATGCGGTCGACTTCCGGGGCCAGTTCGGCCATCGGCCCTTGGCCCAGGGTCGCGGACGCACCGCGGTATTCTTTCACCTTCGCAAGCGCTGCCGCATAGCGCGTGTCGCTCATCGCATGTGCCTCCCGTCTAGGTTCCTGCTCGCTCCCGATGTGGCTGCACGTCTGGGATCCTATCGGCTCCCGGTACGTGCCTCACGGCCGCGAGGCGCTGTTTGTCCGCCGAATCCATTCGCCCCACTCGCGGATCCCTGCGTCAAGCGCATAGTTCGGCGTCCACCCGAGCTCCTCTCGGGCCGCCGTCGTATCGGCAAAATCATCGCGGGGTGCGTGTCCGGGACTCATCGACGCGTCCGACACCGTCCGAATCTCAACCGGAACATCCGGGAAAATGCGCCTGACGATCTCAGCGACCTCAAGATATGTGTACGTGGTCCCCATGCGGATGTTATACACGCGCTTCTTGAGCCCGTCCCGGAAACACGCCAGCGCAATCGCCTCCGCATCGTCCTTGAAATAAATGAACTCGTGGCGGCCGGCGTAGGTAAGAGCAGGGTCGTCAATGACAACGGGCTTGCCCAACGCCGCGTCGTACACAAGCGCGCGCAGCACCGTCCCGGTGAGCCCGCTCGGGGGCCCGGGCGTGGGCCCGAAGCCACCCGCCAGGCGGATGGCGACGAAATCGAGTCCGTAGGCATCATGATACAGCAGGCCCAGATGTTCACCGGTCAGCTTGCTGAGCTCGTACATCGTCTTCGGCCGGTTGCTCAGCACCCGCATGGCGAAATCTTCGTCGAGCGGGGTGTTTGCGTCGGGGCGCATCGCCAGCTGGTTGACGCCGCGCGTGCTCGCAAAGATCACCCGCCTGATGCCGGCGAGACGAGCCGTCTCCAGCACCGAGGCCGTTCCGAGGATGTTCAACTGAACGCCCGCGTACGGCTTGTCCCGCAGCTGCTTGGTCAGAAATCCTGCCAGATGCACGATCCGTTCGACCCGTTCTGCTTCGATCGTCGCCCGCAAGAGCGCCATATCATTGACATCACCGACCACGACCCGCGCGCGATCGACATCGAAAATCGTCCGCAAGAACTCGAGCCGGGGGTTGATATCGTACAGGACGAGTTTCTCTCCCATCGCCTGCAGCTTTTGCGCAACATGGGACCCGACGGCGCCCACTCCCGTGATCAGCGTCGCCATCCCTCGGCCCCCGCCTTGCCCGCCGTGTTCGATACCGTCTTCATCGCCGGGCTATACTGCCTCCGGCACGACGCGGTTACTTAGTGTTCCGACTTTCTCCACGACGCACTCCATGAGATCCCCCGCCCGCAGGTACGGGTATTTCCCCCCGAGCGCGACGCCGGCGGGCGTGCCCGTCGCGATCACGTCGCCCGGTTCCAGTGTCCCCCACGACCACCGCTCGATCATCGTCGGAATGTCATGGATCAGGCTCGCTGTGCTCGCATGCTGGCGCAGTTCACCGTTGATGAACATCCGAACGTCCAGCTGCATCGGGTCGGGAATCTCGTCCTTCAACACGATCCATGGGCCCATCGGCGAGAGGGTGTCCATATTCTTGGCGATCATGTGGTTGCCGTACTTCGATTCCGCTGCCTGGATGTCGCGTGCGCTGATATCGTTCAAAATGGTATACCCGGCGACGTAGTCGTAGGCGCGCGTTTTGCTGATGTAGCGTCCGGGCTTACCGATCACCACGGCAAGCTCGACCTCGTAGTCGAGCTGCCCGGTGACATGCGGTAGGATCACGGGATCGTCAGGTCCGATGACGGCCGAGGATACCTTCACAAACCCGCGCGGAAACGGCTGGATCTCGACGTCACCCGGTCCGGCTGCACCCTCCCGCGCATGGTCCAGGTAGTTCTTTCCGGCGCCCAGGATCTTTCCCGGTCGAGGGATCGGAGCAAGCAGCCGCACGTCCTCGAGGTCGTACACGAGCCGCTCACCGGAGATGCCCGTGGCGTCGGTGGCTGACGCCTGGACATGCTGAATCGCGCGGTTGGCGGCGTCAACCGCGCGCTGCCCGCCTTGGAGAAAGCCGACCATGTCGCGCGGAATCCGCGCGGCTGCGAGTTCATAGGCCCGCAGTTCCGCTTCCACGGTTCGCAAGTACCGGGCGTAGGCGTAGGTGAGATCGATGACCGTATCGTCGAGGATCGCGCCAATGCCGGCCTTGGGTGACTGCGCAGCACGGGGCACGTATGTAGCCACTTTCATGGTGCCACCCCCCCCAGATCATCTCGTCGCGTGCATCGACGGCTGTAGGCGACCTCGCTATTCCTCCCAGACGACCGCGCGGCTCGGGGCTGCTTCCGAGGGCGAGATGCGGAGCGGGAAGCCGTAGAGCGTGACCTCCGCCTTGGTGATTTGGTCCAGGCGGTCGGCGTTCGTCATAACCAGGATACCGGCCGCCAACACGGTTCGCTTGAAGGCGTCGACGCCGCCGATCTGCCGTTCTTTCTCGAGAGGATCACACAGGCAGTCCACGACGATCATTTTCAATCGCTTGTCGATACTCCACTGGGCCGCGTCCGGATGGAAATACGGTGAGTCGCTGAAGAAATTGGGCTTGGTGTATTGACTGGTCCAACCGGTCCGCACGATCAGGATGTCTCCCTCCCGCACCGTGTGTCCCACCGCCGCGTCGAGATCCGCCGCCGCAATTATGCCGCGGGGCGCCTTGTGACGCATGTCGGCTACGACCGCGCGCCCGACGAATGTCTCGATGGGAAAGTCATCGACGCGCTTCCCGCCGACCACCAGATGCTCCGGAGAGTCGATGTGCGTGCCCGCATGGAGCCGTGTACTGATGCGGCGAACCGTCTTCCGCTTCTCCGGATCATCGGCTGGCGTAATATCGTAGGTGATCCGAAACTCCTCGCCGGGTCGGGAATGATTTGACCGCAGCCCGTCCGTGAGAGGCATGCTAATGTCGATCCATCGACCCACAACTCACCCTCCCCTCGTCAAGGCATCGCCACTTAGTACTCGCCGTACTCGCCGGTCCGCAGCCATCGGACCCAGTCGGCGACGCCCCGCTCGATCCCCCACTGGGGTTCGAAGCCGAAGTCTTCCCGAGCCCTCGAGATGTCCTGGAGCGGCATCACCGCGGGGTATACGGTGAGGTCCAACTCTCGACCGCCCTCAACCACACCCTCCCAGGGCCCCGGGCCCACCCGAATGCGCAACTGCGGGAAGATCTTTTGAACGACCTCAAACACCTGGGCCATGGTCACACCCTGGCCTCGCGCCAGGTTGTAGACGTGACGCGGCGGTCGCGACTTCAGCTCATAGAGTTGGACGATCCCGGTCGCAAGGTCTTTGACGTAGGTGTAATCGAAGAGTGCGTCCCCGCCGGCTTTCCGCACCACATCCTTACCCGCGACCGCGTCGTACACCACATCGTACAGCGGCTGAACCCTATACGACGTGCCGGGCCCGTAGCCGTTCCTCGGCCGCACGGCCGTGGTGTTCAGCTGGTAGAGCTGCCGGTACGTATACACGAGCTGTTCGCCCGTCAGTTTGCTGATGGGATAAATCCCCACGAGCGGCAAGGTGACGTCTTCCTCCGCACGCGGGGTCGTCACGTCTTTCGCCCGCCCCATCACCCCCGCCGCGCTGGCGACAATGACGGGGCCGAGCTCCTGCACCCGCGCGATTTCCAGCACCGTGGCGGTTCCGATGACATTCACGCCGAGCGCTTCGATGGGCCGGAGGTTGTTCATGTGCGGCGGCAGCATGCCGGCCAGGTGGATGATCCCGGTCACATGGTGCGTCTTGACGACGTCGATCAGCCGCCCCATCTCTGTCACGCTGCCGACCTCGTCGATCAAGCGCTTCCCGAACCCCGCCAGCACCTTGTTGTCTGGTCGCAGGGGACTCACGTCATAGACGACGACGTCATAGCCTTTGCTGAGGAGCAACCTGGCGACGCCGCTGCCGATGCCGCCGGTTCCCCCCGTCACGAGCACGCTCATGCCGATCCTCCCTCCTCGCTTGCCGTTCCGTCCGCTGGCCGCCGGAACCGGCGTGCTATCGCGCCCTCAGGCCGGCCACTGAGGGAAGAAAGAGCGAGAGCTGCGGGACCAGCAGGACCGCGAGCAGCCCCACGCACAGCAGCAGCAGATAGGGCAGAACCGCTCTGCCCACAGCCTCAACGGACGTGTCGCCGACCACGCACGCGGTGTACAAGCCGATGCCGACGGGCGGTGTGTGCGCCCCGATGCCCATGGCGATGATTGCCGCGATCCCGTATTGAAGCGGGTTGATGCCGAGCGTTGCCGCCATGGGCATCAAGATCGGCATGAGCAGCAGGAGCGCGGGCAGCCCTTCCAGCACGGCTCCCGCCGCGATCAGCAGCATCATGGTGATGGGAAAGAAGAGCCAGGCCGGTCCAAGACGGGTCGCGCCGGCGCTATTCAGCACGCCCGAAAATCCAACGACGTTGGAAAGGGCGCTGGCTGCGGCCACGACCAGCAGGATCGCTCCGCACAGGGAGCTTGTCGTGATCAGCGCGCGCATTGCGGCGCGCCAGTCCAAACTGCGATAGGCGGCCGCCGCAAGGATCACCATGAACAGCACGACGAGCGCCGACGCCTCCGTGGGGGTGCTGATGCCGGAAACGATGCTTCCAACGAGGAACACGATCCCCGCCAGGATAGGGAGTGCTCCGGCCAAGCCGTGCCACCAGGCGAGGGGCGTCCGGTCCGTGATCACGGCGGGTTTGCCCAAGGGAGCCGGTGTGAGCGACACGACGAGCGCCAACGCCGCCGCCATGACCGCAGCCGGCAGCAACCCGCCCAGGAACAGCGCGCCAACCGAGAGGGTCGTGATCGATCCGAGGACAAGCAGGGCGATGCTCGGAGGAATCGTCTCGCCCATCGCCGCCGAGGCTGCCAGCACAGCTGCGCTGTCCGGCCGGCGATATCCCCGCTCGTCGCAAATCGCCAGCAGTGCGCGACCGACGGCCGCGATATCCGCGCTCTTCGATCCCGACAGGCCGGAGAACACGTACATCGTGGCGATGATGGCGTACAGGGCACTGTGCCGAACCCTGCCCAGAAGCGCGCTGACCACGCTCGCCAGCCGTGCGGCCAGGTGCGCTTCATCCATGAGATACGCGAGGAGAAAGAAGCACGGCAACGCGATGAGCACAAAATTCCCGACCCCGCTGTGCATCGCCAGCGGTGCCGCCACAAGCGGCGCTGTGCCGGAAAGGTAGAAGTAGACCAGGGCGGTGACCGCGAAAACGAAAGCGACGGGGACTCCCAGGCCGAGCGCGGCCGCGCCCAATACCACCGTGATCGGGCCGCTGATGCCGAATGCCCGCCACAGGGTTGGGACGAGCTCGGTGCCAAGCACGATGGCGGCGGCGACGCCGAGCACCGGCGCTCCCGACAGAGCGCCAACTCGCCGCGGCAACCGCCAAATCCGAGCGAACGCGATGCACGCCACGATAAGCATGCCGAGCGGAAGCGGCAGCACAGCCCAGGCTTCCGAAATCGGAAGGACCGGCATCGTCTGAATCCAGTCGACGCGGAGCAGTCGTAGGGAGCTTGCCGCGATGCCCACCGCGGCGCACAGCACGATCCACTCGGCGGCGCCGTCCACCAGCATCTGCGCTCCTTCGGGAAGCCGCTGGATATGCGCCGAAAGCCGCAGATGCTGCCGCCGTTCGTACGCCAAAGCGCCGCCCATGAACGTCACGACGTACACGCAGAGCGCGATCGCGTCTTGATACCACGTCGCGGATAATGCGAAGACGTCGCGGGCGGCGACCTCGAGCAGAACAATCACCGGGATGGCGGCGACGGCGGTCGCCACCACCCCTGTCAGCGCAGCGTAGGCCCACGTCCGTGGGGCGAGACCCACGGCAGGGCGCGCGCAAGAGAAAGCAGCACCGCCCGGCACCCGCGCCGCAGCCGGCCTGGAGCTCACTTTGGAGCGTTCAGCTTCGCCGCCAGGGTCAACAGACGATGCGCCACCGGGTACTCGGCCTCTTTCTTAACCATTTCCGGGGTCACCACTTTTTTCCACGGGGCAAAATCGCGAATGGCAATGATGTGGACCCC
This sequence comes from Bacillota bacterium, assembly GCA_021324975.1. Classification (GTDB taxonomy): domain Bacteria; phylum Sysuimicrobiota; class Sysuimicrobiia; order Sysuimicrobiales; family Segetimicrobiaceae; genus JAJPIA01. The sequence goes on from JAJPIA010000066.1 coordinate 52,378, forward strand.
GTTGTTCGAGAGCAACTGCTGCTGGTCCATCTCCGTCTTCACCGCCGTGGCGACCTGGTCGCGAATCATCTCCCGGCCAGCCCGCATCATGCCGTCCTGCTGCTGTTTGGTCAGCTTCTGCCACTGACCCTGGGAGATGAAGATCGGCAGCCAGATCATGGATTGCTGGTAGAGAGTGAAGTATTTTGCCACCTCGTAAAACTTCAGCGAGATCGTCTGGCTGATCGACAGATTCGCCCCATCGACGGTATGGGTCAGCAACGCCTGGTACAGCTCCGTGTTGTTGAGCAGCACCACGTTCGCGCCGTAGGTCTTTAAGAAATCAGTGGACGCGCCCCCGGCGTTTCGAATCTTCAACCCCCGAAGATCGCTTGGGGCGCTCACCGGCTTTGTGCTCAGCAGCTGTTTCCACGTATACGGGAAGGCCGCAATGAAGACTACGCCATACTGAGCGAAGATTTGGCGGTAGGCATCGTTGATCGCATCGTTCGTGGCAATCGCCCCCGCCTGCGGCCAACTCGTGACGACGTACGGCCACTCCAAGGCGTCGGCCCCGGGAATGAGCTGCGTCCAAAACTCCACGGACGCGAGTCCCATGTCGACGGTTCCGGCGCGGAGCGCGGGGACGATCGTGGTCTCGTTCGCCAATTGGGAGTTGGGGTACACCGTGACCTGGACCTCTCCGTTGGTGTCCATGGCCACTAACCGCGCGAAGTTGTTGAGCGTCGCGGTCCCGGCGTCGGTACTCGACAGCACGTCGGCCAGCTTGAGGCTGACCGCGGGAGCGGCCCCATAGGCCCCGCCCGCCAACACCAGCACTCCCGTGAGCGCCAAGGCGACGAGCCGTTGCACCGAGCGAAGCAGCATGAGATCTCGCCTCCCTCTGCCTCGAGCCGTGATCCGTGCCTTCACGCGGTCGTGCCTATCTCGTCCGTTCGCCCGTCGGTTCCGAACTCTCGAGTATGGCAACGACGCGGGCCGGGCCCGCGTCCGATCCTTCGAAGATGACGGGGAACGCCGCTGCGGTGCAGCGATGGCCCCGGATCGCGGCCAGATTTGTCAGCCCATGAATGGCTGGAATTCCGGCCCCAAGAATGATCCGCAGCGTGTCATGGCGGAAGCCCGCCGGCCGAATGGCGCGTGGCATATCGAGGCTCGACGCGTCGATGCCAACCGCACGAACGTGCCGCCGCACGAGCCATCGTGCGGCTTCCTGATCCACATAGGGATGATGGTCTCTGTATCTCGGCGAGCCGGCGTATGCGGACCACCCAGTCTCGAGGAAGACCATATCCCCGGCCCGTATGGCGCCGTGTCGCTCCAGATCGTTCACCGTGATCGGCGCGTCGTCGCCCTTCCGCACGTCGAGGCCCACGGCCGGCCCGAAGAAGAGATCGAGGTCGAGGTGGCCGATCGTGCCGCCGCCGGGAATCACATGCAGCGGCGCATCGATGTGGGTTCCGGCATGGTTACCGAGCACGATTTCCATCCCGTTAATCCCGTCGCGACTCGCCGAGCGCACTTCACGGATGCGCACGGCCACCTCCGGGGCTTCGTCCGCGGTGCCGCTCATCATGCCGGACCGAAACACCTGGGACAGGTCGACCAATCTCATTCGCTCACCGTAGGCATGCCCGCCTGAACGTCGTGGCCGTGCGGACCACTGTCCGACGACATCGACGCCAAGCCGGCCGTTGCAGATCCGAACCCTTCGGGCAGCAGGAGGAGGCGGGCGGCCGCGGCCGCCGTCGTCACGGATGAGGCCACGCGGGCGAGCTCGTCGCCCTTGTGCTGGTTGATGGCGAAGGCAACGCTCAGGGTTGTGTGGATGCCGGCGACGTTCCCAACGTACGCGCCGATCCCGATCATGCCCGCGCTCGACTCCTCATTTGACATGGAGTAGCCGCGCTTTACGGTTCGACCGAGATCCGCCCGCAACGCGACCGGATCGCGAAACGTGCGAGGACCAGCCGCGGGCAGACGTCCCTCGGCATCGAGCAGACCCTTGATTAGCTGCGCTGCATCCGCCGGAGGGAGCGCCGCGAGCATGGCCTTGCCCATGGCCGAGGCGTGGACGTATTGCGTGTCGCCGGGCTTCATCACGACACGCAGGCGCGGCGAGCCTTGATTGACGATGAGGAACACGACTCGATTTCCCTGCAGCATCCCAAATTGAGCGGTGCTCGATGTCCGGTCGGAGAGATCCCGGATCACGTGCTGGACGGCGCGCGCAAGAGCGGCGCCCGAGAACCGGCTTCCCAGTGCATACGCGGTGGGCCCGACGTAATAGGACCCGTTGTCGGCGTCGACGATGATGAAGCCGGTGTCTCGCAACGTCGCCAGGAGGCGCGAGGCGGTCGACTTGTTGACTCCGAGTTTGCGGGCGACGTCGCCCACTCGCAGCCCGCCGTCGGACTCGAGGAAAAGACATAACGTCCTCGCGGCTCTGTGGACGGATTCGATTCGCCGCGGTCGTTGCTCAATGGGCAACGCTGTTGCCCCCATGGCACCATGCTAAGCACCGTGGGATATTCTGTCAATCGAACGTGTGCATGAAGGTGGCTTGAAAACCGGCGCAAGCGAAGCTGCGGCAATCTGAAGCGCTCCGATATGCGTCAGGCCGCGTGCCCGAAGGAATTTGCCGGCTCGGCCCGTAGTTCCGCAGTAACTCCATACGCTCCGTCTCGGAGGGAAACCATGGGCAGTCCGCGCAACGCCACGCGCCGGCCCGTCGCCCTGGTGGGCATCGCCGCGTTGCTCGTTGCGAGCGTCCTTGCCCCGACTTCCGTCGCAAGCTGGGCTCAGGGGCCGACCACGTTTACGTGGGGCAAGTCCGGCGATGCGGATTCGCTGGACAACAATGTGAGCTCCAACGGCGAGACGTCCGAGGTCACAACCCAACTGTTCAACCTGCTCGTCCGAGCCAAACCGGGGATGACCGACGTCGAGCCCGACCTGGCGACGAGCTGGTCGGTATCGCCCGACGGGCTGGTGTGGACATTTCAGCTGCGCAGGGGAGTGACGTTCCACGACGGAACGCCCTGGAACGCCGCCGCCGCGAAGGTCAACTTCGACCGTTGGTCTGATCCCAACAGCCCATACCACAACGTCAAAGGGGCCGATTACTACTACTGGAACGACTTCATGGCCGGCACGTTCAAGGAGGCCAAGGTTGCCGGCCCGTACACATTTCAGGTCGTCCTGACACGGCCTAACGCGCCCCTCCTCTACAATCTGTCGATCATCGCCTTCGAGTTCAACAGTCCCGCGTCACTTCAGACGTACGGCGGGGCGGGCGTGGGCCTGCACCCGGTGGGGACCGGCCCTTACAAGTTCGTCGAATGGGTACGGGACGACCACGTGACGATGGTGGCGAACCCATCGTTCTTCCGCAAGGGCCTGCCGAAGACACAGCGCCTGATCATGCGCGTGATCAAGGACAACGCGGCGCGGTTCTTGGCCCTCAAGTCCGGTGAAATCCAGGCGATGGAGGCACCCGATCCCGACGACGTTAAGGTCGCCCTGCGCGATCCGACCCTGAAGCTCGGGTTCCGGCCGGCGTTCAATACCGGCTGGCTCCGGTTCAACATGAACAACGACCTCTTCAAGGACAAGCGAATTCGCGAAGCCGTGGCGTATGCGATCAACCGAAAAGCGATTGTCGATGCGCTGTACGGCGGCTACGGTCGAGTTGCAGACCAGCATATGCCGCCGCTCTTGTGGGGGCGTGCCAGCGTGCCCGGTTACGCCTACGACCCTGACAAAGCGAAGCAGTTACTGGCGGAGGCACGGTACCCGAATGGATTTTCGTTCGACTTCTGGTACATTCCGGTCAGCCGGCCATACTTTCCCAATGGAAAGGACATCGCCACCGCCGTCGCAAGCGACCTGGCCAGGGTCGGGATCCGCGCCCATCTCCAGACCGAGGATTGGGCGGCCTATTTGAAGGATGAACTGACGAACAGGTTCCCGATGTTCATGGGCGGCTGGATCGGCGATAATGGCGATCCCGACGATTGGATCGGTCACTTCTTCCGGAAGTACGATCCTCAGCAGGCCGTCCTCTCGTACAATAACCCGGCCGTGTTCGATTTGCTCAACAAGGCGCGGATGCTCACCGACCAGAGCGAGCGGGCGCGGATGTACGCGCAGGCCGAGAGGATGGTGCTCAACGACTACCGCGACGTTCCGCTTGCGCACGCGAGCGTGCCGCTCTTGATGCGGAAGAATGTGGAGGGCCTCGTCGGCCAGCCCGACGCCAACGAGTATATGGAGCTGGTCTGGTTACGATAGTCCAGAGCCGTCTGTAGCGGGGTTCGCGCCGCCTTGCTGCGGCGTCTCGAGGGCAACCGCTGGGTCGATCTTTTGAAATTCTCTCGCAAAAGACGCGATGTAGTCGATGACCGGCGCGAGGGACTCCTCGCCTCTCAACCGGAGCGTTTCCAGGGACGTCTCGTCGACCTCGGGTGCGCTCTCTAAGTCCACGTCCCAACAGTCCACCGGGATGACGACCGCGGCTCCCCGGTATTCGAACGTGCTGAAACCGCGCGGCGTGATCTTGTCTCCGAAGAGGTGTCGCATTGGCGGCGCCAGCCCCCATTCGCCCTTGAACACGCCGGGTCGGATGTCCACGGTGTCGCGTCCCCCAACAGCGAGCGCAACGGCGAGGTCCCAGATGTGGGGACCCTCGGGAAACGCATCGGAGGCAACGTCGTGGCGGACCTTCCACCACTCCACGATTGCCACGAGCATGCCGAGCTCTCGGACATTACGCCCCGTCCGGATCAACGGTTCCCGGTTGCCGCCGTGCCCGTTGAGGAAGATGACCTTGCGGACAGCGTTGTGGTGAAGGCTCCTGCAGATGTCGGTGTAGATCGCCTCGACCAGGTCGCGATGGATGGTAATGGTGCCCGGATAATGAGCCATCTTATCGTTCTCTCCGTACGGGACCGCGGGCAAGGTAACCAACCCCGTGCGCTTCCCGACCTCGTCCGCGATCCATGCCGTGGAGGTCGTGTCGAACCCGAGGGGCGTTGGACCGTGCGAGTGCAAGGTCCCGACCGCGACAATTGCCGTATCCGAACGCTTGAAGGCCTCCTCGGCTTCTTTCCAGGACATCTCCTCCAAGCGGTACTTGTCCACCGGGACACCTCTCATGCCTCGTCTCGAGCAGTCCCACCCCGCGCTGCGCCAACCGGGGACAGATTTTCGATCACCTGATGCGGCGGTCCTGGGCGCCCTGTCGGGGGTCCGCAACATCCCTATCTGGCGGGCGAACCGCGTTCAATCCTTGAGAAAGTCCCGCAACACCGGGAGCCATCGCGCCCGCAGCGCCGGTGTGCTGAGGGCCAAGTGGCCGAGCGGGTGATCGTACTCGTAGAACTCAGTCGTAACCCCGGCCGCGCGAAGCACGCCGTGGGCTTCACGGGCGCCCGCGACCGGAACGAGCAGATCCGAACGGCAGTGAAAAAAGAGAACTCGGGCGCGCACGCGCCCGGCCGCCGCTTCCAAGGATCCGCAGCCGTGCGAGACGTCGTGCAGCGCGATCGCCCGGATGTTGTACAAGTATGCGTTTGGATCGATACCGCTGGCCGCAAAGGCCTCTCCGGCCTCACGCAGCGCGGCGGCGCTGGCGAAGCGGCCCCCCAGACTCTCATAGGGACTGGGCCCGGCCTCGGTGATGCGCCGGCCGAACGTGGACGTGAAGGCCTCCTGACTTGTCGCGTACAGGTGAAGGATCATCCCGGCGATTGTCATGCCGGCGCGTGGGAAGACACCCTCGTCCGCGTACCGGCCCTCTCTCCAGTACGGGTCGGACCGGATGGCGAGCGTGCGCGCCTCTGTCGTGGCGACCAACAAGTCGGGCGCCCGGAAAGTTCCACGATCGATCACGATGCGGTCCGCGAAATCGGGGAAGGCCACCGCCCACTCCGCTGCTTGAAAACCGCCCATCGACACTCCATACGTTTCAAACGCCACCCGCAGCGACGGCAGACGCCTTCCGTTCTCGAACGCGAAGCCGGCTTCTGCCACCCTGGCAATTTGCGTCCGCACCGTTCCGACGCTGGCGGCATCGGGGGGATCGAAGCTCCGGGGCATCCATGAAGCCATCGGCATCTCCTCTTCGACGCTATGTCGGCATCTTCGGGTCGAACGCGTCGCGAATCCCGTCACCGACGAGATTGAATGCGAGAACGGACAGGAAGACGAAGAGCCCGGGCACCAACGAGATCCACCATGCCGTCAGCGCGCGCTCACGGCTCGGTGCCCCGCGACTCAGTCGAACCGGACACGCGGATCCAGAAACGCATACGACACGTCGGCAAGCAGGTTGCTCACGATCACCAGTGCCGCACCGATCACCGTCGTCGCCATTACGACCGGGTAATCACGGGCGAGGGCGCCGTCGACCGTGAGGCGGCCGAGGCCGGGGATGGCGAAGATCGACTCCACAACGAGCACCCCGCTCAACAGGCTCGGTATGAGGAGCGCGAACACCGTGACCACCGGCATGAGCGAGTTGCGCAGCACGTGATGGCGCAACACGCGGGCGCCCGTCAGGCCCTTTGCCCGCGCCACGAGCACATACTCCTCATGGAGGGTTTCGAGCAGCGCGGAGCGCGCATACCGCACGACGAGCGGGAGAATCGAAAGCGCCAGCACGGTCGTAGGCATGACGAGATAGGGCCAGATGAGAGACGGCGGATACCCGACCACTCCCTCAGGACGGAGACCGCTCGCCGGCAACCACGTTAGGCGGTCTGTGAAGACGAACACGAGCAGGAGCGCGAACCAGAAACTCGGCAGCGCGATGCCGAGCAGATCGCTTCTCGGAGAGAAAATTGTAGCGCACCCGGAAGGGACGGCCGTCCCGTTGCCGCCGACTCTTCGTTGACCGCCCTGCATTCGCCGGCTGGCGCACATTCACATTGATGTCGATGTGTCAGCGAAATTGGACAAGCGACGCGGAAGCCCAAAGGGCCTCCGCTACAGACAGATGCAGCAGAAGGTTCCGCAGAGTGAGCGCGAGCAGAAACGAATGCCTGTAAGTACCTACCTACGGGTGAATTGCGCGGCGACCATGGCAATCTTGTAGCATCCCGCCCAAGCCCCGTCAATCGGAGCCGCGTGCCGGCAATCCTGCGATCGTTACCCCCTGCGCCGAAAAGTCCTGGAGGTACCGCCGACCTTACGGCATGAGGCCGTGATACAAACGGCTCCCGGGGTGCACCACTCGGGCCGACTGAAACGAGGTAATCACGCCCGGATGAGGCGACTTGACCTCCTCAACCGTGTCCCCGGCAATGTTTTTGATGACGCCCAGCAGATCGCCGGCACGCACGCGCGTACCTATAGGCGCCAGTGCGCTGAATACGCCGGCGCGACGCGCAACGACGCGAAAATCGTTTCGGAACACCTCGGGCGGAGCCGGCAGCGTCCGCTCGGGAGCGCCTTCGATGGATCCCAGGTACTTCAAGATGTTTGTGATTCCTCGCAGGTGAAGCCGAACATCTTCCTCCCGACATGTACCTAGATCACCCGCCTCGCCAATGGCAGCGGGAATGCCACACTTACTCAACTCACTGATCATCATGCCGCTGTGCCCGCGTTGCGGCCCCATCGCCCATATGAAGGGCATGTCGAAGAGTTCCGCCATTTCCATGGAACGCCGATCGACGTTCGCCTCACCGGTTTCATAGCACACCCCGAACGGGTGAAGTGCCTGGGCAGAATCTCCGCCGTGAAGGTCAATCACCGCGTCCGCCACTCGACGGATCGAGTCAAAGAGAAAGTGCGCCAGCGCAAAGCTGGGCGAACCATTTGCGTCCCCGGGGAAGACGCGATTGATGTTTTGCCCATCGGTCGGAACGGCGAGAACATCGGCTGCCTCAAATCCCAGCACGTTCACCACGGGGAACACGACGAGTGTGCCCCGGATGTCCGCCGGCTTCGTCTCCCGGGCGATTCTGGTGGCGGCCTCGATGCCCACATACTCGGTCCCGTGCATCCCCGCCGTCATCGCAACGCGCGGCCCAGGCGTTCCACTATTGATGATCCACACGGGCAATCTCATGACCGACACGGGCAGTTCGAACATCTCGACATATCCGAATACCTTCTCGCCTGGGCCTGCTGAGACCGGCCCAATGCTTACCGTCGCCATCGCTCCCTCCTCAAACATGGCGTGTATGGTGCCAACGGTTATTGGAGCGATACGCGCTCCATGTAGAAGTACATCTGCACCGGGTTCAAAAGGAGACCCTTGACGCTTGCTCTCGCCGCACGGGCCTGGTTCATGTGATTGATGAACAGCCACGGCGCATCGTCATGAATGAGTCGATTCGCTTGGATGTACGCTTGGGCACGCTTGGCTTGGTCGGTACTGGTGCGTCCCTGCTGAATCAGCGTGTTGACCTGCGGATTATAGTAGTGCGCCACGTTGTTGGTAACCGGCTTGTTCGCGCTGGAGTCCCACGCGAACATCGCGCCAAGAAAGTTGTCGGGATCCCCGCTGTCGCCGATCCAACCCCAGATGCCCAATCCCGTCCATGGGCTGAATCGCAGTTTGTTCAGATATGCTCCCCATTCATACTGCGTGACCTTTACGTTGACGCCGACCTTCGTGAGATACGCTTGTACGGCCTCGCCGAGCTTGGCGCCGCCGATCGGATTGTAGGAGCGAGGGATTGAATACACCATCATGTCCGTGGAAAACCCATTTGGGAATCCGGCCTCCTTGAGGAGCGCCTTCGCCTTGTCGGGGTCGTACGGATAGGGCTGAACCGCCTTGTCGTATCCCCATAACACCGGAGGCATGCCTTGACTGGCCGTCGTCGCGCCGCCGTACAGTCCTTTATTGATCGCGTCTTTGTCCACCGCGTAGTTGAGGGCTTGGCGCACGCGCTTATCGTTGAAGGGCGGAGCATCATTGGACATGACGACCGCCAGGATCGTGAGTCCGGGCTGCTTATAGAGCCGCAGGTCCCGGTTGCTCGTGATCTGATCATAATCGCTTGGGGGAACATCACTCAGGATCTGCACCTCGTTCTGGCGGAGCTTGAGCAGCCGCGTCGTACTCTCCGGGATGATCTGGAAGATGATCCGGTCGACCTTGGGCCGGCCTCTCCAGTAGCCGGCATTGGCCTCGAGCGTTACATGATCGTCCGCCACATGTTCCACAAACTTGAAGGGCCCGGTACCGGACGGGTGCCCGCCGGCATCGCAGTTGTACTGCTTGGTCGCCGTTGGGCTCATGATGCCCGTTTGAACCATGGCGAGGTTGGTGAGAAAGGGCGCGTTGGGCTGCGGTAAGGTGAACTGCAGCGTGTAATCGTCCACGACCTTCATCGCGACCACGTTGCCGGCCTTTGTAGACCCGAACGTGAAGTCGTCATAGGTGCTGACGCCCTTGCGCCCGAGCACGTAACACGGATTGTTCGGATTGATGGCGCGGTCGAGATCGTCCGCCACCGTGTGCGCGTTCATGGGAGTGCCATCGTGAAACGTGACGCCGTGGCGCAAGGCGAACGTATAGGTCTTGCCGTCCGGAGAGATCGTCCACTTCTGGGCGAGCCCAGGGCCGACGAGGCTCGACCCAGGCTGCGAGTCGACGATTCCATCGAAGATGGTGGAGACCACATAATCGGTGTCGGCACTTTGCCCCTGTTGCGGATCCAGCCCGGCGGGGTCAGCGTCAATCGCGATCACGAGCGTCTTGGGCTGCTGGCTCCACGCCGGAGCCCAAAAGCCAAGGGACAGTAGCCCTATGAGAACGGCCGTGATTGCGCTCCGGATCAACGTTCGGGTCCACCAACTCATGGAATCGCCTCCGACAGTCCGTCGTCTGAGCACGCCCGCACGGCGGGAAAGTTCGTGCAGACGATGCTGATTGCCTGTACCTGTACCTCGGTGCCGCCGCCATCGCCGCCGACGTCTCAGTGGTGAAAGGGGCTGTGGCCGCTGCCCTCAAACAAGCGAATCGAATCGCTCCGGTGCGGCGAGCGCTCTTGGTGTCATGGAGCCCCGCCGGTGCGGGTGCTCGCATCGCGGAGAGGATGAGGATCTGTCACGATGGGACAGGTGCGCGACGAAGCCGCGCTGCGGCGTCCACTCGACGAGCTCGCGGAGTTCGGACGGGAGAACGATGGCCGGGAGACTGAGCGGTCACGCCGTATGCTGAACATCACTCCCGGCGTCGGGCGGTTGCTGTCGATGCTCGTCCGACGCGAACATACCTCGACAACGGCCCGACCGCGCACCCGGGTCGACAGTACCCTCCGCCCTGACCCGTCCGAGAGCGCTCGGGTAGCCAAGCCCATCTGGAGATGGTCAGCCGAGTGTACGTAGCGGGCGACTGCTCGTCTCTGCTCTGAACGCGCGCACGTGCGCCGCGTCAAGATCCGCCAATCGCGACGGTTGCAGCGGTACGAGCACATCGTCCCCCTTGCCGACGAGGGCAGCGGCCACCGCCCGCCCCACGGCCGGCGACAGTTGAAACCCGTGGCCCGAAAACCCCGTCGCGAGGTAGAGCCCCTCGACACCGACCGCGGGGCCAATGAGCGGGACTCCGTCGATGGCCTGGCCTTCCAGACCGCACCACGACCGGACGACGCGACGCATCGCGAGCGGAGGGAACACCGTGGATGCAACCTCCCAGCTGCCCTCCACGTTCCGCGGCAGGACGCGGCAGTTCATCGTCGCGGTGCCGAGCCCGTCGATCAGGGACGGCCAGCCCCCGCCAATGAGGAACTCGCCTGTGGGAAGCTGCTTCAGCGAGAGCGGCCGCCCCGTCACGGTGATCGTCGGCGCAAGCACTGCGGGTCCAGGATCGGTCAACAGCATCTGGGGCGCGCGCGCCGCCACGGGAAGCTCGATCCCGACCTCGCCGGCGACCCCGCCACTCCATGCACCCGCGGCGAGCACGATCCACTGCCCAGTGAACGGCTCGCCATCGACGATAACCGTCCGGACCGCATGGCCAGACCGCCGCAGGCGGACGGTTCTCGCGCTGGTGCAGTACTGCGCGCCGCGCGTCATGGCCGCCGCGGCAAACGCGCGCGTTGCCTTCGCAGGATTCGCCTGGCCATCACTCTGACTGTAGACCCCGAGCCTCGCCTCCGGCGTGATGCCGGGTGCAAGGGTGCGGATCTCCGCCTTGTCGACCAGGCGGACGTCCAATCCGGCCGCGCGTTCCCGCGCAACCCGCGCCTCCAGCGCGGGAACGTCGTCGTCACGCTCGACCACGTGCAGATGGCCGCCCTGGCGAAAGTCGAACGTCGCGCCGAGCTCGCGTTCGAGTGCCGGCCAGCGGTGCGAGGCTTCGAGGGTCAGCAGCCACTCGCGAGAATCACGAGCCTGCTGTCGCACACCGCCCGCGCTCGCCCACGACGCGCTCGGCGGCGCCGCGGGCTCACCGATATCCACGACAACGACGGCCGCCGCGCGCAGCGCGAGATGGTATGCAATGGATGATCCGATGATCCCGCCACCGACGACCACGACATCGGGCTGTTTCACATCCGTTCCCTCTCCCGGGCCGGCCACGCCGACATCATGCTCGCGCGTCCCGGCGTGCTCGCATCATCGCGGCGGCACGATCACGCCGACGCAACATCGGGGCGCCATCAGCGGCACTCCGGTGCGCAAATGGCGATCGAACGGCGTCGGACAGACACCACCCGAGATGTACGAAATGTCGAATCCCAGCCTACGCGTCCACGCCCCATCCCTGCTGCAGCTCGACCTGCATGCCGTCGCGCACCTCGATCATGCATGCCCTGCGCCCTGGCCGGCCATCAACGACGACCAGGCAATCAAAACAAATGCCCATGCCGCAAAATAGACCCCGCGGTTCGCCGCGGCGAGCCGTGTGTCGAAATGCCAGATAGCCCTCTGCCAGCAGGGCGGCGGCAACAGATTCACCCAGAAACGCCGTCAAGGGACGGCCATCCACGAAGATGGTGATCTTCCGCCCCCGCCGCACACCGCTCGTCAAGCGCAGGTCAGCCTTACGATTGCCGGTCGTCCGCATTACGGCCGCCCCTTCGTCTCGCGTGGCGAACCCGACAACGCGGGGCCCGCGGATGTGCTACGGCCCGACGCCGCGGCGGCCGGCCGCCCGGCGTTCACCGACGAGTCCCATCGGCGCGGTGTTGCTTCAATGCGATTCTGGCTGCCGGCGCCGAGCGCCCAGGTAGAGGCGGATCATCTCGGGGTCCTCCAGCAGGCGCGCACTCGGGCCGTCGATTTGATTGCGACCTTGATCCAGCACATAGCCATAGTGAGCGATCGCCAGGCACTGCCGAGCCTTCTGCTCCACGATGAGCAGACTCACGCCTCTCCGATTGATCTCCTGCACCTGCGCGAACACGCCATCGACGATGTTCGGAGCGAGCCCCGCTGAAGGTTCGTCGAGGATCAGCAATTCCGGCTCCGACATGAGCGCACGCGCTATGCCAAGTGTCTGCCGCTGGCCGCCGGATAGCGTTGCTGCTCGTCGCCTCAAGAGATGACGGAGCAGCGGAAGGACGCCGACAACGCGCTCAATCCGTTCAACCGTTCGCTTGCGGTCGCCGATGCTTCCGATTTCAAGATTCTCGTAGACGGACAGGTCCGGAAAGATGTTGGCGAGTTGGGGCACCAGGTTCACTCCATGGGCGGTGACCTCATGCGGCTTGAGGCGGAGCAGGTCCACAGCCTCCCGGCCCTGTGGCCGGAAGAGGATCGTGCCACTCCGTTTGACATTCAGGCCGTAAATCGCCTTGAGCAGGGTCGACTTGCCGGACCCATTGGGCCCCAGCAGTGCAACAATGGACCCGCGAGGAACGTCGATCGATACGCCCTTGAGGATGTGCTCGTCACCATAGCGGGCTCTGACGTCTGACACGCTCAGAATAGTGTCCGACACGATCGCCGCGCCTCCCTCAGCATAGCTCACCGGCATCACACGTGTGCCGCGGCAACGGTCCCGAGATAGGATGCGATGACGCGCTCATTCGTTTGGATCTGCCGAGGCGTTCCGGACGCGATCACCCGACCCTGGTCCATTGCGACGACCCAATCGCAGATTGACATGACGGCTTCCATGTCGTGTTCGATGATCAGGATCGTCATGCCGCGGTGCTTGCGTAGCGTCCCGACGTGGTCGAGGAGCTGATCTGCCAGTGCGGGCGCGACGCCGGCGAGCGGTTCGTCCAGCAGCAGTAGCCGGGGAGCCGCCATGAGGGCCCGACCCAGTTCGAGCAGCTTCCGCTGGCCCCCGGAGAGCGTTCCGGCGTATGCCGGTGCGAGATGGGTTAAGCGCAGAAGATCCAGCACGGCCATGGCTTCCTCGCGGACCTCACGCTCGCGCCGGGACGCCGATCCAAGCAGGCACGCAAGTGCGAAGCGCTCCCCGGGCTGCTTGACTCCTCCAAGCATGAGGTTCTCGAGGACCGACATCCGGGTCAGAATACGGGGAGCCTGGAACGTCCGCACCAGGCCGGCCTGGGCAATCCTGTGCGGTGGGAACCCGTCGAGGCGGCGACCCCGGAAGGTAACCGCTCCGCCGTCCGCTCGCAGGAACCCGGAGATAATGTTGAATACGGTCGTCTTGCCGGCGCCGTTCGGTCCGATCAAACCTGTGATCGATCCGTCCTGCACCGTGAAGCTCGCGCCATCAACGGCGCGGACACCGCCGAACCGCCGCACGATGCCGTCGACGAGCAACGCGTGTTCCGTCATTTCTCGAGCAGCAGCTCCTCGCGTTTGCCGAACATGCCTTGCGGTCGCACCGCCATGAGCAGGACCAAGACCAGGCCCACGATAAGGAGCCGGAGATAGGCGCGTTCACCGGTATCCACCAGGGAGAGCGGGAAGAAGCTCAGGAATCTCGTCCCGGAATACAACACGCCGAACAGGACCGCGCCGACCGGGATCGCCCACACACGATTCATGCCTCCCAAGATCAAGATCAAGTACGCATAGAAGGTCAACGTCGGCTGAAAGTCGTCTGGAGAGAACACTCCGATTTCCAACGCCCAGAGGATGCCCGCCAGTCCTCCGACGATTCCTCCGAGTACGAGGGCCTGCAGCTTATACGCTTCCACGTGTTTACCGAGCGATGCGGCCGCCTCTTCATCCTCGCGAATCGCCTTCATGACGCGGCCCCACGGCGATCGCTCAAGTCGCCGGAACAACATCAACAAGAGCCCCAGCGTCACCCACACCAGGCAAAACATGCTGAAATCGGTGGTGGCGACGCTGCCTACTGCGTGCCGCAGCGCGGCAGTGATGCTTTCGATGAACGGCTGCCAGGCGTTCGTGTAGGTCGCAAAGTGCGTGGGACCGAGCATCCCGACAGAACCCACCGCGCCGCCCGTGAGGTTGAGGTTAGTCGAGAGATAACGAATCATTTCGCTCCCGGCCACGGTCGCAATTGCAAGGTAGTTCGCGCGCAACCGGACCGACGGGATGCCAAGCAGCAGTCCCAACGCGACCGCGGCGGCGATACCGGCCACCCCGGCCCACACGAGAGCCACGTCCGCACGGATCACGAGAAGAGCCATGGTATAGGCTGCGAGCGCCATGAAGGCGACGTGGCCAAAATTCGGCAGCCCGGCCATCGAGAATTGCACGTAGAGCGCCAGCGCAAGCAGACCATAGATCCCGGCCACCACGCCGACGAACACCCAGAATGCCGGATTCAAAATGTCCACGGCTGCTCCCTACAGCACTCTCGCCCTGCCGAGGATGCCCTGCGGTCGAAACATCAACAGCAGGATCAGGACGACAAACCCGACCACCGGCTGATACTGTGTCGGCACGCCCCCGAAAAACGGGGGCCAGGTCGAGACTTCCATCACAACCCCGAGCACGAGCCCGCCGAGCAACGCGCCGAACGCATTGCCAATGCCTCCGAGCACCACCACGGTGAGGATGAGGAACAGCACGTTAAACCCGAGATTCGGATCGAAGGTGCCCTGTACCAACGCCAGCATAGCCCCGCCGAGCCCGGCGAGCGCCCCGGCAACGATCCACACATAGAGTCCGATGCCATCCGTATCGATACCGGAGATCTCCGCGAGATCGCGGTTGTCGGCGACGGCTCGCATCGTTTTGCCGAGCGGGGTCCACGCGAGCATGGCCGCGACCGCGGGCACGGCGGTGATGGCGGCGATCCCCGTCCACAGCTCCGCGGGTGCAACACGGACGAAGCCAAGATCGATAACGGCGGTCTGATTGAACGCGTATTGCCTCGGTTGGGACCCCGCCACCAAAAACAGCGCATTCCGCAGGACCAAGCCCAGCCCGACCGTGATCAGCGACAGCGCAACCAGGCCCCGACCGCGCAGCGGTCGCAAGAGGATGAAGTGCAGCCCGACGGCCAGCGCGGCGGTGGCCACCACGGTGCCGATCGCCGCGACCACAGGGTTCGTAGACCACGTCACGTCCAGCAGGAACGCCACGTAGGCGCCCAGCGTCATGTAATCTCCGTGGGCGAAGTTGGCGACACGTTGAATGCCCCAGACCAGCGTCGCACCGAGGCCCGTCAGTGCCAGGATCGCCCCTTCGACGAGCCCGTTGTAGATGAGTTGGAGCAATAGGCTTCCCATGTGCCATTCGTTCAGCATGGCGTGACGCTATGACCTACCGACGGCGCATCCAATGTAGCGCGCCGGCGCGAAGGCGGCGTCGGCATCCGCACTCCCAGGCCGGATGAGCATGTCAGCCATGCGCTGTGCGCATGTCAAGCCGAGGGTGAATCCCAGGCCCGCAAACAAGACATGGAACCCTGGTGCGCCGGCATATTCACCGATAATCGGATGCCAATCGGGTGTGTTTGCGCCCAAACCGGCCCAGGTGCGGAGCACGCGCAGCCGTGTGAGCCGGGGGAAGACCGCGGCCGCGGCCCACATGTTTCCGGCTAAACTCTCAACGGACGTCCCCTTCCAATTGTCCGTCGCAACATATTCCCCGGGCCAACCGCCGCCGACAATGTACGTGCCGCTCTCCGTCTGTTTAAGCGTCAGCCGTCGCCCGATGTGTTGGATGAGCAGATCCAGCTCGGGGGGCCGCGCCTCCGTCACGTTCATACTCAAGACGTTCGGTCCGATCGGGAGGTCCATTCCCACCATCTTCGTGATCTGTCCCGTCCACGGGCCTGCCGCGACGACGATCCGGCGGGCGCGGACTCCGCACTGCGGAGTTTCGAGAATGAAGTCGTTGGGCCCGCGGACCGTGATCGCCCGGACGTCGTGACCTGTCACGATGCGCGCCCCATAGTCCGTCGCCCGGCGCGCCAGTGCCGGCGCCACGAGCAGCGCATTCGCCAGTCCGTCGTCGGGGCAATAGTCTGCGGCGATTACGGATGGGGCGAGCAGCGGGCACATGGCGCGCGCCTCGTCACCACTGATCAGGGTCGTATCGAGCCCCTCGGCGCATTCCACGGCGACCTTCTTCTCCAAAAGGCATCGTTCATCATCGGTTTCGGCGAGGAACAGACCGCCGTGCATGCGTACGCCGACCGCGATTTCCGCCTCGGCCTCGATCGAGCGCCAGGCCTTGGCCGCCTCGACATGCAGCCGGACGAGCGGCCGAAACCGCTCCAGCCACGCCGCCTCCATCCCAGGTGGGCGCAGCAACTGGATATGCAGACTGCCGGCATTGGTCCCCGAGGCCTCGCGGTTGAGCTCCCCGCGCTCCAGGAGCACTGCATCGACACCGGCCCGCGCGAGTTTGAATGCCAGCGCGCAGCCGAGGAGTCCGCCGCCGATGATCGCGACATCTGTCTCGATGGGCCGGCCGGAGCGCGGCGACGCGCCGAGCTTATTCATCGCTAATCCAGGCGCACGATCGGGCGCCGGCGTTCCGGCATCTCGACGGCCACCGCGGCGATCGCGAGCGGCTTGATTGGAGGCCTGACGGAGAAGGAGGCGACGGAGCTGATCGGACGTCCAGCCGCCCGGGCAACTTCGGCCGCGACTTGACGGCCGCACATTCGGCCCTGACAAAATCCCATCCCGGCGCGGGTGAATACCTTGACGCCCTGCGCGTCGGGCAGACCGTGGGCGAGCGCGGCTCGAATTTCGCTCAGCGTGACTTCCTCACAGCGGCAGATCACGGTGCTCTCGTTCGCCAGATCGTACAGGCCGGCGCCTACCGGGTACATCGCGTCGAGCGCCTTGCGGAAGCGTTGGTGACGCCGCAGCCTCCGGCGCGCGCGCTGGGCCAATACGGTGGCCCGGTCGGCACTCACGCGCCCGCTGGCCACGGCCGCGGCGAGGCCGGCGACGTGGCCCTCATCAACGGCGGCCGCGGCCCCCGAGATGCCGGCGCAATCGCCCGCTACGAGCACACCCGGGACAGAGGATCGCATCCACTCGTCACGCCACGGCACCCACCCGCCGCGCTGCTCATCGTAGCCGTGCGCGCACCCGCACAGTCTCGTCAACTCGTTGGACGGGCACAAACCGTACCCGAGACAGATCGCGTCCACATCAACCGTCTCCTCGGATCCGGGGATCGCCTGCCAGTGCCGGTCGACCTTCGCGATGATCGCGCGTTCAACCCGGCCCCGACCTTCGGCACGTCGGATCATCGTCGACCACCGCAACGGGACCCCGTGGGCATGCAGGGCGGCGAGATACGCGATCCCCTCCCGCAGGCTGGCCCAGTTGCCTGGGCTCGCCCGGAACAACCCCCAGACCGCTGCGGCGGTCGGGCGCCGGCAGGCTTCGGTCACCATGATGACGTTCGCGCCATAGTGTTTGAGCTCGGCGGCGAACGACAGTGAAAGCGGCCCCGATCCGGCCATAAGGATTCGGTGCCCGGGCGCCACACGGAACACCTTGGCCAGCGACTGCCCGCCCCCGGCGGTGATCACGCCCGGAAGAGTCCATCCGGGGAATGGCAAGGGTCGATCGTACGCCCCCGCGGCGATAATGATCGTGTCCGCGTGAATGCATTGCACCTCGTCCTCGGAGCGGCAGACAAAGACATCCCGCCCCCAGATGCCCCAGACCGCCGTATCGGTGAGCACCTCCACCGAACTCGCCAGCACTGCGGCGATCATGTCTCGCCCTCTGCGGTACCCGGCTCCCTGCATTCCGTCCGCGACCTGGAACGCGGGGCTGAATTGCTTATAGACTTGTCCGCCGAGCGACGGGCGCTCGTCGACCAGCGCCGCATGGGCTCCGCATTGGGACGCTGCGAGGGCGGCGGCCATCCCGGCTGGGCCGCCGCCGATCACCACGACGTCGCGCCGGACCGATCGGAAACGCGCGGGCATCCGGAGCTCGCTCGAGGTATCCGGCGTCATGTCGCGGATCATCGACGTGGCGGCGCGCTCATGGGCCACGAAGCGCGCGCCGGCCGTTCGGCGCACACACGACCAATACACGCGCCCGCACGGGCGCGGCGTTGCCGCCCGTTTCCACGAGGCTTAGGACGTCAGGGTTGCTGCGACGTGGCGCCGCAGGAGGCACTAGGACCGTCGCGCCTTGACGATAAGCTCCTTCACAACCCGGCTTGTGCCATCCGGCTGTATTTCGAAGATTTGAAACGCAGGCGCCCCCGTCGCCCCATTGCTCAGGAAGTTCAACGGGCCGGAGACACCCTCATATTGCACCTTCTCGCCCTTCAAGATTGCACCGATGGCCTTATCAAGCTGGAGGAACGTGTACTTGGTTCCCGGTGGGTTCGTCAACGGCGCAATGTATTGTGCGAACCGCGCGGGGTCTCCTGACTTGGCTTGTACAGCGGCCAAGAACGACACGATCACGCTATCGAACGCCTCCGCGGTCCATCCCTGAAATCCGCCACCGCCGGTTGCGGTTTGCTGGTAGAAGGCTTGATACTGCGGCAACGTGCTGCCGCCGCCCACGTACGGCTTCGCGACACGCATCCCGGGCACAGACGTCTGCCCCTGGGATTTGCAGTCGGACAACGTGTCGCCCCCGAAAGTCCGGTCCGCTCTCCATTTGCCCGTCCGTTGGAGCGGATCGATGAGTTTGGGCAGATTCGGGCAAAAGTCGATGATCAGCCATCCCGCGGGAGACCCTTGCACCAGTTGCTGTGCGGCAGTGTCCAACGTCGGCTGCGTCTCGTTGTACAGGACGTATTGGGGAATTGTCCCGCCGCCTGCCGTCCATACGGACTTGAAATCGGCCGCGAGGCCGGCCCCGTAGGCGTCATTCTCCGCGGCAACGTTGACCGCCGCTCTCTTCCCGAACGTCGAGGCCATGATTTGCGCCAGCACAACGCCCTCGAGTGCATTCGACGCGGGCGGCTGATAAAGGAGCGCCGGAATCCCCTTGGGGTTGATATCCGGAAGCGACGTGGCGGTGCCCCCGGTAAACTCGACGATGTGGTTCGGGATGGTCACGGACGTCGCCACTGCCGCCGTGACCGCGCTCAAGATGTCTCCCATCACCACATTGACATGATCGATGAAGACGAGTTTGCGGGCGGCCTCCACGCCCGCCGCCGCCTGGCTTTGACTGTCCTGGGAATCAACGAGTTGCGCTTGAACGTGATTCGCGAGCCCCATGGCTTTGAGCGTCTTGTTGACGTAGGCCACGCCCACCACCGTAGCCTGATTCCAGAGCTGACCCGAGGCGCCGCTCGGACCTGTGAGCGCCACGAGCACGCCGTACTTGACGGTCAGATTAACGTCCGTTCCCGCGGTCTGCGCGACGCCGGCCCCGGCAGCCGTCAGGAGCGCGATCGCCGCCAGTGCAACAGCTCGCCTCATCAAAGCGTCACCACCCCTTCCCCCTTGGGGAGACGACGACATTCCAAGGGATGCACCGGGCACGAGCGAGTACGGCTTCGTCCGTCTGTTTGAAGAGTCCTTCACGGCCGACCGCAGGGGCCCGCGCAGGGCATCGCCGCGGTGCCGGCACCGCGCCTTCATGATTCGATCTCGACGACAGAGGGTTTCGGAGACGGTGCTGGGAAATGTCCCCATGTGCTGCGTCCCGCGGTACCGTGACAAGATCGGTCAGTGGATCCGCGGGAGGAGGAGAGGTCGCATGTTGGATATGGACGCTGTCAAGGCGCAACTGACTGGACCGGCCGCGTTGGTTTCAACGATCTTCAACGATGATTACTCACTCAGCGCGACGGCCATTGAGCGCAACGTTCGATTTATGGCCGAGCGTGGGATCGGGAAACACTCCGGTTTCTTGATCGCGCCCTGCGGGGACGGAGAGTACACGACGCTGTCGCCGGACGAGCACGCCGATGTGGTCGCGGCCGCAGTCCGCGGCGGTGACGGCGCCATCCCGGTGGTGGCAGGCGTAGCCGCGACCGATTATCGGCTCGCTGCGGAGCTTGCTCGACGGGCACGGGCGGCCGGCGCCGTTGCCGTCATGTGCCCGCCGCCGTTCTACTACCCGTTGAATGAAGACGCGATCGTCGATTGGTACGAACGCTTGGCCAAGAGCGTCGACATCGGCATCATGGTGTACGACCAGTCGTGGCGAGGGCAGTTCATCAGCGCCTGCATCACCGTGCGCTGCATGGAGCGACTGGTCGCGATCCGCAACGTCGTGTCAATGAAGCACAGCGGCCTGACGCAGCTCATCGACGAATTCACGATCCTGGACCGCTTCCACGACCGCATCGCGTACATCGATAGCTCGGCAGGTTACACGGCGACCACCGCGCACATGCACGGCGCGGCCGGGTTCATCACCGGCATCGCCCCGTGGTGGCCGGAGTACGAACTGCGGTATTGGGAGTTGCTCCAGGCGGGCAAGTATCTCGAGGCGGAGCGGTATCACTCGCGGCTGTACCCGTTTGTTGCGCGTTTCCATCGCGGGGCGGAGACGGACACCCACGGGGGCCTGTCCAGCAAAACGGTGCTGAAGGCGGCCATGGAATACGTGGGCTTGACGGGCGGCACGGTGCGCCCGCCGTTCCGGGGACTCAATCAGGCGGAACGCGACGAGGTGTTCCGTTACCTAGCCGCGGCCGAGGTGCCGCGTCCGCTGTTGCAAGCCGTCTGACCGCTTTCCGAGCCAGTGGCGGCGGGCCGGCCGAAGGCATCCGGTGGCCGCGTGCGGGACGCATTCGGGCGTGGGTTGCCCATGCTGCACACGGCTTTTAACGTACAAAGCAATTTTGTATCGTACACGTACGTTCACGGGTAACAGACGCTCTCAAGGCACTCCGGTCCGACAAAGAGCCTCACGACGTTTGGCTCCCTTGCCCCCTTGCGATGGCAGCAGATCGCTAGTAGGGACAATTTGACAACGTGGCTACGAACACGCTCGCAGCTTGGTTGTAATTCACACCTGGCGGCATCTGCGTGACGAGAAATGACTCCAGTTGGTTAAGGACCATTTGCCGATTGGTGACGCAACCTGCTGCGGTTCGAACGTAGGACATCGCTGAGTTTGCATCAACGGTGTTGTCGCCAAGGGCTGTCAGTGTATCGGACACGCCCGCAATATACCCGAGTCGATATGCTACAGGCTCTCCCATGAATTGCCCTATGGTTTGGAACCCGGTCACGGCGCTCGCGATACCTGTTCCTACACCGAACGCAAGTCCAGCCGCCAATGCACCAACAATAAGCCGCTTCACGCTTTTCCCCCTCTCGGGCGCGCGCCCTCACTGGCGATTGAGCACGAAACCACCTGAATACGTCCCCAGGCAATCCACGGCAGTATAGTTGCCAAGCAGTTTTTGTCCGGCCCCCGTGATGTCGATGAGTGCTGTTGCATGGCCCCCACATACGTCGGTAAACGTGATGGTCGCATCAATTTGCGTGCCGCGAACCGTGCCACGTATGATGCCCGAGCGGCCTGCGCTTGATACGAATGATCCGCTGACCACGGCTCCATCCTGGCTAACTTGGAAGGTGGCGCGGTAGAGCGCCCCAGGTTGAGTCGCGGCAGTGTAATTGCCTGCGTATGTCCCGGCCAATGAAAACCTGCTCGGAGGCTGGGCAGCCGGTGAGTTAGGTGTCGGCGAGGCGTTGGAAATTCCAGGACGCACGACGACAAGGGCCGTTACTAACCGGGTTGAGGCGTTGACGAAAAATCCAATGCCGCTTTGATATAGAATGCTAAAGGTGCGACCGTCTTGGGACCAGTCGGTCCGGTAGTTCAATCCGTACATTCGCTGAACTGCATCAATGGACGCACCCACCTTTATGCCTTGCGCTGTGGTGAATGCCGGATTCCAACTTGCCACGGCGACTGGCGCGCCACCCGAGTCAAAAACTGCGATGACCCCGTACTGCTGCCACGTATACGTATGCCCAGTCGAACTCTCGGCTGTTGTGTCCGGAGTTCCACCGATTGTGGTATCCATTTGCGACAGCGTCATTGACAGCGTCAGCGGGCCTAATCTCAGACCGGGGACAGCGATGGTATCGTGGATACTTGGCACACTGCTAGGCTGGGAGCTGGGCAGAGAGGGAATGATGCGGTTGGCGGTCTGGGGAGGAGCGACCGGAGCAAGCGTCCTAAGCTCCGATTCCACTAGAGCATCGGGCACCATATACGCTAAGTTCGGGTTCCGCTTCGATGATAGATCGGTGATGCCAATAACGCGACCACCACGGGTGGTAACTGGCCCCCCGCTGAATCCAGGTTGCACAGCCCCGTCTAGCTGAAACTCATCCTCAAACCTTTGGCCAACAGATCCCCGAGCGAGCCTAAGAATTGCCACGTCGCCATGGAACTCGTATCCGAAGATCCAGACCTCGTCACCTGGGGCCGCTGGTGCTTGTTGGGTGAGAAGACCAACAGGCGGCACATACCCGCCGTCCAAGACAGCGATGTCTCTATCTCGATCTATGCGGACGATCTTTGCGGGACGGAGGCGGTCGGGTGAGAGTTCTCCTTGCGTGCCAAGGTACACAGGGAACTTCTCAGAACCAATGACATGCGCTGCCGTGACAACGTACCCTGATGTGGATACGAAACCCGTACCAAGGCTCACTTCCTTACCTTCGGGCTGTATCACGACCACGACCCAAGGCGAGACAACAGCGAAAGTGTCGCTTTGGGCGACGACATGTTGCGGCACGAGCAAAGTCGCGAGGACGACCAGAATAGCAGCCCGGACGACGACGAACATCTCCCCCACCTCTGATTCCGCCGCTGATAGTCGAATGCCCACCGCTACAATTCCTTAGACGACTGAGCGCCAGAGGTTCGTCTCCCTAGGCCGGCTGTTCTTCTAGAGGTGGGTGGCTCTAGCTCGTTCGCCTGGCTGCGCCAGACTACTAGCTTTGTGAAATGGGCACTAAAGCCATTTGGATACAGAACCTTGGGGGGGAGACCAATGTCATTGCGCCTTGGCGTCTGGTCCTTCGGGTCATTCTCATTCTTGCCGTTAGCACATGGGGCCCTGGGTCAACTCAGGAATTCATCTGGCGAGACAGGTGGAACCAGATGGACGAGCCATTCCGTCAGGGGTACGTGGTTGGGGTTTCAGACACGGTCAATATTCTGAGAGATATAGCCTTGGCTGCGGACACCGGCTCCTCCACAGACCTCTTGGATACGCTCGTGGCGTGCAAGAAACTCTAGATCCTAACGAGCATAATCTGCAAGGGGGCAGACGCATGAGACGTCTTCAACGAGGAGCCCTACCCTTTTTCGTGTCTTTGCTCCTTGCTCTTCCCGCCTTTGCTCAGGCGAACTTCCCGCCCGTCAAGATCATATCGGTTCGCTCGCCCGTACCGCATGGGGCAATCGGGATGGTGAGCATTCAAACGAGGCCGCAAACGTCTTGTTCGATTGCCGTTATCTACAAGAGCGGCCCCAGCAGGGCGGCAGGGTTGGTACCACAGGTTTCCGACGCCCACGGGATGGTAACGTGGTCGTGGATGGTCGGCACCCGTACAACTCCGGGGGAATGGCCAATAATCATTGAATGTGGCAGCAACAACATCACTCGCGTGCGAACATCTTTCACCGTCATTTAGGTGGCCTATTCGCTGGTGCGTCCGATCCGGCATCTGTCAAAGGCAGCTAATGTTAGGCTGAAGGACTTGCTGGCCCCTCCAGGCCCAGCAGCTGGCTTGTGACGTTGCACGGTGCCCCGGGGTGCCTTGCTGTCCTCGACCTGCGACGCTAACAGGAACCGTGCCAGTAGTGAGGGCACATCCTTGCTGGTTTGTTCGATAGTCT
Organism: Bacillota bacterium; assembly: GCA_021324975.1. GTDB lineage: Bacteria > Sysuimicrobiota > Sysuimicrobiia > Sysuimicrobiales > Segetimicrobiaceae > JAJPIA01. The sequence goes on from JAJPIA010000066.1 coordinate 76,509, forward strand.
TGGCGGATCGGGAAGACTTGGAATTACTAGTGGTGGGCGGTGCAGGTTTTGAACCTGCGGCCTCATCCGTGTGAGGGATGCGCTCTGCCGCTGAGCTAACCGCCCACTTGAGATACCGTATATTATCCCAGGCACCACTTGGTGTGTCAAAGGAACGCTGGGATAAGAGATAAGGTCCCGTGAAACGCTGACGAAACGTCTCATTGTGATGGCTGGACATCAGTACACACGCCCGACTCCGACGTGGGCTCGAAATGGTCACCATTTGTCCTATCTGTGTCTTCCCTCGAGTATTGCACCATGGGGGGGCGGGAACTAAGTCACGCTGCTGATGGAGAAAACTAATGGATCGCGGTCCAAGAGGTTTCATCTATCATATGATCTCTGCGTCGCCGGCCCTATTGAATGGGGCAGAGCTCACCCGTGTGCCCATCCCTCATCTTATAAGTAAAGCGGGTAAAGACCTCGGTCCAGAAGCATGGTTGCAGGAGGCTTTAGCAAACTTTAGCGACCTCTTGTTAGTCGATCGAATCGACCGGCACGCGGAGAGACCCATCCTCGTTGCCAGAGAATTGCCGATGCCTGAACAGGGCTTCCTAGACCTTCTTTATCTCGACACATCGGGTGTCCTTACTTTGGTCGAAACGAAGTTGGCGCGGAATGCTGAACATCGTCGCGAAGTATCGGCCCAGATTGTCGACTATGCGACGTTTCTAGCGACGCGCACCTACGAAGACCTCAAGTCGTTGCTCTGCGTTGACGATCAACCACTCGGGGAAGCGTCGCCATTGGAGCGTAGCCTATGGAAAGCCGCCGGGCGCGGCGAGGCCGCCGGCGGTGCGTACAATACCTGGAGCAAGTCGTTTCGGGTTACCGCGCAGGAGAATCTCCAGAGGAATCGACTTCGTCTCATCATCGCAGGCGACAAGATGGATTCCCGATTGCGTGACATGGCGGAATTTCTGCTAGGCGGCACACACCCAGATTTTCAATTCGCCCTTGTCGAAATCGGACTTTACCACTGCCCGGGGCAGGCGGACAATATTTTGGTCCTTCCAAGCATGTACTGGAGCCGCACGCCCCCGATTCCGTCACTGGAGATTGGAACGGGTCAGGTCACTTGGACGGTGGAGACCTTCCTTCAGCAGCTTCATCGAAACAATGCTGACACTCCCGAAGCGGCGGCGATGGTCGAGGATATCCTGCAATGGATGCAGCGGCGCAAGGCTGCGCTCGGACCCAAAGCAAGACTCGAAAGCGGGAAGTCGTTACCCGCCAATCCCAGCATGAACCTGTACATAACAGGCAGCACCCTTGCGTTGCCGCATCTGGAGGGCAGAACCGGTGGAGGTGGTTGGATAAGCTGTAAGCCGCTAATGAAGACTTTTCCGCAATCGGTAAGGACGTTCCTGGCCAAAATCCAGGGCCTATCGCCATGGTACCAGGAGTTCGTCCACGGTCTCCTTAACGACCCGAATGCCAAAGACTTCACGATTTCGCAGAAGTCCTTTGGAGATCCGGCGATTCGCGCGAAAGTGCTCCAAGCGATGGCGGAGCTGCAGGATGACCTACTAGCGGCTCTACGGTCTCGAGCCGTTCCCGATGCTAGCGAGGCGACGTAGCGACGTAGCCTCGCTAGCATCGGCAGACGTTCCGTGGTAACTACATCTCACTTGAAGAGCAACTCGCGGCACAAATGCTCCGCGGTGTGCGATGCCTGGCAACGGTTCGTGAACCTCCATATTCTCACTCCGTCTGGCGCGCGCTGATACACTGCGACTTGTCGATGATTTTGAAGCTCACCAATAGGCCGCTCTTCCGGCAACGACACCACGAATACCGCCCTGAGGATTCTCAACATCGCCTTGACGCCGAGGGATTAGATGAACGTGAACATGAAACACTGTCTGGCCCGCGTTCACCCCATTATTCACGCCCAAGTTAAACGCTGACACGTCGGCGTCTTCCGCCGAGATCGCCGCTTTCATTTGCCGGGCGAGTGACAAGATTGCGTTGTTTTCTGCTCCAGTCAGCTCGAAGAAATCGGCGACATGTCTCTTCGGAATGATCAACGAATGCATAGGGGTCACTGGGTAGGCATCATGCACCGCGAGCTAATGTCAAGAGGTGTGGAAATTCGAAGGGCGTACCCTTTCCGAGATCCACCACATCGGAAACCTCCCTGGCCCGGGAGGGGAAAGGAGTACGCCCATGTCAG
>JAJPIA010000061.1 GCA_021324975.1 Bacillota bacterium
CGCCCTGCAACGCCTGCCGCTCCTGCTCGATCGCGTGCGACCGCGCGAGCCCGAGCGTGGCCCCGAACGCCACGGTCACCCACAGGATCGCCGGCGTCATGGCCGCGGTCCCCCGCGGAGACGCCTGGGCCGCGAGCCCGAGAATGACGACGGTGAGAAACGCCACGAGGCTCATCGAGCTCACCAGCTCTCGCGTGCGGGCCTCGATCACGAGGTCCTTCCACGCGAGCAGGGCGATCGTCCTCATCGGACCCCGCCCGCGCGCCCGGCGCTCCGGTACCATCCTTCGAGCGCCGCAGCATCCATGCGGACGAGCGGCTGCGGCCCGATGAGCCGGCCGTCGACGAGGACATAGGCGTCGCCGGCGCCCCGGAGCGCTTCCGCGGCGTGGTGCGTAGCGAGGACGAGCGCCCCGCCGTGGCTGCGAAACGTCCGGAGGTAGTCCGCAAAGCGCGCCGCGGCGTCGAGGTCGAGCCCGGCAAATGGCTCGTCGAGCAGCAGCACCGCCGGGCGGTGCACCAGGGCGCGTGCGAGCGCCGCGCGCTGGACCAGCCCCCGGGAGAGCACGCGCACCGGATCGTCTCTCCGCGTGAGCCCGACGAGGTCACAGGCCCACGCGGCACGGGCCCGCGGATCCTCGGCGCCGTACAGCGCCGCGAACAAGCGGAGATTTTCGAGCGCGCTCAGTCCGCCGTAGAGCATCGGCTCGTGCCCCACAAATCCGACGCCGCCCCGCGCCTCGGGGTCCGCCCATGGATCCCGGCCTTGGATGCGCACGGCGCCGCGGAGCGGCCGAAGCAAGGCGGCGAGCACCCGAAGCAACGTGGATTTGCCGGCGCCGTTCGGTCCGAGGATCGCGATGCCGCTACCCGGAGACACCTCGATGCTGATCCCCCGCAGCACGCGGTCGCGCCCGTACGACTTCCAGACGTCGACGGCGGAAACGGCGGCATGATCGCCTGCGGCGGACGCGACCGCGTCCGGGAGCATCACGCGATAACTGTACACCAAATCGGGAGGCACGACACACGCGCGGTGGGTCAACGTCCTAAGCGCGCAGCCGAGGTCATCATCCGGAGCGCCTAGATCGCGGTGGAACGGTCGCGATGGCGTCCCGCCGACGCGGCAAAGCTCCGCGCCCGGGCGCCGCCGGGACGGATTACGTCGCTTTGGCGGGGATGCCCGCGAGCGCGGCGACCTCGGCCGGTTCGAAGAGGAAGTACGGATACTCGCGATACCCGGCGGCGCCGCCGGGATCCGCGTCGCCAAGCGCGCTCAAGCGTGTCTCCACCCGTTCAATCTCCCGCGCCAGGTGGACGGCCAGCTCCGCGTTGATCTCGCGGATGCGCCGCGTGGCCTCGCGACGCGCCCGCCCCGGTCGCATCGCCCCGACCTCGCGGATGAGGCGCCACTTTTCATCGACGAGGCGTTGCTCCGCTTCGTTCGCGCCGGCCAGGTGCCGGTCCGGGTTGTGACGGAGGTCCACCTGGAGCTGCTGGAGCGCGCGGCGCTCGTCGCCACTCGCCTCCGCGGGGAGCGGCAGATGGAGCGTGGCCGTCGCCACGGCGTACGGCACCGGGGCACAGCCAAACAAGTCGTGGACGATCGCGTCGGTGACGCGGTCGTAACGGCCTCCACCGACGCCGTGGATGAACACATCGCCGAGGCAGAGCCGCGCGAACATCGTGAGCGTCATCGCCTTGGGGCGCAGCGCGATCCCGGCGTCCTCGAGTGCCTGGACCCCGGATGCGTCCGCCGGAATGGCCGCCACCGGCCCGGAGGCCGTGCTGAGCTCGAGCCGGTCACCGGCGCGTGCGACGTAGAGCGAGGCTCGGCGGCCCGACCGCACGACCCAGAGCGGCGCCTCGACCCGCCCGCCCTCCTCGGCCAGGTTCGGGAAGGGGTTCGCCGCGGATCGAAGCCGCCGTTCACGCCGGTAGGCCTCGAGTCGACCGTTGAACGCCCGACGCAGCGCCGCGGGATCGCGAAGGAGGTGGAGGGCGAAGGCGCGGAACTCCGGGGTGTCCGAGAGCGCGGCCATGGAGGCCTCGACGTATCGCGGGGCACCGGCGCCCGACTCGTACCGGCGGCGCAGCCGCGCCAAAAACTCTCCCAGGTGCCGGGATCCGCGGGCCTTCTCCGCACCCGCCGCCCAGCGGTCGAGCCTCGCGGCGAGACCCGCGACCGGCACGGTCGCCAGATGTTGGCGCGCGCGGCCCAGGAAGCCCTCCCAGGCCACCGCGGTGGGGACCGGAGCCGACTCGAGCGGCACATCGCCCGCGAGATCAGCCAGCGTTTCACGCACCCGCACGAGGTGGTCGCGCCCGGCAGGCAGATCCGCACCGACCGGGCCGCCGGCGTCGGTGTCGACGATCAAATGCAGCCCCGTGGCCCGCGTGTCGTGCGCGATGCGCGTCAGCAGGAAGTACTTGATCCAGATGCCCGGATGGAACAACACGGGTTGATGCCCCATGACGACGAGTGGCTGGGCGGCGTCGGGGACCGGCACCTCCGTGTACTCGGCGGCGAGACGGAGCGCGCGAGTCCGCGTGCGCCGCCGGAATTCCGCGAGCGGCACGCCGAGGATCTCGACGCCCTCCCATCGTGCCGCCCGCGCGGCGGTGAGCAGCGCGGGGAGGCGGTCGGGCGCGGGCTCGATGAGGACCTCGCCCGATCGGGCCGGGGTCGCGTAATCCAGCGTCGTCACGGACGGCCCGCCGGTCACAGCAGATCCCGGAGGTCGCGCAGGCCCACCGCTTCCTTGCTGGCGAACGGCTCGCCGTAGGGACGCCGGATCCTGCTGCCCCAATACTGGTTCGTCGCGCGAATACCGTCGAGGAGCCCAAGGTTGCCGCGCTCTTCGTTGAACTGTGAGCGGTAGCACGCGATGGCGTCGATCTTGCGGTCGATCTGATCCGTGATGTCGAGGACAAAGGCGGGGTCCGCGTGTAGCCGGTAGTGCGTACAGAAGAAATGCAAGATGCGCGGCGCGTAGTACGGCTCGCCACGCATCTCCGTCTTGGTCAGCTTGCCGTAGAATCGCGCCGCTTCCGCGAGCCGCTCGGCCGCCACGTGGTCGGGGTGCGCGTCCACCCAGTACGGGATGAACAGGATCGCGGGACGAATCTCCCGGATCACCTCCGCCACGGCCATACGGTGCTCCACGGTGTCGGTGAGATAGCGATTCGGCAGCGGCAGCGTGACGCGGCGTGCGATGCCGAGCACGCGCGCGGCGGCCTCGCTCTCCTGGCGGCGGCGCTCCGGCGTCCCCATCGGCGTCGGCTCCCCGTTCGTCAGGTCCAGAACCGTGACGCGGTGGTCCTGCCGCGCCAGCGCCGCGATCGTCCCGCCCATCCCGATCTCGGCGTCGTCGGGGTGCGCGGCAATCACCAGAAAGTCGGCCATCGGCTCACCTCAGAGGGATCGGCGGCGACGGAGCGTCGGCGGTGCTCCGTGCCGGCCGCCTGACGTCACGACCGCACGCCGCTCCGGCTCATCTCGCGGTCGATAATCGACAAGTAGTACGTGCGCCGGGCCGCCGGATCGTCGAGCCCGCCCCAGAACCGCCGGTTCGGGTTCTTGTAGATACGCGGCACCGGGATCTCGGTCACGCGGAGGCCGAGCCGCGCGGCCTGCAGCCACACCTGGAGCGGCAAGCCGTAGCTGCGCTCGTCGAGCCGCATCCGCGCCAGGCCGTCGACGCGATACGCCTTGAACCCGCACCATGCGTCGGTCAGCCGGTACCCCGTCAATGCGTTGACGATGCGCGTGATCTCCGCGTTGAGCTGCCGCCGATCGGGCGGCGCATCGTCCGCCGCGCCGGGGGTGTCGGGATGATACCGGCTGCCCGACACGATGTCGGACTCCCGCGCCGCGTCCAGGAACCGGGGAATCATCCGTGGCTCGTGCTGGAGATCGCAGTCGATCGTCACGGCAACGTCAAATCCCCGATCGGCGGCGTAGCGAAAGCCGTCGATCAAGGATTGACCGTACCCCTCGTTGCGCGCGTGGGTGAGGACATCGATCCCGCGATATCCGGCGAGGATCGATGCGGAGTCGTCCGTCGATCCGTCGTCCACGACGAGGATGTCGGCGGCGGTGTGGCGCCGCACCTCGTCCAGCACCTGCGCGAGGGTCCCCTCTTCGTTGTACAGCGGCATGACGATCAGCGGTCGCATCGGCCTCTCCCGTGGGACACTGATGCGCACAACGACCGAAATCGGCCGCCTATGCCCCGGGCGGCCCAATCGCCGGCCGCTAGGTCGCGAGCGCCGCCGCCGCGGCGTCCACGGTCCGCCGTACGTCGTCGGCCGTGTGGGCCAGGGACACAAACCACGCCTCGAACTGCGACGGCGGCACCATCACGCCTCGGGCGAGGAGTCCGTGGAAGAAGCGGGCGTACCCGGCCACGTCCGCCCGCTGCGCCGAGGTGGCGTCCGTGACCGGCGTGTCGGTGAAGAACGGCGTCAGCATCGATCCGACGCGGTTGACGACGAGCGGCACGCCCGCCCGCCGCGCGGCGCCGGCGAGGCCGTCCGCAAGCGTCGCCCCGAGTTCGTCCAGGCGGCGGTACGCGTCGTCATCGAGGAGGCGTAGCGTCTCGAGGCCCGCGCGCATGGCCACGGGGTTACCGGACAGGGTGCCCGCCTGGTAGACGGGGCCCACGGGTGCAATCATCTCCATCAGGTCGCGCCGCCCCCCGTAGGCGCCGACCGGGAACCCGCCGCCGATCACCTTGCCGAGGCACGTGAGATCGGGCGTGAGATCGTAGCGTGCCTGTGCGCCGCCGCGGGCGATCCGAAACCCGGTGATGACCTCGTCGAAGACGAAGACGGCGCCCGCCGCGCGGCACACGTCCTGCACGGCCTCGAGGAAACCGGGCACCGGCGGTACGACGCCCATGTTGCCCGCAACCGGCTCGACGATCACCGCCGCGATGTCGCCGCCGCCGTCGCGAAACGCGGCGCGAACGGCGTCCACGTCGTTGAACGGCACGACCCGGGTCCAGGCCGCGACCTCATCCGGAACGCCGGCGCTCGAGGGCCGGGCCGCGCCCGGCTCAGGGCGCCCGCTCGAAGGTGCGTGCGCGAGCGTCATCACTCCGGACCCCGCCTTGACCAGCAGCGCGTCGGCGTGGCCGTGGTAGCAACCGTCGAATTTCACGATGCTGCGCCGGCCGGTCGCGGCGCGCGCCAGGCGCAGGGCCGCCATCGCGGCCTCGGTGCCTGAGCTCACGAAGCGCAGCATCTCGATGGATGGAACGGCCGCCGCCACGGCTCTTGCCATCTCGACCTCGAGCGGCGTCGGCGCACCAAAGCTGCTCCCGGCCGCCGCGGTCTCGGTGATGCCCGCGACGACCGCGGGATGCGCGTGGCCTGCGATTAGCGGACCCCACGAGCCGACGTAGTCCAGATACTCGCGGCCGTCGGCGTCCCACACGCGGGCGCCCTCGCCGCGCACGAGGAACGGGGGTGTCCCGCCGACGGCACGATACGCGCGCACGGGGCTGTTGACGCCGCCCGGCATGAGGCCGCACGCCTCGGCAAACAACGCCGAGGAGCGCGGCCCCCCGCCCCTCGCGCTGGCTACATGCGGCGGGCCGCTCATCCCGGGGGCACCGCCATCTTGGGCGCACGCGTCCGCGTCATCCGCGCCGCAGCCGCGCCGCTGCAGTCTCGGCGTAGTACGTGAGCACGAGATCCGCCCCGGCGCGCCGGATCGCGGTGAGCACCTCGAGCATCGCCCGGTCCTCGTCCACCCACCCGCGGGCGGCGGCGGCCTTGAGCATCGCGTACTCACCGCTCACCTGATACGCGGCCGTGGGCAGACGAGTCTCGGCCTTGACCCGCGCGAGCACGTCGAGATACGGAAGCGCCGGCTTGACCATGACGAGATCGGCGCCTTCCTCGGCGTCCAGGCGCGCCTCCTGCACCGCCTCGTCGACGTTCGCGGGGTCGAGCTGATACGTGCGGCGATCGCCGAATCGCGGCGCGGACTCCGCCGCGTGGCGGAACGGATCGAAGAACGCGGACGCGTACTTGGCCGCGTACGCCAGCACGGCGACGCCCTCGCCGCCGCGGGCGTCGAGCGCGCGCCGGATCGCTCCGACCTGGCCGTCCATCATGCCCGACGGCGCGACGACGTCCGCCCCGGCCTCGGCGTACGAGACCGCGATCCGTGCGTAGGCGTCCAGGGTCGCGTCGTTGTCCACGGTCTCCCCTTTGAGCACGCCGCAGTGGCCATGGCTCGTGTACTCGCACAGGCAGAGATCGCCGATAATCACCAGCCGGTCGCCGGTCTCGGCGCGGATGCGGCGCATCGATTGCTGCACGACCCCATCGGCATCCCAGGCGCTCGATCCCGCATCGTCCTTGCGGGCGGGGATACCGAACAGCATCACGGCCGGGATGCCGAGCTCCGCGAGCCGGCCGCACTGCTCGACGAGGCTCGAAAGCGTGTGCTGAACATGGCCCGGCAGCGCGTCGAGCGGGGCCGGCTTGGAGAGCGCCTCCTTGACGAAGAGGGGGGCGATCAGATCCCCCGGATCGAGGACCGTTTCCCGAACCATCTCGCGCAGCGTGGGGGTGCGGCGAAGCCGCCGCATGCGGCGGAGCGGAAACGTCATCCCTGGACCACTCCCTTCATGCCTCGTGTCCCTCGCGGCCGCGCTCGGCAAAGGCCGCGCGCAGCGCCTCCACCAGCCCCCGGAGCGTGTAGTCCCGGGCCACGGTCCCGACCGGAAATCCCAGATCCCGCGCCGTCTCCGCGGTCACGGGTCCGATGCACGCGACCACGGTCGCGCCGAGCAGGCGCGGGGCGTCCGTCCCCACGAGCTCGGCGAAGTTTCGCACGGTGGACGAGCTGGTAAAGGTCACGGCATCCAAACGCTCGTGGAGGAGCCGCCAACGCACCTCGGGCGCGTGGCTGCGCTCCACGTCCGTGCGGTACGCCGGCACCACGTCCACGATGGCGCCCTGTGCGCGGAGACCCGCCGGCAGCGCATCGCGGGCCGCCGCGGCCCGCGGCAGGAGCACACGAGCGCGGCGCAGGTCCGTCCCCGCGAACGCCTGCACCAACGCCTCCGCGCGGAACTCCGCGGGCGCCAGATCGACACGCAGGCCCGCCGCCCGGAGCGCGCCCGCCGTACCCGGCCCGATCGCCGCGACGTGCACGCTGCGGAGCCGCTTCGCGCCGGCCTCGAGCGCGCGCATGCGGTCGCACAGGGCCGCCACGGCGTTTTGGCTCGTAAAGACCACCCAGGCGTACTCCTGGAGCCGGGCGATCGCGGCGTCGAGCGGTCCTGGATCGTCCGGCGCGGCGATCCGGATCGTCGGAAATTCCACCACCTCGGCGCCTTCCGCCTCGAGCAGCGCGCGCAGCGGTCCGGCCTGTGCCCGCGCACGCGTGACCACCACGCGGCGGCCGGACAACGGGCGGCTGGGCACGATCACGATCAGCGCCGGGGCGGGACCACGCTCGCCGGCTCGCCGCCGGCGGTGCGCGCGAGCACATCGCCCGCGCGGACGAGCAGCTGATCGGCCAGCGACATCCCGAGCCACCGCGCGGCGCCCACCGGGCCCGTGGCGATCTGCCGCCGTACGGCGCGCCCGTCCTCGCGCGCGATGAGCGCCTCCAGGATCGTGCGCCCGTCCTTTCGCACGGCGAGCGCCGCGGCGGGGGCACGGCACCCCGTCCCGAGGCGGGCGAGGAACGCACGCTCCGCGGTGACCGCCTCGCGCGTCGAGGCATCGTCGAGCGCGGCCACCAGGGCCCGGCACTCGGCGTCGTCCCGCCGGACCTGGACCGCGAGCGCGCCCTGCGCGGGGGCCGGCAGCATCACCTCGGGCGGGAGCCACTCCGTCACCCGATCCTGCCACCCCATACGGAGCAGCCCGGCACCCGCGAGGCAGACCGCGTCACACTCGCCACGCTCCATCTTGGCGAGCCGGGTGTCGATGTTGCCGCGGATCGGCACGGGAACGAGATCCGGGCGGTGCGCCAGAACCTGCGCCGCGCGCCGAGGGCTGCTGGTCGCGATGCGGGCGCCCGCCGGCAGGTCCGCGAGCCGCGCGCCGGTGCGCGAGACGAGCACGTCGCGCGGGTCGGTCCGGTGCAGGATGGCCGCGAGCGCCAGCTTGGGATGGGGCTCCGTCGGGAGATCCTTTGCGCTGTGCACCGCGACGTCGCACCGCCCGTCCGCGACCGCGGCCTCGAGCTCTTTCGCGAAGAACCCCACGCCGCCGAGCCGTTCGAGCGGGACATCGGGCGCCCGGTCCCCGGCGGTCTTGACGATGATCGTCTCGATGCGGACGCCGGGCGCCAGACGGGTGAGCGCATCCGTCACCAGCTGCGTCTGGCGCAGGCTGAGCCGGCTGCCGCGCGTCCCGACGCGGAACAGGCGGGTCACGACTCCGGCCCTTCGCGCCCCGCCGGCGCGTCCGGTGACGCTGCGCCGGATTGCACCGCCGCGAGAAGCGCGGTAATCGGCCGGTGCAGGACCTTGTTGACCACGCGCCGGAGCACAGCCCTGACCGCGACGGCGTCCTCCGGATCGAGCCCGCTGAGACGCGCGCGCGCCCGCTGCCACTCCTGTTCCAAGATTGCGTCGGCCTCGGCCCGCGCCTCGCCGATCAGCGACGCGGCGCGACGCCCCGCGCGGGCGCGGAGAAATGCCTGCACGTCGGCGTCGACGAGTACCTGGGCGCGGCGCAGGCCCGCCGCGGCCGCCGGATCGGACCGCGGGGCCATGAGGTCGTCGATGTCACACAGATGCGCTCCGGCAAGGCGCCGGACTGACGGATCGACATTTCGCGGCACGGCGATGTCGACGATGACGAGCGGCGCCCGGCGCCCCGCGCACGCCCGCGCCACCGCGGCCTCGGTCAAGACGGCCTCCCGCGCCGCCGTGCTCACGATCACGGCATCCACCCTCGAGAGCTGGGCTTCGATCGCGCCAAACGACGCGGTCTCACCGCCGACGCGCGCGGCCAGGTCGCCGGCGGCGCTCGCGGTGCGATTTGCGACGACGACCGTCCTGGCGCCCGCTTCCGAGACGGCGCGCGCCGCGAGCCTCCCCATCTTGCCGGCGCCGATCACCAGCACGCGGCGCCCGGCGATGGATCCCAGGATGCGTGCGGCATGGGCCGCCGCTGCGTAGGGCACAGACGCGGCGTGCCCCGCGCCGGCCGTCTCACGGCGCACACGTCGCCCGCTGGCGAGGGCCGCGCGGAACAGGGCGTCGAGCCTGGGTCCCACCGTGCCGGCCGCGTGCGCGGCGGCAAACGCCGCCCGCATCTGTCCGAGGATCTCTGGCTCGCCGATGATCATGGAGTCGAGGCCCGCGGCGACCCGGAAGGCGTGGCACACGGCGTCCGGGCCCGCGAACACCCGGACACCCGTGCCTTCGTCGCTCGCCCCGTCCGCGAAGAACGCGGCGGCCGCCCGCCCGGCCGCCTCCGGGTCCGATCCCGCCACGTACCACTCGACCCGGTTGCAGGTCGAGACGAGCACGGCTTCGGCGACCGCGGCGCCGCCGCACATGGCGTGCAGCGCCTCTGGGATCGCCTCGGACTCGAGCGCAAACTTCTCCCGCTGCGCCAGCGGCACCGCGTGATGGCTCACGCCGCAGACGACGTACTCGCGCACCCCGTCACCCATCATCCCGTTCCCGGGCCGGTCGCGTCGACCCGCGGCCACGATCGCCGACACGAAGCCTCCACCCTCCTCATCGGAAAACTAGACATCGCCCTCCGTGCGGAACGCGCCGGCGTGCCGTGGTCGTGGGAGGGCGAGATCGGACCGCGCGCCGAATTACGCGGGGCGCAGCCCCTCGAAGGCCTGGATCATGGCGTGCAGCGCTTCTCCGAGAAAGTCGTCCGCGCTGCGCAGCGACCGAACCTGACCCGATGACGTCCGGCGCACGGCGGCCAGCATGTCGAACACGCCGCGCTTGAAGTGCAGGAATATCTCCGTGGACTGCGCGGGCGTCAAGCCCCAGCGCGCGACCTCGCGCCCGAGATCGCCGCCGATGCGCCGCGCCGAGTCCAGGCCCTGCGCCTCCCCGCCATCGACGTAGGCCTGGAGCGCCTCCATCAAGCGTCCGCACTGCGCGCGGGCGCGTGCCCGGGCCTCCTCGTCGATCTCGCTGAACCATGGCCTCGATGCGAACCAGTGCCGCGGGGATTCGGCGTGGTCCGGTTTCGCGAATCCACCGCGGGGCCCCCTCGACGTCTCCTTGAGCAGCGCATCAAGATCCAAGACGTTGAACCGGCGGTGGCCGCCGGGGGTCCGAAACACGCGTACCTTGCCGGCGTCCGCCCATCCCCGGAGCGTCGTCTCGTCAACGCCCAGCATCCGGGCGGCTTCCCCGAGACTCACCCACTCGGTGTCGGCTCTCCGTCGAGCCGCCTCGCCGCTCACAAGCTATGCAATTCTATGAAAGCCTATGGAATCCTCTACGACGATAGGAGATATTCCCAGGTTCGAGGGAGGCATAGATAGTTAGGGATCGCCATCATTTCGTGCGACCGACGCCACCGAGCGCCGCTGCCAGCCTGCCGCTGCCCGGGCGGCGACACCGTGCCCGGGCGGGCCGTCAGCGCTTGCGGCGCTTCGCCGTCACGCGCGTGCTGCGTTTTGCGCCTGCCCTCCCGGCCGGCTTGCGTCCGGCGGTGCGCCGCGATCCCGCCCGGGCCCCTGGCTTCGGGCCGCCCCGGGCTGCCCGGGCGCCGGCACGCGACGACGACGTCTTACGCGATGCGGCGCTCCGGCTGCGGTCCGCGGCAGCCGGGCGAGCCGAAGCCGGCGGCACAAGAAAGCGCGAAACATCGTGCCATGCCCATTCTCCGGTCTCGACGCAGCGCAGCAGCATCGTCCCGCCCGGCCGCACGGAGGTCTCGTGCACGCTGCCGCATGACACACATCGGTACTGAACGTTCGCCATAGCGCCCTCCTTCGTGCGGTTACCGTCCCGGCCGCGGCGCCGATCCGGCCGCCGGCCGTGCGGCGGCGCCACCCGCAGCCTGTCTCATAGGAGTTTCGTCCCGTTGATCTGCAGCTTGAACTGGCATCCCAAGAGTGTCGCCGCGCGCCGGCACATCACCATGCGCGGCAGAAAGATCTCGAAGTACTCCATGACCTGCGACATCGCCGTGTTAATGGTCAGTTCCAGGGTGATCGTTCGCGCGCGCTCGTCCACCCGGAGAAACGAGTGCTCCACCGCGTAGTTCACGCGGTCGTGTATGTCGAACGACGTCGGCTCCGGATTGCGGACCCGCGTCCGGTGCACGTCGGATTTGTCGCCGATGACGAGCGCCGCGCCGACGCGGCTCACCGGCTCACCCGTCTGCTCCTCGTGGTTGCCGATAGCGCCCATCACCACGGCCATCTCGATGGGGCTCATCCCTAGCCGGGCGAGGATGCGCCCGGCGAGCAGCGCGCCCGTGTGCTCGTGGTTGATCCGGCCCACGAGATTGCCGATGTCGTGCAGGTAGCCCGCGATGGCCGCGAGCTGAACCTCCCGCTCCGGGGACCCGAGGCGCCGGAGCACGTTCGTGGCGATGCTGGCCACCAGGTTCGCGTGCCGCAGCCCGTGCTCGGTGTATCCGATCGCCGCGGTGTACTCATCGGCCTTGGCGACATAGGCTTCCACTTCGTGGTCCCGCTTGAGATCCTCGAGCACCAGCGGTCGGACGGCCGTATCGGCCGTCACCCGCCCGACGTCGCCGTGCTGATCGCCGCCCATCATCCCGACCGCCCGCCGCCCCCACCGTTTCCTCCCCTATGCACGACGGATTGGACGGCGCTGCGTTCGGCCCGCACGCGCACGTTCTGCGCCAGCTCGAGGGTGAGGTTGTTATCTTTGATCTCCAGCACGACCGCGTACAAACCTCCCCGCGTGAGCACGCGGTCGCCCTTCTTGAGCCGTCCCAGCATCTCCCGATACCGCCGCTGCTGAGTCTGTTGCGGCCGGATCAGCATGAAATAAAATACCACAAAAATCGCCACCCACAGGAGGATGGGAGCGGCTTGCTGGGCGGTCACGTGGGGCGGTCTCCGCGCGGCATCGGGCGGGGATTTCTGCGGTTTTCAAGCGATTCCCTCCAGCGCCGCCCTGCGACGGGCGCGCGCTACCACGCGGTGCGATAACGGGTCAGGACCTCGCCGCTCCACGCGTCAAAGCGATCCTCGAGGATGGCATCGCGCATGGCCCTGACGAGTCGCGCCATGAACGTCAGGTTGTGGAGACTCACGAGCCGGGGCCCCAGCATCTCGCCGGCCTTGAACAGGTGCCGCAAGTAGGCCCGCGAGTACCCCCGGCACGCCGGGCACGGGCAGCCCTCCTCGAGCGGCGCGAGATCGTTCGTGTGCGCGGCGTTGCGCAGCGTGAGCCGCCCGTCGGGGGTCAACGCCACGCCGTTTCGGCCCACGCGCGTCGGCAGCACGCAGTCGAACATGTCCACGCCGAGGCGGACCGCCTCGACCACGGTCGGCGGCACGCCGACGCCCATGAGGTACCGCGGCTTGTCGCGGGGGAGACGGGCGGTCACTTCGTAGAGCAACTCGTGTGTGAGCGTCCGCGGCTCGCCCACCGAGAGCCCGCCGATGGCGTATCCGGGGAACTCGAGCGCGGCCATCTCGTCCGCGGCGCGTTGTCTGAGGCGCAGATCAAACGCGCCCTGCACGATGGCGAACAGGGTTTGGTCCGCGCGCGTGTGCGCCGCCCGTCCGCGTTGCGCCCACGCCGCGGTCCGCCGGTGTGCCTCCTCCGCCGCCGCCAGGTCCGCGGGATAGCCCAGGCACACGTCGAGCGGCATGATGATGTCGGCGCCCAGCACCTCCTCGATCTGCGTGACGCGCTCGGGGGTGAGGTGAACCTCGCTCCCCTCGATGGGCGACCGGAATACGACGCCGTCGTCCGTGATCTGCCGCAATCGAGGCAGGCTGAACACCTGGAAGCCGCCGCTGTCGGTGAGGATGGGGCCGGGCCAGTGCATGAACCGGTGGAGGCCCCCGGCGCGGCCGATGAGCTCGGTGCCGGGGCGCAGCATCAGGTGGAAGGTGTTGGCGAGGACGATTTGCGCGCCCGCGTCACGCACCTCCTCGGGCGTGAGCGCGCGCACGGTTCCGTGAGTCCCGACCGGCATAAACGCGGGCGTGTCCACGCTTCCGTGAGGCGTATCGAGCCGGCCGGCGCGCGCGCCCGTGTGGCGGTCGGCATGGATCAGCGTGAACCGCATCATCCCGGAGGAGTATAGCACGGCCCGGCGCCGCGGGCGCCCGGCCCTCTTTAAGGTACTGCGCGGCGGGCCCTCGCACGCGGCGGCGGTCGCCATCGCCGCTGGACCGGCCGAACGCGCTGGGATACAATCACCGCGTGACCAGATCTCTCAACGACCGAGGCCGCTCGTGAACGAGGACAAGCCCACGCCCCCCAACGCGCCGGGCCCCGCGCAGACGACTCCGCCCGGCGAGCAAAGCCGCGAGGAGCGCATCGCGGCCGCGAAGGCGAAGGCCGAGGCGCTCAAGGCGCAGCGCACGGCGGCCGGCACCGGAACGGCAGCGGGGAGCGGAGCGGCCGGCGCCGCACCCGCGAGCGCAAGCGGGGGCTTCAAGGCACCCGTCGCTTCGCGGAATCCCGGCGGCGCGCCCACCGTGGCGCCGCGGGCGCCCAAGGTCCAGGCCTTCGGCACGCTGACGCAGGCCGTGGAGATCGCGTGCGACCCGGGCGAGGAGCCCAACGTCGTCAAGATCCTCGGCGGCCTCGGCCTGTACAAGAATCCCCTGCGGCGCGTGTGGCAACTCGATTACCGCTACTACGCCGAGGCTGTGCGGCGGCTGGGAGCCTCGGGATACGAGGTCGAGGGCAAAGACTACCTCGGCCGGCCCCTCGCGGGGTGGGCGCCCGAGGCCCGCGGCTGGACCCGCACATACTGAGGATTGGGTAGGATCAGCATCGCGTCCCCAAAGCTGTAGAACCGATACCCGAGACGCACCGCGGTCTCGTAGGCCCCAAGCACCCGCTCCCGCCCCGCGAACGCGCTCACGAGCATGAGCAGCGTCGTCTTGGGCAAGTGGAAGTTCGTGATCAACGCATCCGTGGCGCGGAACCGGAAGCCGGGCGTGATGAACAATCGAGTCCACCCGCTCGCTGCCCGCACGGCGCCGTCCTCTGCGGCGACCGACTCCAGGGTGCGGACCGCGGTGGTGCCGCACGCCACGATGCGTCCGCCGCGGGCGCGCGCGGCATTGATGACGCGGGCGGCCTCGGGCGTCACCTCGTACCACTCCGCGTCCATCTGATGCGCCTCGATGCGCTCCGTCTCCACCGCCCGGAACGTTCCCAGGCCGACATGCAGCGTGAGGCGCACGATCCCGACGCCGCGGGAACGCACCGCGTCCAGCAGGGCGGGCGTGAAGTGCAGGCCCGCCGTGGGCGCGGCCACGGCCCCGTCGCGCTTCGCGTACACGGTCTGGTAGTCGTCCGGGTGTTCGAGCGGACGCTCGATGTACGGCGGGACCGGCATCTCTCCGATCTGATCCAACAGGCTCCGGAGGTCTCCGCGGCACGAGAGCGTCACGCGCCGCGTCGCCGAGGCGGTGCGCGGCCCGGCGACGGCCTCGAGAACACCCTCCTTGAACACCAGGCGCGCCCCTTCCCGCACGCGGCGGCCGGGGCGAATCAGCGCCTCCCACACGTCCGGCCCTTCGGGCCGTAGCAGCAGCACCTCCACGGCGCCTCCGCCCGCCCGCCGGCCGCGCAGGCGGGCCGGAATGACGCGCGTATCGTTCAGGACCAGCACATCGTTCGGTCGCAGGTAGTCAGGAAGATCCCGAAAGATCCGGTGCGCCATGGCCCCGTCCTCACGTGACAACACCAGCAGACGGGCGGCATCGCGGGGCCGCGCGGGCGCTTGCGCGATCTGCTCACGCGGCAGCGCGTAGTCGAAGTCCAACAACCTCATCGTCACGCCTCGCCCTCAGCCTCTATCGTAGCATCGCCCCGCTTCCGGGGAGGCGCCGTGCCCGGTGGCCTACACGCGGGGCGCGAGGCGGTTTCGTATACTCGGCCTATGAAGCGCGGCTGGGAGGCGCACCTCCCCTTCCGGGGCCCGTACAATTGGGGCGCGATGATGGCGTTTCTCGCGCCCAGGGCCATCCCGGGCGTCGAGATCGTGGATGCGTCGGGGTACCATCGCACTATCTCGGTCGATGGTGTCCAGGGCGTTGTCACCGTTCGGCCGGCGCCGCGGGCCTCGTATCTGGTTGCCACTGTCCGCGCGACAGGCGCCGTGCCCAGGGGAACGATCGTCGCGCGGCTCCGGCGCCTGTTCGACCTCGACACCGACATCGAGGCCGTCGAGAATCGCCTGCGGGGCGACTCGCGCCTCGCCGCCTCGATCGCCGCGCGGTCCGGCCTTCGGGTGCCGGGTGCCTGGGACACGTTCGAGCTGGTCGTCCGCGCGATGCTCGGGCAGCAGGTCAGCGTGGCTGCCGCCACCACGCTCGCCGGCCGTTTGGTCGCCGCCCACGGTGACGCGATCGACGACATCCGCCTCGAGCCCGGGCGGATCTTTCCGACCCCGGCATCGCTTGCCCGCGCGGATCTGACGTCGATCGGATTGCCGGGGGCGCGCGCCCGGGCCATCTCCGCGCTCGCCGGCGTCGTGCTCGCGGACACGACGCTCCTCGAGCCCGCCGATGAGCTGGAAGCGACGGTCGAGAAGCTGTGCCGGCTGCCCGGCATCGGCCCGTGGACGGCCCACTACGTCGCCATGCGGGCGCTGCGTCAGGCGGACGCGTTTCCGGCCGCGGACCTCGGGATCCTGCGGGCGCTCGGCAGCCCGCCCGAGCGGGTCACCCCGGCCCAGGCCGCGATCATGGCCCGGCGGTGGCGGCCGTGGCGGGCCTACGCGGTCATGCATCTGTGGGCCGGCGGCAACGCCGAGCTTAATCGCCCTCGGCAACGCGCCGCATCACGAGCTGCACCGGATTACCGTCACGGTCGGCAACCCACGCGGCGCGCAGCCGGGCGTCGGGAAAATCGTGTGGGGCGCTCAGCGCGCGGTACGTCCGGCCAAGCCCGCCCGGCCCGTCTACCCTCGTGGCACCTACGAGATGAACACTAGTAGATCTGCTCGATGGACACGCCCGTGTAGTAGTAGTGGAGAATCTGCTGGTAATCGGCGCCCTGCGCCGCCATGGCGCGCGCCCCCCATTGGTCGAGTCCGACGCCGTGGCCCGAGCCACGCCCGGTGAAGACGGCGTCGGGCCCACGGCGCGACGTCGTGAACATCGTGCTGCGGACGACGCCCGCCCCCA
Organism: Bacillota bacterium; assembly: GCA_021324975.1. Lineage (GTDB taxonomy): Bacteria > Sysuimicrobiota > Sysuimicrobiia > Sysuimicrobiales > Segetimicrobiaceae > JAJPIA01. The sequence goes on from JAJPIA010000061.1 coordinate 16,321, forward strand.
CGAGCAGCCGGAAGCGGTTCGCGGGGACCTCTGCAACGGACCCGTCGCGGCCGCGGACACGCACCGTAATGGCACGCCCCCACGGTGTGACGCGGCCCGGCTCCACGCTATCGACGGACGCGACCGGCACGCCGCCGCGCGCGAGCGCCCGCGCCACATCCTCGAGCGGGAGCGCCGCGGTCCATGACAAGTTCTGGGCGCTCAGCGCGTAAGGATCGGGCACGCCGCGCAGGTAAGGGTACGCGGTCCCCCACACGTTCTCGCTGTCCTCGGTGTGACCGCCGGAGTTTGCGTGGTACGCGGCGAAGATCGGCCGGCCCTCGTACGTGACCAGCCATCCGCGCGTCGCATCCACGGCCGCGGTCGCCGCCGGATCCTCACCCCGCACCCCAAGGTACACCTGCGCGTCCGTGGTGGCCGCAAGATCGTACCCGGTCATCGCCGCCTGTGCCTGCGCGATGCGCTCGACGGCCAGCGTCCGCGCGGCCACCGCCTGGGCTTTCACGGCCTCGGGCGGCCAATGGGGATCGATCTCGCCTTTGATGACGCCGTACAGGTACTGTTCCAGCGGCAGCTCGTCGATCGCCGTCATGCCGCCGGCCGTGCGGTGCACCTCGATCGTGCCGCGGTACGGCCGGCCGTCCACCCGCAGTTGCCCTGCCGGCGCTACGAACCGGACGACGGGGCCAACCTCCAGATTTGCCACCGAGAGCCCGGCCGTGGTAGGGGTGACCGTCCACGTGCCCCCGGTCAGCGCCACCACCCGGCCGGTGTCGGGCTGCACCGCGTCCACCGGCCCGTCCGCCGCGATCACGAACGAGGGGCGATCGATCGCCACGCCTACCCGTACCACGAGCGTCTCCGTGGCCACCGAAACGGAGGTCCGCGTCCCCACGGCGGCAACCACCGCCGCCAGCGCCAACCACAAGCCAACCCGGCTCATCGCCGGGCGAAGAAGAGATTGAGCAGGGCTGTGAGGAGGATGCTCAAGAGGAGGCTCCCAACCAGCGGCACGTACAACACGAATCCCTTGCGCTGGACGTAGATGTCGCCCGGTAGGCGCGGCAGGTGCCCGAGTGTCGACACGAGCGCGCCGAGGATGACGAGCAGGATACCGGTCGCGATGAGAAACCGGCCGATCTGGGACATCATCATGAGAACAAGCTCCCTTGGGCCCGTCCGGTCCGGTCCGGCAACACCAGCCCCAGGTGGTCGCACGCCTGCGCGGTCACGCGCCGTCCGGACGGCGTACGCGTCAGCAGGCCGGCCTTTAGCAAAAACGGCTCCACCATCTCCACGAGGCTGTCGACCTCTTCGTTCAGCGTCGCCGCCAGCGCCTCGACCCCGACCGGCCCGCCGCCGTACACCTGCACGATCGTCCGGAGCAGCTCCCGGTCCTGCGCATCCAATCCCAGGGCGTCCACGCCTTCGAACTCGAGCGCGTTGCGGGCCACCTCCAGCGTGATCTTGCCGTCCGCGCGCACCTGGGCAAAGTCGCGGACACGACGCAGGAGGCGGTTGGCGATCCGCGGGGTGCCCCGCGCGCGCCGCGCGATCTCGGCGGCGCCGTCCTCGGTGATCGCCACCCCCAGGATCGAAGCCGACCGGCGCACCACGAGCGTCAGCTCGTCCACGGGATAGAAATCGAGATGCAGGGTGATCCCGAACCGCTCGCGCAGCGGCGAGGAGAGGAGCCCCGCGCGGGTCGTGGCGCCGATGAGCGTGAACGGCTGCAGCGTGTAGCGCAGCGTCCGCGCGTGCGCGCCCTTTTCGATGACGAAGTTGACGCAGAAATCCTCCATCGCCGGGTAGAGAAATTCTTCGACCGTCCGCGGCAACCGGTGGATCTCGTCGATGAAGAGAACGTCGCCCCGGTTGAGATTCGTGAGAATCCCCATCAGGTCGCCCCCGCGCTCGAGCGCCGGGCCCGACGTCGTGACGATGCTCGTCGTCATCTCCGCCGCCACGACGTTCGCAAAGGTCGTCTTGCCGAGCCCGGGCGGCCCGTGGAGCAGCACGTGATCCAGCGCCTCGCCGCGCTCGCGCGCCGCCTGGAGGCCGATCTCCAGGGCGCTCGTGACGCGGGCTTGGCCGATGCACTCCGCGAGCCGCTTCGGACGGAGGCTGCGGATGAGCTGCTCGTCGTCGCCGGCCTGCGCCGGGCGCGCCGCGCCCGGCCGGGCCTCCGGCCCCCTCCCCGCCGCGCGTTCCCGGGTCATGCCGGCGCCCCCCGTTCGGCCCGGTAGACTTCCTGGAACAGATCCTCCGTCGACGCGATGCCCGGGTTTCGCCGGAGCGCTTCCTCAACCATGCGCCGGGCTTCCGCGGCGCGGTGCCCGAGTTGCCCCGTGAGCACCTCGATGACCTCGGCGCGAAAGTCCTCGGCGGCCGGTTGGGACGCGGCCGGGGGTTCCGACCGGAGCAGCGCGTATTTCCCCATCTTGCCGTGGAGCGACGCGACGATCTTCTCGGCCGTGCGTCCGCCGATCCCGGGAAGCCGGCGCAGAAACGCCACATCCTTGCGCTCGATGGCGTCCGCGATCTGCTCCACGGGATGGACGATGGCCTTCATGGCCTTCGTCGGGCCGAGACCGTCCACCGTGATGAAGCGCTCGAAGAACTCCTGCTCGACTTCCCGCAGAAATCCCACCAGTAGCGGCCGGGGCTGGTTGGCGGAGACGTGATACGACACGTGCAGCTCGGCCGCGTCGCCGAGCCGGCCCGGGTCGCCGCGCAGCAGATCGCGCAGGAAGCCCGGCAGGTGCACCTCGTAGCCGACGCCCCCGCACTCGACGACCAGCATCTCGTCGGTACGCCGCAGGACGCGGCCCCGGAGAAAGGCAATCATGCCGGCCCGCCGGCCGCAGCGTACAGGGCTGCGCCGCGGCGCGATGCCGCGACAAGGGCGAGGGCCAGCGCGTCCGCGGCGTGCGGCCCTGGCGCCTCGTGCAGCTCCAGTAGAACGCGCACCATCCGTTGGACCTGCCCCTTTCCCGCGCGGCCAAATGCCACCATGGCACGCTTGACCGCCGCGGGCGGGATCGTGTGGACCGGCACGGCGGCCTGGGCAGCGGCGAGCCCGATCACGCCGCATACGTGGCCCATGATGATCGCCGTCCTGGGAAATCCGGGATGCGCGAAGACGTCCTCCAAGGCGAGCGTCGTTGGACTCGCGTCCGCGAGGATCTCCGAGATGCCGGTGTGCAGCTCACGCAACCGGTCGGTTAACCCAGCACGGAGGGCGGTCCGAATGACGCCGGCCTCCACGAACGTTACGCGGGCGCCGCGCACGTCCACGAGGCCGTATCCCGTCACGCGCAGCCCGGGATCGATCCCAAGAATTCGCATGAAGCGTGCTCCGGCTCGAGCGTGGATCGCTGGTGCGTCGGTTGCAAGGACGAACGAGGGTTCGCCGGCGGGACGCGCTTTCCTCCAAGCCGGCGCTCGCGAGGCGTTCTACGACCGCGCCACGCGGCCGTGGATCCGGCGCCGTTCGGATTTGTTCAGCCCGTCGGGGGAGACGAACGCCGCCCGCGCGGGCGACAAGGTCGATTCACCCGGCCCGGCTCGCGCTACCGCGTTACCGCGCCACGAAGAGTGGCTTCACCCCTTGCATGCGGAGATAGATCGAGAGCTGCCCGTTGTGGTAAAAGAGGTGGCTGATCTGGCCGGCCATCACGACGCCCTGCGGCATTTCCATGCCCCACGGCGTCCGGGCGATCCGGGCGGCTTCCTCGTCCGTGAGGCGGGCCAGGCCCCCGAGGAACCGCGCGCCCCCCTCACGCATCACATCCAGCACCTGCGCCCTGGTCATCGGCTTGTCGAGGGGGTACGGCGCGATGCGCTCCCAGACGCTGTTGCCCACGTTCTCGCCGAACATGACGCACGTGTTTGCCATGTGCACGGCGATCGCGCGGAACGATCGCGTGTCGAGGCCCGCCGGCGTGAACTCCATGCTCTCCTCGGGCATCAACTCGACGTTTTTCTCGGCGGTGGTCCAGATCATGTGAAACCCGGGCTGGAGGCTCTCGCGGACTCCCATCAGGCTTCTCCTTTCGAGGCGTCGCGCGGGCGTGCTCGGTCGCGCGGCGTGCTCGGTGGATGGCGCACGGCAGACCGCGCCGGCTCAGCCGACCTGCTGCAGCACCTCGTCGGGGATGTCGAAGTTGGCGTAGACGTGCTGGACGTCGTCGTGGTCTTCGAGGGTCTCCATGAGGCGCAACACCTGCTGCGCCTCCTTGCCGGCCACGGGCACCGTCGACTTCGGCACCATCGTGATCTCCGCCGATTGCGGACGGTACCCCGCCTCCTCGAGCGCCTTGCGGACCGCGGCGAAGCCCTCGGGCGCCGTGGTGATCTCGTAGTCTTCGTCCGTGGTCCGCATGTCCTCGGCCCCGGCCTCCACCGCGCGCGCCAGCACCTCATCCTCCGATGCGGCCGAGCGCGGGACGGTAATCAAGCCCTTCTTTTCAAACATCCACGCCACCGAGGCGCCCATGGAGCCGCCGCCCTTGGTCAGGATGTTTCGAATCTCGGAGACGGTCCGGTTGCGGTTGTCCGTCTGCACTTCGATCAGCACCGCCACCCCGGCGGGGGCCATGCCCTCGTACGTGACTTCTTCGTAGACCGCACCCTCGGCCCCGCCGGTGCCCCGGGCGATCGCGCGCTGAATATTGTCATTCGGCATGCTCGCCTCGCGGGCGCGGTCGATGGCGGCTCGGAGGCGAATGTTGGCGTTCGGATCCCCGCCGCCGTCCTTGGCGGCGATGATGATCTCGCGGGCAAGCTTGCTGAACAGCTTACCCCGCTGCTGATCCACCTTGGACTTCTTGATCTTGATGTTGTGCCACTTGGAGTGTCCGGACACGTCAACCCCCTCTTGCGCAGCCGCCCCGTCGGCGGCCCCCCGCGGGACGCACTCTAACTATAAGCCGCGCGCGGCACCCGGCGCAAGCGCGCGGCCGGCCCGGCACCCACTGCGAGGGCGCACTCAGCGAAGCTGCACGTGCGTCGTCGTGGAGCCGCTTTCGGAGCCCATCGTCGCCGTGACGGTAATGACGTACGTCGCGCCGGCGGGCCGGAACCATGGGGTGATCGTGTAGGAGAACGCGCCCGTCGCGTCCGCGTGCGTGTACGCGTCCACCACTTGGGTCCTCAGCAGCGCGGTCTGACTCTCGACCATGATGTGGACCGCCGCGCCGGGGCGCGTCGTCCCCTGGAGCGAGAGCGGCACGTCGACCTGGCTGCCGTCTTTGGGATTCGCCACGGTGACGGGAATCGTCCCCGAGGATGAGGGCGCGGTCACCGGCGCCTGTGACGGCGGGGCGCCGGGAGTCGCCGCGCCGGCCGCCTGGTTGTCACCGGTCCCCGGCGTCCCCGGCGAGCCACCGGCGCCCTGCTGCCCGCTCGAATTCGCGGGTGGCGTCGGGCTCGTGGTAGGCTGCGACGCCGACGCAGCCGGGGTGCCGGCGGCGGCCGGCTGCGCTCCGGACGGTGCAGCGGACGCGTCGGGCTCGGTGCCGCGGACGAACACCTCGGACCGCGGATCCGGACAGCCCGGCACCGCGGGTTGCCCGGACGTGCCGCACACCGTCGTCTGGGCAACGCTGTCGGGCATCGTCCAGTCGTCGTGCGGCATGGTCGAGGTCACCTGCTTCATCAACGTCGCCCAGATGCGCGCGGGCAGGCTGCCGCCGGTCACCCGGTTCATCGGGGAGTTGTCGTCGTTGCCCACCCACACCGCGGTCACGACGTACGGCGTGTAGCCGATGTACCAGGCGTCCCGGTAGTCGTCCGTCGTGCCGGTCTTGCCGGCCTGGGGAATCCCAATGTTGGCGGCGGTGCCGGTGCCGCGCAGCACGTTCCCTTTAAGCATGTCGGTCATCACGTACGCCACTTCGGGGCTGAGCACGACGGTCCGCTGCGGCGTGTGCTCCTCGAGCACCTTGCCCCGCCAGTCCGTCACCTTGGTGATCGCCATGGGGTCGGCCCGCACGCCGTTCGCGGCAAACACGCCGTACGCCGTCACCATCTCGAGCGGCGTCACATCCGATGCGCCGAGCGTCAGCGCGAGCGTCGGCGAAAGCTGGCTCTGAATGCCCATGCGGTGGGCCAGCTCGACGATCGATCGCGGTCCGACCTCCTGCTCGAGGCGGATGGTCGCCGCGTTGATCGAGTTCTCGAGCGCATACCGGGCCGTCACCCACCCGTGCCACGTGTGGTCGAAGTCCTGCGGCTTCCAGATCTTTCCGTCGGGCAGCTGGAACTCGATCGGCTCGTCGAGCAGCAGGCGCGTCGGGGGGATGCCCCGCATGACTGCGACGGTGTACGTGAAGGGCTTGAAGGCCGACCCGGGCTGACGGTGCGCCTGCCATGCCCGGTTGAACTGGCTGGCCTGGAAGTCGTAGCCGCCGACCATGGCGCGGATGGCGCCGGTGCGCGGGTCGCTCACGATGATGGCGCCTTGATGAACGTTCAGATGCTGCGCCTGCGCGGCGTCGATCCCCTGGCGCAGCGCGGCCGTGGCTTCGGCCTGGATCCGCAGGTCGAGGGTCGTGTAGATGCGCAGCCCGCCCTTGTACAGCGCATCCTCGCCGTAGTGCTGGAGCAAGCCGGGGAGGATGTAGCTCACGAAGTACGGGGCCCGGATGCCGATGAGGCCGGCATTCCCCTTCGCCGCGAGCCCCAGCGGCGCGGCCGCCGCCGCGCGCATCTCGGCCGGCGTCAGATCCCCCACGTCTACCATGCGCTGCAGCACCTCGGCGAGCCGCGTGTGGGCCCGCGCCGGGTGCTCGTACGGCGAATAGGATGACGGCGCGCGAATCAGCCCGGCCAGCATCGCCGACTGCGTGAGCGTCAGGTCGGACGCACGCTTGCCGAAGTACACGCCTGCCGCCGTCTCGACGCCGTAGGCGCCCTCGCCGAAGTACACCTGGTTGAGATACCGTTCGAGGATCTCGTCCTTGGTCAGGCGCCGCTCGATCTGCACGGCGAGCATGATCTCCGCGATCTTGCGGGTCATCGACTTCTGGGGGGTCAAGAACAGGTTGCGCGCGAGCTGCTGCGTGATCGTACTGCCGCCCTCGGCGTAGCCCCCTTCGAGCAGGTTGCGGACCCCGGCCCGCAGGATGCCGCGGACCGAGATCCCACGGTTTTGGTAGAAATCCGCGTCCTCGGTGTCGACGACGGCCCGCTGGAGCATCCGCGGCACCGCCGAGAGCGGCACGCTGTCGCGGTTTTCCCGGTACAGGCTCGCGATCAGTTGGCCGTCGGCCGCGTAGATGCGGGTGGCCTCGCTGGGGGGCGAGTACAATGCGTCCACCGGGGGGAGGTGTGAGCTGATCGCGACGGCGGCGCCCGCGAGCACGCCGACGATCACGAGCGCCATCACCGCGGCCGCACCGGCGGCGAGGAGGAGCGCGCGAACGGCCGTCTGCCACGGCAGCGCCGTTCGGGCCCGCGCGCGGGCGCGGGGGGCGCTCCCCGGGCGGCCTGTCGTGGACCGTCGTGATTTCGTCATCTACGGCCTCTCTCTGCTGCGGCGCAAGGTGCTACGATCCTGGGAGCGACGACCCCGTGCAACGATCGAGCGGCCCGCGTGGGAGCATGTCACGCCGCCTTCAGTATACCCGATGCCCGGGCGCTTTCAACACACGGCGGTGACCGGCGTCGGCCTCACTGCAGCAGCACCCCGTCGATGGCGTAGACGATGCCGTTCGCGCAGACTTGGCCCAGCCCCATGACCTTCGCCTTGCCGTCGAGCCACACCGCGCCGTCGCGCACGACGACCGAGATCTCCTTGCCTGCGAGCGGCTGGAGCGTTGTGGCATGCTCGAGCTGGGTGGGGCTCAGCACGGTGCCGTCCAGGATGTGGTGGCGCACCAGGTCGGCGACCAGGTTCTTGTGGTGCATCACGTAGTTGACCTGCCACGCGGGAAATTTCCGGAATGCGGCCTCGTCCGGCGCGAATAGCGTGTACGCGCCCGGCCGGCTCAGGGCGTCGTCCAAGCCGGCCAACCGCATGGCCTGCGCGGTCTGCCGGAAGTCGGCGGCGCCGGCCAACGCCTCCATGATGGAGGCACAGGTCTGGGCGCGCGCCACCGGGCCCCTCGGGACGCACGGGAGCACCGCGGACGCGAGGAGCACCACGACCGACACCGCGAGCCCGTGGGTTCGCATGAACCCGCTTCCCTTCCGCGCGCCCTTGTGCGCGCCCGCCTCCTGTGGCACGGCGCGCCGGTCATGCAGCACCGGTAACGTTCTTCCCGGGCCAGGCGCGGTCCCGCTCGCCCGGCCCGGCCGCGGCCGGTGGACAGGAGTTCGCTCCCGGCGCCACAAATACCGGACTCAGTGCAATGCTCTCCATCACGGCCGGGCCGAGGACGAGTGTATCGCGTCAGCACGAGGCGCCCGCGCTCGCGGCGCGGCTTCTGGGAGGCCGGCAGCCCGCCAACCGCCGGCGGGAGATCGCGACCGCCTACCTCCTCCTGATCCCCGCGTTCGTGTTCGTCTTCGGTGTCCTGGCGTACCCCCTGGCCTGGTCGATCGGGCTGAGCTTAACCGACGCCTCGGTGGTGCGCACGACGACCCGGTTTGTCGGCCTGGCGAACTACACGGCGTTTCTCCGCGATCCGGCGTTTTGGCGGGCGACGATCGACACGCTCGGGTATCTCGTGCTGACGTCCACCCTCAAGATGGTGGTCGGCGTGGCGATCGCGCTCGCGCTCGCGCGCCCGTTTCCGGGCCGGGCGCTGGTATTCCTGGCCGCGTTCCTGCCGTGGGCGTACCCGGCGGGCCTCGGCGCCGTCGGGTGGTACTGGTTTATCACGCCGCCGCTGCGGTCCGACTATTCGCTGGTGGTCACGCACCTGCAGGCGGTGTTCGACGCCTGGCTCGGTCCCGGCACGTGGGGATTCCTGAGCTTGGTCTTGTTCAACATCTGGCGCGGCGGGTCGTTCGTGGGCGTCTTTTTGCTCGCCGCGCTGAACGGCATCCCCCAAGACCTGTTCGACTACGCGGCGCTCGAAGTCAAGAGCGGGTGGCGGCGCTTGTGGTTGGTGACCGTGCCGCTCCTCCGGCCGTTCCTGGCGCTGGCGACGTTTCTCTCGCTCGTATCCGCCGTGGCGGACCTCGGCAATGTGTGGGAGCTCTCCGGGTTCCGTGACGTCTATCCGATCGTCTGGACGCAGTCGTTCATGCTCGCGCTCGTCACCGGCTCGTGGGGGAAGGCGGCGGCGCTCTCCTTGATGCTGCTGCCGGTCCTGTTCGCGATCCTGTTCGTGTGCTACCGCGTCTTTGACCCGCTCGAGGACGACGTCGCATGAGCGCCGGGCGACGCGCGACCCGATGGCTGCACGGCGCCTTGCTGCTGCTGATCGCGCTCTACAGTATCTTCCCGATCTACATGGTGACCATCGAGTCGCTCAAGACGATCCACGAAGACGTGTTCGGCAGCCCGTTTTACGTGCTCCACCCGACGCTGGACTGGTATCAGGACTTGTTCGACACGGTAGAATACCAGCGCCAGGGCGAGATCCTCCAGCCCACGGTTCCGTTCCTTCTCTGGGCCCGGAACACGGGCATCGTCTTCGCCGCCTCGCTGGCCCTCATCCTCACCGCGAGCCTCATGGCAGGATACGCCCTGGGCCGGCTCCGGCCGCCGGGGTGGCGGTGGACACGCCGCGTGCTGCTCGCCACATTTCTGATTCCGCAGACCCTGCTCTTTCTGCCGCTCTATCGCCTGGTCTTCCACCTGGGCCTGGACGACAGTCTGCTCGCGTTGATCATCACGTATCCGTTCCTGGCCATCCCGTTTTGCGCGTGGCTGTTTTCGGTGTACTTCCAAAAGCTGTCGCCGGAGATCGAGGAATCCGCGTACGTGGAGGGCGCGAGCCGCCTGACCGCGTTTCTCCGAATCGTCCTGCCCATGAGCTGGCCGGTGGTTGTGGCCGCCGGGCTGTTCGCGCTCGGGGTCATCAGCAGCGACTTCATCCTCGCCGGCGTCTTCCTGCCCAACGAGTGGCATCAGACGATCGCGGCGGGGATGGCGACGATGGACGTGAGCCTCGAGGACCTCAC
>JAJPIA010000015.1 GCA_021324975.1 Bacillota bacterium
GCTCGTCGTCGTACTCGAGCAGAAACCGGTCGACCTGGAGGCCGCCGAACAGCTTCTCCGCGACCGGGTCGTAGCCGCCCTCGGCGTACCAGTGGCTGCGGTTGTTGCCGCGGCAGAGGTGCATCGCGAGCAGGACGCCCGGGCGGCGCGCCGCCTCCAGGCACGCGTTGTCGGCGCGAATCGCCTCATCGAGCGCGGTGTCCGGGTCCATCTTCATCTCGCTCTGGATCCACCGCCGCCATTTGGGATCGACGTAGTAGCTGTAACGCGGCGCGTCGATCTGCATGTAGGGCACGCCGTCCGCGGCGAGCGCCGCCATCTCCTGCCTCATGATGTCGACGATCGCCCACAGGAGGTCGGAGGGTGTGGGGTAGACCGCGTCCGTCACCCCGCGCTTGTAGGCGATCGCCGGGAACTGCGTGGCGCTCGGCAGCGTCATCTTGACGGTGCCCGGTGCGTGCGCGCGGAGGAACGGCAGTTCATGCGCGGTCAGCCTGCGCACCGGCCGAAGCGTCGCGTTCACGACGCCGGTGACGCTGCTCGGGGGCGCGGCAGCGCCGCCGGATTGCCACGAGCGGTCGATCGCACCGCTCAGGTCGAAGCCCTCGACCGCCTCCGTGAAATCGCTCATGAAGTTGCGCCGCCGCAGCTCGCCGTCCGTGAACACGTCGAAGCCGAGCTCCCGCTGCTTCGCCAGCACGCGCATGACGTGCGCGTCCTCGAGGGCGCGCAGGCGGTCGGGGTCGGCGCCGTCGCGGCGCGCTTCGAGTAATTCGCGCGGACGCAGCAAACTGCCGACGTGGTCGGCTCGATGAGGCGTCGCCATGCCGCACTCCTCCCGCGAACGCGAACGGGCAAACATCGCGGGGCCGCCGGCCGCTCTTCGACGCCCGGATTGCCGGTCCTCCCGCCGCGGCACGCCTCGCACGCCTATGCGGCGGGCGGCGATCCCATATGCGCCGGGGCGCGGGCGCCGGGGCGCACCGCGCGCAGCGCCTCGACGAGCCCGCCCGGCGCGGCGATCACCACCACGAGAAATAGCAGCCCGAAGACGAGCAGATGCGGTTCCCCGACTTGGAGCGACAGGGCCTCCTGCACCACCACGAAGAACACGGCCCCGGCCAGCGGACCCCAGACCGTGCCGACGCCGCCCAGGTAGACGATCACGAGCGGGTCGAACGTCCAGACGGGACTGAACACGAACGCGGGATAGAAGCTCACGTGGTAGTACGCGAAGATCCCGCCGGTCATCCCCGCGAATCCGCTGCTGAGCGCAAACGCGCCGAGCTTGTGGCGAAACGCGCCGACGCCGATCGCCTCCGCCGCGGTCTCATCCTCCCGCACCGCCGCGAGGCCGCGCCCGAACCGCGAGCGCGTGAGCCACCACGCCCCGCCCGTGACGACGGCCGCGGCGAACACGGCGAGATAGTAGCGAGGCGTCAGCGCGTAGCCCGCGAGGTCTCGGGCCGGGAGCGACGAGACATCCGGCAGCACGTTACCCGTCGTGATGCGCAGGATCTCCGCGATCGCGAGTGTGCCGATCGCAAAGTACGGGCCGCGGAGCCGCAACGACGGAGCCCCGATCAGGACCCCCGCCGCCGTCGCGGCGCCCGTGCCCGCCGCGAGCGCGAGGACCACGGGGGCGCCGCCGAGCCACACCATCCGCGTGACCAGCGCGCCGAGCCCGAAGAACGCCGCGTGGCCGAGATTGACCTGGCCGCCGAACCCGCCGAGCAGATTCCAGCTCTGCGCCAGCGCCGTGTACAGCAGCACGAGAAAGGCCCACGAGAGAAGCGCCTGGTTCGCCGTGACCACCGGCAGCAGGACGGCGGCCGCGGCGCCACAGGCCACGCCTAGACTCCCGAGCGGCGCGGCGCCCCGCACGGTCACTCCCGCGCGAATAGGCCCTGAGGACGGACGCTCAACACGATGAGGAACAGGACCAGCCCCATGACCTCGCGGTAGGCGTTCCCAAGAAAGAACCCGCTGACCGACTCGGCCACCCCGAGCAGCACGCCGGCCACGAACGTGCCGAAGATGTGCCCGACGCCGCCGAGGACCACGACGATCAGCGCCTTGAGCGTCCAGCTCAATCCGATCGCCGGGCTCACGGCGTCCGTCGTGCTGACCAGCGCGCCAGCGACGCCGGCGAGCGCGCTGCCCAGCCCGAAGGCGACCGCGAACACGGTCCCCACCGGGATGCCGACGAGCGACGCGGCTCCCGGGTCGTCCGCGGTGGCCCGGATCGCCCGGCCGAACCGAGCGCGACGGAGGAAGAGATGGACTCCGCCGAGCACCAGGAACGCCACGACGAGCGCGCCGAGGCGGACGACCGGCACGACTGCGCCCCCCAGCGGCAGCACCGTGCCGGCCGCCGCGGTGGTGACCGCCCGATCATCGGCCGTCCACGCGATGAGCGCGAGCGCCTGCAGCACGAGGCTCACGCCGAATCCGATCAGGATCGAGTTCCTGAGCTTCGTCTCGCCGGGCGCGGACACCAGGCGCTCGAAGAGCACCCGGTACAACAGGATCCCCACGAGAAACAGCGCGGCGGCGCTCGGCAGGATCGAGACGAACGGATCGACCCCAAACAGCGTAAACAGCCAGAACGCCGCGTACCCGCCGAGCATGAGCAGCTCGCCGTGGGCGACGTTCAGCATGTTGAGCACGCCGAACACGAGGGACAGCCCCACCGCGGCAAGCCCGTACAGACCGCCGATGAGCGCGCCGAACACGACGTTCTGCCAGAGCACGGTCATGGGTCCGCCACCGCCGCCAGACCCGCCCGATCACCGGCGGCCAAGATACGCCTCCACCACGGCGGCGTGCGCGAACACGTCCTCGGGGGTGCCCTGCGCGATCTTCCGGCCGGCGTGCAACACCACGATGCGATCGCACAGCGCGCGCACCGCCCGCACGTTGTGCTCGACCAGCGCGATCGCGACGCCCTCCGCGCGAATGCCGCGGAACAACGCGACCGCCGCGTCCACCTCGGTCGGCGTGAGACCCGCCACCGGCTCGTCGAGCAGGAGCAGCCGGGGGTGAGTCGCGAGCGCGCGCGCAATCTCGAGACGCCGGCGCTCGCCGAGCGTGAGGTCGCGCGCCGGGGTGTTGCGCTTATGGGCTGCGCCCACGCGCTCCAGCAACGCGGCCGCGTCCGCCCCGGCCCGAGCCGGTGAGCTTACGCGCCGCCGGCCGTAGAGGCAGGCGACGAGGACATTCTCCAGCGCGGTCAGGCCGGGAAACACGCGAACGAGCTGAAAGGTACGCGCGATGCCGAGCGCCGCGCGCCGGCTGGCCGGCCAGCGCGTCACCGGCCTTCCGGCGAACCGAATCTCTCCTCCGTCCGGCCGCAGCGCGCCGGCGACGAGACCGAACGTCGTCGTCTTGCCCGAGCCGTTTGGGCCGAGCAGGCCCAGGATCTCGCCGGAATCGATCGTGAAGGACAGATCGTCGACGGCGAGGAGCCCGCCGAACGCCTTGGACAGCGAGGCGACTTCGAGGAGCGGCGCGGCGCTACCGGGCACGCCAGGCCGGCAGCGGGTACACGAGCGGCACGCCGCCGAGATCCCTGGGCCACACCATCTGCTGCTGACCGGACTGCCACTGCACGATGACCGTCGGAACGATCCCGGTCCCATCCGGCCGGAAGCGCACCGGACCGACCACGGTGGTCGTGTTCGTGGCTGCGATGGCGTCCCGGATGGCCGCGTGATCGAGCGTGCCGGCCCGCTGGATCGCGTTGGCCACGATCTGGACGCATGCGTACGCGGGACCAACGAGCACGTCGGCCGGGCGGCCAAACCGCCGCTGGTGCTTTGCGTTCAGCTCGGCGACGCCGGGAAACCGCACCGAATGGTGCCATCCCGGCATCAGCAGCACGCCGTCGCCATCCTTCCCGAGCGCCTGGCTCCAACTGACGGCGTCGGCGGCACGAATGATGATGATGAGCTTGGGGCTAAAGTCCAGCTCCTTCATCTGCCGGATCAACGTGATGCCGTCAGGAGGCGTCGGCAACGCGAACACCGCGTCGGCGCCGGCGCTCTTGGCGCGCAGGATGATGTCGGAGAGATCGCGCGACAGGGGCGTGTACTCGGCCCGCAGCACCACCTGGTACCCGTACTCGCGCGACCGGGCCGTCCAGATATTGCCGAGCTCGCGTCCCCAATCGGTGCGCTCCTGGAAGATGGCCACCCGCGTCGGCCGCTGGCCGGCCGGGATGCTGGCGTTCAAGAACCGGTATGTTTCATTGCCGAGTTCCGGGGACTTCTCGAACGGCGAAAAGAGGTACTTGAAGCCTTGCTCGTGCACGGCGTGCAGCGCGAACGCCGCGCCGCAGTAGGGGATCTTGCTCTTCTCCGCCACGGCGGCGGCCGCGGCGTGGAGGTCGCTGCCGAACCCGCCGAGGAAGACCGTCGCGCCTTGGGCCGCCAACACCTCGAACTGGCTCACGGTCTTCGTCGGATCGGACTGATCGTCCAGCACCGTGAGCGCCAGCGGCAGACGACGACCCCCGACCGGCACGCCGCCCCGCGCGTTCAGGTCATCCACCGCGAACTGATACCCTACCTGGACCTGGGCGCCGCCGCCACCGTAGCGCCCCGTTAGCGGAATGACGGCGCCGAGCTTGATCGCCGCCGGCTGGGCACCGGCGTACGGCGTCACGGGCGAGCCGGCCAGGAGACACACAACCGCGATCGCGACCACAAGCGTCCGCATCCCCCCGCACCTCCAGTACGGCGAATGCCGTGGCATGTCGTTCCTTTGACGTGCCTGGGCGATCCCCTTCGGCGCCTCCGAGTGCCCCCGAGCGGTGCCGTGCCTCGTGCACCATCGCATTACTTCGGCAAGGGTTGGAGCCGGGCGGACCTGACCTCCGCTCCACGCACCGACGCCTGACAAATCCGTCCATCGGTTCATCTGCAGCGCATGTAGAGTGAGAACACGCACATACGCATATCGCGGCGTCGAACGCCCGCTCCGGCCAGGTCCGCTCGGCCCTCGCACATTGGCGACGAAACACTAGGCGCGCGCTTCGTGGCAGGCCACGCGGTGGCCCGGCGCCACCTCCCGCAGCTGTGGCACCTCATGGAGGCACCGCTCGACCTTCCAGGGGCAGCGAGGGTGAAACCGGCACCCCGGCGGCACGTGGACGGCGCTCGACGGCTCACCGAGAATCTCCACGGTCGGCCGCACGGGCTCGTCGACCTCCGGGATCGCCGAGAGCAGCGCCAGCGTGTACGGGTGCCGTGGCCTCGCAAAGAGCTCCGGGGCGGGAGCGTGTTCGACCACCTTGCCGAGGTACATCACCGCCACGTCGTCGCTGAGATACCGCACAACGCGCAGATCGTGTGAGATGAAGATCATGGTCAGGCCGAGCGATCGCCGCAGCTCGAGCAGAAGGTCCAAAATTTGCGCCTGGATCGACACGTCGAGCGCGGAGACCGGCTCATCCGCGACCAGCAACTCCGGGCCGACGGCCAGCGCCCGCGCAATGCTGACGCGCTGCCGCTGCCCGCCCGAGAACTCCCCCGGATACTTGCGCGCGTCCGGGGGGCGGAGCCCGACCTGGGTGAGCAGGCGCGCGACCCGCTCCGGGCGATCCGCGGGCGAGCCGATCCCGTGCACTCCGAGCACTTCGAGGAGCGCGCTCCCGACCGTCTGCCGCGGGTCGAGGGATGAGTAAGGATCCTGCAGCACTACCTGCATCCGCTTGCGGTAGGGCCGCAGGTCGGGTTCTTCGAGGCGGACCAGATCGACACCGTCGAACCACACCTCGCCGGCATCCGGCCGGTACAGCCGCAGGAGGCACCGGCCGAGGGTGCTCTTGCCGCAGCCGGACTCGCCGACCAACCCCAGCGTCCGCCCCCGCGCAACGTCGAAGGACACGCCGTCCACGGCATGCACCGCTTCGCAGGGGCACCGGCGCACCGCGTCCAACGGGCTGCGCGGCAGCGGAAAGGACTTCGCGAGGTTACGAACCCTGAGCAGCGGTTCCGGCAACGCGCGCTCCTCCGACGACGTGCGCCTTGAGGCACCGGCTCCAGTGCCCGTCGGCCACGGCGCGCAGCGGGATCTCGCCCCGCAGGCACTCGGCGGAGGCGATCGGGCAGCGCGGTGCAAACGCGCACCCGTCGCCGAGCCCGACGGGGTCCGGCGGCGTGCCGGGGATCGGCGCGAGCGCCGCGCGGCGGTCCACGCTCGGCACCGAGTTGATCAATCCCGCCGTATAGGGATGGCGCGGCCGTGCAAACAGCGCCGCCGTCGGCGCGAGCTCGACCACTTGGCCGGCGTACATGACCGCGACACGCTGCACCGTTTGCCGCACGACGCCGAGATCGTGCGTCACGAGGACCAGCGACATGGCGAGCTGGGCCTGCAGGCGCCGCAACTCCTTGAGGATCTGGGCCTGAATGGTGACGTCGAGCGCGGTCGTCGGCTCGTCCGCGAGGAGCACCGCCGGCCGCCGTGCGAGCACGATCGCCAGCATCACCCGCTGGCGTTGACCGCCTGAGAGCTGATGCGGGTAGGCCCGCAGGCGCCGCTCGGCGTCGGCGATCCCGACCTGCCGGAGGAGCGCGACCACCTGCCGTCGGCGCTCACGGGGCGGGCTCGAGGCGGCCGGAAGCGCTTCCGCCACCTGGCGCTCGATCGTGAGCACGGGATTGAGTGCGCTCATCGGGTCCTGAAAGACCATCGCGATGCCGGTGCCGCGGATGCGTTCGAACTCGGGCTCGGAGAGGCCGGCGAGGTCACGCCCTTGGAAGCGCACCGCGCCCGCGGTGATCCGGGCCGGCGGGTGCAGCAGGCCCACGATGGCGCGGCACGTCATGCTCTTGCCGGACCCCGATTCGCCAACGAGCGCCATCGCCTCGCCGGGCGCGACGCTCAACGTCACCCCGCGGACGGCGCGCACGACGCCCCGGGACGTCGGGATCTCCACGGTCAAGCCGTCGACGACGAGGCCGGGTTCCGTCATTGCCCCCGCACGCGCAGGAGGTCCGCGAGGCCGTCGCCGACGAGAATGAAGGCGATCCCGGCATACATGCACGCAAACCCAGGCATCGCGGCCGCCCACCATCCGGTGTAGATGAACGCCCGTCCCTCCGAGATCATCAAGCCCCACTCCGGCGCGGGCGGCCGCACGCCCAGGCCGAGGAAGCCGAGCGCGGACGTCGTCAGGATGACGAGCACGATGTCGGAGGCGAGAAAGACCGCGGCGGGCGGGAGCGCGTTCGGGAGCAGGTGCCGCAGGACGATGCGCGCGCGGCTGAACCCGAGGGCCCGCAGCGCGGTCACGTATTCCAGGTGCTTGTCGCGGAGCACCTCGCCCCGGACGAGCCGGGCAAACACAATCCAGTCCACCACCCCGATCGCCACCAGGATGTTGAGCTCGCCGGGCCCGAGAAATGCCACGATCGCGATCACCAGCACCATGAAGGGCACGGCGGTGATCACGTCGACCGCCCGCATGACCGCGGCGTCCACCCATCCGCCGAGGTAGCCCGCGACGGCCCCGGCGACGGCGCCGAAGACGAACGGGAACACCACCGCGAGCACGGCGATGCGGAGGTCGATCGCGGCGCCGTACAGCACGCGCGTAAACACGTCCCTGCCGTAGTTGTCGGTGCCGAACCAGTGCGCCGCGGACGGCGGCAGCAGCATGGCGTTGAGGTTCTGCGCGTACGGATCGTACGAGGTGAGCACGGGCGCGAGCGCGCTGGCGCCGAGCAGCGCCAGCAACATCGTGGCGCCCGCAGCCAACCCGGTGGGGACCCGGGTCCGCGCGGCGCGCGGAGGCGCGAGCTCGCCCGCGAGCGTCGTCATAACCCGCTACCCCATCCGCAACCGCGGGTCGAACAGCGGGTAGATGAGGTCGGTGGCGAGGTTGATCAGCATCGTGCCGAGCGCGAACATCAAGGTAAGCGTCTGGACGACCACGTAGTCCCGGGCCAGGATCGAATCCACCATCCACGAACCCAGCCCGGGGATGGCAAACACCGTCTCGATCACGACGGATCCCCCGATCGCGTAGGTCAGGCGCACGCCGATGAGCGTAACCGCCGGCAGCAGCGCCGCGCGGAAGACATGCCGAAACAGCACGACCCGGCGGCGCAGGCCTTTGGCCCGGGCAAAGTCGACATAGGCCGTCTGGAGCACGTCGACCAGCGAGGATCGCAGGTTCCGGCACAGGACCGACGCAAACGCGTACGAGAGCGTCAGCGCCGGCAGGAAGAGATGCCGCACGTGGTCGCCGAACCCCGCGCCGTACCCGTCCGCCGGGAACAACCGCAGCTTCAGGGAGAAGACGATGAGGAGCAAGATCCCGACCCAGAACGCCGGCGCCGCAAGCGGCAGCGCCATCGACGCGCGGATCACCTGGTCCGGCCACCGGTCGCGGTACGCCGCGGCCACCAACGCCAGCGGCACGGCGATCACCACCGAGAGCACGAGGCTGTAGACGACGAGGAAGAACGTGACCGCCGTCCTGGCCGGCAGCATGTCGGCGACGGGCGACTGATACCGCAGCGACTGGCCGAGGTTGCCGGTCGCCAAGTTGCGCATGTAGACCGCGTACTGCTGCCAAATCGGCCGGTCCAGACCCCACTGGTGGCGGAGCGCCGCCACGGACGCGTCGGTGGCCCGGTCCCCCAGGATCGCCGACGCCGGATCGCCCGGGACCAGCTTGATGAGCAAAAAGATCAGAACAGTGACGAGCAGCGCGATCGGCACCGTCTGGCCGATGCGGCCGAGCGCGTACCGCAGCATGCCGCGATCCGGGCTACTGCTCCACGGCCACGTCCTTGAAGAGCCACGGCCCCGTGGCCATCTGCACGAACCCGTGCATCTTCCGGTTGATCGCGATCGTGTACGGCGCGTAGTAGAGCCAGATGAGCGGGGCGTCCCGGATCGCCAGATCCTGGATCTGGTAGTAGATCTGCCGCCGCTTGCCCGGATCCATCTCGCTCATGCCGGCCGCAAGCAGCTTATCCATCGGCGCGGAATGATAGCCGGTATGGTACGACTTCGCGGTGACGTAATCGAACTCGTAGTTCGCAAGCTCGGACGGATCCGGCACGTCGTTCGTCCACCCGCTGACGTACACCTGGTAGTCCAGCGCGCGCATCCGCTGCGTCGCCGCCGCGCGGTCGAGGGGCGCCAGGTTCAACGTGACCCCGAGCGGGGCCCACATGCCCTTGAGCAGCGTCGTCGCCGTCTGCGGATCGCCGGCGCCGGCCCACAACATGGCGTTCAGCGTCACGGGCGTCGACACCCCGGACTCCTTGAGGAGCGCCTTCGCCTTGTCCATGTCGTACGTGTACCCCTTGAGCCCCTTGTTGAAGTAGAGCGTCGTGAGCGGCATGAACGACGTCGCCGGCACGCAGAACCCGTAGCACACGCCTTTGTTGATCGCGGCGCGGTCCGTCGCGTACGCCAGCGCCTGGCGGAACTTGACGTTGTTGAGCGGCGCCTGCGTCACATTCAACATGACGTGCGACACGGCCGTCGAGGGATTGAGCTGCACGTCCAGGCGCGGGTCACGCCGCAGGACCGAGATCTGCGAGAACGGCGGGTAGTCGATCCCATCCACGTCGCCGGACTGCAAGGCGATCATGCGATTGTTGTCGTCGGGGATGTAGCGGATGTGCAGCTCGGACGTCCGCGGCCGCCCTTTCTCGAAGTAGTAGGGATTGGCCTTCATGACGATCTCGTCGCCCTTCCGCCACTCGGTCATCATGAACGGCCCGGACCCCACCGGCTTGTTGGAGATGTCCTCGGGTTTGGCGTCCCGGAATATTTTGGCCGGCAGGATGCTGTTGGAGAACAGCGAGACGTCCGAGAGAAACGGCGCCCACGGCTCCTTCAAGGTGATCACCAGCGTGTGGTCGTCCTTGGCCGCGATGCTCTGCACCGCTTCCAGTGCCCACTTCCAGGGCCCGTCGAGATCGTGGGCGCGTTGCAGGGACCACGCGGCGTCCGCGGCCGTGACGGGGTCCCCGGTGGACCACTTGGCGTCCGGGCGCAGGTAGAACGTCCACGTCTTGCCGTCCGGCGACACCGCCCACCGTTGCGCGAGGTCCGGGACAAACCCGTCGCCTTTGACGTTGACGCGCACGAGTTGCTGGTAGATCTGCATGAACGCCCAGATATTCGGGTTCGCGTCCTGGGTGACGGGGTCAAGGTTGTCCGCGGCGCGGTTCACGCCAAACCGCACCGCGGTCTTGTAGCCGGCCGCGCCCGCGGGGCCAAAGAGACTCAGCGCCAACCCGACCGCGACCACGAAGGAGATGACCGCCCGCATCTTTCCCGCCTCCTCCACCGAGATACCGCCGTGACACCGGCCCTGCGCGACCGCATCCTCGCGGCGTGCCCGGGCTGCGATGCGGGACCGTTCGTGAGCCGGATACGGGCCTCCTGCAGGAGCGGGATGCAGGCGCGTTACGAACGCGTTCGAAGCCTATTGCCGAGAATCTTCCACTCTCCGGCGTCTCAGATGACGCAATGCACCGAGAAAACGTGACCGACGAATCCGGACCTAACAATCGATCCGTGCACGGGTCGCCCTCATTTCACGCAGATGCCGGGGACTGCAATCTTTGACGCTTCATGATCGCGGCATCCACGGCCCACTGCTTTAGGAAGTGTTCCACGTGTTCGGGCTCAACCGTGAACTTATTAATGAGAATGACCGGACCGCACTCCTATTGCATTTGCGCGGAAATCGGGCTCTTGTCATCCATCTCAACGAATGCGGCCATTGTTTCACCTCCTCGATTTGCGACCCGCTGTTCATCACATGGAGTGTGCCTGGTCCGTCTCACTACCGATCTTCCCATCTCGATCCAGCGGCTCACGGGTCGGCCCATCCGTTCTCTCTGTGACATGTTGATGCGGGAGATTTGAACCGATGACCTGCGCATTACGAATGCGCTATTCGCCTCCCTAGCCCTTGTGTTTCAAGGCCCAGCGAGGGGCTGCTAATGAAACGCTAATGATTTCTGAAAACGCGGGGAGCCGCCTAGCCGGGGCTCCCCTTTTCCTAAGGGCAGAGTACTGTCGCAGACTGGGGATCCTTCCTTCGGCCCACAAAGGCACGCTCTGGTCTATGCTTCGCGCCGAGCTAAGGAATTGTCAGAGAAGAAGTGAGACTCGACCACATTCTGCACGGAGGAGTTTCATACGGCAATGCAAATTAACCCGCCGGAGAAAGCATTCCATGGTCCTTTGATACCCACATGGCGAACCCAAATGACGAGATCCGGGACCGAATCCTCCGGCATCTGTACGAGGTACACCAGCTGGCCCGTGGCCCGAAGGGCGTTGCTATCGGCATACGCGACCTCCACCATGCTATGAAAGCCCACGGCATTAAACAAGCGGACGTGAATTCAAACCTTGATTACCTAATTCAAAAGGGTTGGATTCGCGAGGTTATAGAGCAACGCACTTTCCGAACGCCGAGGGGAACGACACAACAAGCGCCGCGCGTGACATACAAGATTTCGGACATCGGGATCGATAAACTCGAAGCCGCGTCAGCTTATCGTCGACCAGACGCCTACACGGGCATCAACGTCACCAATATCCGTGGCGTCACCGTTATCGGACCAGGCAATATCGTCAACGTACAGCTCACTGATCTCGCAAATGCGCTCACTCAGGTTGAGCAGGCAGTTCTCGCGTCTCGTTCCCTTTCAGAAGAGGAGAAGTTAAACACGGTCGCCGATATCGAAACCATTCACAGCCAACTCTCAAAACCGCAGCCGAATTACGATCTGATTCGGACAATCTGGGGCGCGGTTGAAAAGGTGGTTACCGGGGCTGGTTTGGTTGAAGCTGGAGTCAAGGTGGCGGAGCTCATCAAGCATCTTCGATAACAAACTGAGAATCAACTCGGATAGCCCTCAGGTGGCTTATGACATGAGCTACGGAGTGCCCGTCACTGATCCACTTTCCGGCCCAAGAGAGCAGGTGAGCAGGCGAGCGAAGGTCGACAACTTACTCCACTCGTGCTAGTATCGAACAAATGTTTGCCAACGGCAGGGAGGTGGTTTCCGTGACCGATCGGCGCGGCCTCGATGATCGCCATCGTGACGAGGACGGCGAGATTTCCCGCAAGCGAAGCGACACGCGAGTGAGAACGCTGCGGCGGACCTACGGCGATGAATTTCTCAGTGGCTTTCGCGGGGACGCGAAACTTGGAACTGTCTTGAAGCAGACTGGCGCGAAATCACTTGCCGATTTGATAAGGAAGCATCGTTAGAATCAGAATCGCGGCCTACGTGCGGCGCGAGTGAGCCCGGGATCAGTATTGAGAATCACGGTGGTCCAAGGTTCGCTGAGAGCCAGCCGATGCCAACCCCGCGTAACCTGCCACCGCCGGCGTACAAGCATGCGCCGCCCCGCCAGAATGTCACGAAGTAGAAGAGATGATGAGTCCTTACTACTTTGGTCAAACACTCGACGACGTGATGCGCTGGGTGATTGAGCAAATCCAGGCGCATGGCAGTCGGATCAATCCAACCAAAGGACAAGCAACAGAATTGACCGGTGTGCTGATCGAGATCGCGAACCCGCGAGCACGTCTTAGCCGGAGTGAAACTCGGGGAAGGCTATACAGTTGCTTGGGCGAACTCTGTTGGTACCTAGCGAAGACGAACGACCTCGAATTCATTTCCTATTACATACCACGGTATAAAAAATTCGCCGACAATAACGTGATCTTCGGCGGGTACGGACCTCGTTTGTTCGCTTGGAAAGGCCTGAACTGCTGATTTCGCTCATCGTGAACAGTCGTTTCGCTCCATCATGAACGCGTCGATCAGCGATCGTGAACGGAGCGAAGCGACACTCGGAGCAACGCGACGCTGGGGCC
>JAJPIA010000001.1 GCA_021324975.1 Bacillota bacterium
GAGGTCGCGGACGAGCCGCATCGCGGCCGGGATCGGGTAGATCCACTCCTTCTGGGCGATGTACTCCTTGAGGATATCCGCCTGCACCGTGCCCGAGAGCGACGCCCCCGGCACGCCCCGCGCGTCGGCGAGCGCGACGTACATGGCGAAGAGGATCCACGCGGTGGGATTGATGGTCATGGACACGCTGATGGTGCCGATGTCGATGCCGTCGAGGATATCGGCCAGATCGTCGATCGTGTCGACGGCGACGCCTTCGCGTCCAACCTCGCCGCGGGCGCGCGGGTCGTCCGAGTCGTACCCCATCAGCGTCGGCATATCGAAGTCGACGGAGATCCCTGTCTGTCCCTGCGCGATGAGGTACTTGAGGCGGCCGTTGGTGTCCCGCCCCGTACCGTACCCGGCGATCTGCCGCATCGTCCACGGCCGCCCGCGGTACATCGTCGGATACGGGCCGCGCGTGTACGGATAACGCCCCGGGAAGCCGATGTCCTCGAGATAGTCGACGTCCCCGACGTCCGCCGGTCCGTAGAGCCGCTTCACCGGCAGGCCGGACAGTGTTTCAAACTGCTCCCGCCGTTCGGCGGCCGGGCGCAGGTCGGTCGATTCCCACTCGGCCTGAGCGGCCGCGAGCGCGCCGAGGTCCACGGATCCGGCTCTTCCGGTCCTGGCCATAGCTCACGTGCCTCCGGTGCCCAGACGTAGGGGAGCAGTTCGTGAGCCGTTACAGCGGCCCCTACCGCGCCTCACGTAGGCCACCACACCCCGCGGCGGAAACCCGGCGGCTACAGCCTCCAGTAGGCGCCCGCCCGGCGGCGAACCTCGCGCGCACGCGCGGCGGCGACCGCAAACGGGGCTTCCTCGACCGTGGCCGGGGGCTCGCCCATCTCGGCCGGGATCCCGCTCAGCGCCTCGAGCGTCGCCGCAACCGAGTACGCCAGACCGTTGAGGTCGTACCCGCCTTCGAGCGCCGCCGCGACCGGCGTCGTCCCCACCGCGTCGCGAAGCAGGCGGGCCAGCCGGCCGAAGCCGCGCGCCGTCACGCGCATGCCGGCAAGCGGGTCGGCATGGTGCGCGTCGTAGCCCGCAGACACGAGCACGAGGCCCGGTGCAACCGCGCGCACAAGCGGTAACACCACCTCTTCCCAGATGTGCGCATAGCCACCGTCGCCGATGCCCGCAGGCAGGGGAATGTTGACCGTCGCGCCCTCTCCTGGACCGGCGCCCATCTCGTCCATCGCGCCCGTGCCCGGATACCAGTGCTCCTGGTGAATCGAGCACAGCACGACAGTGGGGTCGCGGTAAAATGCCTCCTGCGTGCCGTTGCCGTGGTGCACGTCCCAATCGAGGATCAGGACCCGGCCCGTCCCATGCACGTCGCGTGCGTACCGCGCCGCGAGCGCGACGTTGTTGAACAGGCAGAACCCCATGCCCCGTCCCGGCTCAGCGTGATGGCCCGGCGGGCGCACGAGCGCCATCGCCACACCCGCCTCGCCGCGCACCACCGCGTCCACCGCCGTCCGCGCTCCGCCGGCCGCAAGGCGCGCCACGTCGTAGGAGGCCGGGGAGACCGGCGTGTCCGCATCGAGCGCGCCGCCTCCGGAGCCCGCGACCTCGCGGACGAGCGCGATGTAGGCGCGCGTGTGGATCCCACCGAGGTATTCCTCGTCGGCCGGCTCGGGCGCGCGCTGCGCGACGCGCTCCCACAACCCCGATCGGCGCAGGACCGCTTCGATCGCCCGCAGGCGTTCCGGCCGCTCCGGGTGATGCGGACCGGTGGCGTGGGTCAGGTATGCCGGATCGGTGACAACCGCGGCCGGCGCCGCGGGCTCGGCCGATCCACGCTGCCCGGCCGGGGCGGGCGTCACCGCGGGATCGCCTGCCCCGCGGCGGCACGCAGCCGCGCGACGGCCGCCGCCGCGCCCTCGCCGGCGCGAAACACCGCGGTGCCCGCGACCAGCACGGTCGCGCCCGCCGCCACGGCCTGCGCGGCGTTGTCGGGGCCGATGCCCCCGTCCACCGCGATATCGAAGACGAGTCCCAGGGCGGCCCGCCGTTCCCCGAGCGCGCGAATCTTGCGCAGCATTTCGGGAATGAACGCTTGCCCGCCGGCACCCGGCTCCACGGTCATGACGAGCACGGTGCCGACGATCGGCAGCACGTACTCGACCTGCTCGGGGGGCGTGGCCGGGTTCAGGGCCACGGACGGGCGCATCCCCAGCGCGGCGATGCGCTGCAGGACCAGGTGGAGTCGCGGGCACGCCTCGACGTGCACGGCGAGATGCGTCGCGCCCGCGCGTGCGAACGCGTCGAGGTGACGTTCGGGCTCAACAATCATGAGATGCACGTCCACCGGCAGGCGGGTCGCACCGCGGACGGCTCGAACCGCGAGCGGTCCCATGGTGATGTCTGGGGTGAAGCGGCCATCCATGACGTCGACATGAATCCAGTCGGCGCCGGCCTGCTCGACCGTGCGCACCTCCTCGCCCAGCCGGCTGAAATCCGCCGCGAGAATCGACGTGGCGAGCTTGACCGTCATTGACGAACCCACCCGAGGAGGCTTAAGGACGGATTTCCTGAATCAGCCGGCCCTCGATGTAGACCTGCACAATCGTGTACCCAACGCCGGCCACCTGCCTGTCGAGGTTCTCGCCGGGCGCGAGGTTCCCCTCGAACGCAACGTGGACGCCCTGCTGGTCGATGACGACGATGCGCACGGTTTGGCGGGCGGGCCCTTCGGGCACCACGAGGCGGATGCGGGCCAGACGGCGGTCCGCCGGCGAGGCGGGAGCGGACGACGCGGGCGCAGCGGGCGGCGTGCCGGTCACGATCGGCTGCGCGGGCGGCTCCTCGCCGCCCGCGGCGCTGGACCGCGCCGAGATCGTCACGGCCACCGCGTCGCCGTGCCGGATCTGCGTGCCGGCCGCCGGGAGCATTGCGATGACCTGTCCCGGCGGGAGATCGTCGCGCGGCACCTGCGTGACGTTGCGCAGTGTCACGCCAAGATCTTGGAGCATCCGGCGCGCGTCGTCGAGCGACCGCCCCACCAGGTCGGGGAGCACAAACGCCTCCTGCCCTTTGCTAATCGTCAGGTTGACGGCGGTGCCGCGCGCGAGGGAGGCTCCCGGCGCCGGGTCCTGGCCGACGATAAATCCCGACGGCACGGTCTGATCGTACGCCTCTCGGAGTTCGCCCACGCTGAGCAGCGCCTGCTCCATGGCGAAGCGCGCCTCTTCCAGGGAGCGCCGCCTGACATCCGGGACCGAAACCATCTCCGGCCCGAGGCTCGTGGTGAGCGCGAGCACCCGGTTGACCTTGACGGTCCGGCCGGACGGCGGGTCCTGGCTGATGACAACGCCCGCCGGAACGGTCGCGCTGTGGGTCTGCTGGGACACTTGGACCCCCAGGTGCGCCGCCCGGGCCGCGTCCTCGGCCTCCTGGAGCGTGTGTCCGACGAGATCGGGCGCCGTGACCTCGGGGACGTTGAGGTAGGCGTTGAGCGCCCGCCATCCCGCCGTGAGGCCGGCGAAGACCACGAGCAGCATGGCGCCGGCGATGACAAACGGCGCGCCGGCACGCCGGTGCCCGAGCGTACGGCCGGCGGCGCGGCGCCGAACGACCGACGTCGGCTCCGCGTCCGCCCGGGGCTCACGCCAGTGTGCCGCGCGGCCGAGCAGGTCCGCGTGCATCTCCGCGGCCGACGCGTAACGCTGTTCCGGCGCCTTGGCGAGCGCGCGCAGGATGATGCCTTCCACCGCCTCGGACAGACGCACGCCGTCGCGGCGCGGCACGGGCGGCCGCGTGTGCATGTGCTTGAGCGCGATCGCGATCGGCGTATCGCCGTCGAACGGCAGGTTGCCCGTCGCCATCTCGTACAACACGACGCCGAGCGAGTAGAGATCCGCGCGGCGCCCCACGCCGAGCCCCCGCGCCTGCTCCGGCGACAGGTATTGGACCGACCCGAGGACCGTGCCGGTCTCCGTGATGGTCGTCGACGCCAGCGCGCGGGCGATGCCGAAGTCGGTCACCTTGACGTCGCCGGCGTGCGTGATCAGGATGTTTTGCGGCTTGATGTCGCGGTGGACGATCCCCTCCCCGTGCGCGTACTCCAGCACGTCGCAGACCTGCGCCGCGATCGAGAGGGCGCGCGCCTCCGGGAGCGGGCCGACGCGGCGGAGCAGCGTCTTGAGGTCGTCCCCCTGGACGAACTCCATCACGATGTAGTGGACGTCCCCGTCGCGGCCGTGATCGTAGACCTGCACCATGTGCGGGTGCGCGAGGCGCGCCACGGCCTGCGCCTCGCGCTCGAACCGCGCCACGAACTCCGCGTTGTGCGCGTACTGCTCCCGCAGCACCTTGATCGCCACAGCCCGACCGTCCTGGCGGCGGCGCCCCCGGTACACGCGGGCCATGCCGCCCTCGCTGATGAGCGCCTGCACCTCGTACCGGCCGGCGATCACGCGGCCGATCACGGACGGCCCCCCTGCCCTGCCTGCGCCCGCAGCGCCGCGGCGAGCACCTGCCGCGCCGCCGGCGCCGCCACTTGCCCCCCGACGCCGGCGTTTTCGAGCAGCACCGCGAGCGCCACGGTCGGATGATCCGCGGGCGCGAATGCGATGAACCACGCATCCGTTGCGCCGTGCGGGTTCTCCGCGGTGCCGGTCTTGCCGGCCACTACGACGCCGGGGAGCTGCGCCGCCGTGCCCGTGCCGTCGCGGACGGCTTCGACCATGTCCGCGGCGACCTGGGACGCGATGCCCGACGGCAGCGCGTCGCGCCCGCCGTGCTCGGCGTACGCCGCCAGCACACGGCCGTCGGGCGCGCGCACCTGGAGGAGGACAAACGGGCGCATCGCCACGCCCCGGTTCGCGAGCGCGGCCGCGACCACGGCCATCTGCAGCGGGGTGACCAGCAGGCTGCCCTGCCCGAAGGAGATCTCCGCCAGTCCGCGGCGGCCGAGCGTCCGGGGGTCGGGCAGGTAGCCGGGCGCCGCCGGCAGATCGAAGCGGGGAGCCTGCCCGAGCCCGAGCGCCCGGGCCGTGCGAATGATCGGTCCGGCGCCGGTGGCGAGCCCCAGATGGACAAACGCCACGTTGCAGGACATCGCGAACGCGCGCGGCAGGCTCATCGTGCCGTACTGTTCGTGTTCGAAGTTGGTGATCACGAGGCCGTCCACCGAGACCGACGCCGCGCAATCGAGCGTCGTGCGCTGCGTCGCGCGACCGGCGCCGAGCGCGGCGGCCAGCACGACCGGCTTGAACGAAGACCCGGGCGGGTACTGCCCGGCCGTGGCGCGGTCGAGCAGCGGCGCGGCCGGATCGCGCGAGAGCACCGGCCACCGGGCGTCCACGGCCGCGGGATCGAACGTCGGCCGGCTCGCCAGCGCGAGCACCGCGCCGGTGCGGGGATCCAGCGCGACCACGGCGCCGCGGTGGTCGCCGAGCGCCTGCGCGGCGGCCTGTTGCACGGCGGCGTCGATCGTGAGCACGAGATCGTCCCCACGCACCGTGCGCCCGAAAAAGCCCAGCGACGCCTCCCAGGGCGTGGCCGCCGGCATCCCGAGCAACTCGGGATCGTAGCGCATCTCGAGGGACGCGAGCCCGTAGCGGGCGCTGCGATATCCCAGGAGATGGGCATACGAAGGCCCGTCGGCGTAGCGGCGGACCTGGCGGCCGCCCTGGACCGTGGAGTCCGCGAGCACCGTGAGGTGGCGATCCAGGATCCGGCCCCACTGCGTCTCCTCCGCGGCGATCGCGAGGCGCGGGTTTTGCGGAGACCTGGCAAGTTGCGGACCCCACACCACCTGCACGCCGGCCAGGTACGCCAGCAGCAGCACCAGGAGCACCGCCAGCAGGCGGCCGACGTTAGCGGTCCGCCGCGCCACGCAGCGCCTCCACCTGCCGCCGCCGCCCGGTGGCTCGCGCGCTCACGCCGAGCAACACGGCCAACGCCGCGAAGTTGGCCACCGCGGCGCTTCCGCCGTACGTGAGGAACGGGGCCGGAATCCCCGTCAACGGGATCAACCTCGTGCTTCCGCCGAGGATGATGAACGCCTGCAGCCCGAGCGCGGTGGCGACGCCGGCCGCGACGAGCGCCTCGAACGCGCCGCCGGCGCGCACGGCCGCGCGGAACATCCGCCCCACGAGGATCAGGTACAGCGCGACCACCGAAAACGTGCCCGCCGCGCCGAGCTCCTCGCCGATGGCCGGGAAGATCATGTCCGTGTACGATGCCGGCATCAACATCGGATGGCCCGCGCCGAGCCCGGTCCCGAGGACGCCGCCCGCCGCGAGGGCGTAGAGACCTTGGAGGATCTGATAGCCGGCCCCGGAGGCGTGCGCCCACGGATCGGCCCAGACGTCCACGCGGACGCGGACGTGGCCGAACCAGTGGTAACAGAGTGCCGCGCCGGCGGCGAACGCGGCCAGGCCCGCAGCGACGTAGTCCATGCGGCCGGTGGCGACGTAGAGCATCGCGATGAACACGCCGTAGTACAGCATCGCCAGCCCGAGGTCGCGCTGGAAGACCAGCAGCAACAGGGCGCCGAGGCAACACAGGAGCATCGGGCCGAGGCGGCCGAACTCGGCACGCCACCGCCGCCGTCCGGGGAGCGTGAGCGCCGCCCGCTGCTCGGCGAGCACCGCCGCGAAGAAGACGACGAGGAGCAGCTTGACGAGCTCCCCGGGCTCGACCGCCACGCCGCCGAGGAGGAGCCACTGCCGCGCGCCGTTGCGTTCGACGCCGGCGACGACCGTGACGGCCAGCAGCGTCAGGCCGGCCGCGGCGCACAGGTACGCGTACCGCCGCACGCCGCGCAGATCGCGCAACACCCCGA
Source organism: Bacillota bacterium (assembly GCA_021324975.1). Classification (GTDB taxonomy): domain Bacteria; phylum Sysuimicrobiota; class Sysuimicrobiia; order Sysuimicrobiales; family Segetimicrobiaceae; genus JAJPIA01. The sequence continues at coordinate 6,836 of JAJPIA010000001.1, forward strand.
GGATGAGCACGAGCGCGGCGAGCCCGAGCGCGATCCACGCGGCCTGGCGGATGAGGTACTCCGGCCGCAACCGGTAGATCATCACGAGCCCGATCGCGGACAGCCCCGCCGCGGCGGGGAGCATGATCTCGTCCGCCGCACTCCCGGACACGCACAGCGCGCCATGCACGACGAGAAAACCGAGGAGCGCGACCCCGCCGACCACGACGGGCCGCCACGGTTCCGCGGGATGCAGGGTCGTGTGCACGGCCGCGAGGCCGATCACGCCGAGCGCGGCCGCCCCGGCGAGCAACCCGCGCTCACGCGTCCGCCGACTGCCCATCCCCACGCACCGCAGCGCGCTCACGGGCGGCGCACCAGGTCGGCGAGCAACGCGTCGGCGTCCTCGGGGGTGCGCACGCGGATACCCTGACGCAACGTGCCGCGGTACGCCGGCGCGATCGCGGCCATGCTGACCGGCGTGGCGCGGACGACGGAGAAGAGCGGGACCCCCAGCACCCGCCCGGGGAACCCGCGCATCAGGGTCACGCGGTCGCCCCGGACGCCGAGAAAATATGAGTGCTCGAGCTGATACACGGCGGCACCCGCCGCGAGCAACACGGCGAGCGCCGCGGGCGCCGCGACGCGGGCGAGCCGCACCGCCCATCGCGTCCGTACGCGCACGATCACCACCGACGCGTTGTCGAGCCCTCCGCGCTCGTTCGCCAGGTTTACGAGCGTCCGGCACGCTTCCTCGGCGTCCGGCGTGGCGCGCACCACGGCCGCGATCTCCTCCGGCGCCACCGCCCCGTGCAACCCGTCCGTCGTCAGCACGACCACGTCGCCGGACGCGAGCGGCACCGACAGCAGGTCGATCGGCGCGTCCGTGTCCAGCCCCAGCGCGCGCGTGAGCACGTGACGCCGCGCGGCCGCCCCCGCGTCGTCCGGCGCGAGATCGCCGCGGCGGACGAGCTCCTCCACGAGCGAGTGGTCGGCGGTGAGCTGGCGCACCTCGCGGCCGCGAATCAGATACGCGCGGCTGTCGCCGACGTGCGCGATGACGCCCTCGCGCGCCCCGACGATGAGCGCCGTGCACGTCGTCGCCATGCCCGACCGCTCGGGCGCGGCCGCCTGTTCCAGGATGGCCTGGTTGGCCTCGCGCAGCGCGCGGACGAGCGCCTGCGACGGCGGGACGTGCGGCGCCGTGAGGCGCGGCACGTGAGCGCGAAGCGTCGCGACGGCGAGGTCGCTCGCCACGCCGCCGGCGGCGTGGCCGCCGAGCCCGTCGGCGACCGCGTACAACCCCGCACGGTCGGCCAGCAGGATCCGATCCTCATTGACCCCGCGAACCCGCCCCGCTTCGCTGCGGCCGGCGCCGACGGCCGTCAGGCCATTCATGACCCGGCACCGCCCGCGGCGCCTGCGGTGCGGGCGCGGAGGCCCGGCGCGCCCTCCACGTGCAGGACGAGCACGGCGTCGCCGATCTGCAGCCGGTCGCCGGGGCGCAGCGGCGCGCGGCGCCGCACGCGCCTGCCGTTGAGGAACGTCCCGTTCGTGCTGCGGAGATCTTCCACCCAGAGACGCCCCGCGCGCAACCAGACCCGGGCGTGCTGCAGCGACACGTACCCGTCGGGAAGCATGATCGCGCACTCGGGCGCGCGTCCGATCGTCGCGTCTCCGCCGATGAGAAACTCGCGGCCCCGGAGCGACTCCGGGTGCTCGACGATAAAAACCGCGCGGGCGGCCGCCGGGGATACGGCTCGAACGTCGAGGTCCGCCCACACCGCGCGGACGACGCGCGCCACAAAGAGGAGGAGCCCGGCGAGAAACGCGTACCGGAGGACCAGCGATACCAGGGGTTCGGTCACGGCTCCGCGATGAGCTCGAGCAGCACCGCGCCCACCTGCAGCCGGTCGCCCGGGCTGAGCGGCAGCGGCTCTGCGCCGGCGCGCCGCCCGTTGACGAGCGTGCCGTTCGTGCTGCCGAGGTCGACGACCCACGGGCGGCCCCCGGCGACCTCGATGCGCGCATGCGCCCGGCTCACGCTGGGGTCTTCCAGCACGATGTCCTGATCCGGTCGCCGGCCGAGTGTGAGGGCCGGCCGGTCGAGCGCGAATTCCCGCCCCGCGGTGCCCGGCGGGCCCGCCTGCACCCGCAACCGCAGCGTGGGGCCGGCGCCCGAGCGGCGCCGGTACACGCGCGTCTCGCCCGCCGGGGGCTCGCTCTGCGGTTGCGGTTCGTCGCCCGGGCAGAAGCGCGCCTCGACGTAGACGGCGCCGGGCGTGATCTCGTCGCGCGCGTCGAGCGCGACGCGGAGCGGCCCGGGACACCGACCGCCAAGCTCGGCGGCGCGCGCGCCGAGCGACGACTCCAGTTCGGCCGCAAGCTGCCCCGCCACCGCAGCGTACGGGGCGAAATCGCGCGGGTGAAGAAACACGCGGTACGCGTTCGGCAGCATCATCTCGTCGACCCCGGCCATGGCGCCGTCGTCCATCGCGCGGAACACGCGCCGGGCGATCTCGGCCGGGTGCACGCGGTCACGGCCCCACGCCGAAAACACGGCCTCGGCCAGAGCCTCGAGGCGGCGCTCCAGGCGCAGGAGCAGGCTCACGGTGTGGCGACCGGCGACGGCGTCCACCGTGACGGGCGGCCCTGACCGTCGGCGAGCCGGAGTTGACCACACGCCGCCTGGATCTCGGTCCCCCGCTCGATCCGGACGGTCACCGGGAACCCGGCACGGCGGACCAGCGCTGCGAACGCCATCACCGCCGAGACCTCCGGCCGGCGAAACGGGGTCCCGGCGACCGGGTTGACGGGGATAAGATTGAGGTGACAGTGCATCCCGCGCAGGAGCGCCGCAAGCGCGCGCGCCTCCGCGGGGCTGTCGTTGACGCCGGCCAGCAACACGTACTCAAACGTGATCCGGCGGTTCGTCGCGGCGGCGTAGGCACGACACGCCGGGATCAACTCCGCGAGCGGATACCGGTGGTTGGCCGGCACCAACCGGTCCCTGAGCGCATCCGTGGGCGCGTGCAGCGACACCGCGAGCGTCAGCTGCAGCCGTTCCGCGGCGAGCCGGCGGATCTGCGGCACAAGGCCGACGGTGGAAATCGTCAGCCGGCGCATCCCAATCCCAAATCCCGACGGCAAGGCGAGCAGGCGCGCGGCCCGAAGCACCGCGTCGTAGTTCGCGAGCGGTTCGCCCATGCCCATGAACACGACGTTCCCGATGCGGACACCCGCGTGCGCGCGAATCACGAGCGCCTGGCCGAGGATCTCGCCGGGGCCGAGGTTCCGCGAGAACCCGCTGAGGCCGGTCGCGCAGAACGCGCAGCCCATCGCACAGCCCACCTGCGAACTGAGGCACGCGCTGCGGCGCCCATCGTCGAACCGCATCAGGACGCACTCGACGCGCTGTCCGTCGGCGAGTTCGACGAGGTATTTGGTCGCAGAGCCGTCGGGCGCATCCTGGACCCGCCGCAGCCGCGGGTACGTGATCCGCGACGAAGCCTGGAGCCGCTCGCGGAACGCGCGGGGCAGGTCCGTCATCGCCCCCACGGCGTCCACGCCGTGGCCGTACAGCCAGCGTGCGATCTGGCGGCCGCGGTACCGCGGCTCGCCGAGCGACTCCGCGAGGGCCTCGAGCTCCGTGACGCCGAGCCCGAGGAGCTCCACGGCGCCGCGGCATGCCACGGCCGTGCCGGTGCGCCCGGGGTCCGAACCCGCACCACCGATCACGCCGCCCTCCGAAACGCCGCGATAAAGAACCCGTCCGTGCCGGTGCGGTGGGGTAGCAAGAGCGCCCCGCCTACACCGTCCCAGATCACGGCGTCGCGCGGCGCCGGCACCCCGCCGCGGCTTTCCGGGGCTACGGCGTCGAACGGCCAGCCCTCGGGCGGCGCGGGCCGAAACTCGGGGTGCGCCTCGAGGAACGCATGCGCGACCTCCGCGCCCTCCTCGGGCTCCGGCGTGCACACACTGTAGACGAGGAGGCCGCCCGGCCGGACGGCCCCCGCGACACCGGCCAGGATTCGCCGTTGTTCCGCGGCGCGGGCGGCGAGATCCTCCGGTCGAATGCGCCACTTGATCTCGGGCCGGCGCCGCAGCACACCGAGCCCCGAGCACGGGGCGTCCACCACCACCCGGTCCGCGGCGCCCGCGAACGCCTCCCCGAGCCGCGCCGCGTCGAGCTCCCGCGTCTCCACGATCGTGACGCCGAGCCGCGCGCACTGGCGGGCGACCGCGGCCAATTTCGCGGGGTGCACGTCGCAGGCGATGATGCGGCCGCGATTCTCCATCAACGCGGCGAGATGGGCGCTCTTGCCGCCGGGCGCCGCGCACGCGTCGATCACCACATCGCCCGGGCGGGCCGCCGTACGGCGGGAGACCAGCATCGAGGCGTCGTCCTGAGGCGACAACCACCCCTCCTCGTACGCCGCGCGGCGGGCGCGCACACGATCCGCTCCCACGACCATGCGCCGCGCCTCCGCGAGCCACGGAGACGGCTCCGTGTGCACGCCGCGCTCGGCGAGCCGGGTCGCGATCGCCTCCGGGGCGCCGCGGAGCGTGTTGAGCCTGACCGTGGCCGGCGGCGCGGCGTTGTTGGCCTCGCAGAGCGCGCGCGTTTCGGCGGTACCGAGGCGCTCGACCCACCGGGCGACGAGCCAGCGCGGGTGCGAGTGGCGCAACGCGATCGCGTCCACGGTATCGCCTTCGGGAGCCCGCTCGGGCGAGGCGGCCAGCCGGCGCAGCACCGCGTTGACCAAGCGGGCCGTGCCGGTGTGGCCGGCGCGCCGCGCCAGCTCCACGGCCTCGTTGCACGCGGCGTGCGGCGGGACGCGCTGGAGAAACAGCAGCTGATATGCGCTCAGGCGGAGCACCGCACGGATCCTCGGCGGAAGGGACTCCAGGGGCGTCCGGGCGTAGCGCGCCAGCGCCCAATCCACCTCCGCGCGGCGGCGGAGCGTCCCGAGCGTCAGCTCGGTCGCCAGCCCCCGATCGGCCGGGCCGAGCCGCGCACGCTCCAGTGTACGCTGGAGCAGCACGCCGCTCCACGCGCCGTGGGCGTCGACGCGGTACAAGATCTCGGCCGCCACCTCGCGCGAGGTGGGTGATGCGACCGGCGGATGCACTCGGGCATTCGCGGCGGATCAGTCCTCTCGCCGCATGTTGGCGAGCAGCAGCATGCGGAGCAGCTGCAGCACGGCCATCGCGGCGGCGGCCACATAGGTCAACGCGGCCGCGTTGAGCACGGTGCGCACACCCCGCAGCTCGTCCGGGGTGACCATCCCCTCCGTGGCGAGCACGCGCATCGCCCGCGCGCTGGCGTTGAACTCCACCGGCAGCGTCACCACCGTGAACGCGACCGCCGCGCTGAAGATCAGGATGCCGAGCTGCATGAACATTCCGGAATGGAAGAAGAACCCCATGATGAAGATCGGCCACGCCAGCCAGGACCCAAACTGGGACGTCGGCACCATCGCCGAGCGCAGCGCGAGCGGCCCATAGTGCTGCGCGTGCTGGAGCGCATGCCCCGTCTCGTGCGCGGCCACGCCGACCGACGCCACCGAGGCGCCATCGTACACGCCCGTGGACAACCGCAAGACGCGCGTTCTCGGATCATAGTGATCGGAAAGCGTCCCGTCGATCCGCTCGACCTGCACGCTCGACAGCCCGTTGCGACGCAGAATCCCCGTCGCGACCTCGGCGCCCGTCAGACCGTTCGCGGTGGGCACCTGGCTGTACCGGCTATACGCCGATTGGATGCGCATCTGGGCATACAGCGCGAGAAGCGCCGCCGGGATGACGACGAACATTGTCGGATCCCAGAAGAACATCTACCTCACCCCCATCTCGTGCCTATTTTAGCACACAGGGTGGCGGTCCCATTCCGCGCGCGCGCCCAGCGGCACGCGGCGTCGCGCGCTCCGGCGCGTCGTCACGCACGCGGCCGGCCCGCGCCGAGGGCGGTGCCCGCCGCCAGTGGGTGGCCGCGGAGATACGCGTCGGCGGGCATCCGGCGTCCGGAGGCCGGCTGTACTTCATGGAGGGCCACACACCCCTCGCCCGCGACAACGACAAACGGCGGATCCGCGCTTCCCGCGGCCACCACCGTCCCGGGGGTCGGCCGCGGCCGGCCCGGCTGCGCGATCCCGCACCGGGCGTCGGGCATGGCCGATGCCCGCCAGACCATGAGCGGCTCGCCGTCCCGCAGCGTGTAGGCGACCGGCCAAGGGTCGAACGCGCGGATCAGGTTGACGATGCCGGCGGCCGGCGCGTCCCAGGCGATCAGCGCCTCGTCTCGCGAGAGCTTCGGCGCAAACGACGCTTGGCCGTGGTCCTGCGGCCGGCGGGGCGCCGTGCCCGCGTCGAGGAGGCGCAGCGCGTGCGCGAGCAGCGCCGCGCCCTCGCGCGCCAGCCGAGCCTCGAGCGTCGCCGCGGTATCATCGTCCCACACCGCGACCGCGCGCTGCAGGATGATGTCGCCCGCGTCCATCTCGCTCGCGAGATACAGGACGGTCACGCCGGTCTCCCGTTCGCCGGCCGCGACCGCCCGCGGGATGGGCGCCGCGCCGCGATAGCGCGGCAGCAGCGATGGATGCAGGTTGATGCCGCCCAGGCGCGCCGCGTCGATGGCCCCGGGCGGAATCAGCCGCCCGTAGGCGACGACGACGAGCACGTCCGGCTGCTCGCGACGGAGGTCCGCAAGAAATCCGGGATCCCGGAGCGACGCCGGCTTCCACACGTCGAGCGCGTACTGATGGGCGGCGACCGCCACCGGAGACGCCTCGACGCGGCGGCCGCGACCCCGAGGCCGGTCGGGCTGCGTGACCACCGCGCCGAGTTCGCACACCGCGAGCACGGCGTCCAGCGAGGGCACGGCGAACGCGGGTGTGCCAAAAAAGACCGCCTTCACTCCGGGGACACCACCTCGGCCGTCTCCTCCGCGTGACGCAGCGTCTTTTGGTCCCGGACGCGATCGGTGAAGAGGATCCCGTCGAGGTGGTCGATCTCGTGCTGCAGGATGCGGGCCAGCATCCCCTGCGCCTCGATCGTCACGAATTTGTTCCGGCGATTGCGCGCGCGCACGACGACTCTGGACGCCCGCGGCACATCCCCGAGCAATCCCGGGATGCTCAGACATGCCTCGGTGCCCATCACCTCTTCGCCGTCGTGGCGCAGGAGCTCCGGGTCGACGAGGGCAAACCGGCGCCCCTCGAACTCGGTGACGATCACCCGCGTGCTCACGCCCACCTGCGGCGCTGCCAGCCCGATGCCCTGCGCCTCGTGCATCGTCGCAAACATCCGCTCGATCAGCCGCTGCGTCTCGCGCGTCACAACGCGCACGGGCTGTGCGCGGCGGCGCAGCACGGCGGCCTTGGGGCTGTCGACGGTGACGATCTCCAGGGCGCCGGCCGTCTCCGCCATCAATCGATCTCCTCCGGGTCCATCTCCACGATGATCCGGGCGCCGGTCCTGCGGCCGGCTCCCGCCTGTGCCGCCGCGCGCGCGGCGGCGCGGACGGCGTCCCTCGCTCCCGCACGCAGGAGGCAGTGCACCCGCGCCTGATGCGCACCGTAGGGCGACGCCGCCGGCCCGAGCACCTCGACGCCGGTGCTCCGTGCCGCGGCCACGGCGCGCTCGGCCAGGGATGCCGCCGCGGCGACGTCTGGCCCCACCGCCGTGATACGGGCCAGGTGGGTGTACGGCGGATACCCAAATTCACGCCTGGCGCGCAACTCCTCTTCGTACCAGGAGTCGGGGCGCGCCGTACCGATCGCGCGAAGGACCGGATGGTCGGGAATCCGCGACTGCACGACGGCCTCGGCGCCGGCCGCCGTGGTCATCGCGGACAACTGTTGAAAGGCCCGCTCCGCGGCGCGAAAGTCCGGACGGTACAGCGGGGCGTCGGCGTCGATCACACCGACGAGGCTCGGTCGGAGACGCCGGCCGCGCAGCAACAACTGCGTCCCCACGACCAACCGGAGCCGGCCCGCGGCAAATTCGCCCGCGACGCGGTCGAACCCGGTCGCGGTCTCCCGGTCCACGCGCGCCAGCCGAAACTCCGGGAACAACTTGGCCACGACCTCCTCGACGCGCTTCGTCCCGGGACCGGCCCACCGGAGCGCCACGCCCTTGCACCGAGGGCAGACGCCCGGAGCCGCTTCGATGTGACCGCAGAGGCGGCACCGGACCGTGCCGGTCTCGCGGTCGTATGGGACCGGCACGAGGCAGTGCCGGCACCGGATGATCGTGCCGCACTCGCCGCAGGCGAGGACGCGGGCATAGCCGACCCGATTGACGAACAGCGCGACGCGGCCGCCTGCACGCAGGTGGCGCCGCACGGCACCGACGAGCGTCCGGCTCAGGACCCCAATCCGCCCGCGTTCGTGTTCGCGCCGCATGTCCACGATTTCGATGCGCGGGCCACCGCGCGCGCCGAGACGAACGAGCCGCAGCGTTTTCGCGGCGGCCGCGGCGTAGGCCTCGACGGACGGCGCCGATGCGCCGAGCACCACCTGCGCCGGCTCCAGTTCGCCACGCTCGAGCGCGACCCGCCGGGCATGGTACCGTGGCGCCCGATCGGCTTTGTAGGACGGATCCTGCTCGTCGTCCACAACGATGAGCCGCACGCGCGCAAGCGGCGCAAACAGCGCCGAGCGGGTCCCGCAGACAACGTCCGCGTCCTGCGAGAGGAGCCGGCGCCAGGTCTCGCGGCGGGCGGTGTCCCTGAGCGCGGAGTGATAGGTGGCGACACGCGGCCCATCCGGGCCGCGGAGCGTCGCGGCTATTTGCTCCGCGAGCTCGACCGCGGGCGCGATGACGAGCACCTGCCCGCCGCGCGCGACCGTGCGGTGCACGGCATCCGTGATCCACCGGATCCGGGCCGCCGGGGCGCCCCAGAGCAGGGCCGACGGCGGCGGGACGACGGCCACCTGGGCGGGATCACGCGGGATCCCGCGCCGCCCGTTGTGCGCGCCCGACTCCGGCGGCTCGCCGCCGGAATCGGCAGCCCCGTGTGCGCCCGCGTCGATCCGCACCGCCCCGAGCCGCATGAGCCGGCGGACGGCAGGCCCGTCCCCGGCCCGAAGGAGGTCCCCGAGCGACACGCCGCCGGGCGCGGCCGCGAGCCGTTCGAGGACGGCGCGCTGCCGCCGGCCCACGCCGCGAGGCGCGTACTCCGGCACCCGCACGACGCGCCGCTCGGCGCGCGGCGTGGTCGGAGGACGGCGCAACAGCTCCGGCGGCACCAAGCACCGCACGGCGTCGAGCAGCGTGGACAGCGTCTCCTCCGCGACCCGGCGGGCGAGGCGCAGCAGTGCCGGCGAAAACAGCGGCAGCGGCTCGGGAATGTCGAGGAGGTTGCGGAGCTCAGACGGCCGCCCGGGGGCGCCGTCCTCGTCCGGCACGTTGCACGGACCGAGACCGAGGATGACGCCGCTCGCAATGCGGGACCCGAGCGGGACGAGAGCTCGAACGCCGACCGCCGCCCGGTGCGCCAGCGCGGGCGGCACGCGGTACGTCAACGGGCGATCCGCAATCCCCGGGGCGCGGTCCAAGAGCACCTGCGCACACGCCTCGTTCCCGCCGCTCACCGTCGGACGCCCGGTTCACCCACGAGCGTTGCGAGTCGATCCACGATGGCGTCGGGCTCGGACATCCGTCCCGCCCCGATTTCACCGGACGCCAGCTCACCGCGTTCCGGCCCGATCACGTGCATGCCCCGGGCCCGCAGGCGCGCGAGGTTGTCCTGCACGACCGGCGCGGCGGCCATTTCAGCGCTCATGGCGGGCGCGAGCAGGATCGGCGCGCGGGTGGCGAGCACCGTCGCCGAGACCACGTCGTCGGCGAGGCCGGCCGCCAGGCGCCCCAGCGCGTTTGCCGTCGCCGGCGCCACGAGCATCACGGCGGCCTGCCGGCCGAGCGCCACGTGCGGCTCGTCCCACGGCGAATCGGGCGCCCACATATCGGTGATCACGGGGTGGCGCGAGAGCGCGCGGAAGGTCGCGGCACCCACAAACCGGGTCGCGGCGGGCGTCATCGCCACGCGTACCTCGGCGCCCGCCTTGACGAGCAACCGCACGGCCACGGCGACCTTGTAGGCGGCGATGCTGCCGCACACGCCGACGACCACCACCCGGTTCCGGAACGCCGCGCGGTCAGCCGGCGCCATGACCCGCGGCGCGCCCCCCGCCCGCGGCGCTCCCCGCGTGTCCCGGGGTGCGGCGGGCGGCAAGGTCGCGGGCGAACACCAGGAGCGCCGACACGATCTCGTCGGCGCCCCACATCGCGGTATCGATGATCACGTGGTAGCGCGTGAGATCCAAGACGTCCACGTGGTAGGTCTGCCTGTACCGGCGGCGCTCACAGTCTTCCCGCGCCTGGACGTCGCGCGCGGCCGTTGGGACGTCGGTGCCGTCACGCGCCGCGACGCGCGCCGCGCGGACCCCGAGCGGCGCGCGCAGCCAGATACGAAGATCGCCGTCGATCAGCCAGCCGCTGAGGCGGCTGTCGACCAGGATGTCCCCGCGGCGCGCCGCCTGGATTTGCATGTCGTCGAGCGCCCGATCGATCGAGGGATCCTGCAGGGCGAGCGCGCCGAGGTCGGACAGGCTGATCCCGCGGCGGCGCGCTTCCTCGCGAAACACCTCGCCCGTTGACAGGTACCGCAACCCGAGCGCATGGGCCAACGCGCGCGCCACCGTGCTCTTGCCGGCGCCGATCTCGCCGCTGACCGTGACGATCATTCGGGATCGGCCACCGGCGTCTCGGCGGCGTCCTCGTCCGGCTGCTCGACGCTCTCCTGCTCCGCGGCGGCCTCCTTGCTCGTGAACCGGTGGGCCACGGTCTCCGGTTGCACCGCGGACAGCACCACGTGACCGCTGTCCGTGATGACCACCGCGCGCGTGCGACGGCCGTAGGTCGCGTCGATGAGGATGCCCTTGTCGCGGGCCTCCTGGATGATGCGCTTGATCGGCGCGGAATCCGGGCTGACGATGGCGATGATGCGGTTCGCGGCCACGATGTTGCCGAATCCGATGTTGATGAGCCGGGTTTCCATCGCCCTCATCCCCCTCACCGCGCAGCGGGTCCCGGCGCTGCGCGGCTGCCGGGACTATTCCACGTTCTGAATCTGCTCCCGGAGGCTCTCCAACTCACCCTTCACCGCGATCACCAGACGGGTAATCGCGAGGTCGTTCGCCTTGCTGCCGATTGTGTTGGCCTCGCGCCCGAGCTCCTGCACGATGAACTCCAGGGTCCGGCCCACGGCGCCCTGCGCCTGGAGCGTCTCCTGGAACTGCGCCAGGTGGCCCCGGAAGCGCGTGATCTCTTCGCTGATGTCGGCGCGGTCGGCGAACATCGCCACCTCGGCCGCGAGCCGTCCGGGCTCCACAGCCACGCCGCCGGCGAGCTCCTGCACCCGCCGAGCGAGGCGCTCGTGATACTCCTGCACCACGACGGGCGCGCGCTCGTCGATCGCGCCGATATGCCCCCGGAGCCTCCCGATCCGGCCCTTCAGATCGGCTTCGAGCCGGGCGCCCTCGGTCTCGCGCATCGCGACCAGCCGGTCCATCGCCGCCTCCAGCCCGCCGGCCAGGTTGGGCCAGAGGGCATCGAGGTCGTCCTTTTGCTCCTCGATCCGGATGAGGTCGGGCAACGACAGCATCGTGGAGAGGTCGAACGGTCCGGAGATCGAAAGAGCCTGTTTCAGGTCATTTATCGCCTTGACGTACGCTACCGCCAGATCTAGATCCGCCTTAGCCGTTCGCGTGCGTTTTCCTTGCTCTTCTCGAATTATAGCAACCTCGACCCGTCCCCGCAACACACGGCCCTGCACCGCGGCCTTGACTCGTTCCTCCAATGGCGCAATATCCCGGGGAAGGCGCACGAGGATTTCGCAGAAGCGGTGGTTGACCGACCGGATCTCAATCGCGTGGCGGCTCGGCCCGGAGACGGCTTCTGCGACGCCGAACCCCGTCATGCTCTTGATCACGACGCCTGCTCCCGCCGCGTTGCCCCACCGGCCGCGCCACGTATCCGCACGGGAAACACTCCGGCGCCACGGAGATGATCTCCTCCCTTTCGCGCGTCGCCGGCCTTCTCGTATACTCTGAGCGGCCCACCGGCCGCGGCGTCTGCGGCCAGGAGGTTTTGCGTGCCTGAGACCGTCCCGCCGTCCATCGACGGCCTCGTGCTCGCGGCCGTCGCGCGCGAGGTGCAGGCGCACGTGGAGGCGCGGTTCGCCGGCGTGCAGCAGCCGGACCCGCAGGCGATCGTGATCGCGCTTCGCGGTCCGCGCGGGTTTGCGCACCTGTACGCCTCGATCCATCCGCAGACGGCGCGCATCCACCTGGCGCCGCGGCCGCGGACGGCCGAGCCCCTCGCCCCCTTCGGGCAGCTCCTGCGCAGCCGGTTGACCCACGCCCGGCTGGCGGCGGTCGGCCAGCCCCTGTTCAACCGGCTGCTCGAGCTCCGGTTCGACGCGCTCGAGGGGCCGCTCACCCTGATCGCGGAGATCATGGGACGGCACAGCAACGTGGTCCTCACCGACGGCCGCATCGTGCTGGGCGCGCTCAAAGTCGTCACGCCGCAGATGTCGCCCCGGCGGCCGGTGCTGCCGGGGCGTCCCTACGCGCCTCCGCCGGCCGACCGTCCGGGGCCGGACGGGCTCGACGCCGCGGCCTGGCAGGCGGTGTGCGACGGGCCGCGACCCATCTGGCAACAGCTCGCGAGCGCCGTTCTGGGGCTCGGGCCCGTGCTCGCCCGCGAGGTCGCGCTGCGAGCGGGCCTCGACCCCGCGACGCCCGCGCTCGAGTGCCGGCCGGCAGCCGCGCGGCTCGACGCCGCGCTCGCGGACATCGCATCGGCCGCGCGCGCGGAGCGATTTTCACCCACGGAGTACGAGGACCGCGGCCGGGTGGCCGCGTTTGCCGCGATGCCGCTGCGCGTGTACGCGCACCTCTCCGCGCGTCCCGCCGCGTCGATGGGCGATGCGATCGCGGGGTATTACCGGGATCGAGCGGGCGTCGGTCCGCTCGAGGAGCGCCGGCGGGCGCTCGAACGGGCGGCGCAGTCCGCGGCTGCGCAGCGCCGGCGCGCGCTCGACGAGAACCGCCGGCTCCTCGCCGAGAGCGCCGAGGGCGATCGCTACCGCGTCCTGGGCGAGCTCCTGCTCGCGTACGGACGCCTTGCCCGTCCCCGCGCGAATGCGCTCGTGGTCCCGGATCATACGGCCGAGGGAGAGCTGACCATCCCGCTGGATCCCGCGCTGTCGGCGGTCGAGAACGCGCAACGCTACTTTCGCCGGTACGCGAAGGCGCGCGCGGCTGCGCGCGCGGTCCCGGACCGCATCGCCCGGTTGGAGGCGGAGCTCGCCGCGCTTCGCGAGGCGCTCGTCCACCTCGCCACGGCGGAGTCGATGGACGATCTCGCGGCGGCGGAGACCGACCTGGAGCAGCTCAGCGCGCTTCGGCGCCGGGGCCGCCAGCGCCCCGAGCGCCGGCCCGGACCCCGCCGGTTCCGCGCTCCTGGTGGAGCGACGATCGTCGTGGGGCGCAGCGCCCGGGAAAACGATCACGTGACGTTTCACGTCGCCGGCCCCGAGGACCTCTGGCTCCACGCCCGCGGGCTGGCCGGCGCCCATGTGGTGCTCAAGAGCCCCGGCGAACCGTCCGAGGCGATGATCCGCGAGGCCGCGCAGGCCGCCGCGTACTTCAGCGAGGGGCGCGACAGCCGGGAGATCGCGGTCGATTACGTCCCGCGCAAGCACGTGCGAAAACCCCGGGGCGCGCCGCCGGGGATCGTCACGTACTCCGGGGAGCGCACCATGCACGTTGCGCCCGCGCGACCCATTGAGCCGACCGCGGGACGGCCGTAAACGCGAGGCGTCCGGGAGGTGCCGCCGCCGGCCCGGGCCGCTCTAGTCCGGCTCCTCGATGATCACCTCGTCGCGGCCGTCCGACTCCGTGAGCAACACGCGGACCTGCTCGCGCGATGCCGTCGGCAGGTTCTTCCCTACGTAGTCCGGGCGGATCGGCAGCTCACGGTGCCCACGGTCCACCAAGACCGCGAGCTGAATCCCCGCCGGGCGGCCGCGGTCGATGAGGGCGTCCAACGCCGCACGCACGGTCCGACCGGTGTAGAGCACGTCGTCCACGAGGATAATGCGCCGGTCGGCGACGGCAAACGGCAGCCGTGTTTCCGGCGCGCCGGTGTCGGCGCGCGCCCGCGGCGTGCGATCGTCGCGGTACGGCGTAACGTCGAGCGCGCCCACGGGGATCGAGGCCCCTTCCGCGGTGCCGATGGCGGCGGCCAGCCGCGCCGCCAGATGGACGCCCCGGCGGACGATACCCACGAGACACAGGGTCTCGGTCCCCTTGTTTCGCTCCACGATCTCGTGCGCCATGCGCGTCACGGCGCGACGGATCGTCTCGCGGTCCATCACCTTGGCTTTCTCGCGCACGCGCAGGCTCCC
>JAJPIA010000003.1 GCA_021324975.1 Bacillota bacterium
GGAAGAGCAGATCCGGTGGGGCATCGAGGGCAACCTGTGCCGCTGCACGGGGTACCAGCACATCGTCAACGCCATCCAGTACGCGGCGAAGAAGCTTCGGGGTGAGACGCCGGCCAAGGCCGCGCGGTAACGCGGGGGACGGGAGGGAGCGTCATGGCCGTCACCAAGCTGTTTGGCGCAAGCGTCAAGCGCCGGGAGGATCCGCGGCTCATCACGGGCCAGGCCACCTACACGGATGATCTCACGCTGCCCGGCATGCTCTACGCCCACATCGTGCGCAGCCCGCACGCGCACGCCAAGATCGTGCGCATCGACACCGCCGCGGCCCGCCGGGAGCCGGGCGTGGTAGCCGTGTACACGGGCAAGGACCTCGCGGGCAAACTCAACCCCATCCCCACCGCGTGGCTCGTGCCGAACGCCGATCTCCGGACGCCGCCGCACCCGGCGCTCGCCACGGACGTCGTGCGCTACGTGGGGGACGGCGTTGCCGTCGTGCTCGGCGAGACGCGCTTCGCCGCGCGGGACGCCGCGGCCCTGATTCAGGTCGAGTACGCGCCGCTCCCGGCCGTGGTGGACCAGCAACAGGCGGCCCGCGACGGCGCGGTGCAGATCCACGCGGACGCGCCGAAGAACCTGGCGTTCACGTGGCGGGTGGCGGGCGGGGACGCCGAGCACGCCTTCGCCGACGCGATGCGGGGCGGCGTGATCGTCTCGCAGCGCTTCGTCAACCAGCGGTTGATTCCCAACGCGATGGAGACGCGCGCCGTGATCGCGAAGTACACCAGCGGCTCGGGCGAGCTCACGGTCTGGGGCACGACCCAAAATCCGCACATCGCCCGGTTCCTCATGAGCGTGGTCACGGGCATTCCCGAGCACAAGGTGCGCATCATCGCCCCGGAGGTTGGCGGAGGGTTCGGCAGCAAGATCCCGTTCTACGCGGACGAGGCGATCGTGGCCTACTGCGCGCGCGCCACGGGGCGGCCCGTGAAGTGGGTCGAGGACCGGCGCGAAAACTACCTCGCCACGATTCACGGGCGCGACCATATCACCGAACTGGAGGCGGCGGCGCACCGCGACGGCACGATCACGGCGTTGCGCGGGCGAACCTGGGCCAACCTGGGCGCGTACCTGTCGACCGCCGCGCCCGGGGTGCCGACGATCCTGCACGGGTTGATCCTGACCGGGCCGTACGTGATTCCCAACGTCTCGTACGAGGTGCTCGGCGTGTTTACCAACACGTCGCCCGTCGACGCGTACCGTGGCGCGGGCCGGCCCGAGGCGACGTACCTGATCGAGCGCATGGTGGACCTCGTGGCCGACGCGGTCGGTATGGACCCGGTCGACGTCCGCCGCAAGAACTTCATCAAGCGCGAGCAGTTTCCGTACACCACGGTCGAAGGGTTGACGTACGACAGCGGCGACTACCCGCCGGCGCTCGACAAGGCGCTCGACCTCGTCGGATACCAGCGGCTCCGGGACTTCCAGAAGCAGGGGCCGAAGAACGGCCGCTACCTCGGGGTGGGAATCAGCACGTACGTCGAAATCTGCGGGCTGGGCCCGTCCTCCGTGGCCGGCGCCGTGGGGTTCCAGGGCGGGCTGTGGGAGAGCGCGACGGTGCGCATGCACCCGACGGGCAAGGCCACGGTCTTCACCGGCGCGTCGCCCCACGGCCAGGGCGAGGAGACCACGTTCGCGCAGGTCGTCGCCGAGGAGCTCGGGCTGCCGCTCGACGACATCGAGGTGGTGCACGGCGACACCGGCGCCGTCTCCATGGGCTGGGGCACTTACGGCAGCCGCACGACGGTCGTGGGTGGCGCGGCGATCGTGCTGGCGGCCCGCCGCGTGCGCGACAAGGCGGTCAAGATCGCCGCCCACCTGCTCGAGGCCTCCGAAGGGGACCTCCTCTTCGACCAGGGCCGCTTCTCCGTGCGGGGCAGCCCGGATCGCGCGAAGACGATCCAGGAGGTCACGCTCGCCGCGTACCTTGCGTGGAACCTGCCGCAGGGCGTCGAGCCCTCGCTCGAAGCCTCCGCCTACTATGACCCGTCGAACTTCACGTTCCCGTTCGGGGCACACGTGGCGGCCGTCAAGGTCGACGCGGACACCGGCGAGATCGAGCTCCGGAGGTACGTCGCCGTGGACGACTGCGGCCGCGTCATCAATCCGCTGATCGTGGACGGGCAGGTGCACGGCGGGCTGGTCCAGGGCATCGCGCAGGCGCTGTGGGAGGGCGCGGTGTACAGTCCGGACGGGCAGCTGCTCACGGGCTCGATGATGGACTACGCGGTGCCGCGCGCGCACATGTTCCCCACGTTCGTGACGGCCCGCACGGAGACCCCGTCCCCGCACAACCCGCTCGGGGTCAAGGGAGTGGGCGAGACGGGGACGATCGCGAGCACGCCGGCCGTCGTCAACGCCGTGCTCGACGCGCTGCGTCCGCTCGGCGTCACGCACCTGGATATGCCGCTCACGCCGGAGCGGATCTGGAACGCCATTCACGGGAAGGGGTAGACGCGTCTCTGCCGCGGGCTTACGACGCGGGCCGGCGCACGCCGCGGGCCCGTGGAGGCGCGAGCAGGAAGTGAATCCGGAGGTGACGAGACGATGATTCCGGCAGCGTTCGAGTACCGCGCGCCCGCAACCGTCAAGGAGGCGATCGGGCTCCTCGAGCAGCACGGCGAGGACGCCAAGGTGCTCGCCGGCGGGCACAGCCTGCTGCCCATCATGAAGTTCCGACTGGCGCAGCCGAAGTTCGTGATCGACATCGGCCGGATCCCCGGGCTGGACGGGATCAAGGCCGACGGCAACGCTGTGGCGATCGGCGCGCTCGTCACGCACGACGCCATCGAGCACAGCGACGTGCTCAAGAGCAAGTGTCCCCTCCTGCCCGAGACGGCGGCCGTGATCGGCGACATGCAGGTGCGCAACCGCGGCACGATCGGCGGAGCGCTCGCGCACGCGGACCCGGCCGCCGACTATCCGGGCGCCGCGCTCGCGCTGGAGGCGCAGATCACCGCCGCGGGCCCCAAGGGGACCCGGACGATCAAGGCGGGCGATTTCTTCGTAGAGATGCTGACGACGGCGCTCGAGCCATCGGAGATCATCACGGAGGTGCAGGTGCCCGTGCTCGGCAGGGGGACCGGCGCCGCGTACGTCAAGCACCCGCATCCCGCCAGCGGGTACGCGGTCGTCGGGGTTGCCGTGGTCCTGTCGGTGAGTGGCGGCAAGTGCCAGCGCGCCGCGATCGGGGTGAACGGTGTCGCCGGCAAGGCCTACCGTGCGAGCGCGGTGGAGAAGGCGCTCACCGGGCAATCGCTCGATGAGAAGACCGTGGCCGCGGCGGCGGCCCACGCCGCCGACGGCGTGGACGTGCAGAGCGATCTGTACGCTTCGAGCGAATTTCGCGCGCACCTCGCCACCGTCTACGTGAAGCGGGCGGTGCTCCGCGCGGCCGAACGGGCGAAGTAGCGCGCACGCGGGCGCGGGGACGCCGGGCGGCCTGTGCTATAATGAGGCCGTTCCGGAGGGGTGCGAGAGCCCGGCCGAATCGGCACGCCTGGAGAGCGTGTAGGCGGGTAACCGCCTCGTGGGTTCAAATCC
>JAJPIA010000009.1 GCA_021324975.1 Bacillota bacterium
CGGACCCGTCATGGCGCCCGGGACCCGTCGTCCTCGATGACCGGCGGGACCACGACGTAGCCGTCCGCGGTCTCGGGCGCGTTGGCGAGGGCGTCCTCGCGGGACAGACACGCGACCGGGAGGTCGTCGCGCATGACCCCGGCCGCCGGGCCTCCGGGCGCCGCCGGGGGGACGTCACCCAGCTCGAGCGCGGCGAGCTGCTGGAACGACTCGAGAATGCTGCCCAGCTGTACCTGGAACAGCCGGCGTTCATCGGGGGTCAGCTCGAGCCGGCTGAGGCGGGCGACGCGCGCGACGATGGCGGCGTCGATCATCGATGGTGCTTTCGGCCGGTCCTCGGACACGCTACCCTCCACTCGCGGTAAGTATCGCCATGGTAACATGCGGCGGGGAGCGCGGTCTACGCGCTCCCCGCTCGCGCCGGCGATCGGGCCGGATACTATTGCTTGTAGAGCGTGTAGTAGTACTGCCCCGGGAAGATCGGATTGTAGTACCACCCGTGCACCCAGGTGCGCATCGTGTAGTACGTCGTCGGCTGCACGAGGAACAGGTACGGCAGATCGTTATAGGCGAGCATGGAGATCTGCTTGTAGATCGACGCGCGCTTGGCCGGATCCGCCGTCCCCACGGCCTGATCGATCAGCCGGTCGGCCTCGGGGTTGTTGTACCCGCCGCGCACCGGGAAATAGCCGTTCGCCGAGAGAAACGGCTGCGCGAAGTCGTGCGGGTCGGGGTAGTCGGCGAACCATCCGAGGAAGTACATCGTCCCCTTGTGGCTGAACAAGAGATCGTTGAGCGCGCTTGCCGGGACCGGGCGGAAGTTGATCTGGAACTTGGGGTTGAGCGCCTGGACGTCGTCGCGCAGGATCGTCGCGCCGACCTGCCGTGCCGTGTTGCCGGCGGTGTACGGCACCGTGAACTTGAACCCCGTGTCCCACAGCTTGCCGCCCTGCGCCTCCTTGAACTCCGCGATCGCCTTGTCGCGGCTCGTGGTGTACGTGGGGACGGACGCGTCGTAGCCGAGCAGCCCCTGGACGATCGGCCCGTGCGGCAGGATGCCCTGGCCCGCGTACGCGCTGCTCAGATTCTGCGCGTAGTCGAACGCGTAGGCGAACCCACGGCGCACGTGGATGTCGGCGAAGAAATCGGACGGGATCCCCTGCCCGTCGAGCTTGCCGCTCCCCGCGTCCGGGTTCCCCTCCGTGTTGATCTTGAAGTTGAACTGCAGCGTCTGCACCGCGATCTGCGGCAGCTTGGCCTGCATGACGGTGTTCGGCAGGCCGCGCAGCTGCGATTGCTCGTTCAGGGAGGCGACGATGAGGTCGGCGTCACCCTGCTGGAGCTGCAGGCGCCGGGCGGCGAGCTCGGTCACCGACTTGATGATCACGCGCCGGAGCCGCGCGGGCTGGCGCCAGTAGTGGTCGTTGCGGACGAGGATCACTTCCTTGTTCTGGCGGTCCCACTGCTCGAGCATGAACGGCCCCGTGCCATTCATGTGGTCGAACTGATACCGGTCCTCGTTCTTGGGGTTGTTGTACTTCTGCCAGGTCGTGGCCCCGCCGTCCCAGTCGTTGTGCGCGGCCGCCCACTTCCGCGGCATCACACCGCCCCAGGCGGCCATGATCGTCAGGAACGGCGCGAACGGCCGCTTGAGGTGGAAGACGACGTTGTTTCCCTGCGCGTACACGGCCTTTTGGACCTGGTCGAATGTCACCTGGATCTTGCCCTGCTTGTCACGCGTGCTGTCCACGCCGAGCAGCGGGCTCAACAGGAGCCACGCCGGGCCGCCCGCCTGATCCTGCAGGAGGAACCGGCGGAACGAGTACACAACGTCGTCCGGCGTCATGATCGACCCGTCGTGGAAGTGGACGCCCTGCCGGATCGGGAACGTGTACGTCAGCCCGTCCTTGCTGATGAGCCCGTTCTGCAGGCTCGGCACCTCGGTGGCCAGCATCGGCGAAAACTTGTCCAGGGACGAGCCGCTGTAGATGATCAGCGTTTCGTACACGTTCGGCCAGATCGGCTCCGCGGAGTAGATGTCATAGGCGAGGTCGGGATCGAGACTCGTGACGTCGCCGAACTGCAACTCCACGAACGTGTCGGGATTCCTGACCGGTTCACCCGCTCCCCGGGCGACCAGCGCCCCGAGTGAAAGGGGCACGATTGCGGCGACGAGCACCGCCGTGATGCGGATCGACCATGGCCGCATGCGCATGTCACGCCTCCTTCTCTGAGCCTGCGGTATGCTGACGCTCCGTGCCACTTCCCTACACGCTCCCGCGCTGGCGGGGGTCGAAGATATCCTGGAAGGCGTCGCCGAGCAGGTTCCACCCCAGGACGAAGAGAAAGATCGCCACCCCGGGCACCAAGAGCGTGTACCAATACTGGAACGGGTCGCCCGCGGTGCCGAGGATCCAGTTGTGGGACAGACTGATGAGCTGCCCCCAATCGGCATACCCGGGCGGCGCGCCGAGCCCGAGGAACGACAAGGCCGCGAAATTGATGACGATGCCGCCCATGTCCAGGGACGCCAGGATGATGATGGGATAGATCGTGTTCGGTAGGACGTGCCGGATGATGATGAAAAAGTCCCCGACCCCCATCGCACGCGCGGCCTGCACGTACTCCATGTCGCGGACGCGCAGAAACTCCGCCCGCAGGAGCCGGGTGTACGTCGGCCAGGCAACGACGGCGATCGCGATCACGGCGTTGCGCGCGCTCTGGCCGAGCACGGCGACGATGACCACGGCCAAGATGAGGCCGGGAAACGCGAGAAAGATGTCGGTAACCCGCATCACCGCCTCGTCGATCCAGCCCCCGTAGTACCCGCTCAGGCTGCCGAGCGTCAGCGCGACGGCGATGCCGGCCCCGACGACGGTCAGCGCGACGACAAACGCGCTGCGCGCGCCCCATATCGCGCCGTAGTATAGGTCGAACTGCTCCTCCGTGGTGCCGAGTGGGTGGCCCGGCCCCGGGGGGCGGGGATCGCTCGCATACCCCTGGTGCGGGATCATGTACGGGTTGCGCTCGGTCGGGTGTGCGAGCAGCGGCGCCAGGAGCGCCACCACGAAGAAGAAGAGGATGATGCACAGCCCGAGCACGGACAGCGGGTTGCGGCGGAACCGGCGGAGCGTGCGCTCCCACGCGCTCGGCTGGACGCGCTGGACCGTGGGAGCGCCCGGCGCGGCGATCGAGGGGACGCGGACCGCGCTCACTGCAGCCGGATGCGCGGATCGACCACGGCGTACAGAACGTCCGCGCAGAGGTTCCCGAGCACGAGCATCCCCGCGAAGATGAGGGCAAAGCCGGTGACGGCGGGAATGTCAAGCTGCTGGCTCGCCGTCACGCCCCAGCGGCCGATGCCCGGCCAGTTGAACACGGTCTCCGTGATGACGACGCCCGAGAGGAGCCCAACGAACAAGAGGCTCGCGAGCGTGATCACGGGGATCAGCGCGTTGCGGCGGGCATGCTTGTCCACCACGACGTCCCGCGGCAATCCCTTCGCTTCCGCGGTCCTGACGTAGTCCGCGCGAAGCGTCTCCAGCATGGACGAGCGGGTGATCCGCACGAGGGTGGCGGTGATGAAATACGTGAGCGTAGCCACCGGGAGCACGAGGTGGCGCAGCGCGTCCCAGAGCAGCCACCACTGACCGTTGAGGAGCGCGTCAATCGTGAGGAGCCCCGTGTAGGGGTGGAATTGCGGGCTGCGGACGAAGAGGTCGGCGTCGAGCCCGATCCGGCCCGGCGGAAACCACCCGAAGTGGCCGTAGAACACCATGAGCAGCACGAGCCCCCACACGAACGTCGGCAGCGACGCGCCGCTGATGGACGTCGAGCGGCTCACGTGATCCACGATCTTGTCCTTTTGCACCGCAGAGAGTGTCCCGAGCCAGATGCCGAGCACGAGGATGCAGACGAACGAGTACAGCGCGAGCTCGAACGTCGCGGGGAAATAGCCTCGAATTGCTGCCAGCACGGGCTCCCGCGCGGTCTCAGACCACCCGAGGTCGCCGTGCAAGACCTGGCGGAGCCACTCCCAATACTGCACGTACACGGGTTGGTCTAGGTGGTACTTACGTATGATGTCGGGCAGCGCGTTGAGCTGCTTGGGATCGGTGATGTACAGGCTGGCGCGCATCGCGGGGGTGAGCAGCTGGAGGAGCGAGAAGATCAGTGCCGTCACCCCAAGGGCGACGAACGGCAACAGCAGCAGGCGGCGTGCGATGAACCGGCTCATCAGCGGTCGGCCGGCCCGCTGACGCGGGCCGGCCGGCGTGAGTCGCTACTGCTTGGACATCGTATAGAAGTCGAAACCCACGTTCGCGAGCGGCGGCAGGACCGCGTTGTAGTACCATCCGTGGACCCACGAACGCATGACCACGAAATTGGTCGGCTGGGCTGCGTAGATGGCCAACACGTTGTCGTACGCGAACTTCGTGAGCTCATGGTAGATTTCGGCGCGCTTCGCGGGATCCGCGACCTGCGCGGCCTGTTTCACCAGCTGGTCCACGTGGGGATCGGAAAAGCCGTTCTGCTTCGGGTACTGCCCGTTGCTCGCGAGAAACGGCTGCGCGAAGTCGTCGGGGTCGGGATAATCGACCGCCCAGCCGAGCGCGTACAGGGTGCCCTTGTGCTGCACGGTCAACTGCAGGAAGGAGGAGAACTGGATGTTGCGGATGTCGATGTGGAATTTCGGGTTGAGGGACTCCACGTCGTCCTTGACGATCTGGGCGCCGATCTGGCGCACGGCATTGCCGGTGTTGTAGGTCTCGGTGAAGTGGAAGCCGGTGTCCCAGAGCTTGCCGCCCCATGCTTCCTTGAACTCCGCGATCGCCTTTTGCTTGTCGAACGTGTACTTCGGGAGCGACGCGTCGTAGCCGAGGAGGCCCTGAATGATCGGGCCGTTCGGCTGCAGGGCCTTGCCCCGGTACCCGTCGCGGAGGAACGTGCCGTAGTCGAACGCGTAGGCGAAGCCGCGGCGGACGTGCACGTCCGAGAAGAAGTCCGGCGGGATGCCGTTGCCGTCGAGCTTGCCGCTCCCCACGTCCGGGTTGCCCGCGGCGTCGATCTTTTGATTGAAGTGGAACACCTGGATCACCAGCGACGGGTAACCGTCCTGCACCGTGACGCCGGCCATGCCCGTGACCTTGGACTGGTCGGGCCGGTCCACCGCAATGGCGTCCGCGTCGCCGCGCTGCAACTGCAGCTGGCGGGCCGGGAACTCCGTAACCGTGCGGATCACGACCCGCCCTAACTTCGCGGGCGCCCGCCAGTAGTGGTCGTTCCGGACGAGGATCACTTCCTTCGCCTGCCGGTCCCAGGTCTGCAGCACGAACGGGCCCGTGCCGTTCGTGTGGTCGAACTCGTACCGGTCCTGCAGCTTGGGGTTGTTGTACTTGGCCCATGTGCCGGCCGTCCCGTCCCAGTCCCCGTGCGCCGCCGCCCACTTCTCCGGCAGCACGAACGACCAGGCGGCGAGAATGCTCAAAAACGCCGCGTAGGGATGCTTGAGGTGGAAGACGACGTTCTGGCCCTCGACCGTCACCGCCTTGGCCGCGTCGGCATACTGCACCGTGACGGCGCCCTTCGTGCGCGTGCTGTCGGTGCCGAGCAGCGGCGTGAGCAGCAGCCACGACGGGCCGCCGTCCCGGTCCTGCAGCATGAACCGCAGCATGGAGTACCGGACGTCCTCCGGGGTCATGACCGTGCCGTCGTGGAAATGCACACCCTGGCGGATCGGGAACGTGTAGGTCAACCCGTCCTTGCTGATGAGCCCGTTTTGAAGGGTCGGCACCATCGTGGCCAGGCGCGGCACGTACCGGGACAGCACGCTGCCGTCATAGGTGATCAGCGTCTCGTAGATCCCGGGCCAGATCACGCCCTCGCTCGCCGTGTCGTAGGCGTAGGCGGGGTCGAGACTCTGGGGGTCTCCATAGGTGAGGATGATCAGGGTGTCCGGGTTCCGCACAGATTCCGCGGCGCCGCGGGCGCCGGTGCCGTACGCCAGCACCGCCATCACCGCGATCGCCAGTACCGCCAGTCCGCGCTGTGCCACGACGCTCACCGCCTCTTATCCCGAGTCGAACCGGTGAGAACGTCCCGCCACGCACCTGCCGGCGCCGCCGCCCCGACGCGGATGCGCTGCCTCCCCCCCGGCCTCAGCATCCTCGTGCAGTCCGTGTAGTCGTGTAGTGTGGTACGTCCGGCGCACCCGTCCGGTTCTACGAGTTGGCCGCGCTGGCCGCCGGGCGGTACACTGCCGCCTTGCTCCGCTGGGTCTTGAACGGCCGTACGGGGCAGGCGACGAAGTGGCCGTTGCCGATGTCGACGAACTCGGGCTCGTCCACGCTGCAGCTCGGCTGTGCATAAAGGCAGCGCGTGTGGAACCGGCAGCCGGACGGCGGGTTCACCGGGCTCGGCACGTCGCCCGGCAGGATGATGCGCTCCCGCCGCATCTCCGGGTTCGGGATCGGGACCGCGGACAGCAGCGCCTCCGTGTACGGATGCTGGGGGTTCGAGAACAGCTCATCCGCATCCGCGAGTTCCACGATCTTGCCGAGATACATGACGGCGATGCGGTCGCTGATGTGCTTGACCACCGAGAGATCGTGCGCGATGAACAGGTAGGTCAGGCCGAATTCCTTTTGCAGCTCCTGCAGGAGGTTGAGCACCTGCGCCTGGATGCTCACGTCCAGTGCCGAGACCGGCTCGTCGGCGATGATCAGCTTCGGGTTCACGGCGAGCGCCCGGGCGATGCCGATGCGCTGACGCTGCCCGCCACTGAACTCGTGCGGATACCGGTTCGCATGGTACGGCGACAGCCCGACGACCTCGAGGAGCTCCTGCACGCGGCGGACCTTCTCCTTGCCGCGGGCCAGGTTGTGGATCTCCAGCGGCTCGCCGATGATGTCGCCGACGGTCATCCGGGGGTTGAGCGAGGAGTAGGGATCCTGGAAGATAATCTGCATGTTGCGGCGCATCCGCCGAAGCTCTTCCTTGCCCAGCTTGAAGATGTCGCGGGTCTCGAACAGCGCTTCGCCGGTCGTTGGCTCCTGGAGCCGTAGAATGACGCGGCCGGTCGTCGTCTTGCCGCACCCGGACTCGCCGACGAGGCCCAGCGTCTCACCCTTCCGGATGTAGAAGCTCAGGCCGTCTACGGCCCGGACCGCTCCGACCTGCCGCTGGAAGATGAACCCCTTCGTAACCGGGTAATGTTTGACGAGGTGCTTGACCTCCAGGAGAATCTCGCCGTTGCCTGCCATAGTCCCTCCCCAGGGCTCCAGGGTGACGCCGTCTTAGACCCCCCGGCTCCGCGCCGACGCCGCCAGCCCCGCGGCTGTCGCCGCCTGCTTGTCCTTCTCCGTCGCCTTGTCGGTGTAGAGATAGCACCGCGCGGCGTGCCCGGCCTCGATGCTCACGGTCGGCGGGTCCACCTGCGTGCAGACCTCCATCGCGAACGGGCACCGCGGGGCGAACGAGCAGCCCGGCGGGAGGTCCACCAGGCTGGGCGGCTGCCCCTCGATCGGGATCAGCCGCTCGCTCCGCTCGTAGAGCTTCGGTACCGAGTGCAGCAAACCCCAGGTATACGGGTGCCGCGGATCATGGAACGTCCGCTTGACGTCGGTCTCCTCGACCGGACGCCCGGCATACATGACCACGACGTTGTCGCACATCTCGGCGACAACGCCCAGGTTGTGGGTGATCATGATGATGGCCGTGCCGAACTCGCGCTGCAACTCTCGCATGAGCTCGAGGATCTGCGCCTGGATCGTCACGTCCAGCGCGGTCGTCGGCTCGTCGGCGAGGAGCACCGACGGGTTGCACGACAGCGCCATCGCGATCATGACGCGCTGCCGCATGCCGCCGGAGAACTGGTGTGGGTAGTCCCTCACGCGCTGCCGGGCCGACGGAATCTTGACGCGCTCGAGCATCTCGATGGCGCGCTCCCACGCCGCGCGCTTGTCCAGCCGCTGGTGCAGGATCACCGCTTCCGCGATCTGCTCGCCGATGGTCAGCACAGGGTTGAGCGAGGTCATCGGCTCCTGGAAGACCATCGCGATGCGGTTGCCGCGGATCCTGCGCATTTCCTCGTCGGACAGCTTGAGCAGGTTGCGCCCTTCAAACAGGATCTCACCGTCGACGATCTTCCCGGGCGGCGACGGGATCAGCCGCATGATCGACAGCGCGTGCACGCTCTTGCCCGAGCCGGACTCGCCGACGATGCCAAGGGTCTCGCCCTTGTGCAGGTCGTAGGCCATGCCGTCCACGGCGCGCACGACGCCCTCGTCGGTGTAGAAATAGGTCTTTAGGCTTCGGACCGACAGCAACGGTTCGGCCACGCGAACCCTCCTCCGGCGCCGACCTCGGGGCGCACTGGCGCTACGCCATTAATTGGTGCGAATTCCACAACCCCCCGCCAAATCCTCTCCTGCGCCGCCCGGCGCGAGGCCCGGAGCCCTTCCCCGGGCCGCCCGGGTCTATGGCAGCGTGCCGGCGTATTGCACGGCGTAATTCTGGTACTCGTCCCCGGAGGCCCCGCTCACCGTCGCGAGCCTCTCGCGGCCGTGGTACAACTCCGCCACCACCCGCCCCGCTTCCGGGGCATTGTACAGCGCGAGTTGCACGACCAGGCGGCCCTCGGTCGCGAGGTACTGTCGGTTCAGGGTTTTGGAATGTTTGGGATCGTAGTACTTGGACTGGAACCGGACCAGCACCGTGCCCGAGGCCGGGTCGTACGACGCCTGCAGGCGGCTCGCCTCGCCCGAGATCGTGATCACGGCGCCGCGGGCCCGGAGCGCCGGGTCGAGGGTCGCCCCCTGCGGCACGTCCGGCGTCACCACGCCCTGCTGCACCTGCATCACGCGCTGGGCGAACAGCACCCCGGCGGCCACGAGCACCGCCGCGGCGGCTGCCGTGATGATGAGTGCGGACCGCCGTCCGGACCGAGATCGGGGCCCGGCCCCCGCGGTCCCCCGCCGCGCCGGGCCACCGGGAACCCCGGCCCCCGGACCGACCGCCGACCCCGACTTCACGACCTTTGCCATCCGTGTTGCCCCCTCCGCCTTGCCCGCCGCTCCCTGGCCGGCCGAGGCCGGCACCCGGCGGGTACCGCTTCTATCATCGCACGACCCGGCACCGCCCGTCACGCCACCCGCTGGCGTGGATCCAGCGCGTCCCGGACGCCGTCGCCGAGAAAGTTGAACGCGAGCACCGCGATGACGATGAGCAGCCCCGGGATGAGGAGCCACGGGAACTGGGTGAGCGCTTCGATGCTCTGGGCCTGCGCGAGCAGGAGGCCCCAGCTCGTGCTGGGCTCCTGAACGCCCAGCCCGAGGAACGAGAGACCGCTCTCCCCGAGGATCACGCCCGGGATCGTGAGCGTCGCCGCGACGATCACGTAGGAGGCCGTGGTCGGCAGCACGTGTCGCACGATCACCCGGAGGTCGGGCAGCCCCGCCGCCCGTGCGGCGAGCACGAACTCCACGTCCCGGATGCCGAGCACGATACCGCGCAACACGCGCGCGAGCCCGCCCCATCCCACGAAGCTGAACACGGCCGAGATCATGAACAGGCGCGCGCCGCTCGAGAGGGTCGGGGGCAGGACCGAGGCGAGCGTGAGCAGCAGGTAGAAGCTCGGAAACGCGGCCAACACCTCCACGCTCCGCATGATCACGTTGTCGATGATGCCGCCGTAGTACCCGGCGATCCCGCCCAGGATCATCCCGATCGGGAACGTGATCAGCACGACGAGAATCCCGATCAACAACGAGACGGCGCTCCCGTAGAGTAGTCTCGAGAGCAGGTCGCGGCCGAACTGATCCGTGCCGAGCAGGAACAGCCGCGCCGGGGAGTCCACGCCCAGGAGGTGGATGTCGCTCGGGACGAGCCACAAGAGCCGGTACGGAGCGCCATGGACGAAGAAGCGGATGTCGTACGTGCGGGACGTGTCGGGCGCGTACGCCGGCAGGGACGCGTCGACGACGCGGTAGGCGTAGACAAATGGGCGCAGGTGGAGGCGGCCGCGCGCGTCGATGAGGTGGACCCCGACCGGCGGAGCATAGAACAGCGACCGGTCGGAGTAGTCGAGCGCGTACGGCGCCAGGAACGGCGCCAGCACCATCGCGGCATAGAGGCAGACGAGCGTTACCCCGCCCACGACCGCGAGGCGGTAGCGCCGGAGCCGGCGCCAGGCCAGCTGGAGCGGCGTTCGCGACCGGCCGGCCCGCTCCGGGGACGCGGAGACGCGCGGCGCGGCGGCCGCGTCCTGGCTCATTCAGTCGTACCGAATCCGGGGATCGACGTACGCGAGCATGATGTCCGCGGTCAGATTGCCGAGGATCAGCAGCACGCTCCCCATGAGCAGGCTTCCCATGACGACGAAGACATCCCGTTTGAGCACCGCCTCCAGCACGAGGCGGCCCAGGCCGGGGTAGCCGAGGACGTTCTCGACGAACGCCGCCCCGCTCAAGAGGCCGCCGAGCTCGAACCCGAACAGCGTGACAAGCGGGTTGATGGCGTTGCGCACGCCGTGGCGGAAGATCACGGCGCGCTCGGGGAGGCCCTTGGCCCGCGCGGTCTGCAGGTAGTCCGAGCGCAGCACGTCGAGCAGGTTGGTGCGCATGTAGCGCATCAGGCCGCCCACGGAGAACACGCCCAGGGCGATCGTCGGCAGCACCAAATGCCGCGCGACGTCGAGGATTTTGTCCCACCACGGCAGGAAGTCGAAGTCGACACTCGTCAGCCCCTGCAGCGGCAGGAGATGCGTCCAGAAGGCCGCGTACAGAAGCAGCAGCGCGCTGAAAAAGCTCGGCACGGAGATGGCCACGAACGCCGCGGCGCTCAGCGCGCCGTCGAGCGCGGAGTACTGATGCACGGCCGAATAGATGCCGAGCGGCAGGGCCAAGGCCCAGGCGACGACGAGGGACGTGACCGACAACAGGAGCGTGTTGAGCGCGCGGCTGCCGATCAGCCACGCCACGGGGACGTTGTAGGCGAAGGAGTAGCCGAAGTTCAAGTGCACGATGCTCCACAGCCAGTGCAGGTACTGGACCAGCGGGGGTTGGTCCATGCCGAACTCCGCCCTGAGCGCGGCGATCCGCTGCGGGCTGATCTGCGGGTACTGCAGGACGAGCGACTGGAAGTAGTCGCTGGACCCGGGCGCGAGCTGAATTGCCGCCCAACTGACGAAGGTAATCCCGAGGAGGAGCGGCCCGAGGAGGATGAGGCGGCGGGCGATGTAGCGGATCACCGGACGGCTACTTGATGTAGATCACAGGGAAGTTCCAGAAGGGGCCGCCGAACGCGGTGAACTCGATGTTCCCGAACTTGTTGCGGACCGCCACGTAGGCGTGCGGAATCGCCGTGTAGATGAGCGGCACCTGCTCGGCGACGATCTCCTGCCACTGATTGTAGTAGTCCCGCCGGCGGTTTTGGTCGACCGTCGTCGCGGCGAGATCGAAGTACCGGTCGATCTCTGCCTCCCACGGCGTCGCCGGCTTGGCCTGCCGCGGATACCACATGTGCAGGCTGCCCGACGACTTCCACACGTTCTGCCCGTCCGCCGGTTCGATGCCGCCCGTCAGGCCGAGCACGAGCGCCTCCCACTTGAACGAATCCGTAAGCTTGGCCACGAGCGTGTTGAACGCCTCGGGGGCGAACGTCACCTGCATCCCCAGCGCGGTAAGGTCCTGCCGGATGATGTTGCCGATCGCGACCCGGTCCGGGTTGTCCGCGTTCGTCGTGATGACGAATTGCACCGCGTGCCCGTCGGCGTCGCGCAGCACGCCGTCCGTCCCCTTCTTGAACCCGGCCTCCGCCAGGACCGCGGCGGCCTTTTGGAGATTATACGGATACTGCATCGTGTGCGGATCGAAGAAGAACTTGTCCGCGGGGCTCTCCGGACCGTACTCCGGGACCGCGTGGCCGGCGTAGACCTGATTGATGATCGCCTGCCGGTCGATGGCGTAGGACACGGCTTGCCGGAACTTCTGGGCCTGGAACCACCGCAGCTTGTAGCCGGGCATCCCGGACGCCGTATTTTGATTGAAGGTCAGAAACTCCGATCCGAAGCTCGGGCCGCCGTCATACACCGTGTAGTTGCCGGCCCTGGCGCCGCGCGCAAACTCGGCGTACTCCGCCGGCCGCACCCCGTAGCTGTCGGCCTGACCGCCCTGGAAGAGGAGCCGCAGCGCGTTCTGGTTCGGCACGATGGTGAGCACGATGTGGTCGATGTACGGCAGGCGCTGCCCGCGCATGTCGACCTTCCAGTAATGCGGATTCCGGTCGTACACGATGCGCTGCGCCGGGCGGTACTCGGTGATCTTGTACGGCCCCGTGCCGACGATCTGGCTCGGGGGCGTGTTGACCCCCCAGGTCTGGTTGAACTGGCCGGCGTCGTACGCCTTCCTGAGGACGTGCTGCGGAATCAACGACGCGTTGCCGATCTCGCGGAGAAACGGCCCGAAGGGCTCCGCGGTATGGAACTGCACCGTGCGCGCGTTGACCTTGGTCACCTCGATCGGCTGGCCCGCCACTTTGAGGACATCGGCGGCGCTGTTGGGGATGCGCTTGTCGTAGACGACCTGAAACGTAAAGAGCACGTCGTCGGCCGTGACCGGCGCGCCGTCGGCCCACTGCAGCCCCTGGCGCAGCGTGAACGTCCACGTCCGGCCGTCTTTGCTCACGGTCCACGATTCCGCGAGCCCGGGTTCGATGTCGGTGGTTTTCCCGTTGGCTTCGACCAGCCCGTCGAACACGTTGGCGAGCGGACCGGTCGACGATGTGGAGTTCGCGAGGATGGGATTGAACGTGGACGGATCGCTCTGCTGCGAATCGAGGAAGACGCCGCCATAGCGGCCCGGCTGCCCGGTCATGACCTTGGGATCCGGCAATCCCGGGAGGCTCGGATGCGGCGCGGTCGCCGCGCCGACGCCGGGGAGCCCAAACGCCGCGGCGACGAGCGTCACGAGCGCGATCAACGCGGATCCTCGCACGGTGGCAGGCCTCCTGTCACGGACTGCTGCTTACGGGATTCCCATCCTGCGGCGCGGCGGACATCCGCTCCAGCGGGGCGTACCCGAGCGCCAGGCGCTTCGTGCCGACGCCGTCGAACCGCACCGTGATGATCGCGCGCGGCCCGTCCCCGTCCACCTCCAGGACGCGGCCGGCGCCGAACACTTTGTGTCGCACCGCATCTCCGACGGCCACGACCGGAACGGCGCGCTCCGTGTCCGGCCAATCGTTGGTGGCGGTCCGGGGCGTGCCCTCGCGGGCGATGGCGTCCTCGGGGATCTCCGCGAGGAAGCGAGACGGCAGCCCCGGCCGCGCGGTGCCGTAGACGGTGCGCTGCTGCGCGTGCGTCAGGAACAGACGGGACCGGGCGCGCGTCATCCCAACATAGCAGAGGCGGCGCTCCTCCTCCATCCCCGTGGGA
The DNA here is from genome assembly GCA_021324975.1 of Bacillota bacterium. Taxonomy (GTDB): domain Bacteria; phylum Sysuimicrobiota; class Sysuimicrobiia; order Sysuimicrobiales; family Segetimicrobiaceae; genus JAJPIA01. Next base: position 13,433 of record JAJPIA010000009.1, read on the forward strand.
TCCTCGAGCGCGCGGGCGTGGGGAAACAGGCCCTCTTCCAGGCCCGCCAGCACGACGATCGGGAACTCGAGGCCCTTCGCGCTGTGGAGGCTCATGAGAACGACGCGATCGGCGCGGTCGTCCGCCGTGTCCTCATCGGTGAGGAGCGAGAGGTGCTGGAGGAACATCTCCAGCGACGCATCGCCCGTGCTCTCCTCGACCTCGCGGGCGACCGCCCCGAGCTCATCGAGGTTTTCCAGCCGCGCGTACGCTTCGTCCGTGCCCTCGGCCTCGAGCAGACGCCGGTAGCCGCTCACCGCGATCGCGCGATCGAGTACCTCGCGCGCGGGATGATCCACGGCGCAGGCCGCGATCTGTTCGACGATGCGCACAAACTCCTCGATGGCCCGCCGGGCAGGCGCGCCGCACCCGGCGTCCCCGGCGCGGCGGAGCGCGTCCCACAGGGACACACCCTCCGCCCGGGCCCACGCCTCCAGCCGCCGCACCGTCGTGTCGCCGATGCCGCGCCGAGGCACGTTCAGGACGCGACGCAGGCTGGCCTCGTCCGCGGGATTGTACGCCGCGCGCAGGTACGCGAGGACGTCCTTGATCTCCGCCCGCTCGTAGAAGCGCAGGCCGCCGACGATCCGGTACGGTACGCCCAGGCGGAGGAACATCTCCTCGAACTGACGCGACTGCGCGTGCGTGCGGTAGAGCACGGCCACCTCGCCGGCGCGGCCCCCCGCCGCGATGTGGCGCTTGACCTGCTCCCCGGCGTACCGCGCCTCCTCGTATCCGTCCCAGGCCGCGAACAGCGTCACGGGGTCGCCCTCGCCGTTCGCGGTCCACAAGATCTTCTCGTGCCGGTGAGGATTGTGCCGGATCACGGCGGACGCCACGCGCAGGATACGTTGCGTGGAACGATAGTTCTGATCCAGCGTGACGACCGCCGCCTCGGGGTAGTCCTGCTCGAACTCCAAGATATTGCGCACGTCGGCACCGCGCCACCGGTAGATCGCCTGATCGTCGTCGCCCACGACCGTCAGATTGCGGTGGCTGCGCGCCAGCAGGCTGACCAGGACGTACTGCGCATGGTTGGTGTCCTGGTACTCGTCCACGAGCACGTGGACGAAGCGCGCCTGATACTCCGCGAGCACGGACGGGTGCTCCCGGAACAATTCGACGGCGCGGCCCAGCAGGTCGTCGAAGTCCAGCGCGTGGCACTCGCCGAGCCGGCGCGTGTACGCGGCGTAGAGCTTCGCGATCACCTCCTGGCGCCGCGACTCGGCCCGCGCCGCGTAGGCGACGTGATCCACGAGATCGTTTTTGGCGCGGCTGACCTCGGCGAGCACGGCGGACGCCGGGAACTGACGATCGTCCACGCCGATCTCGCGGATGACCTCGCGCATGAGCGCTCGCTGATCGTCGCCGTCGTAGATCACGAACCGAGGATCCAGCCCGAGCGGGGCCCCGGAGAGGCGCAGGATGCGGCTGGCGATCGCGTGAAACGTCCCGATCCACAACGCCCGCGCGGCGCCGGGCCCGAGCAGCCGGACGAGGCGCTCTCGCATCTCACCGGCGGCCTTGTTGGTGAACGTGACGGCGAGGATACGGGACGGCGCCACGCCCCCATCCCGAATGAGCGCGGCGATGCGATACGTCAGCACGCGCGTCTTCCCGGATCCGGCGCCGGCCAGCACGAGGAGGGGGCCGCCGGGGTGGCGCACGGCCTGCAATTGGCGGGGATTGAGCAGGGCTTCGAGATCGATCGCAGGCGTCATGCTCATAAGTGTATCATCGCGCCGGCGCTGTCGGACGCGCGCGGGAGGTTAGGCGATGATCCCGCCCGTGCGACCGGCTACTCCCACTCGATCGTCGCCGGCGGTTTGCTGCTGATGTCGTAGACGACGCGGCTGACGCCTTTGACCTCACCCGTGATGCGGTTGCTGATGGTCTCCAAGAGGTCCGCCGGCAACCTGGCCCAATCCGCGGTCATGCCATCCTCGCTCGTCACGGCGCGGACCGCAACAACGCTGCTGTAGGTGCGGGCGTCGCCGGCCACGCCGACGCTCTGCACGGGCAACAGCACGGCGAACGCCTGCCAGATGTCCCGGCTGAGCCCTGCGCGGCGGATCTCGCCCGTGACGATGGCGTCGGCCTGACGCAGGACCGCGAGCCGCTCCTCCGTGACGTCGCCCAGGACGCGGATCGCGAGCCCGGGGCCCGGGAACGGGTGGCGCCCCACCATCTCGTCCGGCAGCCCGAGCGTCCGGGCCACCACGCGCACCTCGTCCTTGAACAGCGTCCGAAACGGCTCGATGAGGCGAAACGGCATGACCGCGGGGAGGCCGCCGACGTTGTGGTGGGTCTTGATCCGCGCCGCGGTGCGGGTCCCGCTCTCGATGACGTCGGGATACAGCGTGCCCTGCACGAGAAACTCCGGCCGGCCGAGGCGCTCGGCCTCCTCCGCAAACACGGTGATGAACTCCTGTCCGATCAAGATGCGCTTGCGCTCGGGATCGACGACCCCGCGGAGCCGGTCCAGAAACCGGGCCCGGGCGTCGACGTGCACGAGCGGCACGCCGAAGTGGTCGCGGAACACGCCGACCACACGCTCGGCTTCGCCGAGACGCAGGAGCCCGTGATCCACGAAGACGCACGTCAGCCGGTCGCCGATCGCCCGGAACACGAGCGCGGCCGCCGCGGACGAGTCGACTCCCCCACTGAGGGCGCAGATCGCGCGCCCGCCGTCCACCTCGGCGGCGATCTCGCCGGCCGCCTGCTCGACAAACGACGCCATCGTCCACGACGGCGCACAGCCGCAGACCGTGTAGACGAAGTTGCGCAAGACTTCGGCGCCCCATGGGGTGTGGGACACCTCGGGGTGGAACTGCAGGCCGAAGAGCCGCCGCGCGCGGTCGGCCGCGGCGGCATGCGGCGTGTGGTCGGAATGAGCGAGCGTCTCGAACCCCGCGGGCAGGCGGTGCACCGTGTCCCCGTGGCTCATCCAACAGATCAACCGCCGCTCCAGGCCGCGAAACAGCCCGCCATCGCGCTCCGGCTCGTCGACGAACAGCCGGGTCCGCCCGAACTCCTTGCGCACCGCCGGCCCGGTCTCGCCGCCGAGGACATGCGCCATGTACTGCATGCCGTAGCAGATGCCGAGCGTCGGCACGCCGGCTCCGAACAGGGCCGGGTCGCACCGCGGCGCATTCGGCTCGTACACGCTCGCCGGCCCCCCGGACAGGATGATGCCTTTGGGCTTGAGCGCCAGCAGGTCCTCGAGCCGGGTGTCGAACGGCAGGATCAAGCTGTACACCCGCAGCTCGCGGATGCGTCGGGCGATCAGCTGGCTGTACTGCGCGCCGAAGTCGAGGACGATCACGAGGTCGTCGACCGGCGGCATCACCTGGGCGGCGGCGCGCTCCCGGGGGCGGCGGGCGCGCTCCTGCTGCACCTGGGCGCCCGGCATCAGCGCCCCTGGCCCACGCGCTGCACGATCTGCATCCCTTTGCCCTCGGTCACGAGCGCGGGGGCGATGATGACCTCGGCCTGTTGCATCTCGCGGAGCGTGCGGGCGCCGCACATCCCCATCGCCGTGCGGAGCGCCTCCATCAGATTCTGCGAGCCGTCGTCCACGCGTGCGGGGCCATGCAGGATGTCGCGGAGCGTGCCCGTCGTCCGGACCGCGATCCGCGTCCCGCGGGGCAGCGCCGCGTGCGGCGTGGCCATGCCCCAGTGGAAGCCGCGGCCCGGCGCTTCTTCGGCGCGCGCAAACAGGGACCCCAGCATCACGGCGTCCGCGCCGCAGGCGATCGCCTTGGCGATCTCGCCGCCGACCGTGATCCCTCCGTCGGCGACGATCGGCACGTGCCTGCCCGTCCGTCGCAGATGCTCCGCCCGCGCCGCCGCGACGTCGGCGATTGCCGTGGCCTGCGGGACGCCGACCCCGAGCACCTTGCGGCTCGTGCAGGCCGCTCCGGGGCCGACGCCGACGAACACTGCGGCGACGCCCGCCTCGAAGAGCCCGAGCGCCGCCTCGTAGGACACGCAGTTGCCCGCCATCACCGGAAGCCGGGTGGAGGCGGTCAACTCACGGAGCGATACGGTCCGCCCCCGCTCGCTACGATGGTGCTCGGTGATAACAGTGGATTGAACGAGCAGCAGCTCCGCGCCGGCCTCGGCCGCCAGCGGGCCCAGGCGCAGCGCGGCGCCGGGCGTCGTGGAGACGACCGGCACCCCTCCGCCCTTGCGAATCTCCTCCAACCGGCGGCCCACGAGGTCGTCTTTGATCGGCTCACGGTAGGCCTCCTGCATCACGGTCACCACGCGGTCGGGCGCGGCCTCCGCCAGCCGGTCGAGCACCTCGTCGGGCCGCTCGTACCGGGTCTGAATGCCTTCCAGATTGAGCACCGCCATGCCGCCCAGCTTGGAGAGGGCAACCGCGAGCCGCACGTCGACGACGCTGTCCATCGCGGCGGCGATCACCGGCAGCGCAAAGGTCCGGCCCGCGACCTCCCACGATAGATCGACGTCCTCTGGATCGATCGTCCCCGACGCCGGCACGAGCGCAATCTCCTCGAACCCGTAGGTTCGGCGGGCCGGGCGCCCTTTGCCGATGAACTCCACGCAGGGTCACCTCCTCGCAGCGTGTGTCCGTCCGAATTGACCGGCGCCGCCCTCTCGCGAGGGCGGCGCCGGGGCTCACGTATACACTTCCGGCTTCAGCACGCAGATAAACGGCAGGTTGCGGTAGATCCCTCCGTAGTCCAACCCGTATCCGACGACGAACTTATCCGGAATCTCGAAGCCGCGATAGTCGATCCCGACCCGGCGTCGCCGCCGCGTCACCTTGTCGAGCAAGGCGCACACACGCAGGCTCGCGGGATACCGCGCCTTCAGCGTCTCGAGCAGGTAATCCATCGTGAAGCCGGTATCGATGATGTCATCGACGATCAAGACGTGGCGCCCTTCGATGGTTTGATCGAGATCCTTAAGGATGCGCACGATGCCGCTGCCCTCGGTACCACCCCCGTACGCACTCGTGGCCATGAAGTCGAGCATGCACGGGACCGTGACCTGCCGGATCAGATCGGCTAGAAATACGGACGCGCCCTTGAGGATACCGACGAGGAGAGGAGTCTTGCCTTCGTAGTCGCCGCTGATCTGTCGACCGAGATCCGCGACCCGAGCCTCGAGCTCGTCCTCGCGGATCAACACTTCCGCGACGTCATCCAGCAATGACACTCGGCGCCGATCCTCCGCGCATATCCGGTATGGCGGCCGCCCGGATAATTAGGCGCATTATAGTACCCATGTTCGCTAGTGTCAAACGGCGCGGCTATGCGGCGCGCGGTCCGACGTGCCGCGAGGCGGGACGTTGTCCCGCCTCGCAGCCACGCCTACACTCCGGGGTCAGTGCGTCGTCGGCTGGTTCGGAGGATTCGCGAGACTCGGCGGCACGTTCGGCGGCGGCTGCTCGGGCTGCCTGCCCGGCCTGCCCGGAAGCGTCGTGCCGCTCGACTTGACGACCGTCCAGTCCCGGCCGTCGAACTTCACGGTATCACCGACCTGGGCTCGATAGTAGAAGTTCTCCGGCACACTGTACCACTCATCGACGACCTGGATCGTCCACGATTCATTATCCCCGGTGGCCGGATACTTCGCGGAGACGATACCGTACACGTAACGCTGCCCGCACCCCACCGTGAAATCCGCGGCGAACGCGGACAGCGCGAGCAAAAATCCGATGGCGGCCGCGACTCGGACCGACTTGCGCAACGCCGGCACCTCCTGCGTATCCCTCACGACAGTATACCGGCGCCGCCTCGCATTGGCAACTCAACTCAACGCGCCACCGTCAACCGCAGCAGCCGGGCCGAACCCGCACCGACGCGGGCGTGAGCTGCGTCACCAGCCACGGCACGGCGGGTGCGATCGCGTTGCGCAGAACGTCGCGGACGAGCACTTCCGGAACAACGCCGATCGCGGTCCCGGCCGCGCTCCGCTCCGCCACGAGGCGGCCCTGGCCGGCGTCAAAGACCTGCACGACCACCGCCGCCTGCGCCAGCCGCATCCCGTTGCCACTGGGAACCCTCGGCTCATTGCCGGCCCCTCCCAGGTTCAGGGTCCGGATCCACCCGACCACGAGCCGGTCGGCCCCGGCGGCGCGGGCGAGCGCGCTCAAGCGATCAAACTTGAGCGCGTCCTGCTCACGCCATCCCATCGTCCGCTCGGCCTGCACGACGGTCGCCCGCGGCACCACGGTCACACCGTTGCCGGCGCGCGCGAGGAACGCGGACAGTTCATCGGCGGCGGTGCGCTCGGGGATCACGCTGCCGATCAGCGGGAGCGGGCTCGGCGCGTAGAAATCCACGACGCCCACAGAGCTTCCCGCCGCCGCGGCGGCGCCCGCCCGAAGCAGCGTCACTGTCATGACAAGAGCCAGGACCGCCGGTCCGGGCCGGCAGCGTTTCGAGGTCCTCCGCCATCCCTGCATCATGGTGGCACATACCTCCCGGCCCCTCTGAATCGGATAGTCATGCTTCTGCACCATCTCGCGGGCCACTTCCATAATAGTATGGCGAGGGTGTCACACTCAGGTCACCGGTTCGCAGGCCGCCCGATGAGCAGAATACCCATGCGCGCGGGGAACCCCGTGAGCCGGGCACCGGCCTGCCGTTCGAGGCCGGCGAACAGCGGCGGGGGAGAGCCTACGTCGGCGCACGGGGGTGCGCCGGGGGGCCTTCGATCTCCCGTAGGATTTCCTCGGCAGCCCGGCGCGGGTCGGGCGCGTGCGTGATCGGTCGTCCCACGACAAGCAGGTCGGCGCCCGCCCGGACGGCGGCGCTTGCGGTGCGCACGCGACGTTGGTCGTCCGGGGCGCCGCCCGCTGGACGGATGCCGGGGCAGACGAGGAGGAACTCGGGGCCGCACGCCGCCCGGACTGGTTCGACCTCCAGCGGCGAGACCACCACCCCGTCGAGCCCGGCGGCCCTGGCGAGATGCGCGAGCCGCAGCGCCACATCCGTGGGCGTGCCGGCGGCGCCGATCTCTCGGAGCGTCCGCTCGTCGATACTGGTCAGGAGCGTTACCCCGATGATCCGTGCCGGCCCGACGCCGGTGTCACGAAACGCACGATGGGCGGCCTCGCGCGCCGCCCGCATCATCTCGGTGCCACCCGATGCGTGCACGGTGCAGAGCGCGATGCCATGCCTCGCGGCTGCCCCGACGGCGGCGCCGACCGTGGTGGGAATATCGTGGAACTTCATATCGAGAAAGACACGTCCCCGCTGCGCGATCGCGGCGATTGCGCGCGGTCCGGCTGTCGTGAACAGCTGCGACCCGATCTTGAACCAGCCCACCACACCCCGCAGCCGGTCGGCGAGCGCCTCGGCCTCGTCGAGCGCAGGGACGTCCAATGCCACGATCAGGCGGTCACGCGGATCGGTTCGGGCACCCTGCCATTCAGACATCGATCGTCGCCGAGCCGGTCTCCTCGCCCCGGCGTTGTGCTACGGGAGGCAACGATCCACGAGCGCCTGCACGGCCGATCCGTTGCCGCCTCCACCCCACACGCCGTCCGCCCAGGACCGGAAGAGCCCGAGCTTGTCGCCGCGGGAATCCAGACACTGGAACAGCGTGAGCGTTTTTTGGCTGCTGATGGATCTGCCGCCCTGCGTGGCGTTCGCGAACAGGGAGACCGTATCGTATACGCCGGCCGCGTAGCCATTCTTGAACGACTCGTTGTCGCGTTGAATATCGGAGACGCCTTCGAAATACGCTCCCGGCGACGCCACGGCGGCAACGGCACATCCGGCGACAAATGAGAACGCGCATGCGACGATCAATCTCATCATTGCTTCCCCCCCTTGGTCTGGTCCCGACGCCGGCGTGCACGCGGACGGGCTCGCGACGAACGCTCGATGGGATCCGCGGACGAAAATTCTACGAGACGCCCCGCGCTCCTCGGTTGATTGCGGGCGTGCTCCGGCCTGGCGGAATGGCGGATCGTGTTGGATGCAGTTGGCCTGTCCGGCCTCGCAGCCGCCAACGAGAAAAGGGCGCGGGGGGTCAAACCCCGCGCCCGGACGTGACGTCGCTCTACGCGGCCACGCGACGCGTCACGTCAGAGGTTACCCGAGCCGCCGGCGCCGCCGTTCCCGCCGGCACCGCCGTTGCCGGACCCGTTGCTGTTCCCGTTTCCGCCGGCGCCGCCGTTCCCGCCTGCGCCACCGTTGCCGGACCCGTTGGCGTTGTTACTGCCGCCGGCGCCGCCGTTACCGCCCGGGCCGCCGTTGCCGGAATTCCCGCTGTTGTTATTGCCGCCCGCGCCCCCGTTGCCGCCAGGGCCGCCGTTGCCGGAGTCCGCGGTGTTGTTCGTGCCGCCGATCCCTCCGCGCCCCCCGGCCCCACCGTTGCCGGACGTACCGGAGGAGGACGACGTGGTGGTGGCCGTTCCGACGGCCGGCGCCGCTGTCGTGGTGGAAGCTGCGGGCGCTGCGGTGGTCGAACTGGTCGAGCTACTGGGCGGTGTCGTCGTTGCCGGGGTCGTGGCGGGCGTCGTCGTGGTCGTGCTCGACGCCGGCGCGGTACCCGTGGTGGATGTAGGCGCCGCCGTGCTCGTGCTCGAGGCCGACGATGGGGTACCGGATGACGAGGTCGTGGTCGTCCCTGACGCCGTGCCCGACGTGGCCGGGGTCGCCGACGATGAGCCCGACGCCCCGTTGGAACCTGTGGATCCCGCCGTGCCTGACGTGGTCCCCGTCGCGCTGCCGGTGGACGACGTGGCCCCGCTCGTCGTGGAGGCGGTCGTCGTCCCGCTCGAGGACGTGGACGAGCCGTTCGTGACGCCCTGCTGTCCCTGCGGGGCGGCCTGTGCGTGCGCCGCCGGAATGGCGGTCCCCAGGACGCACGCCGGCATGGCGGCAGCCACCGCGGCCGTCACGGCCACGCGCACCCACCCCGCTAAGCGGCGCTTGGGGAACCTCACGTGTTCATGGATCATCTCGGAGCTCACCTCGAAGGAGTGTTGTCGCGATGTTTCGGAGGCAGGAGCACGTGATCAGGCCACCACACGCATGCGCATCACCTCCTTCCGTCCCGCGTCTCGCCCGTGATATTGTCGCGGCCGCAGACACCGTCCGCTGCGCTCGCCACCTTACTCGCCCCAGATTACGGTCACGAGACGATCTCTTCCATTGGCGCGCCCGGCCCGCAATTCGCCAAAGTTCAACCAAAGACGCTAGTCCGGAATCGTGGAAAAAGTCTAAAGGTGGCCATCCATCGCGCTAGCCATGGCCTGCTCCGATGGAGCCCCGGCGGTGCGCTGACTTGTACGTACGAGGAGCGGCACCGGGCCATCGGGCACCGGCATAGGGTTATCGGAGACCAGCGGGGACCAGCAAACCGCCGCGGCAGCTTTGCAGGGGCTTTGCTCAACATTAACGTGAGCCTGCTATCATGCGATGCGACGGCGCGCACGGAGGGGCCCATCATCGGGACCGCGTTCGGGCAGCATGCGACACTGTGGCTCTTCGTCGCAGGCCTCGCAGCGCTCGTGACGGCTGAGCTGGCGCTCGTCGCGAGCGGGCTTCTGCGGATTCCCGGGGCCGACGTGGCGGAGCAAGACTCGTATCTGTGGTCGCTCTATACGCACGGGCGACACGGCCCTAGCCATCCGCGGCGTTGCCGCGCCGCAGGAACACCAGGAGCGGCAGGCACAGCAGCGAGACCAGGCCGATCATGCCAAACGCGTAGTCGTACCCCACGACGGCCGCCTGCTGATCCAGCAGCCGCTCGAGCCATGACAGCGCCTGCCGGTGGGCCACGCCGGGGACGCTCCCACGCTGCAGGAAGGTCGCCTCGTAGATCGCCCACCACCGCACGAACGTAGCGTTCGACAAGGAGGCGTAGCGGATCAGATTGGCGCTCGCGGTCGTCGTCCGATGATCCACGAGGGTGATCGCGATCGCGGTGCCCAAGCTGCTGCCCAACTGCCGCAGGAGGCTGTTGATGCCGGTCGCGCTCTGCATGAGCCTGCGGGGGATCGTGGACAAGGACGTGGTGGTGAGCGACACAAAGACAAACGCGGACCCAAGCCCCTGGATGACTTGCGGCAGGAGCAGTTGGGCGGGTCCGCTCGCCAGATTGAACCCCGCCATCTGAAAGCAGGACAACGCGCTGAGGCCGATGCCCACGAGCAGCATGACGTATACGCCGACGCGATTGTAGAGTGCCCCGGCGGCCGGCATCACGAGCACCATCGTGAGCGCCCGCGGCATCACGGTGACGCCGGATTGTATCGGACTGTATCCCAGCACGTTTTGAAGAAAGAGCGGCAAAAGCACCAGGCTCCCGAACCGCGTTAGGCTGACGAGGCCGCCGATGAAGGTCCCCGCGGCAAACGACAGATTGCGCAGGATCCGCAGGTTCACCGCCGGCTCGGAGGTGCGGAACTCCCACGCGATGAAGGCGGCGAGCGCCAGGGCGGAGAGCACCGAGAGCGTCACGATAAAGTCGCTCTGAAACCATCCGTCCTGCTCGCCCTGCTCGAGGACGACCTGCATGGCCGCCAGCCCGATCGCCATGAGGCCGATCCCGACCGCGTCGAGCCGGCGGAGCCCCTTGGCCCGCATGTACGGCGGGTCGGTGATGAACTGCGCGCCGAGCAACAACCCCGCGATGCCCACGGGCACGTTCACGAAGAAAATCCACGGCCAGGACTGCGCCTCCGTGATCCAGCCCCCGAGCGTCGGGCCGACTGCGGGGCCGAGGAGGACGATCATGCCGTAAAAGGCCATGGCCTGAGCTTGCTCTTCCACGGGGAAGGTTTCTCGCATGATGGCCTGCGCCGTCGGCTGCAGCGCGCCACCGCCCAGCCCCTGGAGCACGCGAAAAGCGATGAGCTGGCCGAGAGTGCGCGACAATCCGCACAGCAGCGATGCCCCGGTGAAGATGCTGATCGCCGCGAGGAACATCCGCTTGCGGCCGAGGACGGACGACACCCACGCGGTGAGCGGCATGGTGATGACGAGCGTGATCAGATAGGAGGTGGTCACCCATGCGACCTCGTGGGTCGTGACCCCGTACGCCGCCTGGATGTGCGGGAGCGATACCGTGACCACGCTGGTATCGATGGAGGCCATCATCGAGCCCGAGAGCACCGAGGCGGCGACGACCCACTTGCCGGGATGCGCCGGCGCACTCTGCCCCGCAGGCGTCGCGACTACCGCCACTGTCACCCCTCTCGAAACCGCGGGCTAGGACCGAGCCGTCGCGGCAATGCTTTCGGCCACGAGACGCGGGCTGACCGATGAACTCAACGAGCGGTACCCCAGAAGGTTCTTGGGCGCCAATAACGGGCCTCCCTGCCGCCCGGGGCGCGTGCGCGCCGCGATCCCGCAGTGCCGCCGGTGCGGCAGGTGTCCGTCAGCGGTCGCAGGCCGCCGGGTTTTCGGGCGAGTCGAGGCTGTGCCGCAGGTGCTGTCGGGGACTTAGAGGCGGCGGACGGGAGCGTCGATCGGGCCGAGCGGGTTCTGTCCCGCGGGCACGCGCGTCACGCATCCGAACGACGACGCGGCCACGGCATCGACCTCGGTGGTAGCGGCCCCTGTGCGCTCCCATGCCGCCAGACCCACGACAACGCCGCCAGCCAGCACCGGGGCGCCCGAGTCACCGTTCACGGGGGCCGCGGCGGCGCGGAAGCTCATCTTGAGAATGATCGCGCCGTCAGAAGCCCGGACGGTACCGGTCAGGTCCCCCTCCCTGTCCGCCGCAGAGGGCGACGGCCCGGCGTGCCCTCCGAATCCGATGACACGCACACCATGAGCCCGGGGTGACGGGGAGCCCGTCTCGATCCGTAGCGGGACGGCCGCCAAGGCCGATGTCGCGGGCACAAACTGCCAGAGCGGGAACAACGGCACCTCGGGCCCGACCCGAACGATCGCGACGTCGCGACCGAGTGCTCCGGGGGTACCGCGCATCGCCGGATTCCAGCACTCCACCCGCGCGGCATATTCCGTGCGATTCACCACGGCGACCAGCATGACGTTGGGGTCTCGCACAGCGTCCGCCACCACGTGCGAGGCAGTGTAGGCGTCGCCGGACCTGTCGAAGAAGAACGCGGACCCGTACTCGTACGGCTGCCACGTGTGCTTGTCCACCATCACGAGCAGCACCACGCCGGGTCCGCCGGCGGCCGCCGCGCCCGGCGGGCATGGCATCCCGCCCGCGACCGCCACGAGCGCAACACACGCCGCGATACCCAGCGCCCGGCGAGCGCGCCCGCTCGCCCGTGGCCTGCCGGTCAACCCCGGCATTGGTCGGCGACGCCGGCTACTTGGCCGAGAGCCTCACCCGCGCGAGCGGGTCGCCGCCAAAGAGCACGAACGGCTCGTAATTGTGCACCCGCGCGCTGGCGAGGAAGATCTCCTTTTGCACGTAGTACTCGATCGCCGGGATGTCGGCCGCGAACCGCTGCTGGATCTCGCGCAGGATCTTGGTCCGGTCCGCCTTGCCCGCGACCGTACGCTGTTGCTCGAAGAGCTGATCGACCGCCGTGTACCGGGGGATATTGAGTCCGGCCGGGGGGATGCGGCGGCCGATGAACGAGGCGATCTGCCCGTCCGGGTCCGGCGAGAGCGCGTCGCCAATGACTACCGCCGGGGTCGAGGGCTGGATGCGATCCTGCACCAGGGTGCCGCGTTCGAGCGGCCGCGGCTGCAGCTCGATCCCAACCTGCGCGAAGTTGGCGGCGAGGAACTGCGCGGCGTTGATGTCCGCGGTGTCATTGTAGGTATCGAAGAACCCTTTGATCGGCAGCGCGACGCCGGACTCCTTGAGCAGTTCCCGCGCCTTGGCGGCATCGGAGGTGTTCTGCGGGTTGACGGACGCGTCGTACCCGGTCATGTTCCGGCAGGAGCAGCCCGGCATACCCCGGGGTGCCGAATCCGCGGAGCACCGTGGAGATCAATCCCGGATAATCGATGGCGTACCGCATCGCCTCGCGGACCTTCACGTTGTCAAACGGCTTCACCGTGGCATTGAGCTCCAGGTAGTCGATGCGCAGCGCCTGCTTCGCGATCACGGTCACGCCGGGGGTGTTCTGATACTGTGTCGCGATGATCGGATCGGAGCTGGTGATGTCGACGGCCCCGGTTTTCACCGCCAGCGCGGCGGTCTGGCTGTCGGCGATCGCCTTGAAGTCGATCTCGTCGATTGCCGGATGGGGACCCCAGTAGTCGGGGTTGCGGACGATCGCGACCTCTTGATTCGGGGTGACCGATTTCATCATGTACGGTCCGGTGCCGATCGGCGTCTTTTCATAGCCGGCCCGGCCGAGCTTGTCCCAGGCGGCCTTCGACATGACCCACCCGGTCGACGGCTCGACGTTGACGACGTTCCAAATGAACCCCTGAAACGGCGCGCTCAGGTGGAACACGGCCGTGTAGGGGTCGGGACACGTCACGCTGTCGACGATGGAGGCCTGCGTCTGCCAGAACGAGCGATTGACCGGGTCTTTATTGAAGTCCCACGTGAATTGGACGTCCGCGCAGGTAAACTCGCCGTATCCCTGCTGCCACTTCACCCCTTTGCGCAGGGTAAAGGTCCACGTCTTGCCATCCGGGCTGGTCGTGTACGCGGTGGCGAGGTCGGGTCCAATCTTCCAGCTTTTGGCGTCGACCTGCAGCAGCGCATCGTAGATCTGCGCCATCACCTCGGTGTCCTCGCCGGTTGTGGTGAACGCCGGGATCTTGCTCGTCCCCGTCGAGATGAGCGCGTACACCAGCGTCGTGCCGGCGGCTCCCGCGGGCCGGCTTGGCGCGGCCGCGGACACGCTCAGGATCAGTACCAACAGCACCGCACACCGAAGTAGCGTGCTCGGACGTCCCCGCATGAGTCGGGCTCCTCTCCCGGCCGGACCGGCAGATTCTCGTTCACATTACGCCGCCCTGCTCGCTGCTGTTACGCGGCCATGGGTCGAAGAGAGCGGGTCGGGAGCGCAACTGGCGGAGTGATCAACACGCAGGCGGCGCCCGCACCGAACGATCGGTCGTCCAACAATGGCCACTCCTACGCCGTGTAGTGTTGGGGTTCTGTCCTCGTGCTCGCACTCCTGCCCAGCAAGCCTTCGCGCAACACTGTGGCGACGGGAGGATCCACGCTCGAGGGCCGGACGCGATCGATGCTACAAGGACAGGGCGCCCGCGCGAACGCGCCCCCTGTCGAAGCGGCCGAGCGAATCCCACCAACGGCGAAGATCGTCACGGTGGCTCCGCTCTGTCGCCGACCGCTCGACCTTCACGCCTGCGTCAGAGTTGATCCCGGCATGCTGTCCATGACCGGATGAACCGCCGGGCCGATTCGTCCGTTTTGTTCCGAAAGGGGAGGACGGAGGTGTCGCATGTCGCGCATCGGTCGCCCCATACGTGAAGTGACGTACGTGCCGGCGGAAGAACCGGTGCCGAACCCCGTGCGGTTGCCCGCGCCGCAGCGGGAGCGTGACAGGCCGTCGGAGCCGGATCGTACGCCGGGCAGACCTGCTCCTGTTCCCGAGGAAGCACCGACAGGACGTTGATCTTTCGCGTCACATGCGTGATCGTTCCGCTGATCGCGGGGTTCTTTGCGCTTTGTGCCTTCCACGCCGCGACAGAAATCCTGCTCTTTTATGGCGTGTTCGTTTGTCAGGGCGCGATCTGGGCGCTCTGGTGGTTCGAAATGCGCCCGGAATTGGCGCCGTTCTATCATCGCGTACCCGACTCGAAGCCGGTACCGGGATACGTCGAGGGGTGGCGGCGATGGCGCCTGTGTGAGACACCCGAAGGCGTTCGCCTTGGATCATTGTGGAACGATAGTGTGTGGCCGCCCCGAGTACGTATGGCCGCGGACCGGAGGCTCTCGTGCCACGGCGCCGGTCTGTACGCGTACCGCCGACTGGATTTTGCGGTGCGCGACGCTACGGCGTTCCGTGGCACCGGCAGGCGCTCGCTCATCGGTCCCCAACCCCAGGTTTTTGGCCGCGTTGCTCTGTGGGGGCGGGTCATCGAGTGCGAACGCGGCTGGCAGGGAGAGTTTGGGTATCCGCAGGCGCTGTACATGGTCGGGCTGCGCGGCGATGTCCGCGCAGCGCTCCAGCGCGACTACGCGATCGAGATCTACGCCGTAACCGCGAAGGAGTTGTGTGACCTCGCGGCCCGCGAGCGGGCGGAGGTCACACGCGGCCGCGCCTGACCAATGCCACCCCGCCACGTGCCGGGCGACGCCGGACGGATGCATTCATGGGGCAGCGTGGCGCCGCGCGCCGTGGCCTCACTGGTGGAGGGCTACGGTGCCGTGGGCCGGAACACCCGGTAGCCCAGCGTGTACGTCACTTCAAAGCTGAGGCCGAATGGGAACACGGTGTCATTCCAGGCGGAGTAGTTCAAACACACGGTCATCGGCGGCAGGTGTAAGTTTGGCAGCGCGCCCGCAAACTGCCGCGCCGTGGTCCCGTCGACCCGACCAAACGACAGCGGGCTCTGCGCCGGGGCGCCGCCGTCCTTCGACAGCCATGTGACCACGTGCAGCGCGCCGTTCACGTGGATCGCCGCGTCGACTTCGTCGAGCAGCGCCGCCTGGGGCGGCGGAGGCGTGCAGTTGACTCCCAAGCGATCTTGCTTCGCGCGCGGCCCGATGCCCCCGCTCCGAAACGTCAACGGGATCGGCCGCGGCACGGTGAGCGGGAGGGACAGCACGTTGGAGGCGGCCCCACCGGCCGATGCGTGCTGGACCAGCGCTCGCCCAACGTTGATGGGGACCGCGAGATTGAAATTCTGCGCTCCCGCGACGGAGGCATCCATGATGCCGATCACGTTGCCGTCGACGGATAGGACGGGCCCCCCGCTGTCGCCCGGGTTTGCGGAGGCGTCCACCTGAATAAACCGGTCTTGCGCCCGCAGGGCGCTGACGATCCCCTGGTCAACGGTCACCGTGGGCGCACCGGGCGACGGGAATGGGTAGCCGATGACCACGATCCGTGCGCCCACCGACACCGCGTCGGAGTCGCCGAGCGTCAGCGCGTGGACCCTGTTGTGGGGCAGGCTCGGCACGCGCAGCAGCGCGACATCGTGATCGGTGTCGATGGCGATGACGTCCGCACCGAGTGCCGGATATCCCGGAAGGGTTACCGTGATCTGGCTCGCCGTCGCGACCACATGAAGCGCGGTGAGCAGCAACCCGTCGCTGTCCGCGACGAACGCCGTCCCGGACTGGACGGGTTGGCCGCTCGAATCCAGCGCCGCCACGAAGGCGACCGACGGTGTCGTGGCGCTGACGAGGGGCACGAGATTCGAGGGCTGGGACAACCCCGGGGGAATCGCCGCGAGGGCGCACACCAGCAGTGCCATCGGGGGTGCACCGCGCCGCAGCGCTCGCCGGACGCTCTCTAGCGCCGTCGGTCGCGCCGCGATCGCATCATGGTGGCCGCGCGGCCGGTCCACACAATGCTCGGACCAGCCCATCTGCTCAGTTCGGCGTCGGAATGGTAGAGGGCACGTTGAACACCCGGTACACGAGGGTGTACGTCACATCGAACGTGCGCTGTGCGCCGCCTCCGTCGTTATTGTACACGAGATAGTTGAGGCAGACCACGCGGGGCTGCGCATCCACCGTCAAGGGCTGGACCAGTTGTTGCGGTACCGTGTCGTCGATCAGCCCGAACTTGCGCGGATCCTCCGGGGGCAGCCCTTGGTCCCACGAGAGCCAGGCGAGCATGTGCAACGGCTTCTGCACGTCCATTTTGACGCGGATCTGCGCGAGCGCGGCGGCGTTCGGAGGCGGCGGGGCGCAGGCGGTTCCCTCCCGTTCCTCATGCGCTCCCGGGCCGATGCCGCTGCCGGAGTGGCCGAGGGTGACCTCGTGGAGGGATGTCAGCGGTAGCGGCAGCGCCGCCAAGGCCGATGCCCGTTGGAGGAGCGGTCTGGCGAAGTCGATGGGCACCGCGAAGTTGACGGCCTGGGCGCCGCTGAGGGAGGCGTCGACGATACCGATCACCCGACCGTCCCCGGTGAGGACCGGGCCGCCGCTGTTGCCGGGATTGATCGCGGCGTCAATTTGAATCATCCCCGCCTGCTGACGGAGCGCGCTCACGATGCCTTGCGTCACCGTGACATTCGGGTGGTCCGGCGATGATAAGGGGTAGCCTACCACGACGATTCCCTGCCCCAACTGGACGCCGGTTGAGTTCCCAAGAGCGAGCGGCGCGTGGACTCCCGGTATACCGCTCACTCGGAGCAATGCAAGATCGTGACCGGTGTCGATGCCGATGACGTCGGCGGGCTCCGGGGTCGCGGCCGAGAGCTGAACGGAAACTTGGTGCGCGTCCTGCACGACGTGCAACGCCGTCAACAGCAGCCCCGGAGCCACCACGAACGCGCTTCCGCCACTCGTCGGCTTGCCGTCCTGGTCTTTGGCGATCAGGAACGCCACCGATGGACTGACTTGGGTCACCAAGTCCACGAGCGATTGCGCGCGAACGTCACCGGGGGTGCCCCAGATCACCACACAAACCATCGACGCCAACCCGAGCCGCTGCCAGGTGTTCCTGCTGCGCATTGCGCCTACTCTCTTTGGGATTCCGATCAAATAGACCGTCCCCAATCATGTACTGCGCCGCCGCGGCTCTTCCCCGCTCGTGCCGTGGCGTCACGGTGCGTGACGCTCGCATCGCTCCGTACTCCGCCGGGTGGTTGCGGGGGCTCGCCACCCCTCAGCGCGCTCCGAGATGCCGGACGCCTGCGAACGGCCGCAACGGCGCGACGTGCCCGCCGCCCGTGTCTACGCGCACCGCGGCGCTAACGGCCGGCGCCCAGCAGCATGCTCGCCCCCAGGAGCAGCCCGAGCCACAGGTCGAGTTCCGCAGTCTTGCGGAGGGCGCGGTTCAGCGTCGCGGCGTCGGCGTTCCCGACCACGGCGCGGACGAGCGTCGCGCCGAGCGGCACGGCCAGCCAGGGAAGCCAGAACCACCCTCCCACCAATCCCCACGCGCGCATAAACACCGGCGCCGCGCCGGCCCCGGCGAGGCAGGCGACGTACAACGTCGTGGTCCCCCG
The DNA here is from genome assembly GCA_021324975.1 of Bacillota bacterium. Classification (GTDB taxonomy): domain Bacteria; phylum Sysuimicrobiota; class Sysuimicrobiia; order Sysuimicrobiales; family Segetimicrobiaceae; genus JAJPIA01. Next base: position 31,501 of record JAJPIA010000009.1, read on the forward strand.
GCGGCCGAGACGCACCGCCAGCGTCCGCTTGCCGGCCGCGCGGTCGGTCTCGGCGTCGCGGAGGTTGTTGACGACCAACACGGCCGTCGCCACCAGACCGACGGGGACGGATGCAGCGACTGCGAGCGCGCTGATGACCCCCGTCTGCACGTAAGCGGTGCCCACCACGGCGACCACCCCGAAGAACGCGAACACGGAGAGCTCGCCCAGACCATGGTAGCCGAGGGGCCAGGGGCCGGCCGTGTAGCCGAGACCGGCTCCGATCGCCATCGCCCCCACCAGCACAACGGGCCAGCCATACCGCAGAGCAAACACGGCACCCACCAGGCCGGCCACCCCGAAGCACACGACGGCGCCCGCCGCAACCCGCTTGGGGGCGAGCAGGCCGCTCGCCGTGGCCCGGACGGGACCGCGGCGTGAGGGAGTATCCGCGCCGCGCATGAAATCCAGCACATCGTTGGAAAGATTGGTGCCGACTTGAATGGCCAGCGCCACGATCAAGGCTCCCACCGCGGCCCAGGGTTGGACCGCGCCGCCGTGCACCGCGGCCGCCGACCCGACCAGGACAGGCGCGACGGCCACGGACAATGTGGGGATCCTCGCGGCGACCAGCCATGCGCGCCACGTTCCCGTGTGCGGCGCCGTGACCGCGCCGGCGGGCTCGTTTGAGACGCTCATCTCGCATCACCGGGCCGTGTCGCAAGGTGGATCACGGCCACGCCGGTGAGCAGGTTGACGTACCGCACGTTCGCGAACCCGGCGCGCCGCAGTGCGTCGGCGAACTGATCTTGATCGGGCCAATGCCGGATCGACGTGGGGAGGTACAGATAGGCGTCCTGGTGGCCGGTCAGTGCGCGGCCGACGCGCGGTACGACGGCGAAGGAGTACGCGTCGTAGACCGCGCGCAGCGCGGCGTTGCTGGGACGGCCGAACTCCAGCACCGCGAGCCGCCCGCCCGGCTGCAGGACGCGCCGTAGTTCACCGAGCGCCGCCGCAGGCCGGCCGACGTTCCGGATGCCGAACCCGACGGTCGCGACGTCGAACGCGCCGTCGGCGAGCGGCAACGCCTCCGCGTCGCCCAGGACAAATTGGCAGATCCGATGAAGGCCGGCCGCGGTAGCCCGCCGCCGGCCGATGTGTAACATCGCCTCGCTGAAGTCGATGCCTACGACCGTTCCGCCGCGGCCGACCTGCCGGGCGAGGAGCAGGGCGAGGTCGCCCGTCCCGCAACACAGATCCAACGCACGTCCCGGGGCTGGGGCGCGGAGGAGCCGCACGGCACGACGCTTCCATGTCAGATGGAACCCCGCGCTGAGCAGCGTGTTGGCCAGGTCGTAGCGTGGCGCGATGGCGTTGAACATGCCGCGTACATACCGTGTCTTCGCTACATCGGAGATAAGACCGCGGCCGACACGGTCACCCGTCGCACCTCGCCGGCGCCTGCTGGTCACACCGTACTGTTCCGTGAGGGGCACATCGTTCCTCTCGGCGCGACGCGTCGCCGGGAGAGCAGCCGCGGCGGGAAGACGCGAGCGATTTGACGCGGCGTATCCCCGCGGGGTATAAGGGGGTAGACCGACTCGTCGGTCTAATGTCCTTGAGAGCCAGGAGATTCGCCGCGATGAACCGCGGGACGCATCCCGAATGCGAGCGCATCGACTTACGACGCTCCCCCGGTGACCAAGACGCCGTCCTGGCGCCGTTTCACGAATGTGCCGCGCGCGCATGCGATCGGGCTCGTGCGCTGCGGCGTCCCGTGCTCGCTTGGACCGCGGTTCGCGTGGCCGGCACGCTCGACCCCGTCACGGTTTTTGATCGCGCCGCCCGCCACACGCGCCACCGAATTCTCTGGCTGCGCCCAGCGGATCGCTGCGGTCTCGTCGGGTTAGGGGCGGCGTGGACCTGCGTGGCCGAGGGAGCCGACAGGTTCGCGCGGGTCGAAGCGGGGTGGCGTTCGATTCTCGATGGCGCCGTGGGGCACGGTTCGGGCGGTCCCATCGCGCTCTACGGGTTTGCCTTTGCACAGGAGAGCGCGGTCTGGGACGGGTATCCTGCCGGCCTGCTGATCGTTCCGCGGCTCACCCTGCACTGGAGCGATGGTGAGATCCGTTTGATTCTATCGACGGTCGCCGAGACGCACGGGATCGAAGGTGCGCACCGCGATGCGACGGCGCTACTGGCCGTATGCGCGGCGGCGCTCGGGACCGGCGTCCCCGACGCTCAGGACGCCTGCGCGCACAGGTCGGGGCGGCAGGCGCTCCGCGTCACCGCTCAATTTCCCTCGGAGGCAGATTGGAAGCAATCGGTTCGCGATACGGCAACCGCCGTATCCAGTGGTCGCCTGCAGAAGGCCGTCCTGGCCCTTGGCATGACGTTGCGCGGGGAGCGACTCGATCCGGCCATCGCGCTGCGCGAGCTCCGAGCGGCGTATCCCGCGTGCACGATCTTTGCTTTCGATCGCGGAACCCGCTGCTTTCTCGGTGCGACGCCGGAGCGGCTGGTCCGCGTTCACCGCGGCGAGATCGAGGTCGCCGCGCTGGCCGGGTCCGCGCCGCGCGGGCGCACGGGCAACCATGATCGTGCACTCTGCGAAGGCCTGCTGCGGAGCCCCAAAAATCGCCTCGAGCACGCGCTCGTCGTGGACGCCCTCAGGGGCGCGCTCGCGGACATCGCCGCGTTCGCGCCGCCCGGGGCCGGCCCACACGTGCTGAGCCTGCGCAATACGCACCATCTTTACACGCCGCTTCGAGCGGCCCTGCGCGAGCGCCGCTCGGTGCTCGCGCTCATCGCCCGGCTGCACCCGACCCCGGCGGTGGGAGGGATGCCGCGAGACACGGCGCTGGCGTGGATACGCCGGCACGAAGGGTGGGACCGCGGGTGGTACGCCGGCCCCATCGGCTGGATGGACTGGGAAGGCGAGGGGGACGCCGCCGTGGCGATCCGGTCCGCGCTCGTCTCGGAGACGGAGGCCACGCTGTTCGCGGGCTGCGGTATTGTCGCTGAGTCCGATCCGGAGCAAGAATTCAGAGAGACGCGCTGGAAACTGCAGCCGCTCCTCTCCGCGCTGTCTGTCGCGTGCGCGCCCGCGAGACAAGCCGGCAACGGCGGGTGGAGCGCGCGCGTCGGTCGGTCGTTAACCATGTCGGTACCGACGCCGGAGAACGCGACGTACGCGTGCGTCGGCGCGCTGCTCGACGAGCTCGTACGCGGCGGCGTGGCGCATGTGTGCCTCTGCCCCGGATCACGCTCCACGCCGCTCGCCCTCTGCGCCGCCCGGCAGCCAGGGCTCCGGGTGTGGAGTCTGATCGACGAACGCTCCGCGGGCTTTTTCGCGCTCGGGATGGCCAAGGCGTCGGGCCGTCCTGCCGCGCTCGTGACGACGTCGGGGACCGCGGCGGCGAATCTGCTGCCGGCCGTGATCGAAGCGCATTACAGCCGCGTCCCGCTCGTGGTTCTCACGGCCGACCGGCCCCGCGAGCTGCGGGACGTTGCGGCGCCGCAGACGATCGACCAGGTCCGGCTGTACGGCGGTTACGTCAAGTGGTTCGTCGATGTCGCCCCGCCGGAGGCGACGGACGCTATGCTCCGGTATTTCCGGACGCTGGCCAGCCGAGCGGCCGGCACGGCGTGGGAACGGCCGGCCGGCCCTGTCCACCTCAACGTGCCGCTTCGCGAGCCGCTCGTGCCCACCGTAACCGCGGAGATCCCGCCGAAGGACGACCGCGCGATCCTCGCATGGGATGGGCGCTCGGATGACCACCCGTACGCGAGGATCTCCCAGGCCCGCCGGAGTCCCGCCCCGGACCTCGTCGGGCGCCTCGCCGAATCGCTGGCGCAGACGCCGCACGGGGTCATCGTCGCAGGCCCCCAGCTAGACCGCGAGCTTCCCGCGGCGCTGGCCGGGCTCGCCGCCGCCACCGGCTATCCGATCCTGGCAGACCCGCTGTCGCAACTGCGCTGCGGCCCCCACGACCGCCGGTTGGTTATCGACGCGTATGATGCGCTGCTGCGGATCGACGAACTGGCGCGCGGGTTGGCCCCGGAGGTCGTCCTGCGCTTCGGCGGCATGCCGGCGTCGAAGGCGTTGGCCCGGTACATGGCGCTGCACGAAGCGGCCCGGCAGATCGTTGTGGATGGCGAAGACGGATGGACCGACCCCACCCACCTTGCGTCGGACATCGTGCACGCGGACGCCCGTTCGTTGTGCGAAGCGGTGGCGGCGCGCGTCATCGCTCGGGCCGACTTCCCCGTGGATCCCGGGTGGGCGGCGCGGTGGACACGTCTCGCCTTGGTCGCCCGCGAAGCGCTCAGCCACGGCGTCGCCGAGGTCGGCGACGCATTCGAGGGGAAAGTGTTCGCGGAACTCTGCGCGCTGCTTCCCGATGGAGCGACCCTGTACGTCGGCAACAGCATGCCGGTGCGCGATCTCGACACATTCTTCCCGGGGACACCCCGCTCCATTCGGATCCTCGGGAATCGCGGGGCCAGCGGGATCGACGGTCTCGTCTCGAGCGCGCTTGGCGCCGCCGCGGTGGCCGACGGACCGGTGGTTCTGGTGCTCGGCGACCTCTCGTTCTACCACGACCTCAATGGCCTCTTGGCCGCGAAGCTTCATCGGTTACCGGCGACGATCGTGCTGCTCAACAACGACGGCGGCGGGATCTTTTCGTTTCTCCCGCAGGCCGCCTACCCGGAGTATTTTGAAACGCTCTTCGGAACGCCGACGGGGCTCGATTTTCACTTGGCGGCTCGCCTGTACGGCCATGCCTTCGCAAGGGCCGACACGTGGCCGGCGTTTCGGGACGAAGTGCGCCACGCGCTCCACTCTCCCGGTGTGTCCATTGTCGAGATGCGCACCCGGCGTGATGGCAATGTGGCGCTCCATAAGGCCATGGGCAGGGTTGTCGAAGCGGCACTCCGGTCCGAAGTATCTGGGGCTTCGCTCCGGAGAGAGAGCTCCTGATGGCGGCGATCTCCGTCAACGGCGTTACGCTCAACGTCGAGGCGTCGGGCCACGGTCCCGCTCTCGTCCTCCTGCACGGCTTCACCGGGAGCACGGAGAGCTGGCGTCCGCATCTCTCGTCGTTTTCGTCTCGGCACTCTGTGATCGGGCTCGATGCGCTGGGACACGGCTCGTCCGACGCCCCGGCGGATCCGGAGCGCTACCGAATGCACCATGCCGCTCGCGACATCGTCGGCGTGCTCGACCGCCTGCGGGTCGCCCGCGCGGCGGTCCTCGGCTATTCGATGGGCGCGCGCGTCGCGCTCTTCCTTGCTACGGTGGCGCCGGACCGGGTCGCCGCCCTGGTCCTGGAGTCCGGCTCGCCCGGGATCCTGCGGGACGCCGACCGTCTGACGAGGCGGGCTCAAGACCTCGCGCTTGCGGCCGCGATCGAGCGGGACGGCGTGGAAACCTTTGTTGACCGATGGGAACGGCTGCCCCTCTTCGCCACCCAGCAGCGGCTGCCGGCGCCCGTGCGCGCCGATCTGCGAGCGCAGCGGCTGCGGAACCGGGCCGCGGGACTGGCCAACAGCCTCCGAGGGATGGGGCAGGGCGCGCAACCGCCGCTGGTCGATCGACTGCCGGATCTCTCCATGCCCGTGCTGGTGTTGACGGGCGCATTGGACGCGGCGTACACGGCGTTGGGACGCGACATGGCCGCGGCAATGCCTGACGGCGGGCTCGTCATCGTGCCCGACGCCGGGCACACGGTGCACCTGGAGCAGCCCGGCGCGTTCCAACGTGCCGTCCTGGAGTTTCTTGCGCATGTTCAGGATGCGGGTCCGTCCAGAAACTGGTCCACCAGTGAGGTGAGGTAGCGGTGTCGGTAGAGTGGTGCAGCGTCCGCCGGTACACGGATATCCTCTATGAGCGTGCCGGAGGCATAGCCAAGATCACGATCAATCGCCCTGAGGTGCGCAACGCGTTCCGGCCCGAGACGGTCGCGGAGATGATGGGCGCGTTCACCGATGCGCGGGACGACGCCACGATCGGTGTGATCCTCCTGACCGGGGCGGGCACGGACGCATTTTGCTCGGGGGGCGATCAGCGGGTGCGGGGTGACGCGGGCTACGTGGGCGCAGATGGCGTGCCGCGGCTTAACGTGCTCGATCTGCAGCGCTTGATTCGGCTGGTCCCGAAGCCGGTGATCGCCGTGGTCGCGGGGTACGCGATCGGAGGCGGCCACGTCCTCCATCTCGTCTGCGACCTCACGATTGCGGCCGAGAACGCGGTCTTCGGTCAAACCGGGCCGAAAGTAGGCAGCTTCGACGGCGGGTACGGGGCATGCTACCTTGCGCGCGTCGTCGGCCACAAGAAGGCGCGTGAAATCTGGTATCTCTGCCGCCAGTACTCCGCGCGGGACGCGCTGGCCATGGGCTTGGTGAACGCAGTCGTGCCGCTGGAACGGCTCGAAGCCGAGGCGGTGGCGTGGGCCAAGGAGATTTTGGAGAAGAGCCCGATGGCGCTGCGCGTGCTGAAGGCGGCGTTCAACGCGGACACCGACGGCCTCGCGGGCCTCCAGCAACTGGCCGGCGACGCCACGCTCCTGTATTATCTGTCGGACGAAGCGCAGGAGGGCCGCAACGCCTATCTCGAGAAGCGCCGCCCAGACTTCTCCACGTTTCCGCGGTTTCCGTAGGGCGGCGGTGGAATGACGGAGACGCGACCCATGTCGGACCGCCCTACGGCCGGTCCTCCGCCGAAGAGTCGCCGGGATCGGTGCGTACCAGATTGGCTCGCCGCGCAGGCGCGCGCCATGCCAGGCGCGCCCGCGCTCATCGCAGGGTCCGTGCAGTGGACCTTCGAGCAGCTCGACCGGCGCGCCGACCGCACGGCGCGGCAACTCGCGTCCTTGGGGGTCGACCGGGGGACGCGCGTGGCGCTTCTGTCGTGGGGCGGCCCTTGGTTTGTCGTGACCGTGCACGCGCTCACGCGGCTCGGCGCGGTGACGATTCCGCTGAACCCCCGGTTGGCAGACGCCGAACTCGCGTGGCAGCTTGCCGACGCCGGCGCCGCCGTACTGCTCCTCGACGGCGCGCTGGCACCCCGCTCCGCACAGGCGGTTCTCAACCGACCCGGCGTACGGGTGGCGGTCGGCGACTCCGCTGAGCCCGCGGGGGGGGGCAGCGCGGTCCCCGTCCTTTCTTCTGTGCGCGACGCCGACGTATCTCTCCGCCGCGAGATCGACCTGGAGGACGTACAGGGCGTCATCTATACTTCCGCCACCTCCGGGCGCCCCAAGGGGGTGCTCCTGACGTACGGCAACTACTGGTGGAGCGCCATCGGGTCGATGCTCCGCCTCGGCCATCGCCGCGACGACCGGTGGCTCGCCCCGCTGCCGCTGTGGCACGTGGGCGGCCTTGCGCTCGTCTGGAGGACCGTGATCTATGGCATTCCGCTCGTTCTGCATGACGCGTTCGACGCCGACGCGGTGAACGGTGAGATCGACGCCGGGAACGTCAGCTTAGTCTCGATGGTGAGCGCCATGCTTGAACGGGTTCTCGCCGCGCGCGGCAACCGTCCGTTTCCGCCGTCGCTGCGATGTGTGTTGCTCGGCGGCGGTCCGGCACCGCGGGGGCTGCTCGAGACCTGTGCCCGGTCCGGCGTGCCGGTCGCGCCGACGTACGGGCTCACCGAGACGGCATCGCAGGTCGCCACGCTCGGGCCGGACGAGGTAACGGGAACGCCCGGCGCCGTGGGGCCGCCGCTCCTGCCGACGCGCCTCCGCATCGACATTGACGGCCGGTGGGCGGCGCCAGGGGAGATGGGGGAAATCGTTGTTGCGGGTCCAACGGTGATGCGCGGGTATCTGGGGCGCGACGACGAGACGGCCCGGGCGTTGCGCGACGGCTGGCTGCGTACCGGCGATCTTGGATATCTCGATGATCGCGGTTACCTCTACGTGCTCGATCGGCGGGACGATCTCATCATCACGGGCGGCGAAAACGTGTACCCTGCCGAGGTCGAGGCGGCGCTCTGCGCCCATCCCGGCGTGGCGGATGCCGGCGTGGTCGGACTCCCCGACCCGCGATGGGGTCAGGCGGTCGCGGCCATCGTCGTGCAACGGCCATCCATCTCCCTCCGGGCCGACGACGTCCGGGCGTTCTTGGAACCCCGGCTCGCTCGGTACAAGCAGCCCCGGTATGTGTGGTTCGTCGACGCGGTGCCGCGGTCCGCCGGAGGGAAACTGCTGCGGCGGGAAATTCGCACGTGGGCGGAGGCCCAGCGGCCACGAGATACAGGCGATTTGGGGGGCGCAGCGGGCGCCCCCCAGGATTCAGATCGTTGCGTTTAGTTGCGTTCGTTCTCGCCAGGCGCGATAGCATGCCACCGTCGCTCCGGTCGCACTGTGTATCAACTCGGAGACAATGAGGGGGCGATTCTGCCCGGCACCGGCCGGAGCGGAATCAGGCGCCCTCGGCACCACGGTCGGCTCAAGCTGGGTCAGCAGCCATGGCACCACCGGCGCCAATACGTTGTGAAGTACGATCTGCGTGAGACTGCCCGGCATCATTCCGACCGACGAGCCGGAGTACGTCCGCTCCGCGAGGAGCCGCCTTTCTCCCGGATCGAATATCTGGACGAGCACGGATGCCTGTGCGAACGGCATCCCGTCTCCGTCCGGGGTCGTGGTCTCGCCGCCCACGCTCCACGTCGTAATCCAGCCCACGATAAGCCGATCCGCTCCCAGGATGCCCCCGAGTTGAACGAGGCGGTCAAATGAGAGCGCGTCCTCCTCACGCCATCCCATCGTGCCTTCGGCCTTTAGGACCGTGGCTCGGGGAACCACCGTCATGCCGTGGCCTCGGCGGGCGAGCATCGCGGACAAATCGTCTGCGGCGGTGCGCTCCGGAATCACACCGTCTATCACCGCCAACGGCGTTGGCGCGTAGAAGTCGACCACGCCCACGACGCGTTCAGTCGTCGCGGCGGTTCCCACATGGAGCAGGGTCACCACGATCGCGAGCAGGACCGCACACGCTCGCTCGCGGGAGCTTCCGGCGCGTCTGTGCCACGAGTATCTCATGCCAAACGTTTTTCGAGGGTCAGCCTGGGATTTGTCACGGAAGATCGGCCTAATGTGAAGATACGACGACCCTCCGGGTATCCGGAGGGTCGCCGCGTACGCTAGCCGAGCGCGGTGCTAGAAGCTGTAGTCGATCTGCGCCCGGTACAGCAGGAACTGTTCCGTGCTCGCGATCTGGGCCTCGCGAACCTTGAACGTGATGTTGGCATTCTGTACGAAGTTGTACACAATGCCGACCTCATACGTGGACAGGTTTTGCCCGGTGAAGGCAAAGTTGCCGAACGCGCCGTTCCCGTAGATCGTCCAGTGGTCGATCGGCGAGATGCTCAGTCCGACGGTCCAGGCATTGCCGTTGCCCGGGTACAGGAAGTCGTTCTCCTGAATGTCGATCTCGGCTGCGCCGTACGGCGGGTAGAAGTTCTGGCCGTAGTTCTCGTAGCCGGCGTCCATCGTGAAGTTGTGGCCGATCCCCGTGATGGACCCGAGGTCGAGGTGAACGTTGACCTTCCAGCCGTTATCGCTGGTCCCGAAGACAGAGTCGTTCCACGAGCCATACTCGCCGTCGAACGTGATGCCCGGAATGATGTTCCAGTCGAGGTACCCGCTCCAGCCGTTGCCGGATGCAGGACACGCGATACCCGGACCCGCGCCCGCGGTCGACGTGACCGAGACGCAGTGGAAGCCGCCACTGGTCAGCGAGGCTGTGCCGAGACCAGGGTTGATGGAGCCGCCGCCCGGACCGTACACGTGCCACTGCGCCGCGTTGCCAAACCCACCGGGCCCGGCCGCGTTGTTCGCCGGGGTGATGGTGTTTGCGACGTAGTCGCCGCCGATGCGGAGCCCGGGCAGGATTCGGATGTTGACGTTCCCGCCGTAGGCGTCCTCGCCGAAGATGAAGTTGCCGCTGGACAGCGACGGGATCGACGCGTTGAACGGGCTGCCGTTGTTACCCTGGATCCGGATGATCGCGAGCTCGAACTGCAGGTCCGCCGCGGCCGGGATGTGGCCCTGCACCCGGAGACCGTCCGCGACGTTGAACCCGCTGTCAGCAGTCGAGTCTTCCCAGGTGTCCCCGTTGTCGTTCATGACGAGGCCGAAGGGACCCCACTGGATCGGGTAGCACCCGCCGCCGCACGGCGTATCGTTGCCGAACCGGCCGAGCATGATCTCGAGCGGCAGGCCCCACGCGTTCCGCCAGTCGAGGAACGCGCTATCGATCGTGCCGAACGCGCCGTTGCCAAAGGCCGAGCCGCCCACGCCGGCGCCGAAGACGCCGTTGGACGACGACGTGCCGATCTGCCCGCTGTTGAAGATCTGGTAGCCACCGGCGCTGAGAAGCCCGATGACGTAGTGGATGTCGGGCGTGACGGAGCCGTCAAACCCGAGCTTGAACTCGTACCGCGGCCGGTTGAACGTTCCCGCCGAGCCCGCGTTGATCTGGCTCGACCGCGGGTTGCCGTTGATGCCGAACGCGCTGCTCGTCCCGTTCTGGAGGAACTGCGCCGTTCCGGCGCCGAGCCCGCCGACCGTCGCGCCATTTGCCACGGTCCCGAGGTTCTGCGGGCCGCTCTTACCGTCGGTGATCGTCTGGGCCGTGCCGGTCGTATTGGTGCCGGTCGCCGTGCCGTAGGTGGTGCGCGCGATGTCCCAGCGGAACCGGAGGCCGCCCGTCACCCGGACGTTGTCCAGCCGCGCCTTGATCGCGTTGAGCTCTTCCTCGATTGCGGTCACGCGCACACCCAACGCCGCCAACTCGGCCCGGAACTCGTTGATCAGCCGGTTGATGGCGTCGAGATCTGCTTTGGTCACTTCCGGCGGCGTCGGAGCGGGAATCTGAATGCTCTCGATCCGCGCCAACAGCCGCGCCACCACCATTGCCATTTCATACCGCGTCATGGCCCGGTCGCCCTTGAAGGTGCCGTCGGGATAACCTTCGATCAGGCCCTTCGCCGCCAGCTCAGCGATCGCGTCGTAGGCCCAGTGGTTCGTGGGCACGTCCGCGAACGGCTGCGCGAAGGCGGGAGCTACCACGGCAAACACGAGCGCGGCTGCAGCAATAACCGCAACATGCCTCATGTTGCCCAATGTCATTCCCCCTTGCGTGCTGTGATGTCCGGGGCGGGCAGGGGCTTGGTCGGCTCGAGTCTCCGTGTTTTCTCGCACCTCACGAGCGTCCCCGCACGCACCCGTGCCGCACCCGTCCCGGGATCTCACCCTGTCGTGCCGCCCCCTCCTTCCGGGTGAGCGTCCCGCCCGCAGCATTTCGCCGCTGGAGCGAGTGAGAGCCGGTTCGAATCAATCGAATGACACGAGACACTTCATGCTATTCGGCGCAGTATTCGATTGTCAATCAGACCACAATCTTTCCGGATTCTTGCTACGACGGGAACGGATGATTTCCTCCCTAGCGCCAGACAAATCGGGCCCAAACATGACGCTCGTATGTTCGTATCTCGATCGGTTTTCGGCAGTTTCTCTATCAACAAGCCGCAAGTTCACGTCCCGCCGTGCTCCGCGAGGTAGGCTTCCGCGAGCAAGACCGCCGCGTAGTCGTCGTACGCAACCGGTGGCACCTGCAACGACCTCGGCAGGAGCCGCCGCCAGCCGCGGGGACGGTGCTCATCGAAATAGCGTGCCCTCGCTCGAAGGGTGGTGCCGCGCTCGTCGACGACGACCACGGGGACCCGGACCCCTTCAATCTGCCTGAGGGCCGCCACGGAGCCCGTGCGATTCCCCACCACGACGACGTCCGCTCCAAATGCCGCGATCCAGTCACGAACGAGGGTCGGGAGCTCCGCCGCACGGATCACGCGATGCGCAAGCACCTCGCCGGGCGCGCAGACGGCGATGCCGGCCTTGTCGCGGCCCGGATCGACGGCCAGCACCTTCACCGAAACGTGAGCTGGACCGGGCCGACGGTAAAGGCGTCCACGAGCGCCACGGCCCGCACCGTCACCGTGGATCGGCTCGCCTGGACGCGGTCGAGCACCAGGAGAAAGATCGCGGGGTCGATCCGCACGTCGGGCGGCGACGACGTGAGCGCAAACGGCGGCGAGATGATGCCGCTCTGCCTGGCCAGCGAGGCACTGGTCGAGCCCAGGGCGAGCAGGCGCTGCTCGACCTGCTCTCGCGGGGCGCGCCCGTCGATGCGGGCCGTGGCGATGGTCGCGCCGGCCCGATAGACGCGCACGTTCGGGAACACGATCAGGGTGGCCCGGAGCGGCAGGCCCCGTACGGTGTTCTCGCTCGCGATCAGGCGGACGACCATGGGTTGCGCACGCTCCGCGATGTCCTGTGCCACGGAGTCCACGGTTACGCCGGAGGGCGAGATGCGCAGGAGCACGCCGTCCGGTCCGGGCGCGAGCCCGCGCTCGCGCGCGCCCTGCGCCGCGAGGTCCAGGAACGCCTGGAGCCGCTGGCGGATGTCGGGCAGCGGCGCCTGCCCGTCGATCACGGTGCGCAGCACTTCCTGGTCGTTCTGGTAGACAACGTCGCGGAACTGGAGGGCGCGAAGCTGCGCTTCCTGCTCGGCGATCTGGGCCGCGAGCGTGCGCGTCTCCTGCTGCAGGCTCCGCAGCTGGAACAACGCCTGCCGCGCGTCGTTGCTGAGAAGGAGCACGACCGCCAGGGTGACGACCGTAATGAGCATACCGGTCAGCACCGTGATGACCTGCGCGGTGTAACGAGGGCGCAGCCCCAGCAGCGTGAGCCGGCGCCGTCCGATGCCGCGTCCCACCAGGTTGCCGATGAAGGCGACCAGGCCGCTCACGAGGATCAGGGTCGGGATCAGGACGGCCGCGACGTTCATCCGGCGCTCCCCGAGCGGCGGCGCGCGGTTACCCGGCGCGCTCGAAGGCGTCCAACCAGCCGGACGTAGTTCGCGACCTCGCCGCGATCCAGCTTGCTCGTGCCGCCGGCGCGCTCCTCGAACCGGTACGGAATCTCCGCGATCCGCCGCGCGCGCCCGGCGGAGAGGATCTCAAGCAACAGCTTGTACCCGAGGCCCTCGAACTCCACCCCGTCGAACATCGCGCGCCGGCAGGCGAAGAAGCCCGACATCGGATCGCACACCCGCACGCCGAGTACGGCGCGCGCCAGCCGGGTGGCGCCCCAACTCAAGATACGACGGGACACCGACCACCGCGCGATACTGCCGCCCCTGAGATACCGGGAGCCGATCGCCAGGTCCGCGCCATCCGCGACCGGCGCGAGGAGCGCCGGCACCATCTCCGGCGGATGCGACAGGTCGCTGTCCATCACAACAATCACATCCCCCCGGCCACGCCGCACGCCGTCCAGCACGGCGGAGGCAAGCCCGGCCTTGCCGGGCCGGCTGACCACGACGACCGGGAGGACGCGCCCCAGTTCGGCGCCGACCGCCGCCGCGGCCGCCGCCGTCCCGTCCGGTGAGGAGTCGTCCACGACCACGGCCTCCACGTCCCAGCGGGGCGCCCCCACCGCCTGACCGAGACGCCGGAGGAGGACGGGGATCGTTTCCCGCTCGTTGTACGTGGGGACAACGATGCTGACACGCACCTAGTTCGACCCTCCGCACGTGGCCCCGGCCGGCTTTTCCCGGACGACGAGGCCGTCGCGCACGCCGATGACGCTAAATCGTTCGGCGATGCGCGGCAGGCTCCCCGCCGCCTCCGCGGGAGTCGTCACCAGATACGCCCGCCCCGGCGCGCACAGCTCGGCCCTGAGCGTCGCGACCTCGTTGACCCACGCCACGCGGTGGTCCGTGTAGTAGACGAGCGACGCCGGCGTGCCGATGCGGTAGGCGATGATCCGGTCGCCCGGTTGCAGCCGGCGGCGGAGCTCGGCGGCGAGCGGCGGAATCGGTTTTTGCGCCTCCACCACCGGCAGCGTCACCGTGTACAGCACCGCGATGAACACGGCCATGGTCGCGGGCATCGTGAGAAAGGCTCCAGTATACCGGCGGAGCCCGAACAGGACCGCGGTCAGCGCCGGGCCGACCACGAGCACGGCCAGCGCGGCGATCAGCGCGGGGCGCACCGCCTCGAGCGCCTCCGGATACCGGACGGTCACGAACGCCGCCACCGCGAGCCCGAGCAGCACGACGACCCCGATCTGCAGCAAAAAGGACGTCATGAGGGTGCGGCGGAGCCGGGCCGCTCCCTCGAAGAGAAACTCCTCCCACAGCCTCGCGATCGCGATCGCGGCGAACGGAAAGATCGGGAACACGTCGTCCGGCAGCCGGCCGCCGCTGGCCACCGCCCCGGCAAACGCGATCGCGCACCACAGCAGGCAGAACAGGCTCCCGTCCTGCCAGAGCCGATTGTAATGGTACACGAGCGCGCCGGGGAAGAACGCGGCCCAGGGGACCGCGCCGAGGATGATCACCGGGACATCGTAGAGCACGGCGCCGAGGCGGGTCTCGAGCGGGCGGACCCAGGATGCGCCAAAGGCGGCGGTCACGAACGCACCGCCGCTACGAGCGATCTGGACCGCGTACCAGGGACACGCGAGCGCGAGGTAGATCACCCCGCCCCAGAGCCACGGGATCTCGCGCCAGCGGCGCAGGGCCCGCCGGTACGCGAGGAACGGCACGAGGACCGCGGCGAGCAGGAGCACGGTCACGGGGCCGCGTGTGAGCGTGGCCAGGCCGGCGAACAGGAAGCTGCGGAGATAGTCGCCGCGCGTCCGGTCACGATAGCCGCGGTAGAAGGCGTGGACCGCGAGCAGCAAAAACGCCACCTCCGCGGCATCCAGCACCGCCAAGCGCGAGAGCAGCAGATATTCCAGCGTCGTGGCCAGCACGAGCCCGCTGAGGATCCCCGTGCGGGGGCCAAACCACTCCCAGCCGAGCACGCACGTCACGGCGACCCCGAGCATGCCGAACACCGCCGCCCACACGCGCATGGCCCACTCCGAGAACCCGAGGACCGCGCCCGCCCCCGCCTGGAGCCACATCCACAACGGCGGCGGTCCATACCATGGGCGGCCATCGACGTGAAGCACCCACAGGTCGTGCGTCGCAAGGATCTCGCGGCTGGCCTGGGCGTACCGCGGTTCGTCGAGATCCCACAGGGTCCCGGCGCCGAGCCGGAAAAAGAAGAGCCCGCCGGAGAAGACGAGGACGAGTCCGAGCAGGAAGAGGTGCCGGCGCCGCACCGGCGGTGACGCGCTCTCGGCGGCCGTCACCTCGCCGCCCGCGCCAGCAGGATCGTGCCGCCCGCCCCGATCAACGCGTCGGGGAGCCAGGCGGCGAGGATGGGAGACACGAGCCGCCCATCCGACGCGAGCTGGGACGGGATCGCAACCACGTAGTACGCCATCAGCACGAGGATGCTCAGCCCGAGGCCCATGCTGGGGCCGGAGCGATGCGGACGCAGGCTGAGCGGGAGCGCGACGAGCGCAAACACGATGCAGCTCGCCGCCGTCGCGAACCGCGAATTGAGCTCGCCGACGAAGCTCCGGGCATCGGCGCCTTCGCGGTGCAGCACCGCCACCTGCCGGAAGAGTTGGCGCAGGTTCATGTCCGACGGCTGCTCCTCTGGCACCGTAAACTCCTGCGGCGACCGCGGGACCGTCACCGCGAGCGTCTCGAACACGGTGGTCACCACGCTGCCGTGCTGGAATGCGTAGACGTTGCCGCGGTGAAACGTCCACTCCACGCCGCGGCGATAGGTCGCGGTCTGCGCCTGGATCACCTCGAGCGGCTGACCCGCATCGAGATACACCACGGTCACGCCCGCGAGCGTGCGCGACCGCGGGTCGTAGCGGTGCGCGCTGTACAACGCGTTGCCGCCGGTCGTCGGCGCCTGAAAGAACACGTTCTCCACGGGCCGCAGATCCGGACCGTGCGACATGACGTCGTTGAAGACGGTGCGGTACCGCGCGTCGCTCAGGCTGACGACGCCCTCGGAGAAGATCAAGGCGCCGACGGTCGCCACGGCGCCGGCGGCGATGATCGGCCCGGCCATCCGGTACAGGCTGATGCCCGAGACGCGCAGCGCCGCGATCTCATTGTGGTCGTTGAGCCGGCCGATGCCCAGCACGGTCGCCAGCAGCACGCCCATCGGCACGCTGAAGGCGATGAAATACGGGATCTTGTACGCCATCAACACCAGGGCCGTCTGCACGGCGACCCCCTGGCCGATCACGAGCCGCGCCAGGTAGAACAGGTGGTTCATCACGAGCAGCACGCTGAAGAGGCCAAGGCTGAACACAAAGGAGGAGCCCACCTCGGTCCACAGCAGGCGGTCCAGCAGGGTCGGCGTCACAGTCGGAACCCCTCCCCCAGGTACAGCCGCCTCGCTTCCGGGCTTTCGAGGAGCTCCTCGGGCTGGCCGCCGAAGAGGATCCGGCCGCCGTGGATGATCTCCGCACGATCGGTGATGGCGAGCGTGTCGCGGACGTTGTGATCCGTGACGATCACGCCGAGGCCGCGCTCACGAAGGTAGCGGACGGTGTCCTGGAGCTCCTGCACCGACCGAGGGTCGATGCCCGTGAACGGCTCGTCGAGCAGCAGAAACGCGGGATCGAGCGCGAGCGCCCGCGCGATCTCGACGCGGCGGCGCTCCCCGCCGGAGAGCGTCCACGCAGGCTGCGCCGCGACGCGGGCGAGGCCGAACTCCGCGAGCAGGTCCGCCGCCTTGTCGCGGCGGACCTCCCGGGACAGCTGCGGGCGCTGCTCCAGCACGAGGAGCACATTTTCCTCCACGGTGAGCCGGCGGAACACGGACGGCTCCTGGGCCAGGTACCCGAGCCCCCGCCGGACGCGGATGTCGACCGGCTCCGCGCTGACGTTGTGGCTCCCGATCCACACCTGGCCCGCGTCGGGCCGCACGAGCCCGACCATCATATAAAAGGTGGTCGTCTTGCCGGCGCCGTTCGGTCCGAGCAACCCCACGATCTCCCGGGGCCGCACGGACACCGAGACACCGTCGACGACGGTCCGCTCCCCGTACCGCTTGCCGAGCCCCTCGGCGCGGAGCATCCCGCGCGAGCGCTCGAGCGGGATCACCCGGTTCACGGCGGCGTTCCCTGCTGGCCCTGTCTCGGGTAGGCGACGATCGTAAACTGCCCGTCCGCGGTCGCGAGGTGCTGCGCCATGTTGACCGTGATCGTGTCCGCGGTGACGACGTCGCGATCGCGCGTCACGCGCGCATGGCCCGACAGGACCGCCGTCTCGGTGCCGCCGGCGTAGGTCGCGCGATCGGCCGACCCGCGCATGTCCTGCGCCGCACGATCGAGCACGACGTGGCCCGTGGCCACGGCATCATGCGTGCCGAGATCGGCCGCTATCCGATCCGCCTGCAGCCGGTCGCCGCCGCGGGTCGCCACCGCATCGCCCTCGACCGTGGCGTGCTGGGCGGCGCGGTCGTAGGTGACGCGGTCGCCACGGAGCTGCGAGTCCGCGCGGGTGGCCACGACATGCCCCGTCGCGACGACCACGCGCTGATCGGGACGGTCGGTCGCCTCGACCCGGTCCGCGCTCATCGAGGTCCAGACGCCCTCGTCGAGAAAGCGCGCTTCGACGTCGCCTTCGGCGACGAGATGACGCGACGCCAGTTCGGCCACGATGTGGTCCGCCGTCAACTGTCCCGTCGGGGCCGACACGGTCCCGCGCTCCGGCAGTTCGGCCCGCCGGGTGGCGGCGCGGTACATGATCACCGGCGCCGCCAATCGTTGGTCCCCGCGCGTGACCACCACCTCGCGTCCGCGAAACGTGTACTCCTCGGCCGCCGCGTCGTAGTCGATCCGGCTCGCGCCCTGCACGTCGACCGGCACAGGGCCCGCGGGCGCGGCCGATGCCGCACCCGAGGCCGGGGCCTGAGGCGCGGGCTGCGCCCACGCGTACCCGCCGCGGGGCACCCACAGTAGTAACGCCAGCATCGCAAGCGCGGCGAGATATTCGCAGCAAGTCGCCGTACCTACGAAGGGGCGCGGGCGGCCTCGGACGGACGTCCTGGCCCACGCCGTAGGCTGCGACTCGGCATCCGTCCAGCCGGTGGAGCGACGGCCAGGCTGCCCGCGCCACTCACCCGGTCTGCGAACGGTCCCTCGAGCGGCGCCCGTGGCCGGCCGAGCGGACATCCTCAACGTACCGTCATGTGCACATGGCCGAAGAACTGCGTCTGGCCCAGCTTCGTGTCCGAGATCATGCGATCCGCGTACATGATGACGCGCTCTTCCACCACGCGGATGTTGCCGATGCCGGTCACGCGCTCCGTTCCGGGCGTGTAGTTCAACTGGTCCGCGTACAGCTGGCGGCCGTTCGCGCTCACGCCGTGGACGTCGCCGACCATCTGCACGTCCTTCGTTCGCGTGTCATAGGCGCCCGTGTTGCCCGTCACCGTCATGGCCGAGCCGTCCGGATCGTAGAACACCGCGTGCACATTGCGGAGTTGCACGACCTGGCCGCCGTCGCGGAGCGCGACGTCGTCCGCGGTGATCTGCCAGCGCCGGTGGCCCGCCGCGTCCGTGTCCACAAGATGCCCCGCGCGGATCTCCCCTTGTGCGGCGCGCGGTCCGGCCGCGCTTCTGCCGGGGCCGCCGGGCGGCGGCGCTGTTGCCGTCTGCGACGTGCGCGGCTGATTCGAATGCGCCGGGAGCGCCGAGGCGGGCGGCCGCGGTGCGGTCCCGGAAGGTACTCCGCCCCAGGGCATGAGGCTCCACGCCAGCCCGGCGAGCAGTAGCATGGGGACCGCCCACAGCACGGCGCGGCGCAACCGCGTCACCGTGAATCGCGGGGCGGGCCTCCGTACCTCGCGCAGCCGCCTATCGCTTCCGCTCTGAACGGACATGACCCGTCTATAGTGTCCCCTTATAGAGATCCGCCGAAGACGCACGCCGTCCACAACGCGGCGGCCTGATGACCCCGTCTATCGTATCGTGGGCGCCGCCTGCGTGTCCAGCAAACGGATGACCTCACCCGCGGCGCGCGCGAGCGCACCGCCGGGACCGAGGCGCTCGCGCACCTCTGCAAGGTCAGCGCGCTGGCGCCGTCCACCGTCGCGGAGGAGCCGCGACAACTCGTCGCGGATGTGCGGCCCGGTGACCTCGCGCTGCAACACCTCGGGGATCGCCCGGCGACCTAGCACGATGTTAGGGATCGAGAAGCCGATCCGCTCCATCCCTGGCGCTAGGACGAACCGGCGCGCGATCCACTCCGTCGTCGCGGACACGCGATACACGATCACCATCGGCGTGCCGAGGCATGCCGCCTCGAGCGGCGCCGTGCCGGACGCGACCACAACGGCGTCGGAGGCGGCCATCACGTCGAGCGCGCGGCCGACGACGACGAGCACGTCGACCCCGGCCGCCTCCGCCGCGGCGGCCGCCGCCGGTCCAAGGTGCGGCGCGGCAAGCGGCAGCACGCACCGGATCGGCTGCGACCGAGCGAGATCTCGCACCCCGGCCAGCATGGCCGGCAGGAGGGCCCGCACCTCCTGGGCCCGGCTTCCCGGGAGGACGCCGATGAGGGGCGCGTCACGGATCCCCCACTCGGCGCGCGACGCTTCTCGCGGCGCGGCCGCGGCCGCCTCGTCCACGGCCGGATGCCCCACGTACACGACGTCCGCGCCGGCGCGCCGGTACGCCTCGGCCTCGAACGGGAACACGGCCAGCAGGCGCACTGCCGCGCGCGCCATGCGCGACGCGGACGCGCCGCGGCGGCCGTATGTCTGCGGCGGGAAGAAGTACGCAATCGGCAGGCGGCCCGAAAACCGGGCGACGAGCTCGCGGTTCATCCCGGGAAAGTCCACGAGCAGGAGCAGCTCGGGACGCAGCCGCTCGATCAGCCGAGCGACCCGCCAGAACCGCACTGCGAACACGGGGAGCCGCGCGTACGCCTCCGCGTACCCGATCACGCCCCAGCGCGTGCTGTCGATCAACACGTCCGCGCCGGCCGCCGCCATCGCCGGCCCGCCCACCGCTGAAACGTGAAGCTCCGGGCGGGCGCGCCGCAGCGCGGCGATCAACCCGCCGCCCTGATGATCGCCCGACACCTCCCCCGCGACGGCAACGATCCGGGCCGGCACGAAGTCAGGACGGCGGCGGGGTCGGCCCGTCCGGCGCGATCGCTACCACGGCGATCCCGGCCGCGTCCGCCGCCGCTACGAGCCGCTCCCGGTCGAGCACGATGGTGCGGCCGGCCTCGATCGCCAGCGCCGCGGCCCGGGCGGCGCTGAGCGCCGCCATCGTCTGCGGGCCCACGACGGGCAAATCGTACCGGGCGTCCTGAGCGGGACGGCTCACCTTGACGACGACCGCGCCGGGCGCGAGCGCGCCCGCGCGCCGGATCATCTCGTCCGTGCCCTCGGCCGCTTCGACGGCCACGACGATGCCGCGCCGCACCGCCACGGATTGCCCGACGTCCAGCGCGGCGACGCCCCGGGCGATCCGCAGCCCCAGCACCGCGTCCCTGGTCTCCTCCGGCGCCGGCGCGCGCCGCGTCAGCACGCCCGCGCCCGGCAGCAGATGTCCGACGTAGCGCGCCTGGCTGGCCACCTCGAATCCCGCCTCCTCGAGCACGCTCACGAACACGCCGAGCAGGCTGGCGTCGCCCCAGTCGGGCGGCCGGCGGACGGCACGGACGGCCTCGGCATCCGGCCGCGCGTCCCGCATCGCGGCGAGCTTGTCGACCTTGCCCGCGAGCAGCACCTCGCGCACGCCGTGGCGGCGCAACGCGTCGATGAGACCGGCGAGCGCACCGAGCGGGATCGCGTAGTGCGCGTCCGCGAGATCCCGCAACGCGGGATCGGCCGCCAGGACGTCGACGCAGACCACGCGCCGGCCGAGCCGGCGGGCCCCGCGCGCAATCTCCACCGGCAGCGAGCCGGCCGCGGCGATCAACCCGACCGGCGCGGCCTCCTCCGCCGCCCCGCGCCCCGCGCTCATCGCGGGAACCCCACGCCCCGCGCGCGGCCCGCCCGGATGAACTCCAAGAGATGCGCGGTCTCGGCGCACGGCTCGATCTCGGCTTCGATCCGCGCGACCGCCCGCGCGACGTCGAGCCCCGAGCGCACGAGGAGGCGGTGCGCGCGCCGGAGCTTTTCCTGCGCCGCCCGCGGCACGCCGGCGCGCTGGAGCCCGACGCGGTTGATCGCCACGGTCCGCGGTGGATTGCCGTTGACCAGCATGTACGGCAACACGTCCTGGACGACGCGGCTCAATCCGCCCACCATGGCGAGGGTCCCGATGTGCACAAACTGGATCACGCCGACCATGCCGCCCAGCACCGCGCGATCACCGACCACGACGTGCCCGGCCAGCTGGCAGCCATTGGTGATGAGGACGTGGCGGCCGATGCGGCAGTTGTGACCGGCGTGCGCGTAGGCCAGAATCTCGGTGTCGTCGCCCACCACGGTCTCGCCGCCGTCGCCGGTGGCGCGGCTCAAGGACACATACTCGCGAATCGTCACGCGGTCGCCGATCCTGAGGACGGTCGGCTCCCCGGAGAAGTGGCGGTCCTGAGGCGGGCCGCCGAGGACGGCGTGCGCGAAGATCCGGCACTCGCGTCCGATCTCCGTGTACGGCTCGATCACGACGTGCGGGCCGATCCACGTGCCCTCGCCGATGCGCGCCCGCGGCGCGATCACGGCATATGGGCCCACGCGGACGCCGGTGCCGAGGTCCGCGGCCGGATCGACGACCGCGGTGGGATGGATCTCGACGTCGCGCGTCCCGGACGACGCCGGTTCAGCGGCGCTCACTGGCGGCCTCACGGCTGATCAACTTGCCGCCGGCGAGGACCATGTCCATCTCGTCCATGCTCATCATCGAGTAGGTGAGCTCGCCGTCTGCGACCACGGCGTCGTCGACGCGCGACGTCACGCCGGCCTTGCCAAAGCGGCCGCGGGTCTTGAGCAACACCGCCTCGGTCACGAGCTGATCGCCGGGCCGCACCGGCCGCCGGAACCGCACGCGCTCGATCCCGGCGAAGTAGGCAATGTGACCCTCCGCCCCCGGGAGGAACGAGATGAGGACCCCGCCGACCTGCGCCATCGCTTCCACGATCAGCACGCCGGGCATCACCGGATGTCCCGGGAAGTGGCCGACAAAGAACGGCTCGTTGATCGACACGTTCTTCAGGCCGACGATGCGCCTGCCCGGTTCCAGCTCCAAAATGCGATCCACGAGCAGGAGCGGATACCGATGCGGCAGCCGGCTCATGATCGCCTTGACGTCCAGCGCTCCCGCATGCTGTCGGTCCACCGTCAGCCCCCTTGAGCCTCGATCGCGCGGGCGAGCGCCACGTGCAGGCGATGCCCGCCCCGCACCACGAACACGGCGCCCCGCACGTCACGCCCGAGCAACGCAAGGTCGCCGAGCAGGTCCAGCAGCTTGTGCCGCGGCGCTTCGTTTGGGAACCGGGGCGCGTTCAGAAACCCCGCCCCGCCGACGACGAGCGTGTTCTCGAGCGTGGCGCCGAGCGCGAGACCGCGCTCCCGCAACGCCTGGGCGTCCCGCTCGTATCCCCACGTTCGCGCCGGCGCGATGGTCTCCTCGTAGCCGTCGCGGCGGGGGTCGTACGTCGCCGCCTGGTCACCGGGCCCCGGCGATGCGAGCGTCACCACGTAGGCGGCCGAAAACGCGGCGGCCGGCAGCGCCACGGCCCAGGCCTCGCCGTCGCGTGCCCAGACCGGCGCGCGTACGGCGACGGTGCGGCGCGGCGCCGTCTGCGGCCGCAGGCCGGCGGCGCGGAGCGCCGACACGATGGGCAGGGCGCTCCCGTCCAGCCCGGGGACCTCGGGACCGTCGATCTCCACCGCGCAGTTGTCCAACCCGAGAGCCCAGGCCGCGGACAGGAGGTGCTCCACCGTCTGCACGCCGTGATCGCCGCCGAGGACCAGGCGGCCCTCCGTGTCCGTCACGGCGTCGAGGGCGGCGCGCACGGCGGGGCCGTCGAGGTCCGTGCGCCGAAAGACGAGGCCCGAATCCACCGGCCCGGGATGGAGCGTCATGCGGACGGCGCGGCCGTTGTGGAGCCCCACGCCGGCCATCACCGCCGGCGCGGCGAGCGTCTGCTGGCGATCCCCGCGCACCCCGGCTACGGCATTCCCTCGAGGCGCGCGACGCGGCGGCGGAGATCCGCGACCTCGCGCAGCAGCTCGGGCACGCGGCGGGTGGCCGCATCCCGCCGGCGGTCCTCCATCCTCGGGCGCGCGGGGCGCCCCGCGACCACCGCGCCGGCCGGGACGTCCCGCGTGACCTCGCTGCCGCCGAGCACGACGGCGTCGTCGCCCACGGTCACGTGGTCCGCGACCCCGGTCATGCCGCCCATGAGCACGCGGCTGCCGATCCGCGCGCTGCCGGCGATCCGGCACCCCGCCGCCATCGCCACGTCCTCGCCGATCTGCACGTTGTGCCCGATGTGCACGTAGTTGTCGAGCTTCGTCCCGCGGCCGACGCGGGTGACACCGAGCGTCGCCCGGTCCACCGCCGCGTTGGCGCCGATCTCGACGTCGTCCTCGAGCACAACCACGCCGACCTGGGGAATGAGCACGTGCCGCCGGCCCGCGTCCTGCGCGTAGCCGAACCCGTCGCTGCCGATGACGGTGCCGCTCTGCAGCACGACGCGCGCACCCGCGGCGCATCCGCGCCGCACCGTCACACGGGGATGCAGCACCGCGTCCGCGCCGATGCGGACGCCGTCTTCGAGGACCGTGTGCGCGCCCAGCCTCGCCCGATCGCCGATCTCGACGCCGTCGCCCACGACCACGTACGGCCCGAGCGAGACGTCCGTGCCCACGCGGACGCCGGCGCCGAGGAGGCACGTCGCGTGGATCCCGGTCGGGGGCGGCGCGGGCGGTCCGAGCGCCCGCAGCGCGAGCGCCAGCGCGAGGCGGAGATTGGCGATACGGATCGCCGGCAGCCGCGTGGCCGGCCCGTCCGGCGCGAGGATGACGGCCGCGGCGGCGGTCTCCAGCCGGGCGAGCATCCGTGGATCGGACACGACCACGACGGCACCCGGCCCGGCGTCGTCCGCGGCGGCGACGCGGACCACCTCCACGTCCGGGTCGCCCTCGAGCCGCCCGCCCACCGCCCTGGCCAGGTCAGCGAGGCGCACGTCCGCCGCGCTACTTCAGGAGGTCGATGACTTGCTGGGTGACGTCCCGGCCGCCGAGCACCGACGAGCTCTTGACGATAACGAGCCGCAGCCCATCCTGCCGCGCCACCTTCGCCGCCGCGTCGTGGAGCTGTTGGTTGAGCTGGTTCTCGAGGTCGCCCCGGAGCTGCGTCAACTCGGTCATCAGGCTGGCACGGCGCGCGTTGAGCTCCGTCGTGCTCACCTGACCGTTGAGCACGGTGAGCTCGGCGACCATCTGCTTCTCCCGGTCGTCGAGCTGCTTCTGGTACTCCAGCGCCTTGACGCTCTCGTTCAGCACCCGCTGGGTGTCGACCACCCCGATCCGCGGCCCGCAGCCCGCCAGCAGCACTGCCGCCGCCAGGATGAGGGCCGTCCCCCCGAA
>JAJPIA010000065.1 GCA_021324975.1 Bacillota bacterium
CATGGAGGCGCGGATCACCCGCCGCGCCTCCACGGCGAGGACGGGCGGGGCCGGCACGGCTATGACGCGAGCTCCCGTCTCATGCGCGCGGTGCCCTCCACCATGGCACGCAGCTTGGCGACCGTCTCGTCCGCCGTGCGGGTCTTGAGCCCGCAGTCCGGGGACACGTAGATCTGCTCCGCCGGGATGACCTCCAGCGTCCGGCGGATGCCGTCGGCCACCTCGTCCGCCGACTCGGCGCGATGGCTGTGCGCGTCGACCACCCCGAGGCCGATGTCCTTGGTGAAGCGCGGTGACCGGAATGTCTCGAGGAGGGCGTAGTCGTCGTTCTTTAGCGCGAGATCGATCTGTCGCACCGCGAGCCGCAGCATCGCCGGGTAGATCCGCGGCACGTCGCCATAGCAGACGTGCGTTACCGTGTACGCGTTGAGGCCCCGCGTGACGATCTCCATCGCTTCGACCGCCAGCTCGAAATCTTCCTCAGGACGCGTGTGGATCGCGGGCTCATCGATCTGGATGTAGCGCGCGCCCGCCCGCTCGAGGTCCGCGGCCTCGTCATGCACCGCGCGGGCCAGCTCCAGGACGAGCTCCCGCCGCGTCGGATAGTATTCGTTGAACGACCACTCCGCGATCGTGTACGGCCCGGTCAGCATGCCCTTGACCGGACGCGCGGTGAGCCCCTGGGCAAACCGGAACCAGTCGACGGTGAGCGGCCCGCGCCGCCCGACCGGCCCGATGACGGCCGGCTTGGGGTAGTAGCGGTTCCCGTACGAGCGCACCAGGCCGGCGATCTCGAACCCGTCCATCTGGTCCGCGAAGAACGCGACCATGTCGCCCCGGTACATCTCGCCGTCGACGAGGATGTCGAGGCCGATCTCCTCCTGAAGGCGGATCCATTCTTCCGTCGCCTGCCGCTCGAGCCGGCGCAACTCGGCCGGATCCAACTGTCGCCGCGACACCTTGCGCCGCGCCTCGAGCAGGTACGGCGGTTTTGGGAGGCTGCCGACCGTCGTCGTGGGAAACGCCGCCGCCATCATGCCGCGCCCTCCTTGGCCAGCCGTACACCCGCCACGAGCGCGTCGAGCTTGCGCCGCGCGACCCGGCGGGGCAGGAATTCCAGGCCGGCGCTCGGTCCGACGTGGAGCGCGGCGGCCGGCACGAGCTCCATCGCCCGGCGGCACGCCTCCGCGACCTGCTCCGGCGTCTCCAGGCGGGTGTTGCGGGCATCGAGCACGCCCAATCCCAGCTCCTTGGTGAACTTGGCCTGGCGCAGCACGTCCCAGTTGCGCGCCCGGCCGGCGACGAAGTCCAGCCCGATCACGTCCACGGGCAGATCGAGCATGGCCGGGTAGAGTCCCTCCACGTGGCCGAAGTACGTGTACAGCGCGCGCCGCGTCCCCACGCCCTCCCACAGCACGTCCATGGCCCGGCGAAACAAGGGCAGGGCGTCCCGGTGGATGAGCAGCGCGGGCTCGTCCACCTGGATCATCGGCGCGCCCGCCGCCGCAAGCGCGCGCAACTCGTCATTGAGCGCGCGGGCCAACGCCATCACGACGCGTTCCAGCCCGCCGCCGTGATCGTCGCGGCTCATGGCCGCGAGCGTCAGCGGGCCCGTCACCACCGGCTTCACGGGACGCTCGCTGTGCGCCGCCGCGAACGTAAAGTCCGCGACGGAGATCGGCGCCTGCCACGTGACCTCGCCGGTAACCACGGGCTGCCGGTAGTACACGTTGGTGTCGAAATACCGCTGCAGCCCATTGATCGTGAACCCGTCGAGGCCCCGCGCAAAATACGTGAGCCCGTCCTCCCACCGGATCTGGCCGTCCGTCACGACGTCGATCCCGGCATCGGCCTGCTCGCGCAGGACCTCCGCCGTGACGTCGTCCTCGATCCGGCGGAGGTCGGCCGCCGAGATCTCGCCGCGCTGCCGCTTCTCGACGCTGGTCCGCCACCGTCCCGGCGCCGGGGGATCCGGGATCTTCGGATAACTGCCCACAACCGTGGTCTGCAACCGCCCGCACCTCCAGCGTTATCGAAGCAGCTCGCGCGCGATGATCAGGCGCTGCACTTCGGAGGTGCCCTCGCCGATCTCGCACAGCTTCACGTCCCGGTAGATCCGCTCCACGGGATAGTCTTTGATAAACCCATAGCCGCCGTGGATCTGCACGGCGCGGGACGCCGCCCGCGCCGCCGCTTCCGAGGCGAAGAGCTTGGCCATGGAGCTCTCCCGGCGGTACGGACGTTCCCGCCACGCCGCGTCGGCGGCCTGCATCACCAGCAGCTCGGCGGCGTCCAACTCCACCGCCATGTCCGCGACCATCCACTGGATCGCCTGGAACTCCCCGATCGCGCGGCCAAACGCCCGGCGCTCCCGCGCATACGCGATCGACGCGTCGAGCGCCGCCCGCCCGAGCCCGAGCGCGAGCGCGCCGATGCCGATGCGGCCGCCCTCCAGCACCCGCATGGCGTCCCGAAATCCCGCGCCCGGCGCCCCCAGCATCTGGGAGTCCGGCACCGCGCACTCCTCCAGGATCACCTCGCAGGTGTCGCTGGACCGCATGCCGAGCTTGTCCTCGTGCTTCCCGACCCTGAGCCCGGGCGTCCCGGCCTCCACGATGAACGCCGAGATGCCCCGGTGCCCTGCGGCCGGATCCGTCCGAGCCATGACGACGTAGACACGGCCGATGCTCCCCTGGGTGACGAAGACCTTCGTCCCCGACAGCACCCACCGGTCGCCCCGGCGGTCGGCGCGGGTCGCGAGCGCGCCGGCATCACTGCCGGATCCCGGCTCCGTCAAACACCACGCGCCGAGGACCTCCCCCGAGGCGAGCCGGGGAAGGTACGCGCGCCTCTGCGCCTCGTTGCCCGCGCGCACAATGTGGCCCGTGCACAGCGAGTTGTGCGCCGCGACGCTGAGCGCGACGCCGCCGTCGCCCCATGCCAGGGCTTCGATCGCGAGCGCCATGCTCACGGTGTCGATGCCGGCGCCGCCGTAATCGGCGGGCACCGTCATGCCCCACAGGCCGAGCGCGGCCAGCTTGGGAACGAGGGCCAGGGGAAACGTCGCCTCGGCGTCCCACCGCCGCGCGTGAGGCCGGATTTCCGCCGCCGCGAACTCACGCACGGTACGGTGCACGAGCCGTTGGTCCTCGGTATACTCGAAGCGCACCGTCTGCCCCCGCTCACTCACCGCGACGCGCATACGCGCCGCGACGGCCGGTCAAACAAAAAGCCTCCCATGGCTTCCATGAGAGGCTCAGGGTTCCTCTCGCTGCCGAGTCGAGCGGCTCAGAACGGGACGGCTTCGACCGCCTTGATCTCGGGCACCTGCTCGCGGAGCATGCGCTCGATGCCGGCCTGCAGCGTCATCATCGAGTACATGCATCCGACGCACGAGCCGGCAAGCCGGATCTGCACGACCCCGTTGACGATGTCAACGAGCTCGATATCGCCGCCGTCCGCCTGCACGTGCGGGCGGATCGTGTCCAGTACCTGCTGGACCCGATCCTGCAGCCCCGTATCCTCGGACACGGCCTGCGATGCCGTCTGGTCCATCGCCGTCCTCCCGGCTACGCGCGCGTCTCTTCCGTCTCCCCGCACGGCTGGGCTTCGCCCGCGTCATCGCGCGTCTTGAACGAATGCCCGCACCCGCACGTGGAGACCGCGTTGGGGTTGCGGATCGCGAATCCAGTCGCCGTGACGGAGCTGACGTAGTCGATCTCCGCGCCGTCGAGCAGGCGTGAACTCGTCTTGTCCACGAGCACGCGCACCCCGCCGCGATCGATCACATGGTCATCCGTCTCGGGCGCGGAATCGAACGTCATGCCATAGGAGAAGCCGTCGCAGCCGCCCTTCGTGATGAAGACCCGAAAATACAGCCCGCTCTCGTCCTGCTCGGCCAGCAGCTCCTTGAGCTTGGACACCGCCCGGTCGGTTACGGTAATCATGCAACAGGCCTCCTCGCGCCGCGGCCTCGCGGCGCACTCAAATTGTACGCAGGCCCCAACGCTTTGTCAAACAAGCCCCGGCGTGCTACTCCGTGGGGAGCCGCGCGTTGGACCACGCCAGGATGCCGCCCTTGAGGTTCACCGCCTTGGCGTAGCCGGCGCTCCGCAGCATCGTCACGATCTTGCCGCTTCGCCCGCCCGACCGGCAGTAGACGATCGCGGGACTGTCCGCGTCGATCTCCCGAAGCCGCATCGGGACCTCCGCCATGGGGATCAAGCGGCACCCGGGGATGTGCGCGTCCTCGTACTCCCACGGTTCCCGCACGTCGATCAGCTGCACCGCGCCATCGGCGATGAGGGCCTGGGCTTCCTCCGCCGAGATCTCGGGGATCGGCCCGGCGGCCGCCGCGCTCCGATCGTGCGCCGGCATGCCGCAAAACTGCTCGTAGTCAATCAGCTCGTGGATGGTCGGATGGTCCCCGCAGATCGGGCACTCCGGATTCCGGCTCCACCGGACGGCCCGCGTCTCCCCCTCCAGCGCGTCGAAGATGAGCAGCTTGTTCGCCAGCGTCTCGCCGACGCCGAGCAAGATCTTGAGGACCTCGAGCGCCTGCCGCGCGCCGGCAAACCCGCACAACGCCCCCAGGATGCCGCCCTCGGCGCAGCTCGGCACCGCACCCGGGGGCGGCGGCGTCGGGAAGAGGCAGCGGTAGCACCCGCGTCCCGGCAGGAACGTCGTCGCCTGCGCCTCCCACTTCAGAATGCTCGCGTCCACGAGGGGCTTGCCGAGCAGCACGCAGGCATCGTTGACGAGGTAGCGCGTGGGGAAGTTGTCGCTCCCGTTCACCACCACGTCGTACTCGCGGATGATGTCGAGCGCGTTGGCGCTGGTCAGCACCGTCTGGTACGGCACCACGGTGACCTCGGGGTTGACGCCCGCGAGCGTGCGCTGCGCCGACGCCGTCTTGTCCTGGCCCACCGCCTGGGTCGTGTGCAGGATCTGGCGGTGGAGGTTGGACAGATCCACCCGGTCGCCGTCCACGATGCCGATCGTGCCCACGCCGGCCGCGGCGAGATAGAGCGCGACCGGCGACCCGAGCCCGCCCGCGCCGATCGCGAGCACCTTCGCGCGCAGCAGCCGCGACTGCCCTGTGATGCCGACTTCCTCCAGGATCAACTGGCGCGCGTACCGCTCCATCTGGGTCGCGTTCAACACCGGCGGCGTTGTCCGCGTCTGTGTGGTCCCGATCGTCGCCATCCGCCCCTCCACGCCTTGTCCCGTGATCACGCCCTCGACCGCGTCGTCCATACCATAGGATCCGCGGCCCCGGCGTGTCAAGGAAGCCCGCCGTGCCGCTCCGGCCTCCCGACGCCCCGCGCTCCCGCGTCTACCCAGTGCAACGCCGGGGATCCGGCCGGCCTTCCCGCGGACGGCCTCCGCCGCCGCGCCGGCCGTGGCGCACCGCGGTCAGGTCGCGGCCGCCACCGCCTGTTCGTCCGCGTGGTAGCTGCTGCGCACGAGCGGGCCCGACTCCACGTGGCGAAATCCCATCCGTAGCCCCTCGCGCTTGAGCGCGGCGAACTCGTCCGGATGGTAGTAACGCGCGATGGGCGCGTAATCCTTGCCGGGACTCAGGTACTGACCGATCGTCAGGATGTCGCACGATACCGCGCGGAGGTCGCGCATCGTGGCGTGGACTTCCTCGACCGTCTCCCCGAGCCCGACCATCATGCCGCTCTTCGTCAGTCCCCGGCGCGCCCAGGCCTTCGCGCGCGCGAGGAGGTCGAGCGAGCGGCGGTAGTTGCCGCCCCGCCGCACGTCGCGGAACAGCCGCGGCACCGTCTCGATGTTGTGGTTCAGGATCTCAGGTTCCGCCTCGAGCACGGCGCAGAGCGCCGCCGCGTCGCCCTTGAAGTCCGGGATGAGCACCTCCACGGAGCATCCCGGCGCGAGCTCCCGGATGCGGCGGATCGTCCGGGCGAACATCCCGGCGCCGCCGTCCTTGAGATCGTCGCGGTCGACGGACGTGACGACCACGTGCCGGAGACCCATCCTGGCTACCACGGCGGCGACCCGGTCCGGCTCCTGCACGTCGAGCTCCGTGGGGAGCCCGTGCGCAATCGCGCAGTACGCGCAGTGCCGCGTGCAGACGTTCCCCAGGATCAGGAACGTCGCCGTCTTGCGCTCCCAGCAGTCGCCGATGTTGGGGCACCGCGCCTCCTCGCAGACCGTGTGCAGCGCCTCCGTGCGCATGACCCCGACCAGCTCGCGAAAGTTCGGGCCGCTCGGCAGCCTCACCTTGAGCCATTCCGGCCGGCGTTCAACGCTCATGAATGCTCATCCCTATATCCTTTCCCCAGCGCATCATCGCATTACTTCGGCGAGGGCTGGTGCCGGGCGGACCTGTCCTCCGCTCCACTATGCCTGCGGCCCGAGCCAGAGCGCCCGACGCCTGCCAATGCCGTGCCTTCGCCTCGTCTGCAGCGCAAGTAAAGCAACGCCACGCAGTTGTGAGCATCGCGGGCGTCGAACGCCCTGGGCCCACGGGCGTGAACCAGTACGCGCCTACGGCGTGAGCCAGGACGTCCGGCCAGGCCCGCCCGTCTACCCTCGTCGCACATACGAGACGCTGCACTAGGAAATCAAAACTCCGGGGAGTCGCCGACCGGAGCGAACTCCTCCAGCTGGCGCTTGATATGCGTCAGAAACTGCATCGCCAGCGCCCCGTCGAAGATGCGGTGGTCGAAGCCGAGCCCGAGGTTCATCACGTCGCGGATGGCGATGCCGTCCCCCACGACCACCGGGCGGCGGACCACGGCGTCGGTGGACAGGATCGCGGCCTGCGGATGGTTGATGATCGGCATGGAGTAGATCGATCCGTAGACCCCGGCGTTGGTCAGGGTGAAGGTGCCGCCGGCGATGTCGTCCGGGGCAAGCTTGCCCTGCCGCGCCCGCGACGCGAGGGCGTCGATCTCGCGCGCGATGCCGACCACGCTCCGTTGATCCGCGTGCTTGATGACCGGCACGATCAGCCCGTCCGGCGCCGCGACGCCGATCCCGATGTGGATCGCCTGCTTCAGGAGGATGCCCTCGGGCGTGAACGTCGAGTTGACCAAGGGATAGGCGCGCAACGCGCGGGAGAGCGCCCGGACGACGAACGCGGTCAGCGAGACGTTGGTGCCTTCACGGGCGCGCCAGGCCTCCTTGTACGCCGCCCGGTGGCGCGTCAGCGTCGTCACATCCACGTCGAGGACGCCGTACGCGTGCGGAATCTCGCGGGCGCTCCGCGACATGCGCTCCGCGATCGCCCGCCGGACGATCGAGAGCGTCTGGAGCCGGTCGCCTTCGGCACGCGGGGCCACCGCCGCGGGCGCAGCCGGGGGTGCCCCGAACGGCCCCCCGGCGGCACCGGGCTCTCCGGGGGCCGGTGCGGCCGGGCGCGCCGCAGGCGCCGCAGGGCCGCGGGTCTGGAGGTAGCGGAGCACGTCGTCTTTCGTGACCCGCCCCCCGGCGCCGCTTCCCTGAAGGGATTGGAGCTCGTCCAGACGCAGGCGATGCTCTTCGGCCAGCCGGCGCACCAAAGGGGACAGGCGTGCCGCGCCGCTTCGCGCCGCCTCCGCGCCGGGCGCCCGGCCGTCGTGGGCCGTCGCGCCCGCGGCTGCGGTAGGCGCGGGCTCCGCCGTGGCCGTCGCCGAGGCCGCGGCACCGCCGCTCTCCTCCATGATCGCGATCGGCGTCCCCGCGACGACGGTCTGCCCTTCCGGGACCAGGATCTTCCCGAGCACGCCCGCCAACGGCGACGGCATCTCCACGTTGACCTTGTCGGTGATGACCTCGACGAGCGGCTCGTACCGCGCGACACGATCCCCGGGCTGCTTGAGCCACTTGCCGATCGTGCCCTCGTGCACGCTCTCGCCGAGTTGGGGCATCTTGACCTC
>JAJPIA010000089.1 GCA_021324975.1 Bacillota bacterium
CGATGCCAATCGGTAGGTTCGGGCGAAAAGGATCACTCCTGCCCGTAGTGCACCACCCGCTCCATACCCGATCTGACGTTCGGGCCGCGTTTTTCATGGCGAACTAGCTAGCCCATGTCGCCGTATTCTCTTGGCCCCTACCTGCGACAAGCCAACAGCCATGGCGTCCTTCGTCTGAGACGGCTACGCATATTTGATTCGCGGGTCAACGGCGCTGTAGAGCAAATCGACCACGAGATTGACGACAACGAACGTCAGCGCTGTTAAGAGCACCCCTCCTTGCACGATCGGGAAATCGCGCGCCTGAATCGCATCGACCATGAAGCGACCAATTCCTGGCCACGCGAACACACTCTCGGTCAGAATCGCCCCGCCAAGCAACTGACCAGCTTGCAACCCTATCACGGTCAAGATAGGAATCATGGCGTTCGTTAGCGCATGCCGCAAGAGTAGCCGTCTGTCACGGACGCCCTTCGCTCGCACGACTCGAATGTAGTCTTGACCGAGCACTTCGAGCATCGACGCCCGGGTCATGCGCGCCACGATGGCCATCGCGAACGTACCCAGGGTCACGGCCGGCAGCACAAGATGACCAGGGCCGCCCATCCCGGCCACCGGAAACCAGCGCAGTCGCAAGCTGAAGACGACGATCAGCATGAGCCCCAGCCAGTACGCAGGGATCGACAGCCCGGCTAGAGCCACGACACTGAGCGCGTTGTCGAGAATGCTGTACTGTCGAACGGCCGAGACGATTCCAATGAGTAGGCCAAAGCTTACAGATACAACCATTGCCGCTGCTGTTAACTCGACAGTTGCCTGATAGCGTGGCCACAGGTCACTGAGAACCCGGTCGTGTGTTACGATAGAACGGCCCAGATCGCCGTGCAGCAGTCGTCCCATGTAGCTCAAGTACTGTTGGTATAGCGGCTGGTCCAGCCCAAGAAGATGACGCACACGATCCACTTGCTCCGGGGTTGCATCCATGCCGGCCACCATGCGCGCCGGGTCGCCAGGCGTCAGATGCAACATGAGAAACACCGCGATAGACACGCCGACTAGCACCGGAATGATCGCCATCAATCGAACCTGGACGTAGGCTCTCATCAGTTCGTCACGTCGACCCGATACGCCGAGCTTCAGTCCGGCCGATAGTTTCACCCGCCGTCATGATCGTCAGCGCACGCACTCTTATCTCGTCGCGGGCGTCGCGGACTGTCAGGCGACAAAACCCCCGTTTCGAACAATGAGAATCTCAAATGGCACGGGCAGCACTCCCGCCACGTTCTTTGCTTCACCGCTAAGATTGACTTGATAGTGCATGAAGAGCGCCGCGGCGTCAGCCATGAGGAGACGCTGCGCATCCGTGTACAGCCGGGCTCTCTTCTTGTTGTCCAGTTCAACCGCCGCGCGATTTAGGAGATCGTCGACTTCGGGGTTACTGTACGAGCCCCAATTCGGAAACTTCTTCGAAAATCTCGTCGCAAAGATCTGGTTGATGTAGCTGTCGGCGTCGTTGGAGCTTGTCCATCCCCACATCGCCATGTCATAGGCGAGCGTATCCAGTTGCTTGATGTAGGCGGGAAAGTCGCCGAACGCCCGGAGCGAGGCGTCAAACCCGACCTTGCTCAACATATCCTGCACCGCCGTACTGACTTCTTTGTCGTCCACGTAGCGCCCGACCGGGGTCCAGATGACGAGCTTCGTGCCGTCACGAACCCCGGCGGCCTGGAGCAGTGCTTTGGCCTTCGCCGGGTCGTATGGGTACGGTTTCTGCGGGACATAGAACTCTTCGCCTCGGCCGAGCGGCGAATCCGCAAGAACCGCCGCGCCCTTCAGAATATCCTTGATGATCGCCTGCCGATCGACTGCATAGTTGACGGCTTGCCGAACCCGCACGTCTTTCATCAGCGGTCGATTCTGATTCAACACGAAGTACACGAGTCGGGAGGTCACGGTTCGCACGATGGTGACTTTCGCATCGCTCTGGAGGCGTTGCGCGTCGGCGGGCGCCACGCGGTCGACCACTTGGGCCTCTCCCGACTCCAGCAGGGCCGCCCGCGACGAATCCTCGGGAACAATCTTGTAGATGAGTCGGTCGCAATAGGCAGGCCCACCCCAGTTCCAATAGTCGGGGTTGCGCTCCATGGCGACATGATCTCCCGGGACGTACTCGACGAAGCGATAGGGGCCGGTGCCGACCGGATGGCGACCGTAGTCTTCGCCGTACTTCTTGATCGCGTCAGGGCTCATGATGGCGCCCGGATTGTCCGCGATCCGATGCATAAACGGCGCAAACACGCGTTGGAGCGTAAACCTGACGGCTTTCGAACCCACCACTTCGACCTTGCTTACCATGTCGAGAGTCAATTTGGCGGCGCCCGATCGTGAGGGCTCGAGGAGGCGGTCGAAGGTCGCTTTCACTGCATCCGCTGTAAATGGCGTCCCATCGTGAAACTTGACCGGCTTGTCTGTCAAAGTAAACGTATACATTAGCCCATCCGCAGACACTTCCCACTTCGTGGCCAACATCGGCACAATTGACCCGTCACGACCGTATTGCCACGCCAGCATGTCGTATAAGTTCGTCCGAACGCCACCGGACGATGTCTCGGTCGTCACTTGCGGTTCGAGGCTGGATATGTTCGTGCCGATTGCCACATTCAGGACGCCGCCCATCTTGATCCGAGGGGCGGCCGCGGCGTCAGCGGGCATCGGCTTGACGCCGGCGCTCACTGCTCCAAGTGCACCCGATGCGAGCAGCGGAACGATTCCACGGGCAAGCAGCACACCCCCAGCCGCCCGCAGGAACGTTCGCCGCGACGTTTTGCCCCACTCGGTCATCGGGTGGGCGGTTCTCACAGGTGTGTCTGCAAGGTTCCGTGGGTCGGGTGCGTTCATTGCCGTCCCCCCTTCGCTGAAACTGCTTCTCGCGTTACGAGCTACACCAGCCGCCGCCTGCCAAAATTGTTCTGCCGGTCACATAGCTTGAATCATCTGACGCAAGAAAGACCGCGATATCCCCGATCTCCTCTGGACACGCAAACCGCCCCAGCGGCGTCTCCTTGAGAATTCGCTCCCGCCGTTCTGGCTCCAACGATCACTCCTCACGCATCCCCGCCTCTGACAATGCTCCGCGATGACGCCTACCGTTCGATTCACGTGTTCCGAGTTCGTGACGTCGACGCACACGCCGAGTGCGACTGCGCTTGATGCCACGTTCACGATTTTTCCGTACCGGTGCATCCGCATATACGGCGTTACCGCTCTGCACCACAAGAACACGCTCGTAAGATTTGCGCGGAGATGCCCTTCCCACTCGTTACCATCCGCCTTGTTCCACGGGTGACCCACGTCGATTCCGACACAGTTTACAAGCGCGTCGACACGCCCGCCCCACTCCACGGCCCTGGCGATAGCGGCTTGCACCTCGGTCTCGTCGGTCACGTCCGCCTTGATGGTTAGTCCCCTACCGTCGAGATCGCGCACCTTGGTCAGCACTCCGTCTAGCGGCCTTCGTCCGTCGCCGCACAGAATGACCGCACGTCCCTCGCGGGCCAGCCGCTCTGCTGTGGCCCGACCTATATCGCTCGCCGCCCCGCTGAGGAGCGCGATCCCAGGTTGCTCACTCCGTTGCCCACTCTCAGACCGGACCATCACACGGGAGCCCGCGACGACAACTTGGCAAGGAACTGGGTCGCGCGTTCGCTCTTTGGCCGCTGGAAGAACACCTCAGGAGGGGACTCCTCCACTATGACGCCATGATCCATGAAGATGATTCTGTCGGCGACGTCCGCGGCGAAACCCATTTCGTGCGTGACGACCAGCATGGTCATCCCGTCCCGCGCGAGGTCGCGCATCACCTCTAGGACTTCGCCCACAAGTTCTGGGTCGAGCGCCGACGTTGGTTCGTCAAACAAAATGATTTCGGGCTCCATCGCCAATGCTCGGGCGATCGCGACACGTTGCTGTTGGCCGCCCGATAATTGCGACGGGTATGCGTGCACCTTGTCTGACAATCCGACCCTCGCCAACAGCTTCTCTGCCAGCGTGTACGCTTTCTCACGGGCAAGTCCCTTGACGTAGATCGGCGCTTCAACGACATTCCGGACGACAGTCATGTGTGTCCACAAGTTAAAATTTTGGAACACCATGCCGACTCGCGCCCGCATCCGGTTGATATTGGCCTCGGAATCTCGACGCCGACGGCCGCCAGGTTCCTCGATGAAGCCCATGGGACGCCCATCGAGAAAAACCCTGCCATCACTCGGTTCCTCAAGAAAGTTGACGCAGCGGAGTAGAGTGCTCTTGCCGGACCCGCTCGGGCCCACGACGCAAATCTTCTCCCCCGGGGCGACCTCCAAGTTGATTCCGCGAAGAACGTGTAGCGGACCAAACCGTTTATGCAGATTCTCAATGCTAATAATCGCCGACTTTGGCGACGCACGACGGTAGACGGTGTCGGCCATGGCCCGTTACCGATCAGCAACCGTCAAGAAGGCCGTGGTCTGCCTGGCGGCACGGTGCGTCGGCGTATGATGCTCAAGGCGGCCCATCAAGGCCGCCAAGCACGCTGTCAGAACCCAGTAAAGCAGCGCCGCCATGCTGAAGGCTTCGATGGGTGCAAAGGTGGTCCCCAGTACCCGCTGCGTCGCCATGGTCAGCTCCGGGACCGTAATGATTGACAGCACCGACGAGTCCTTGACAAGCCCGATGAGTTGGTTGGTGAGCGGGGGAATCAAATAGGCCATCATCTGGGGGAAGACGATCCGACGCATGGCCAGCACATGGGACATGCCCGCGGCGTGGGCGGCATCCGTCTGTCCCCGGGGTACAGAGAGGATCGCTCCCCTGATCGACTCCGAGAAATACGCGCCCCCATACAGCGTGAGGGCGGCGATGCCGGCTGTCGTCGCCGAGATGGTGAGTCCAGAGGCGGGCACGACAAAGAAGATCACGAACACCTGCACCAGAAACGGCGTATCGCGAATGAGCTCAACGAACCCCACGGCGGGCCCGCGCAACCACACGGAACGGGACAGGCGCGCGAGTGCCACGACCAAGCCCAGGCACAGTCCCAGAATGCTCGACACGCCACAATAGACGAGCGTTACCCCAAAGCCCCGCGCGAAGAGCTGCCAGTTCGACGTGATCACCGAGAGGTCGAACTTCATCGCCGGTTCGCCATTATGCTCGATATGCGGCCGCCACGCGCTCAAACCGCCGGGCGACCGCTCCAAGCACAAAGCACATCACAAAATAGAACGTTGCGGCCGTGAGCCACAGCTCAACCGGTCGGAAGGTCCCAATAATGATCTCTTGGGACGTTCGTGTGAGTTCAACGACACCGATCACCGAGAGTAACGCCGACGCCTTGAGCAATCCCGTGAATTCTATCGTCAGCGGCGGCATGATCAAGAACAACACTTGCGGCAAGAGAATGTGGCCCCAGAGGTAGCGGTTTGGCATGCCCAAGGCCTTCGCCGCATCGCGTTGCCCCGGGGGGATCGCCGTCAGGCCACCTCGGATCATCTCCGTGATATACGCTCCGCTATTTAGGCTGAGCGCGATCACACCGGCCAAGAACCTGGGAAGATCGACCCCAATCTCCGACAACCCAAAGTACACAATCAAGATTTGAATGAACAATGGGGTGCCGCGCATCAGACTGATGTAGATCGACGCCGCAGCCTCTAACGGTTTAATCCGCGACTGACGAATGATCGTTAGGAGTACTCCAACGACTAGCCCCAACGCGATCGCAAACAGGGAGACTTCAAGGGTGAGCCGCGCTCCTCGAATCAGGAAGGGCAGCGCCTGAACAACGTATCGCGGTTCGAACGTCACGGAATTGGCTTGCGGTCAACCCATTCGCATGTACGGCCGGGCGAAGCGGTCATGGCCCCCCGCTCGTGACCCAGAGACGGAGCGGGCACGATCGGGCATCGAGGCCGGGAGGCCCACCGGTGAGATGCTCGCGCAGTCTTTCTCGTGTTCGCGATCCGATGGGCTCCCCGGTCCATCGTTGCACATCCGATAGGACGCTACCGAATCGCCCCTGGTGGCAGATACCCGCTATCGGGAATCTCCATCGTGTAGCCAAACCATTTCTTTTGGAGCCTGGCGAGTTCGCCACTGTCCCGCAATTTTCGGATCTGCGCGTTGATCGCGTCTCGCAGATCGAGATTATCGGGTCTGGTCACCCAGCCGACCCAAAATGGCGTCCCGAACGTCCCAACCAGTTCAAACACGCCGGGGAACTTCCGCATCGCCCCCAGCAGCACCGGTGTACTGTCCACAACAGCGTCAACCTGTTTGTTGGACAGCGCCAAAAACTCGTCCGGTGAGCTCGCGAACATCTTCTGCGCCTTCACGCCTTTCCCCTGAGCTTTCAAGGTGTCATTGTAGTGCATGAAGATGACCGTCGGCCCGGCGGGCGGCGTCCCACTTCCGATCACGAGCCCGCTCAAGTCGCTCACGCTGGTTACCCGCGGATCGCCCTTCCGCTTTAGCAGCCCCACCTTCACTTGGGCCACCGGCATGGTAAAGGCATATTTCTTCGCCCGATCGGGGTTGATCAGCAACGCCGTCGCGACGAAGTCGAATTTCTTCGCCTCTAGCCCAGGTAGAATGCCGGCAAACGGCAGGTCCAACTGATTGAGTTTGATACCCCACGCTTTGATGATGGCATCCAGCACATCCTTGTCATAGCCGACGATCTTGCCGTTGTCGACGAACTCAAACGGATAGTAGGCGGCCTCGGTCGCGACCGTCACCTGCCCTTGCTTCTTGATCTGCGCGAACAGACCTGGCGCCGCAGCACCGGCCTGCATCGGGTACCACGGCATCAATGTCGCGACTAATACAGCGATCATAAACGCAAGTGCGCCCTTTCGCCTCATTCTGCCACCCCTCCGCTATGTGTCTTAGCTTCGCGAGTGAAAGCGATAATAGGGCTCGACCGTGACGTGCTCGGCCGAGTAGCGTTCAACAATCTTTCGCCTGACAAGGCTCACGCCCGGTGTGAGCGTCCATTGGTGTGTACTCTCGTACGCGTTCCGCTCAATTTCGTCACGATTGCCGCCTACGTACCGGCCGGCCCGGACGAGGACGCGGCCGCCGACCATCACCTCCTGGATATCAGTTTGGCGCACCCATTGAACGACGCTCGCCGCCAGATCCTGGCCATGACGCAACACTGAGGTTTCGATCGGGGCGAGGCGGGTCAGAACCAAATCGGCTGGACTCCCCTTTTCCAGTCGACCGAGACCCGGGATTCCCAGAACTTGCCCGCCGCCCTCCGTGGCCCAAAACAACGCCGTCTCCGGTGTTATGGTGGCTTGCCCGATTCCAGGCGGAGACTGGAGCAGTTGCGCCAGCCGCACCTCTTGTAGCATGTCCTCGTTATCGTTGATGCTCAGATTGTCGATGCCCAGCGCGACGGGGATGCCCGCCGCGGCTATCGGTCCAACAGGCGCCAAGCCATTGCGCAACCGAAGATTCGAACTTGGGTTATGGACCACCACCGCTCCGGTCCGGCGAAGGGCTTCAATATCCCGTTCCGTAAACCACACGCAATGTGCGCAGCTGACATCCGGTCCGAGGAATTTTAGTTCGGCCAACCGCTCCACACTGGACTTGCCAAAGCGTTTGAGCGCGTGGGCCTTCTGGTAGGGTGTTTCGAGGAGATGCAATTGGATCCGGAAACCACGAGCGTCCGCTTCGCGACGGATGCGCGAAAGAAACTCGCCAGAGCACGCCTCCACGCCCACCGGCTCTAACTGGAGCAGCGCGCCATCATCGGCGAGTTCACCGGGGAGCCCGAGGTACTCCTCTAACGACGGAATTGGCCGGCGCCACTTTTCGATTTCGGGACGGACGTCCGACGGCACGCCCGCCAGGAACCGCTCGTCCAGATACGGATCGTCGATGGTGGGATCTCGGAACGCCAGCGTCACGCTGAACCGTATCCCGCTGTCCGTATAGCCGCGACACACTCGGTGCAAGCGATCCTCGTAGCTCGCGACGGGACCGTATCCATAATTCGTATCAAGGTGCATCGTCGCGGTAATGCCGCCCTCGAGCTGACGCGCCGAGGTGAGTAACACATCCCAGTACGGATCTACCGATAACCCCAATCG
The DNA here is from genome assembly GCA_021324975.1 of Bacillota bacterium. GTDB lineage: Bacteria > Sysuimicrobiota > Sysuimicrobiia > Sysuimicrobiales > Segetimicrobiaceae > JAJPIA01. The sequence goes on from JAJPIA010000089.1 coordinate 8,139, forward strand.
CAAGCCAACAGAGCGCACCTCTCCAGGGTCGTCGGGGATCCCTTGGCGCAGCGTTGTCACGCCCCGCCCATGCGAGTGTGCGTTCACGAACCCTGGCATCACGAGCTGGGTGCCGTCGCCGACTGTTTCGCTCCCGGGATGTCTTTGCGACAGCGTCGTGAAGGGCCCGGTCTCTTGAACGATCCCGTCTTCGATGTAAACCGCGCCATCTTCGATGGCGCGGTCTACGGCGGCCCATCGCGTGACGACCAGTCGTCCGCGCACAATCTGCCGCACCATGTCTTCGCGTCGCGGCCGGCTATTGGCCAAGGGTTCCGGCCACTGACCGCAGGACGGCACTGGCCTGGGCCAGTGCGTCGACCACCCGATTGCGGGCGCGAATCATCGCAACCCACCAGACCTGGAAGTCCTGTGAGTCCCGCGCATACTTCGCGAGTTGCGGATATGGGACAAGCGAGGGGATCATCTGGGTCTGCCATGCATGCCCGTAGCGATCCTGCCCGTACGCGCCCACCACGGTTGACGCGATCGGCACGAGAATGCGCGACAGCTGAATCATGGCGTCGTTCAACACGTCGGCCGGACGCGAATCGGCAGAGCCTTCTGTATACCGCTGGCGCCACACGCGCGTCTGACCATCAAATGCCTGAGCCAACTCCTGAAATTCCCGTGCCTGCTGGGCTGCGGATTTCATATCGATCTCGGGAATGTCGAGTTTTGCCAACTCTTCCAGTCGGTCGGTAAAGCGTGTGGCGATCGGCACAAATTCGTATGGCAAGACCGCCTCCGTCAGCAATCCCCACATCCAATGCGCGTACACTCGCAGGTGGAGCGCGAGTAGGTCCGTATCAATCTTGTCAAGGGTGTTGTGGGTCGAATGGTGCCACCAGCCAAGATTGGCCAGCGCGGTGCGCTGGATCTCTTCATCCGTGAAAGACATTTCACCCGCCGCGCACGGCAGTCCCACGCCGAAGAATGAGGCATCCCCATTCTTCTGCTGTCGGCGCCAATGAATGGGCATGTCGCCCACAACCTCGCGAGTTGCAGCCACCACATAGTTTTGAATATCGTCCGTGGAGTGCTGGTGCCACGTCGAACTGCCCACCATCGCGGGCTGGTCGATCTGCACATACGCGACGCAGCGACGTCGCAACCGATCCCAGTTGACGTCAGCGAACCGGGATGACGAGATCATCGTCCCGGTCTCATGCCCCATCCAAAGACACGTGACGAGACCGCGACGCAGTTCGTCACGGTAGAGGTTAAAGGCCCGTGCCAGCTCCATCATGCAAGCATCGCCGGCCGCATTGTCTGTCGCCTGGGGTCCCGGCCACGAGTCCATGTGTCCGCCGAGCAAGAGAAACTGTCGGTCGGTGCTGGCTCCGAATTCTGCGCTGGTCATACTGAGCGGCTTCCAGCCATTCTCCGCTTTCGCCGTGACCCTCACGCGAACGGGGACTGCGGCGCACAATGCTTTCAACCGCAATCCCTCGGTCCTGGCGATACCGACGCAGGGGATATCAGGCATTTCGCGTTCAAGGGTTTCGGGCGTCGGATTCCCCCACGCGGATTTCATCGACCCGAAGGGAATCGCTTCATTCTTCTCGTCGCCCCAATTCATCATGATCTGAGCGATCGATCCGCGCTTCCAAGCCACGAACGCCTTCTCATGACGAGCCGGCGAATATGACAGTTCGGATAATGTGATCTTACCGTGCACGTCCTTGCTTGCGTATTCTGATTCCGCACCGGAGCCGACGTAGACGAGGTCGCCTTCGACGCCTTCCGTCACGGCCGAGTGGCCGAGCGTGTTCGCGGTGATCTGTCGTTCCTCGGGGCGCAACACGCGCACTAGCCCGGCCTCCGGAAACGAGACGAGCCCAAGAAATCGATGCATGCGCGCGTCTAGGCCGGCACTCTGGAAGGTCTCAAGGGCGTACTCGGCCATTCGTTGAGAATTTGGGGAGCCCGCCAAGCGCGAAGGCATCTCGGTCGTGATTCGTTCGATATGAGCGTAGGCCTTAGCCGCCGAAAGGTCCTTCAGAACCTTCTCAAGGGGCATGGCGTCATAACCCTCCTCATAACCTCCTCCTGGTGGCACCGGAAGGATGATTTGTTTCTCTTGCCGAAACTTGGTTTCGCTATTAGCCCTTCTTGGATACCGGTGAGCCTCCTGCAAACTTGCCTCAAAAACACCCCCTGTAGGTAGGTAGATCGATGCCGGAAAACGGAAATCGCCGAAGAATGACACGAAAGCGCGACGGCGAGACCTACTGGCTCGAGGGCGTTGGACGCGCGATGCGCGTCCTCGAGTGCTTTGCGGACGGCAACCCCGAGTTACGACTGACGGACCTGAGCCACCGTTCGGGCATTACTAAGACCCAAGCTCTTCGGATCGCTTCGACGCTGGAAGCCGGCGGATACTTGCATCGGGATCCCGAGACGAAGCGGTATCGTCTCGGCATCACCGTCTTTCACCTCGGTACGGCCGTCCATAACTCGATGGACCTCAGACACATTGCGCACCCGTACCTCCAACGGTTGGTTGACGCGACGCAGGAAACCGCGCGACTCATCGTCCCGCACGCGTCCGGGCCGGTGTGCATTGACGTGGTGGAGAGCCAGAAAGGTATCCGGGTCTTCGCACAGTTGGGCGCGAAGATGCCGTGGAACGCCGGCACATCTCCGAAACTCATCCTCGCGTATCTTCCGGAGGAAGAGCGAGAGCACATCCTCACGCATCGCCCCTTCAAACGCTACACGAAGCGCACCATCGTGGACGCGCGCGAACTCCGTCGAGAAGTCCTGTCGATCCGCGGGCAGGACTTCTATTATTGTGATGGAGATCTCGACGAAGACGCGTTTGGAGTGAGCGCACCGATCTTCAACCATGCCGGGAGTATCGTTGGCACGGTAAATGTGTCAGGCCCCTCGAGCCGGCGCTCCAAAGCTGAGGTGGATCAGTTCATCCGACTCGTCCGCGCTGCTGGCGCAGAGATTTCCCGCGAACTCGGTCATTGCCCCGCAGCCCTAGCCACGGCGGTCAGCGAACACTCCGATTCGCGGGTACCGGCCCGTGGACCTTGACCGGCGCCGGCACCGCTCCGAGATCGTTACCGCCTCGAATGCCCACTATCGGTGAGGATTCGTGGTGCTGGCCAGCGCCGGGGGGTGAGCCCTGCGGCGACGAGCATCTCTGCGGTGCGGACCGCGATTCGCAGTGGATTCACGACCGGAACGCCCAACCGCTCCTGAAGCTCGTCGCCCACTCCCGTAAACGCCAGGCTCAGGCACCCGAGCAGAACGACATCCGCGCCGCGAGCCAGCGCCTGCTTTCCACTTTCCGTGATGACCTGCAGCGTGCGAGACCGGTCGGCAGCAAACTCTCGAACCCCGATCCCGAGCGGAATGGCCCCCGCGAACCGATCCAACAGCCCTGCCGCCATCACAAGATCGCGGACATGTGCGGCCGATGCGACGCTCGGGGAAAGCACAGCGAACTGACCACCGAGCAAGAGCGCCGCGGCCATCGCGGGGAGACCGCACCCCACAATCGGCAGCGTTGTTCCCTCCAGTGCACCGTCCACGGCGGGATCCCCAAAACACCCCACGATCATTGCATCATACTCGCGTTCGAACTGCTCGGCCACGGCGACGATCGCAGGCCCGACGGCGTACGCATCGCGACGCGATTCAATCGCTCGGGGGCAGCCCTCCAGTTCCCGAATATCGACGACCGTCTCTGAGCTTGCGGCGCGCTGCAGGACTCCTCGCCGCCGCAGGTGTTCGGCCTCGCGCTCAGTTGGGTCCGGAGTCGTCCGCGGGAAAATGTAGAGTAACCGCATCGTTTCCCTCCTCGGTCTGTCGATGGTGCGCATCGGTCGCTTTGAACTGATCGACCGGTCCACTGTCCGTGTCGTTCAGACTGTCACGACGATCTTCCCGAAAGAGTCTCGGCTCTCCGCGCGCCGATGGGCGTCGCGTATCCGGTCAAGCGGAAAGACCGAGTCGACTGTGGGGTGCAACCGTCCTTCTGCGATGAGCTTTAGGACGCGTCGAAATTCATTGCGATTCCCCATCGGCGCGCCACGAATCGATCGATGACGTTGGTACAGTTCTCGTATATCGAACACCGGCTTATTGTCTAATGTGGCGCCACATACCACAAGGCGACCGGCCCGAGCGAGGCTTCGGATACTCTCGGGCCACGTCGCGCCCAGAGAATCAACCACGATATCGACCCCTCGCCCTTCCGTCTGTTCAAGAATCCACCCTGAAAACGGTGCGGTGTGATTGCTCGCCGCCGCGGCCCCCATAGCAACTGCCCGGCGCCGCTTATCCTCCGTGCTGGCGCACGCGAATACGCGCGCACCGGCGTGTAGGGCAATATCGATCGCCGCAACGCCGACACCTCCACCAGCGGCAAGCACAAGGACATCGTCGCCCGGCCGCACCTCCCCCTGCGTCACGACACAGCGCCAGGCGGTAGGATACGATGTCGTGGCCGCGGCGACGGCGAAATCGACGGCTGCGGGGATCGGTTCGAGATTTGCTGAGGGCACCGCGACGTACTCGGCAAACCCGCCCTGCGTGTGCTCTCCGAAGATATGATACTCGGGGCACATCGTCTGCTCGCCGCGCAGACAGTACTCGCAACGGCCGCATGACAGCGGGCTGAAGACAACCACGCGGTCGCCCGGCCGGAACCACCCCATGCCTGCGGGGACGGTCTCTAACTCGCCGGCGATACCGGTGCCGGTGATGAGGGGGTACACCGGCTCTTTCCAGGGAAAGATCGGCTGCGGCGGGCCGGTTCGTGCCCATACATCCATGCGGTTCAACGCGCAGGCGCGAACGCGAACGAGCGCCTCGCCGGCTCGGGGTTCGGGCATGGGAACCCGGTCGATTGAGATGACTTCCGGCCCGCCGCGGCCGCGGACGACGGCGGCATTCATCGTGCGGCTCATAGCGTCTCGAGAAGCCGCGCGACGAGCGCGCACCGGCGCGGCAGCTCATCAATGACAATGTGCTCGTGCACGGCGTGTGCCCCGTCCCCAAAGCCGCCGATGCCGTCGAGCGTCGGGCATCCCGCGGCCGCCGTAAAGTTGCCGTCACTGACCCCGCCGGTCGAGCCCTCCTCGAGCGGGAACCCCAACTCGTGCGCGAGGGCCTGCGCGTGCGTGAACAGCGCGACGATCGCGTCCGTCCGGACAAACGGGAGACGATTGATGCCTCCGCTGACCTCGACCGTCGTGCCAGGAGTGCGCGACACGCGCGCGCCGATCCGGCGCGCCAGCCGGTCCAGCATCTCGGGCGAGCGCGCCCGCAGGTCGATGGAGGCCGTCGACGCATCGGGAATGACGTTTGGCCGGGTACCGCCCTGCGCCATGCAGACGGTGACCGTCGCGCCCTTGCCGTAGTCCGTCATCGAGTGCAGCTCCAGGATCTGATGCGCGAGCTCTTCGAGCGCATTGATGCCCTGCTGATGCGCCGCCCCCGCATGCGCCGCTCGGCCCGTGATTCGCATCTCAAACCTGCCCCACCCGCTCCGTGCGGTCTTCACGGCGCCACCGGGGGCGGTCGCTGGCAGCTTCTCTCGCAGAACGTCCGCCAGATGATCGACGGCCTTCTTCTCTGTCGACGGCGATTCCAGCTCTACAAGCTGTTGTATTTCACTGAGCAACGCCGACTTGTTCGCCTCGAAGGCATCAAGCAGTTCGGTCACACGAAGGCCCCCTCCCTCAGGAGCAGCCTTGAGCGCACGTCGGCACCGCTTCGACGTCTAGCCGCGGTGTGCCGATCGTATCCTCGGCGTCCACATCGGCAGCGGCACGTAGACGTGCTGCACAACCGGTCCGAAGTCATGGCTCGACCCCTACCATGCCAGACCATGGTAAGAGATCTGTCCCCCACATCCGCTCGCTCGCCGCCATGTACTTGCCCGACACTGGAAGCCCAAACATCGTGACGCGACGGGTGGATGACCCCGAATTCCTTCGCGCAACTTCGGTCGAGGAAGTTGCATCTGCTGCTTGATGCGCACCTAGACCCAGGATCTTGCTACGCTCTGCAGGTTGCGCTTCCGGCTCTTCACAGCGACGTGCGTATACCTTTCGGTGGTCGCGAGCCGCTTATGGCCCGCAAGACGCCGGACCACGGCGGCTGGTATTCCTTGCTCCATCCATGCCGTGATGCACGTGTGGCGCAGGTCGTGAAGCGTGAGGCTCGGGGAGACTTTGCCGAGGATCTCGTCAAAAGCTTGGGACACCACTCAATGCCTTCACGCGAACACTTGGACGGGTGTGGCACACCCTCGGAGATACGCCGGATGACCTGGACGACGCGGCTCATGTTTTTCAGGTGTGTTTCTGGTCGGCATCGCGCGGCGGAGGTCCGCTCATACCGCTCCCGCAACTCGTCCCACGAGACGTTCGGGGAGCGGCCGAGAAACACACGCGCCTCGACCTCTCCCAACAGGCCCAGCCGGTGGAAATGTTCGACGTCTGCGGGCGACAGCAGGGAACGGCGTGACCGCGACTCCAAGCCTTCTGCGTCGGTCAGCACGACGTACGCGTCATCCCGGGAGCTAAACTCGCAGACGATCTGCCGGTGCCCGTTGGGCAGCCACATGTCGAACATCAGCCGCCAGTGCGTACGAGGCCCGTAACGATAACGACACCCTTTCGCGACAATCGAGCGCGCACGACGTTGGACGGTGAGGTTCGGGCCAAAGAAAGCGCCTCCCCGAAGAGGGCCGGTTTGCCACTGGTTTTCCACTTGCGAGGCCAGCAATTCTCAGTAATTCCGAGCACTTCCTGCCGGACGGCCGGGAAGCAGAAAACCCGCCCCAGCGACGCGCTGGAGCGGGTTTTATCTGGATTTTTGTTGGTAGCGGGGGCAGGATTTGAACCTGCGACCTTCGGGTTATGAGCCCGACGAGCTACCGGACTGCTCCACCCCGCGTCGCCATCGTACGCGATCGTTAGCGTGCAACCTCAATTATACCAGCCGAAAGAGTCGTGTCAAAGATTTTGCTCGCCGAGGCCCCTACGCTTCCATGAGCACGCCCCAGAGCAGGTCCGCCTCGCTGACAACGATTGGCCGGCCGCCAAGACCCGCGAGCACGGTCTCCAACACCAGGGCGCCCGCGATGATCACGTCGGCGCGCTCAGGCTGAAGGCCGGGGAGGGTCCGGCGTGCTCCGAGCGGACGACTTCGCAGCACCTCCAGCGTCGACGCGACCAGCGGGAGCGTCAGGCGATACCCCTGTACACGATTGGGATCGTACGGGCTGAGCCCTTGCGCCAGCGCGGCCATCGTCGTGATCGTACCCCCCACCCCGATGACCACATCTACCGCATCCCGCGCCGGATCTAAGAGTGGCCCAAGCGTGCGCCCGGCAAGCGCGCGGAGCGCGGCGACCTCGTGGTCATCGGGTGGATCATGCGCCAGAAACCGCTGGGTCAAGACGACGCACCCCAACGGCACGCTGTGGCTCGCCTGAATGCCACCCGGTCCGCCCTGCGTCAGTTCGACGCTGCCGCCGCCGATGTCGACCACGACCGCTTCGGCGTCGCCGGCGCCATCGGGAAAGCCGGCGATCGCTCCGCGGAACCCGAGGCGCGCTTCTTCGGTGCCGCTCAGGAGGCGCACCGGGCGCCCCACGCGCTCCGTGAAGATCTCGGGGTTGCGGGCGACGCGCAAGGCGTGCGTCGCGACAATAACGGGGGGCGGAGCGCCCGCACCCTCGGCCGCGAGCTCAAACTCCCGCACGGCGGCAGCCGTGCGCTCGGCGGCGGGGTCGCGAATCAACCCATCGCCGTCCATCCCTTCGCCGAGGCGCGTGATCGCAAGGCGCTGCAGTACCGGGCGGATGCCCGCGACATCGAAATCCCTGCGAGCGGGCGCACCCGAGGCGTGGTCGGGCCGATCGGCAACGAGCAGGCGAACGGAATTCGTGCCGACATCGATCACCGCGAGCCGGCGCACGACACTCAGAACATTTTCAGGAGTCGATGGAGACGATCGCGCAGCTCCGCCGGCGCATGCTCACATCCGCACGACCGCCGCAGCAGCGCGCGGAGGCGCTGTTCAAATTCCGCCCGGGAGAAACACTCGCGGCACTCCTGCAGGTGCCGTTCAACTTCCGCGGCGCCCTCGCCGTCGAGCTCCCGGTCGAGGTACTGCCAAAGCTTCTCCACCGCTTCGTTGCAGTTCATGCCTGTGCTCCCGCACCGAAGCACCGCGTCACTACCTGCTCTCTGGTCGACACCGGCTTCGCGCGCATCCGATGAAAAAAACGCCGATCGCAGCCGCCAAATTCCGTCAGAGTCCCGGCCACGTCTCTACTGAGCCCGACCCGCCGCCCGCGTTCTTCGGTGTCCGGGCCCGTGAGCCGGGTCACGCCTCGACGGCGGGCACGAGGGCGGGGCGGACAATGTCTGCGAGTGTTGTGCGGTTGAGGACTTCTTCCGTTGCGGCTTTGACCGCCTGCCACACCGGACGGAGGCCGCACCCCGGCGCGTAGATACAGTGCGCGTCCGTCTCCTCCACGCACAGCCACGGAGCAACACTGCCTTCCAGGACGAGAAACGCTTCTCCGACCGTGATGCGTTCTGGGGACCGTGCGAGGACGTGACCGCCGCTGGGACCGCGCTTGCTTTGGACGAGGCCGGCGCGTCGAAGCGTGGTCATAAGCTGGTTCAAGTAGGGTTCGGGCAGCCCTTGGCGTCGTGCGATCTCGTGGCTCTGTACCGGTCCTTCACCGTAGTGTTGCGCCAGATCAATCAGGGCTCGGATGCCGTACTCGGCCCGCGAGCTGACCTTCATGTCACCACCACATCCTCTTCCGTGACATCGCGGATGGGCTGCCGATGCTCGTCCACGGCGACGGTCCCGTTGCCGTCCATGCGGTCGGTGATGCGAAACGCACGGACGTCCGCATGCGCGGGATCGGCCAGCGAAATGATCACGTAGCGTGGGGTTTGCCACAGCGCGAGCGCGCGGTCTGTGGCGCTGGGCAGCGCCGGTGTCGCGGGATGCGAGTGATAAATGGCCACAATCTCCCACCCCTGCTCGCGTTCCAACCGAAGCGCGGTCAACTGCGCCTCGTCGTCGACATGATAGTGGCGCCGGGGATCGCGGGGCTGGCGCAGCTCGCCGGCTTTGTTCCGTGCCCGCAGCACCTCAATCACGGTGTCGCCGGTCCCCAACAGCAGACCGCAGCACTCGTTTGGAGCCTCCTCCCGTGCCTGCGCAATCATCTGATCGAATTGTGTCCGCGTTAGGTGCAGCGCCACGCGCCCTCATCCCTTCCGTAGGGTCATTGTACCCGAATCGGCCGCGGCGGGAAAGCCCGGCGGCTCGACCACCCGCGGGCGATGCCCGGCCGTGCGAAGGCCCTGCGGAGCCGCTCCGCGTTTACGCGGTAATGTCGCGCCACAAGGGCGTGCTCAGGTACCGGTCACCGCCGTCCGGGGCGATCACGACGATGACGGCCCGCGCCAGCCCGTGCGCCGCCTGGAGCGCCCCGACCACCGCCGCGCCGGCCGACTCGCCGACGAACAGCCCTTCGTCCCGCGCGAGCCGGCGCGCCATTGCGTAGCCGTCCTCAGTCGAAACGGAAATTTTCCGGTCCTGGACTCCGGGATCGTAGATCCCCGGCACGATGGAACTGGCGATGTGCTTCAGGCCCTCGAGGCCGTCCAAGGATGCATCGGGCTCCACGGCCACGACCCGAATGCTGGGATCGGCCTCGTGGAGCCGCCGCCCGGCACCGACGAGTGTCCCGGTCGTCCCCAGGCCGGCGACAAAGTGCGTGACGCGGCCTCCCGTCTGCTCCAGGATCTCGGGACCGGTGGTATCGTAGTGCGCGCGCCAATTCGACGGGTTGTTGTATTGGTCGGGCTTGAAATACCGGCCGGGGTCGCGGGCGTAGATCTCGCGCGCCAACAGAATGGCGCCGTCGCTGCCCTCCAGCGGATCGGACAGCGTGATCTTGGCGCCGTACGCCGCGATGATCCGGCGGCGTTCCTGGCTCGCGCTCGCCGGCATTACGAGCTCGACCGGATACCCTTTGAGCGCGCCGATCATCGCGTACGCGATGCCGGCGTTTCCGGACGTCGAGTCGAGGATCGCTGTCCCCGGCCGCAGGCGTCCGTCGCGCTCGGCGTCCGTGAGCATGCGCAGCACCGGCCGGTCCTTCACCGAGCCGCCGGGATTGAGCCACTCCGCTTTGAGATAGACCTCGACCGCGGAAGGAAGATCGCGTGTCACCCGCTGCAGGCGTACGAGCGGCGTCCCCCCGATCCGAGCCAGGAGCGACACGTCGACGTCGCAGGTGGCGGAGGACACTGGACGGTGGCCGCTACTCATCGAACAGAAACGTCGATTCCTCGTAATACCGTACGCCGTGAGCCAGCCGGCGCCGCTGCATCATCGCGTCGAGCTCCGCCTGCTTGTGAGCCGCGTCCGACGCCGCATCGAGCCAGTCCAGCGGGACATTGATCCGCAACGCGCGACCGGGAACGAGATGGCGCGTGATCCCAGCCGGGAGACGGCCGGCACCGAGTGCCAAGCGGACAATGTCCTCCTTGGCAAAGGAGGGAAAGACGACGAGCGTGCCGCGCCCGTATTCGGCATCGACCCTATCGGGTGTGCCGCTCTCGACGCGGTGCACGTCGTACGCCCCGCGATAGAGCGCGACAAGTTCCGACACCGGCCCCGAAGCCTCCGCCCCGCCCCGCTCGCCGATCAGCATCACGCCCTTCCTGTCCGCGAGAAACGCGGCTGCGCGGCCTGCGGCGAGAGCCGCTTCGGCGTCGGCGATCGCAAACGGGGCCAGCGCCCTGGCTCCGTGCATGCGCGCTGCCCGCGGCCGTAGCCGGCCGTCATCGTGGACGTGGTGCCGCCACGTGGATATCCGGATGTCCGGGCGCGCGTAGTCGACCACCTGGGCCACCGCATACCGGATCCCCAGTCGAGCCAGGGCGGTCGCGCGGTTCGCCCCGTCCAGCACGACCATACGCCCGTCCGGCCCCGGGGTCACGATCGGAGGGTTGCGGAGTACGCCGTCGCGCGGCAGGGCTTCGCACAGTCGGTCGACGCGCCCGGACTCAGGGTCCTCGTGCAGCAACAAATCCCGTGTTGCCACGATCCGCAAGACGGGCGTGGTGCGGAGCGTACCGGGCGGCTCACGAAGCGAGACATCCATGCGCGGATCAGCCCAGCCGGGGCCGGAACGCCGGCGCGGAAGCATGCGACGCTGGGCCTGCCTCCCCGCCTCCGGCCATTGCCGGGACAATGGAGATCTCGTCGTCCTCGCCAAGCGGTGTGGACGGCCCCTGCAGCGCCCGAATCTCGGTTCCGTTGACGAACACATTAATGAAGCTCCGCATCTCTCCCGACGCGTCGCGAAGCTGCTCACGCAGCCCTGGATACTCCCGCTCCACCGCGGCGAGCGCCTCGTCCACGGTCCGCCCCTCGGCGGCCACCCGGGTCCGGCCATGTGCCAACCGGCGAAGGGGCGTCGGCAGATAGACTTGCGCCATACGATCGTCACCTCCCCAAAGTGCAACAGCCGCGGTCACGGGCGCCGCGGCTGCTGTGGTCATGGTCAACGCGAGGGCACGACGCCCAACACACCTATTCCCGGCGACACACCTCCGCCGGGCTGTGGGCGCTCGTACAGATACAGACAATCACCGTATTCATCACGATTTCATTATAGCAAACGCGCCGGCGTTCCTCGCAATTCCGATGGACGTTGGCGTGCGGGAGATCGGAGGCGGTCGCTACCGGCCGAGCGGATTAACGGGCTGGCCGTCTTCGCGCACCTCGAAGAAGAGGTGCGGTCCTGTGCTCCAGCCGGTGCTGCCGATGCGGGCAATCACGTCGCCCCGCTCGACGCGCTCCCCGACGTGGACAGCGTACGATGACAGATGCGAGTAGGTCGTCGAGAGCCCGTTGCCGTGGTCGAGGATGACAAGCATCCCGTAGCCACGCATCCATCCCGTAAAGATCACGGTGCCGGACGCCGCGGCGCGGATCGGGGTACCCCATGGCACCGCGATGTCGATGCCGGTGTGGAATTCACGGGTGCGGAAGATGGGGTGGATCCGCCAGCCGTAGCCCGAGCTGATCCGTCCCTCAACGGGCCACAAGAGCGCTCCGCCTCGAAGCGTCGGGATCGGGCCGGCGTGCACGCCGCTCGTGGCCTGCCTGATGATCTCCGTGATGCGGAGCGATTCCGCCTCGAGCTCGCGGATCGCTTCTTCCTGAGCCATTCGCTCTGTGCGGACCCGGACGAGGAGATCGCGGCGCTGGGCGGCGAGCCGGGCGGTCTCCGCGCGGCTGACAACCCACTGCGCCTGCTCCGCGGCGAGATGGCGCTGGCGTTCGGCCAGCGCCGCTGCGACCTCACTACGCTGCGCCCGGTCCGAGCTGACTTGCTGGTAAAGCTGGATGTCGTGGTTGATGATCACCCCGATGAGGTACGAGCGCGTGACAAAGTCCCGAAAGTCGGTGGCCCCCAACAGCACGTCCAGATATCCCAGCGGACCGCTCTCATAGAAAGCGCGGAGCCGCGCCCCCATGAGCGCTTCGTGAGTCTCGAGCTGTTTCGTCACAGCCGCAAGCGACCGTGTCGCCTGGGTGACGGCGACGCGCGTGCCGTCGAGAGCCTGTGCGGTGTGTGAGAGATTGACCTGCGCCCGCTCGAATTGCTCCTGCGCCCACGAGAGCTGAACGAGCGCGAGGTGCTCGGCGACACGGGCTTGTGCGAGGCGCTGCCGCCGCACCGCGAGCTGTTGCTGAATCGACGCGAGCGTCGACTGCGCAGACGCGACCGGGGCCGAGGCTGTGCGAATTCGAGCCGGGGATGGTCCCGCGGCGACTCCTCTCACCATGGAGACCGCGGTAATCAGCGGCCCGCATAGGAGGGCAGCAACAAGCACCCTAACCCGGCCTCGCATCGCTGCTTCGATCCCGGCTGCGACGTAATGCTGCGGCGTATGCCGTCTGTGCGACGCGGGGCGATGACCGAGACTCCCCCCGAGCACGGAACCGCATATTCGTCGGCCGGACGCGAACTCCTGCCGCTGAGCCCGTATTACAAAGGAAACCAGGGTGGTTCGTCGAACAACCGCCGCGGACCGGCGTGAACCGGCGATTTGGAGGAAAACTAGATTAAAGCGACCTAGAGGAGGCCGAGCATGGCGAGGCGAGCGGTGCGGCGAAGGACTCAGGCCAAGTCGAAACCCCGCAGGCGGACAACAGCCCGGACCCGCGCGAGGAAGACTTCAGGCCGCGGCGCGGCGACCCGGTCCGCCTCGCGAGGCCGGCGGACAGCCGGTGCCGTAAAGAGCCGGGCCGGTGCGAAGCGGCGTACGCCGCGGCGTGCGACCGCAAAACGGACGGGCACGGCACCTAGAGCAAGGGCTCGGAAGGCCGAGGCACCTTCGGCAACGGCGACCATTACCGAACGTGCCCCGGCCGCGGCGCCCGATCTCACAGAGATGCCGGCGGCGGAGCCTGCCGGACGCGCGCCACAGGACTCCCTGTGGGGGACGCAGTCCCTCGACGTGGAAGCGGAGGAAGATCTCGAAGACGAAGAAGACGAGCCGACGTAGCGGAGGACGACCGCGATGGGCCGGCGCCGGGCGGCGGCGCCGGCCCATCCTCTTGGCGCAACGCTCCGCCTGCCTTTGCTGTCGCGCGTTTCGAGACGCTCGCGAACCATGACCGCCATGGCGCGACGCCCGACCGCATGGGTCGGTGTCGCGATCGCGGCGCTGTACTTGGTCGCGGTTGTGTTGGCCCGGCCGCAGCCGGGCGCGCGTCTCCTCTACGACGGTCCGGTGCCGCTCGCGCCGTACCGATGGGTCTCACCGCCGCCGGATCTCGCCGAAGGGAACCAGCCTCCATCATCGGGGACCGCCACCATCACGCTCGGCGCGCTCGAATCGATGCCCGCGGACGCGTCGACGGACGACGAGCAGGCCGCGATTACGGTCGCCGAAGGCACGATCGCGCTGCGTTCCGGCGAGCGGGCGGCAACCGTGCGGCTCGTCCCGCGCGACCCCCGGACCGTCGGGCCGGCGCCGCGAGGCCTCAAGTTCGACGGCAACGCCTATGACATCGTTGCCTCGTACGCACGATCCGGGCGCCCCGTGCGGCTCGTCAAGCCCGCGACGGTCGTGTTGCGGTACCCGATCCACGCGACCGTACTGCTTCGGGCTCGGCCCGGCGGGTGGGTGCGCCTGCGGACGACGCGCTTTCCCGCGACACAGCAGCTCGTGAGCGCAACGGACCAGCTCGGCGTGTTCGTCGCGGCGGCGCCCGCCGGCTCCACCGCGGTGCGGTTTTGGGTGTGGGCCTCCTTGCTCGCGATCGCGGCGGTGCTTTCAGCAGCCGCGATCGTGCGTGTCCGCCGTAGGCTCCGGCACACCCCGTGAAAACGACCGTCGCAGCCGGCGCACGTGATCGTTTGGTGCGTCGCATCCTGGACTCCAAAACGCCCGTCGCGGCCACGGCGCTCGCGCTCGTCGTGGTCGCGGCGGCCATCGCCACGCGCGGCCTGCTCCACGGACCATCACGTCCTGACGATATCGACGCGCGTCCGTTTCCTCCGACCGCCGGCTCCCTCGCGATTGGCGAACGCGTCTACCGTGCTTATTGCGAGACCTGCCACGGCGTCGACGGGCGCGGCGATGGACCCCAGGCGGCGGGCATGTTCCCCCGCCCTGTCGACTTCTGGGCCCACTTTGGATCGGGGCACACCCACCCGGACGGCCGTCTGTTCTTCTGGATTACCGAGGGCATGCCCGGCACGCGCATGCCGGGGTTCAAGGACAAGCTCACCGACGCCGAGCGCTGGCACGTGGTCATCGTGTGAGGCCCCGGCTTCAGGGGAGCGAGCTCATACGCATAACGGTGGGCCCCGGCGGCCGTCAACTGATCCGGGGCCGGCATGTTGACGACGCCGTCGACGATGATGTGGAGGTGCACACCGGGCCCGGACATCATCTTCGGCCCCATCGTCACCAGCGAGATGTCGGCCGGGGTGCCGATCACGACTGAGACCGGATTGTGCAGCCGAGCATGGTCGGCGGGCGCCACGAGCTGCATGCGGGGCAGCGCGCTCGGTCGGACCGCGGACGACCCCATCCCGGACGACGGCATATTATGCATGGACCCCATCTGCCCGGGGGCGTGCTGCGCCGGCGGCATTTGCATTGCCGCTCCAATGGAAAACCGGAAGTAGCCCTGGGTCATCGCCTGGTCATCCGACGAGACCGAGTGCCACGCCACCATGTAGGACCCGGGACCCAGCCGTGGCGGGATCAGGCTCAGGACTTCGTGGGAGGAGAAGGCCGGATCGAGCCCGCCCTGCGCCAGGAGTCGTTGATGCGCGTCGTAGAGACGGAGCACACTGCCGCGCGCGGCCAACTCCTCGCTGAACCACGCCCGGATCACCCGCGGGCTCTGAGGCAGAACCGCGCGATCCGCCGGAGATGAGGTGACCATATGAGCGTGCGCGGACGCTCGCGGCGCGACGGCAAACGCGAGCGCCAGGCCCGCGAC
This sequence comes from Bacillota bacterium, assembly GCA_021324975.1. GTDB lineage: Bacteria > Sysuimicrobiota > Sysuimicrobiia > Sysuimicrobiales > Segetimicrobiaceae > JAJPIA01. The sequence continues at coordinate 23,721 of JAJPIA010000089.1, forward strand.
GACCACGGCAACCAACCCCACGTGCCTTCTCACTTCCCGACCTCCGCTGCACGATGACGTCGACGGACCATGAGGCTGCAGTCCCACCCGCACCGTACCACCCGCCTACCCTGAGGGTAAATGTGCCGAAAGTAGTAGAGACAGTGCCGCGCCCGTCCTTCTATGCTAGAGTCGCTATCGCTTGCGTCGCGAGGTCGCCGTTCGCGATGGGCCCGCCCGCACTGATATGCTCATCTCAGGTGGGCCCGGCCGCGAGCTCGTGCACGGCAGGGCGCCCGCTCATCGAGTCGTGCGCCGTACGGCACGCGGGCACGCACCGATCCTCGCGGGCGGAGGGTGGGCATGACACGGCTTCGGTGGATGAACAAGCTCGTTGCGACGCTTACGGTGACGCTCGTATCCGGGGTGTGGGCCGGCCCGGCGCTCGCGCACGAGCATCGCACGGTGGGGGCCGTACGGATGACCGTCGGGTGGGTGGATGAACCCACGTACGCCGGGCTCAAGAATGCCGTGCAGTTGCTCCTGGCCGACGCGTCGACGAAGCCGATCACCGGAGCGTCCGACACCCTCAAGGTACAGGTGATCTTCGGCAGCCAAAAAACGGCACCGCTCGAACTGGAAGAGTCCGCACGACGGCCCGGGGAGTACGAAGCGGCGATCATTCCGACGCGCCCGGGAACGTACACGTTTCGCTTCGTCGGCACGGTCAACGGTCAACCGATCGACCAATCGTTCACGTCGTCCGAGACAACCTTCGATCCCGTCGTCGCCCCTGCGGCTATCGAGTTCCCGGTCCAAGATCCCTCCGTCGGCGACGTGGCCGAGCTGGTCACCAGGGTCGCGGCCCGAGCGCAGGCCGCCAACGCGGCAACTACCGCGGGAGTGACCCGAGCGACCACGGTGGGAGTCGCCGGTATCGTCGTCGGACTCATCGGCATCATCATCGGGATGAGCGCCCGGAGGCGCGCGACCGGGTAGGAATGCGCCGGCTCGCCCTGATTCTCGCGCTGGCGGGGGTCCTCGGAATCGCCGTCGGCGCGTCCGCGCACGCCTTGCTCCGGCAATCGAATCCCGCGAGCGGCACGGAACTGACGCGCGCCCCCGGCGCGGTCACCATGTCATTCACGGAACGGCCGGAAGTCTCGTTCTCGATCGTCCACGTTCTCGACGCCAACGGAAGGTCGGTTGAGCGTGGCCGCGCGCGGGCGGTGCCGGGCCATCCCGACATGTTGACGGTCCCGCTCGGGCCATTGCCGACGGGCGTATACACGGTCTCCTGGCGCACGGTTTCCGCGGTGGACGGCCACGTCACCGGGGGAGCGTTCTCGTTCGGGGTGGGACAAGCGCCGGCGCAGCAGCTCGCCGCCCAGCCGGCGTCGCCGCCACCCTCGCCGGGATACGTCGCGGGTCGCTGGCTATTCTACCTCGGCCTCGCAGGGCTCGTCGGCGGCGCCTGGGTCTGGACCTGGGCGTTTCGCCGGGTGCCCGCGCGAACCTGGTTTCTCGGGATCGCGTGGCTGTCGAGCGCCCTTGGGCTCGTGACTCTCGGCACAGCCCAGGCCGCCGACGCCGGCATCAGCATCGGTCAATTGCTGTCGAGCGGGCTTGGCCTCAGCCTCTGGTGGCGGGCCGTGCCGCTTATCGTCGCGGGGTGCGCCGTCGTGGCGGCAACGGGGGGCGGCTCGGGGCTTCGGCGCCGCGCGGTCGGTCTGGCCGGCGTCTCCGCCGCCGGCGCGATGCTCGCGCACGTCCTGGCCGGCCATGCGGCGGCGAGCCCGGCGCCCTGGTGGTGGCCGAGCGTGGCCGCGCAATGGCTGCATTTTCTATCGGTGGGTGCGTGGATCGGCGGTCTCGCCGCCATGCTCGTGGCGTTCCCCGGCCTGGGCGGCGACGACGCGCTGCGCACCGCCCGGCGATTTTCGACCGGCGCCGGGGCGGCGCTGGTGCTCGTGGCGGCGACCGGAGTCTTTCGCGCCGTCTACGAGGTCAACTCGTGGAACGGGTTTTTGACGACGGCGTTCGGCCAGGTCGTGGATATCAAGGTCGCCATGCTGCTGTTGCTCGCGGCGCTCGGAGCCGTGAACCGCTTTCGAAACCTGGCCGCGCTCCTGCGAGCGCCGCGGGGTCTCGTCCGGGTCGGCGCGACGGAGGTCATCATCGGTTTGATCGTCCTCGGGGTCACAGCGTATCTCACCGGGCTCGCGCCGCCGCGCTACACTCCGGCGAGCGCGGCCACTCCCACCGAAATTGTGGCATCGGGACATGACTTCGGCACGTCGGTTCGCCTGCGCCTCGAAGTAACGCCGGGGACGGCGGGCGCGAATCACTTCACGGCTCGTGTCACGGACTACGACACCGGGCGGCCGGTGGATGCCACGCGGGTCGACCTGACGTTCACAAAACGCGACCGGCCCGACATCGGCCCATCCACGTTGACCCTGCGGCGCCGGCCGGACGGCACGTATCAGGGCGACGGTGCGAATCTGTCGCTGCAGGGGGCGTGGACCATCTCCGCGTTGATCGCGCAGGGTCTCCGCTCAACCACCGTGCCCCTCGCCCTGACCACCCGGATCCCACCGGAAACGATCCACACCATCACCGCGCCCGGGCAGCCGACGCTCTATAACATCGATCTGCCCGGCGGCGGGACGCTCGGCACGTACCTCGATCCGGGCAAGCCCGGTTTGAATGAGATCCACGCGACCTATACGAACGCGCAAGGGAATGAGACCAGCATCCCACGGCTCATCACGGTGACCGTTGCGCCCGCCGGCGGCCCGCCGCGCACATTGCCGGTACGGCGCTTCAGCGCCGGGCATTTTGTCGCGGACGCCACGCTCGCGGCCGGCACCTGGGATCTCGAGTTTACCGCGGCGCCGTCGGGCGGAGGGACGATCGACACGCACCTGCAGGTCCGGCTCGTCCGTTGATCCACCAGGACGCGCCGCCGTCTCCTCAACCGCCGAGGACCGCCACATCGAGGTCACGGAGCCGAGCCGGATCCGCGATGACATCGACCTCGACAATTTTCTCACCGGCGATGGCAAAGCGGAGCGCCCGCAGGAGGCGCCCGCCTCGCACCAGGATAAGCCCGGGCAGTCCGTCCACGAGCGCCGGTTGCACAAAGCGGGCGGCCTGGGAGAAGGCCAGCGCCCCCCTCGCCCAGGTCTGCGCGCCGCGGATCTCTCTCGGCGCACCAGGGCGCGCCCCAAAGCCGTCCACGTGCGCGACCACATCAGGATCGAGCACCGCCAGCAGCCCATCGAAATCGCCGCGACGCAAAGCCGCGAGAAACGCCTCCACGACCCGCCGCTGTTGCGGGTGGGCGGTGGCGGAGATCGCCGGCGCGCCCTGCACCCGGCGTCTCGCGCGACTGGCGAGCTGCCGCGCCGCCGGCTCGGAGCGACCGATGATTCCTGCGATCTCCTCGAAGGAGACGTCGAACATGTCGTGCAGGACAAACGCGATCCGCTCCGGGGGCGTCAGCCGGTCCAGGACGATGAGCAACGCAACGCTCACCGAGTCGGCTAAGAGCGCTTCGTGCTCGGGGTCGCCACCCGCGTCGGTGCCCGCCGCGGGCTCCGGCGCGTTTGGGGCCAAAGGCTCTTCGCGCCGCGCGGCCCGCGAACGCAACATGTCGAGGCATACGCGCGCCGCGACCCTCGTGAGCCACCCCTCGAGGTTTTCGATGCCCTCGGCGCCGGCGCGGCTGAGCCGGAGCCAGGTTTCTTGGACGGCGTCGTCGGCTTCGCTGGGCGAACCGAGCATCCGGTAGGCCAGCATCCGCAGGCGCGGTCGATTCTCTTCAAATCGGCTTGCCAGCCAGTCCTGGTCGGTCATCGGTCATGTTTCTCCATCACGATCCGTCATGGAGGTGACGGCCGAGACCTTGCCGATGTGACAAAAAGAGAGCCGTATACGGATTCACCATACTACGGCGGCTTCGGCGTTGGCGACCAGGACATCGGGTCGGGGACATGCAATCGAGCTGACTTTAACCGTCGCGACGCGATGGAGATGCCCCGATCACCGAAGACCGAAGGCATGCATGAGATGGCCGGCGGCGACGTACACACGGCCTCCGGCGACCGCCGGCGTCACAGGCGGCTGCGCCGAAGCGCCGTCCGCGGTGATGCGGGCCTCGTACAACGGGGCGCCGGTGCGTGCGTCGAGCGCGTGGAGAACGGGCGCGACACCCCCGTCCATCACCCACACGATGCCGCCCCGGGGGCCGGCGCCCGAGACGGAGGGCGCCCCGGGATCGTTCATCGACACGCTGCACCACGCAACGTCCAGTCGTGGAACGGACGATTCGCTGCCCGCCGCCAGGCGCAACGCCACCACACCCCCCGTCCCTGTGCACGGCGACGGTTGGGCGCCGCGGCCCGGGACGAACACCAACTCGCCGGCCCCGCTACCGTCCCAGTAGGCAGAGTCTGCCAGGATGCCTCCGGAGCCGCCCCCGCACTCGCCGAACACGCACCGGCTCGACGCGCCGGATCCGGTCGCGCCACGCCCGCCGATCGGGCCGGCCATCCGGTCACGGTCGACGAGATACGCCATTCCTTGCGCGCCGGTGACGAAGAGGAGGTGGCGCATCGCCGACGGGTGTTGGTCCGGCAGCAGGAGCGGCGCGGACCCACCAGGACCGACCGGAGCCGGTTGCAACGTGATCGCGCCGCTGGGCGCGAGGCGGTCGCCCGGCGAACCGGCGACCCCAAGTGATGGGACGGCGCGGAACCAGACCACGCTGCTTCCAAGATCCCCCGGATGGATCGAGTCCCCTCCGCCCGTCGCCGCATAGAGGTTGCCGGCGGTGTCGGCCGCGATCCCGCCCGCTGCCTCGATGCCGGCGGTCCCCGGCGCCGGGGTTGCAAAGAACCGTTGCTGCGACGGAGCGGATGTCGGAACGGCGATGATCCATCCACGGGCGTCGCGGCATCCTTCCCCGCGCCCGCCGAATGGCACGTAGACAACCTGGCGCGTCAGCGTCAGCGCACCCCGCTGTCGCTCGATCGACGCGTCAAGGGACGGCCCGGGCGTTGCCGGCGCCAACGCGACCGGCCACCCGGGCCGTTCCATCCCGCTCTTTAGGTCCAGCGCGCCGATTCGATACATCACATGTCCGCCGTCCGGCGTGACGAGGCCCACGACGTAGAGCGTGCCAGACCCGCGATCGAGCACCGGCGTGCCCGTGATCCCAACCGGGTCGACATCCGCGCACGGGAGCGCAGCGCGCGGCACGGGATCCCCGAGCAGGACGGGTCCCCACAGACGGCCTCCGTCGGCGGCATCGAGCGCGTAGACGGCGTCGCGCTCCGTGACCACGTACAGGACCGTACGGACCCGGCCCAACATCGCCACGCCCGGCACGACCAGCGGCTCGGCACGGATCTCGCCCTCCAGCGCGGCCGTCCACACCTCTCCAAGTCTCCCGTCACGCACCGCGGGCGGCGTCAGCTTGCGCTCGTCTCGCGTCCAGCCGGTGCGCGCCGGGTCGCCGTGGAAGGTGGCAATGGCCGGCCCTTCGTCCGGCGTGGAGGGAATCGCCGAGCCCGGCACGAGGACGCCTGCGGCGAGCAGCCCCGCCGCCGCCACGTTCAGGGCACGCGCACGGGCTCGGGACGTCATCCGCGTCCGCGGCTACCCACGCGCGACGTGGAGCACAAGCGCGGCCAGGAGCGCCAAGCCGTAGAAGATGACGTAGCGAATGCCCCGCCACCAGGCCTCACGATATGCGCGAAACGCGTTCCCGCCGACGTAGGCGAACAGCGGCCACACCACGACTTGGATGAGCCAAATGATACCGACATGATACCAAGCAAACACCAGTGTGGCTTATCGGCCGAAGGTCCAGCCGCCGTTGACGTGCAGCACCTCCCCGGTGACGAACGAAGCTTCGGCCGAGGCCAAGTACTGCACGGCGGCCGCGATGTCGGCCGGGAGGCCGGCGCGTCCTGCCGGCGTCTGCGCGATCGTGCGCTGCCGGCGCTGATCGGTCATGCGATCCCCAAAGAACTCTGTCTCCAGCACCAGCCCGGGCGCGACGGCGTTCACCGTGATGCCCTCCGGCCCGAGTTCTCGGGCGAACGCGTAGGTCAACCCGACGATCCCGGCCTTCGCGGCGGAGTATATGTCACCGCCGCCCCGGAACGCTGCGATCGAGCTGAGGTTGATGATGCGACCGCCCGGGCGACGCAGCCAGCCGCGCAGCGCATGGATCATCAGGTAGGCGCCGGTCAGGTTCGAGTCGAGCGTGCGGCGGGCGTAGGCCGCCACTTCCTCCAGGCTCGCGTCCACGCCGAGGGACAGCGCGCCGCCGGCATTGTTTACGAGAACGTCACCCCCGTCGGCAACATCGGCCCGAAGCCACGCAACCGTATCGGCGATCTGCCTCGGAACGGTGACGTCGCATGCCCGCCACAGGACCTCCACCGGGGACCGCGCGGAGAGGTCGGCCGCGGTTGCGGCCAGCACATGCTCGCGGCGCCCGAGGATCACGACCCGGTCGCCTGCTCGCGCAAATGCGGCTGCCGCGGCGCGTCCGATGCCGGTGCCGCCGCCGGTGATCACGACCACGCGTGGATCCATCGATGCCTCCTCGGCGGCTCGTGGCGCCCGGCTCAGTGAGCCCGGAGATGGAACCGTCGCCGAGAGCGCGCTCATGGTGTCCGCATCCGGCCGTGCCGGCCGGTGGGCAGGCGGGCTTTGGACAGATAGTTTGACGCTCAAGGTAATTATATCTTGAACGTCAAGGTAGTTCTGGTATGCTGGGCAGTGATCATGGTGCGAAGACGCGCCCGGCCCGGCGCGGCGGCTCAGGACTCGGTGGACCGCGAGCTTGCGGCCTGGCTCGCGGAGTTGCCGGGTGTCGACGGCCAGATCGAGGCGGTTCGCATGCGCCTGCTCCGCTTGGGCCGCCAATTGGAACGGAGTCTTGCCGGAACCGCCGGGGCGCACGGAATCACGCTGGGGGACTGGGAAACGCTCTCAGCCCTGTGCCGAGCCGGGCCGCCGTATGCCCTCAGCCCGGGCCGCCTGGCCCGCGGCCTCGGCGTGACATCGGGGACGATGAGCCTCCGGCTCGGTCGCCTCCGGCACGCCGGCCTCATCGAGCCGGTTAGTCGGGGGACAGACGGCCGCGAGAAGCCGGTCCGGCTGACGCCGGCGGGATACCGAACGTGGCGAACGGCCACGGATGCACGCACCCGCCAGGAGGCGGCCGTATTCGGGGGCGCGCTCTCCGGTGCCGCGCTCCGCGCGCTCAACGACCTTTTGCGCCACCTCATGCAGGGATTCGAGTCGCGCTTTGGAGTCGCACCTCCGCGCGGCGAGCTACGACGCGTCACGGCGGAACGAGCCGACGACGCGCCGCGTCGCGGCGGCGCATCGAGACATCAGGCCGGCCCCGGCGCCACGGAACGCGGTCACGCGCCGGCCGGCGGACACCGCCGGGGCTAAGCCCAAGGCGTACGTCACCTCGAGGGGGCAGCGTGCCATGGCGCCGGACAGCGCACGCGCGGTCATCGTAGGAGCCGGGATCGTCGGCAACAGCCTCGCGTATCACCTGGCCGTGGAGGGCTGGCGGGAACTCGTGCTCGTCGAGCAGGGGCCGCTCCCGGACCCGGGCGGCTCAACCGGCCACGCCTCGAACTTCAACTTCCCGGTCGATCACTCGAGAGAGATGACGTGGTTCACGCAGGAGAGCCGGCGGCAGTATCGTGCCCTCGACGCGTTCACGCGCAGCGGCGGCATCGAGGTGGCACGCACGCACGAACTCCTCGAAGAACTCAAGCGACGACTGGCGTCGGCCCGGGCCTGGGGCGAGGACGCGGAGCTGATCTCCCCAAGACGGATCAAGGAGCTCGTCCCGTTTGTCGACGAGCGCGTGCTCGTGGGCGGATTCCACTGCCCGGAGGTGGGCGTGATGGACCCCCTGCGCGCCGGCACCCTGATGCGCGAGCGGGCGGCCGCGGAGGGCGCGCTCACCGTGCTCTCACCCGCCGAAGTGATGGGCATCGAGATCGCGCAGGATCAGGTCCGGGCGGTAGAGACGACCCGGGGCACGGTCCGAACCGAGATGGTGGTCATCTGCTGCGGTGTCTGGAGCCCGCGCGTTGCCAGGATGGCCGGCGTCACCCTCCCCATGACGCCTGCGGTGCACCAGATGATCGACGTCGGCCCCGTGCGCCTCTTCGGCGAGCGCGCAGAAATCGCGTACCCGATCATCCGCGACATGGATCCCAACATGTATGAGCGCCAGCGCTGGAGCAACCTCGAAATCGGATCATACGGCCACCGACCCATCCTGGTCGATCCCGACGATATCCCGTCCTTCGAAGCGTCCGGCGGATCCCCGACCCGGCTGCCGTTTACCGAGGCGGATTTTGAGCCCCAGCTGCGGCAGGCGCGGGAACTGATGCCGGAGCTCCTGGCCGACCGGTCGGTCGAGACTCGGCAGGCCATCAACGGCCTGCTCTCCTTGACGCCCGACGGGCTACCGCTGCTCGGGGAGATCCCAGGGGTGCGCGGCATGTGGGTCGCAGCCGCGATCTGGATCAAGGAAGCTCCGGGCATCGCCAGGACGGTCGCCCGGTGGATGACGACCGGGGCCCCCGACGTCAACCTCCACAGCATGGACGTGGCCCGGTTCCACGATGCGCAGCGGACGCGGGCGCACGTTCATGCCCGCACGGCCGAAGGCTTCGGCAAGATCTACGGCATCGTGCATCCCGCGGAACAGTGGACCTCCGACCGCAACGTGCGCCTCAGCCCCTTTGCCCGGCGGCAGCGCGAGCTCGGCGCCGTCTGCTTCGAGGTCGCAGGCTGGGAGCGGCCGCAGTGGTACGAGGCGAACCGGCGCCTGCTCGATGAATACGGCGGCAAGATCGGGCGCCGCGACGCCGAGTGGGATGCGCGGTGGTGGTCGCCGATCATCGACGCCGAGCACCTGGCGATGCGCGACCGGGCCGGCATGGTCGACCTGAGCGCGTTCACCGTCCTCGACATCGCCGGCGCGGGCGCCGCGGAATACCTCCAGCGGTTGGTCGTGAACCAGATTGCCGTGCCCGTCGGCCGCGTCGTGTACACGCCGCTTCTTGACGAACGCGGCGGGATCAAGGCGGACCTGACCGTCATGCGCGTCGGCGAGCGGCACTTCCGCGTGGTCACGGGCGCCGCCACCGGCATGATCGACCGCAAGTGGTTCGCGGATCACCTCCCCCGGAACGGGACTGTGTCCCTGGAGGATGTCACGTCGGCCTGGTGCACGCTCGGCGTGTGGGGCCCTCGCGCGCGCGACATCCTCCGGGAGGTTACGCCGGACGACGTCTCCCCTGCCGGCTTTCCATTCGGCACCTGCCGCACGATCGCCGTTGGCTCGGTCCGGGCGCTCGCATCACGGATCTCATACGTGGGGGAGCTCGGGTGGGAGTTGCACGCGCCGATGGAGCAGGGACAGCGGTTGTGGGATACGCTGTGGGAAGGTGGACAGCGGCACGGCGTCGTCCCCGTCGGGATCGGCGTCTACGGCACGACCGGGCGCCTGGAGAAGAGCTACCGCGCCTACGGCAACGAGCTGGGGCCGGAGTACGACCTGGTGGAGACCGGGCTCGCCCGGCCATCCGTCAAGCCCCAGGAGTTCGTGGGCAAGGCAGCGTATCTCCGCCGGCGCGGAGAGCGCCCGGCCGCTCTCCTCTGCACCCTCACGGTGGACGGTCACCGCTCCGGATCCGGGGTCGCGCGGTACATGTTGGGTCACGAGCCCGTCGTGACGCCGGAGGGCCACCCGCTCGTGGACCGCAAGGGCCGCCGTTCCTATGTGACGAGCGCGGGGGCCGGCCCATCCGTCCGCAAGCATCTGCTGATGGCGTTTCTGCCCCCTGAGTTCGCGCGCGTCGGGACGCGGCTCGCGGTCGAATACTTCGACGAGCGGTATCCTGTGACCGTCGCGGTTGTCGGCAACACGCCGCTCTTCGATCCGACAAACGCGCGGATGAAGCGATAGGGAAGCCGCGTCACACTTGATGAACACCAACGGTTAGTCGTCCGGCCGCCGCGAGCGCTGCTGGTTCCCGGATCTGCTGCGCGTTTCGCAGGGGACGCGCACGAGCGTCAATAAGTAGTCAGTCTTCCACTCAATTGACCCGTCGGGCATGCGCGGCGAGACATGCGGAAGGCGGTGCCGCGGATTCCCGACCGCGAGGGCGCACGGCGCCGCGGCCGAGCAGCCGGTGAACCGATCGCGTGACGCCTGACCACGTCCACGACCGTTTCGGAGGTTGCAGTGAACGCACCGTCACCGAAGACCCTGAGGCATCCCGTCTGGATCATCGCGATCGGCACCGCGGCGCGTGCGGCCGTCGCGGCGCGATTCCCGATCCACCCCGACGAAGCGTACTACTGGTTGTGGGCGCACCACCCCGCGCTTGGGTATCTCGATCAGCCCCCGATGGTCGCCTACCTCATTCTCCTCGCGACGCGTCTCGGCGATGCCATCATCTGGATCCGGCTGCCGTCCCTCCTGTTGGGGGCGGCCACGAGCTACGCGCTCTTCCTCCTCGGCCGGGAGATGTTCGACGATCGCGCCGGGCTTGTGGCGGCGGTGCTCTTCCAGATCGTCCCGATCCTCATGTTCGGCGGCATCATGGCCGTTCCCGATGCTCCCATGTATCTCGCCTGGGTTCTCGCGCTGCGGTTTGCCTGGCAGGCCCTCCACGGGCGTCCGGAGCGGTGGCGCGCGACCGGGTTCGCCATCGGCTTCGGGCTGCTCAGCAAGTTCTACATGGCGTGGCTGGCCATCGGCATGCTGCTCTACATCGTCCTCGACGCCAGATCGTGGCTGCGCCGCGAGCAGCTCTACCAGGGCGCGATCATCGCGCTGGCGTTGGTGCTCCCGGTCGCGTACTGGAATCTCCATCATCACTGGGCGAACGTCCGGTTCCTTCTCGACGACCGACCACGACCGCGGCAGGGTCTCGCCGGCTTTGAAACCTTTTGGCTGACGTTACCCTACGTTGCCTTTTTGACGCCGGCGTTCGTGTGGGCGTTCTGGACAACGTTGCGCCGCACGCGGGACGAGCGGTTCCGCTATCTATTCTGGACGAGCCTTCCGGCCGTGGTCTTTCCAATCTTGGTCGCCGCGGCCGGCGTGGCGCGCGGCCACTGGTGGGGCCCCGTCTACCTGCAACTTGCGGTCGTCGTAGGGGTCCTCTGGAACCGGCCGATCGCCGCGATGGCAGCCAGCAACGCCGCGGTCGTCGGCTGCGCGATGGCGCTCGCCGTGGCCGGTCTTTCCTCGACGCCTCCCCTGTCGTTCCTGTCGTACCTGTACGGCTGGAACACCGTCGCCGAGCGGGTCGAGGAGCAAATGACGCAGCTCGATGCGGGCACGATTGTGGTGACGGATCGCTACAGCATCGCGGCGGCGCTCAGCTACTACGGCAAGCTGCGGTATCCAGTGCTGCTTGTCGGCGCCACCGATCCCGCATCCGTCTGGCCGCAGTTCAAGGACTATTGGGGCGCCAATGGGGTTGGCGTGACGTATTCCGCATTCCCGTGGGAGCGGTGCTTTCGCCGGAGCGAGGATGCCGCCCCGGTGCCGGTGCGCCCGTACCGGCAGGTACGGGTGGTCAAGTTGTACGGTCTGTTCGCCGCCTGCCCGCCGACTCGCCGGCCGAACCCAGCGCCGAACACCGAGGTCGGCACGCCGGCGAGATGAGCGGACCGGCACGGGTTCCGCTCGGGTAAGCGCCACGCTGTGGTAAAGTCCTCCTGGAGGTGATGGATATGATGGATATGATCTCCCGGACGACCATTACGGACCAGCTCAACCTGTATCACGCCCGCCTCCAACGGGCGATCGAGGGCATCACCGATAGCGAGGCGCGGCAGGTGGTCGCAGCGCCGCTGGCGCCCATCGTGTGGCAACTCGGACACCTCGCGGTTGTCGATGCCGCCTACACGCAGCGCGCCGGTGGCGCGTGCGAGGTGCAACCGCGGTACACCGAGCTGTTCAAACCGGGGACCGGCGGTCGCGCGGAATACCCGCCGCTTCCCGAGGTGTGGGCCGCGTTCGACGGCGCGCACCGCGCCCTGATCGCGGCCGTCGCGGAGGCCGACCTCAGGGCACCCCTGGAGCACCCTGCCGGCGCATATTCGAACGTCGGGGCCATGCTGGTCTACGCGTGCTATCATCGCGGCTACCACGTGGGCAAGGTCGGCACGCTGCGCGCCCTCCTGGGGAAGCCGCTGCCCGCGGTGCCACCCCGCATCGGGAGCTGACCGGCGACGTAGACGCCGCGTCAACTCCTTCCAGCCGCGCTCTCAGGAACGGCCGTAACATGCCGGCACTTGCGCCACAGCGGGTCCGCCGACACGGCGCGGCGGCGTTCCGGGCTCCGCGGCGCCTGGATTCCCGCGCCATTGATGGCGGCGCCGATAATCAGGAGCGCAGCGCTGATGAGCATCGCCAGGTGATACGCGCCGGTCGACGCGACGCGTGCCGCCGTGCGTAGAGCGTCCGGCACGTCCGGCGGCACGGGGTTCAGCGGGGCAATCCGCTGACGCGCCCCGGCGGACGACATGTCGAGTCCCACGGCGTGCGCGCCGAGCGCGCCGTAGAAGACCGCGGTGACGGCGATGAAGATGAGGGCGACGGCGAGCTGTGGTCCCACGTCGGAGATGGCCGTGTTGATCGCCGACGCGATGCCCGCGTGCTCGGCCGGGACCGAGCCCATGACGGTGGCCGTGAGCGGCGCCACCATGATCATGGCGCCGAGGCCGAACAAGACGAACCCGGGGAGCAGGTCGGTCGCATAGGCTCGCGGCGGGACCAGCGTGGCGAGGTCCCCCGGCCGCATCGCCCAGGCCGCGCTCTGGGGTGGAACCTGGGCCAGCCACAGCGCTCCGATCGCCATGAGCACCGGCCCTGCCGTCATGAACCACCGCGGGCCGTGGCGCCCGGAGAGCGCACCGAACCGCGCCGAAAACAGCGCCATGAAGATCGCGCCGGGGACCGTCGCGACGCCGGCGGCGGCGGCCGTGTACCCGAGCGTTCCCTGCATGAACAGCCCCGAATAGTAGAAGATCACGGCCAGCGCGGCGTAGATCACCAGCGTCGACAGGTTTGCGACCGTGAAGTTGCGGGACCGAAACAGCGCGGGCGAGACAAGCGGATGGGGCGTGCGCAGCATGCGGACGGGGAGCAGCACGGCCGCTGCGCAGCCGACACCGAGCGCCAGGAACGTATCCGGCCCATGCCACCCGCGCTGCTGCCCTGAGATCGTCCCGAAGACCAGCCCGCCGACCGCAAAGGCGGAGAGCACCGTGCCGATGACGTCGAAGCTCGCTGTGGCGGTCTCGTCACGGCTTTCTCGCGCGAACCGCTGCGCCATCCACCACGTCAACCCGACCAGCGGCACATTGATCAAGAACACCGCCCGCCACGACACGGCGTCGACCAGCAACCCGCCGATAAACGGGCCGAGGATCGCCAGCCCCGCGGACGCGCCGGACCAGATGCCGAATGCGCGGCCCTGCTCTTCGCCCTGGAACGTCGCGGTAATGAGCGCCAGCGACCCGGGCACGATGAAGGCGCCGGCGATGCCCTGCAGCACCCGGAACGCGACCAGCCATTCCAACGTGGGCGACAGGCCGCTCAGGATGGACGCGGCGCCGAACCCCAGCACGCCGGCCGAAAACATCCGGCGCCGCCCATAGAAGTCGGTGAGCCCGCCGGCGAGAATCAGCAACGCGCTCTCGGCCAGGAGGTATCCGTTGTAGACGTAGGACTGGCCTTCCAGGACGCCAAACACGTGCGCCGGGAGGTCCCGCCCGATCCGGGGCAATGCCACGGTCACCACGCTGGAGTCCAAAAACACCACGCAGGAACCGAGAATCGCCGCAATGAGCATGCCGGTCCGGTAGCTCACGGGCTCAGCGCGACCCCGCGCCCCTCATCGCGCCGGCGCCGCGAGCCGTCAGGGAAGCGCGGCCACGGCGAACATCGGATCGCCCGGGTTCGTGGCCGGCGTGGTGACCGTGAACAGCACCAGCCCTGCCGCCGGTGCCGTGATCTCGGCCAGGCGCGCGCCGAAGTAGTCCCGCGTCTCGCCGACGCGTTCCCCCTCCACCACCCGGTCCCCGGGGCGGATCGACGGATAGAACAAACCCGTGTGCGATGAGGTGACCCAGTGCAGCTCGCTCAATAGCGTGATCGCCGCGACGCGCTCCGGCGTGCCCGGCGTCATCCCGAGGTGCCGCAGGACGTTCCGCAACCCGCGCAGGTGGATCTCGAGCGCCTCGGGCTCGAGCAATCCCTGCCCGCCGGCCTCCGTCAAGATCGCGGGGATCTTGCGCTGAGCCGCGGCGGCATAGGTACCGCCGCCGACCCGTCCCTGCACGACGTACTCGATGCCGTAGACGCGGGCGAGGGCGAGCGCGGCCGCGTCGACGTCGGAGGCGCCGGACTGCACGATGATCGTAAACGGCAGCAGCGCCTCGTTGATGTCGCCTCCGTGGAGATCCACGAAGTAGTCGCCGCGGGCGATCACCTCGGTAAACAGCGTGTGCGCCAAGCGCTCGCTCGCGGTGCCCGTGGGATTGCCGGGGAACACACGGTTCGGATTTTTGCCGTCGAGCGGGCAGACGTAGATGTTTCGCCCCTGAAACGCCGGCACATCGACGATGTGGACCACGACCACCTGCCCGCGCAGTTCACGCGGATCGAGCTGCGCCGCGGTGCGAATCGCGGCCTCGATCCCCGGGTACTCCCCGCCGTGGACGCCCGCGGTGATGCTGAGCCGCGGCCCCGGAGCCGCGCCGTTGATGACGGTCAACGGCATGCGGATGGGCGTCCCAGGCACGTCCAGGTGTCCCGTCGCCTTGCCGCCGGGGGGCGCCTCCGCGGATCCCACCACGAGCGTGTCGCCGGCCATCGCGTCCCTCCACCGACCGGACGCGGCGTTGCCGCGTCCGGCCGCTGATCTGGTGAATCTCTCGGTCCCCCGTCGTCGGTGCAGGACGCGGAGCCGGCCTTAGGCCGGCGACACCGCCGCGCCGATTCTCGCCCCGAGATCGTCGAGGGAGACCGGCGTCGGCGCGATCCGCAGCGTCTCCGCCAGGGCCCGCTCCACTTCCGGCCGCACCTCGTCCAGCGTGATCGCCCGTCCGAGCAACCGGGCCATCGACGTCACCGGTTTACCGAGACCGCACGGGTTGATCAGGGCGAAGTGCTCCAGCGCCGGATCCACGTTCAGCGCAAACCCGTGCATGGTGACGCGCCGCTTGACCGCGACGCCGATCGCGGCGATCTTCGCGCCGCCGACCCACGCGCCGGGGAACCCGCGTACCCGCTCGGCGAGGATCCCCCACGGTGCGAGCGCCGCGATCAACGCTGCTTCCAAGAGCCGCACGTAGCGCACCACGTCCTCGTCGAGCGCGCGCAGATTGAGGATGGGGTAGCCGACAAGCTGGCCCGGCCCGTGGTACGTCACGTCGCCGCCGCGCTCCACGTGGTGCACGTCGATACCGCGCGCCGCGAGCGCCTCCGCCGGCACCAGCACGTTGGAGACGCGTCCGGCGCGGCCGACCGTGATCACCGCCGGGTGCTCCACCGTCAGGACGACGTCGGGAATCTGCTCCGCCTGGCGTGCGGCCACGAGCGCCCGCTGCAGCGCCCATGCGTCGCCGTAGGCCATCCGGTCCCCGTTGACGAGCCACGCCGTGCGCATCGCCTGCACCGTCACCCCGCCACGTCGCCGCCGGCCGACATGTCCGCGCCGTCCATGTTGCTTAACGGCGCCCCGGGCGCGCCCATGCCGCCAACACGGCGATCCCGCCGATGAACAACACAATCTCCAGCACGGTGTACGCGGTGTGAAGCGGCCGGATCGCGGCGTAGCGCGGATCGTGCGAGCGATGAACAAAGTCGAGCCCGTGCGCCAAGCGGGTGATCGCAGGCGTGAGATACGTCGCCTGCGCGACCACGACCGCGAGCATAAGCACGAGCACCCAGATCGTCCAGCGGGCGCTCTGCGCCACCAACGCCGCGCCGAGAGCCACGAGCGCGAGCGCCAACTCGACGCGGTTGAACCGCTCGAACAGCGCTTGGCCGACGCGCACGGCCTGGTTGCGGTCCAGCAGCGCGAACCTGGCGGGCGCATCGACAAAGTCGAGCGCCGCGATGCCGCCGATCCAAAACGCCAGCGCCAGGGTCCGAACCACCCCGGCCAGGGCCACCATGCGCCACCCCCACAGGAAATCACCGGGTCCGCCGGCATGCGCCGCGGGACCGTGCACGCCGCGCGAACGGAGCTACCGCACGGTTTCGCTGGGCGACACGATATCGCCTGTCACGCGTCACTTCGACGGCAAGGTCACGCGGGGCGGCGCGGCGGCGCCGGGCCCGGCCTCGAAATACGGGCGAACGGGAAATCCAGCGGCCGACGCGATGAGCGACGATGGCACGCGGAGCACCAGTGTGTCGTACGCCAGCACGCGATCGTTGTAGCGGCGTCGCTCCACCGCGATCCGATTCTCCGTTCCCGCGAGCTCGTCCATCAGCCGGAGCACGGTGTCGTTGCTGCGCAGCAGCGGCGAGGCCTCGACCACGGCGACGAGCCGTCCGAGCGGGCGCTGCAGCGCTTCGGCCGCCCGCACCCGATCGGGAGATCCGGGGGGCGCGGCCAGGTAGGCGTCGCGCGCCTTGGCCACGTCCTCCAGGACGCTCCGCTCCTGCGTCAGGTAGCCGCGCAGCGCCGCGACGAGCGACGGGACGAGATCGACGCGCCGCTCGTACTGCACCTCCACCTGCGCCCACTGGGTGTCCACCGCGACCCGCGCCTGCACCAAGCGGTTATACGTCGCCGTGACCCATGCGCCCACGCCGGCGACGACGGCCGCGACCACGAGCGCGGCGACGGCGGCGCCGCGCCCGGGACGCCCCCGTGGCCCGCTCACCGCGGCGGCCGGTCTTGGGCGCCGCGCACCAGGTGTCCCAAGGCCTCGGCGGCACGGAGGATCGCCTCGCCGTACCGCTCCCGGCGCAACTGGGGGACCATCACGTCGCCGATGATCCGCGCGGCCGCCTCGCCGGTGACAACGTGTTGAAGACCCCGCCCCACCTCGATCCGGACGAGGCGCCGGTCCGCGACGACCGCGATGAGAATCCCGTTGTCCTGCCCGCGCTTGCCGATCCCGACGTGGTTGAAGTATGCGGTGGCAAACGCCTCGATGTCGGGCACGTGACGCACGACGACCGCGGCAATCTCCACGTCCGTCTCGCGCTCGACCTCCTCGACGACGTGGCGGAGGCGCGATTTCTCCGCGTGCGCTAAGGCGTGGCGAGGGTGCCGGTCCACCGTCACCACCCGCCCGTGGCGCCGCCGCCGCCGGACGCCCCGCCGCCGAACCCGCCGAACCCGCCACCGCCCGCGAAGCCCCCGCTCCCCCAGCCGATCCCGGGACCGCCCATCCACGGGATGAACATGCCGGAGCCCGGACCTCGCAAGAGGTGCTTTTCACGATACCCGCAGCGCGGGCACGTCCAGAACTGCAGCGTGCCGAGCGCGCCCGCCTGGGAGGCACCGGCCGCGACGAGCGCGGCGCCGCACCGCGGGCAGCGCCGCCCGTGCCGCCTGCCCGCCAGGAGCGAGAAGGCGAGAAACGCCCCGAACAGCGCGAGCGGCAGGAGGCCAATGCCACCCGCCGCGTGGCCCGCCGGCGAGGCCGGCACGGAGGTCTGGCCGGCGCTCGAGGCCGGGGCGCCGATCAGGCGTTGGAGCGCGTCCACGGCGGCGCCGAGCCCGTCCGCGTAGCGCCCGGCGCGAAACGCGGGGGCGATGTCGTCGCGGATGATCGCCCCCGCGTCCGCGTCCGTGATCTTCGGCTCGAGCCCGTAGCCGACCTCGATCCGTACCGCGCGCTCGCGCAGCGCCACGACCACGAGCACGCCGTTGTCCTTGCCCCGACGGCCGACCTTCCACGCCTCTTCCAGTCGAGCCGAAAAATCGTCGATGGGGGCGCCGCCGAGGTCTTGGAAGATCGCGATGGCGATTTGGTTGCCGGTTGCCTGGTCGTACGCCGCGAGGCGCCGGTCGAGCGTGGCCTGTGATGCGGGGTCCAGGACGTGCGCGAAATCATTGACGTAGCCCGTAGGCGCGGGAAACGCCGCCGCTGCCGGCATCCCCTGGGCGGCCCAGAGCGCGGCGCCCGCGACGGCGGCGACCGCGAGACGCCGCCACGCCGAGGCCACGCGGCCTCGTCTTCGGACCCGGCTCAGTGCTGGGGGGTCAGGTTGACGCGTGGCGCCTGCTCCGCACCGGGCTGCGCCTGGAAGTAAGGCCGCGGATGAAACCCGAGGCTGCCGGCGACCAACGTGGTGGGAAATGATTGGAGCATGGTATCGTAGGTCTGCACCGACGCGTTGTAGCCGCGCCGGGCGAACGCGACCTCGTTCTCGGTGGACGCCAACTGGCGCATTAGCGCCTGCACGGTCTCGTTGCTGCGCAGCACGGGATAGTTCTCCACGATGACCAGCAGCCGCGCGATGGCGCCTTCGTACTGGTTGGCCGCGTCGACGCGCTCGGGCGTACCGGGTTGGGTGCCCGCATACCGCGTCCGCGCCTGCGCGATTTCGCCGAACACCGCGCGCTCCTGCGCAAGCGAGGCGCGCGTCGCTTCGACGAGATTGGGCACCAGGTCAAACCGCCGCTGCAACTGCGTCTCCACCTCCGCCTGCGCCGCACTGACCTGTTGGTTGGCCTGAACGAGGTGGTTGTAGGTGCCGGCGACGGCGGAGTACGCGAAGGCCACGACGAGCACGATCGCTAGAACAATGGCGGCCGCGGCGCGCATGCGCCCCTCCTCTCGAGCTCCACGGGACCGCAGCGAAACGCACGCGGTCTAGGTCTCATCAGTCGCGCCCTGCGGAACGGCGTGCGGTGAAGAGAACGGAAGCGCTATGCGGCCAGGTCGCGCCCCGGGTACGCCGGCGCTCGCAACGCGCCCTTCGTTCCCGCGCTCAACTTGTCGCGCAGCCGTTCCAGCGCCTTGTCGAGCTGGTTGTCGCGTCCCAGCTTCATGGCGTCGGTGGTCAGGCTGACCTGATCGTCGGGCGCCACACCGTTCCCCTCCAGCCGGGCGCCGCCGCCGCTCCAGACGCGGGCGACCGTGATCGCCATCCCCGCGCCCTCGGGCAGATCGACCGTGATGCCGATCTCGACCGCCCCTGCCGTCCGCACCCCGACCAGCTCGGCGCGCGACTGCTCCTTGAGCGCCGCCGCGAGGAGTTCGGCCGCGGATCCCGTACCGTCGTCGACCAGCACCGCGAGCGGCGTGGTCGCGGGGAGGATCGGCGGATCCGGCGTGACGAGCATCATGTTGCGACCACTTTTGGTGCGCAACCGGATGAACGGCGACTGTTGCGGCAGCAGCGCGGCGGATACGTCCCGCAACTCGTCGACGAGCCCGCCGGGATTCCCCCGCAGGTCGAGGACCATGGCGCGCATTCCTTCCCGCCGCAGTGCGAAGATCGCGTTGCGAAACGCCGCGCCGGTCCCGTCCACGAACTCGTAGAGCTTGACGTAGCCGATGCTCCCGTCGAGCATCCGGCTGGTCACACGGGGGACGTGGATGGGGGCGCGGGTCACACGCACGTCCACGGGTTGCGGTTGACCCGGATGGTCAACGGTCAGGACCACGGCCGAGCCCGCGGTACCCCGGACCATCGTGCTCACCGTGTCGTCGCTGAGACCCGCCACAGGATGCCCGTCCACGGCGATCACCCGATCGAACGGCTGCACGCCCGCGTCGCCGGCCGGGCTTCCCGGGTACACCTCGCTCACGTAGAACTGCCCGTCCCGCGACAGCATCTCGATTCCGATCCCCGTAAAGGCCGCGGCCCCACTCTCGCGCCGCTGCTCCTCGCCGTACACGTCCGGCGGAATGAAGGCCGTGTGCGAGTCGTGGAGGCTCTCGAGCATACCCGCCACCGCGGCGTAAGCGATGGCGGTGGTCTCCTGCGCACTGTCTACCTGGCTCAAGATCTCGTCGAACCGCTGGGTGAAGATCTGTGAGGCTTCGGCCGCGTCCGCGTTCTGTGGAATCGGCCCCCCGAACGGCGAGAGGTGAAACTGATCCCGAGCGCTGTCGAGCGCAGCGTTGAGCAGCGCCGGCGAGGAGAGCGGGTCGACGTAGTGCGTCTCGAGAACCTGCAGCGCCCGCAACACGAACTGCGCGTCCGCCGCCTCGGCCCGCGGTATCCCCGGCGCCGCCAACATCACGGCGACCACGCCGATCAGGATGGCGGACACGATACGGGTATGCCTCATGCGGTGCTCCCCCCTAGTCGCGGGTCTTCCCGGTACCCGTCGCAAGCCTCACCGTTACATAACTCCTCGACGTTCCCGCGGGTTTCTCCGGGTTCTTGATTTGCCGGTCATCACGGCATCGTAATGTTCGTGTTGAGCGGTCACGCTCCTATCCGCGTGCCCGCTGCGGGGCCCGCGGCCTCGGTTCCCATCAACTTAGGCCGCTTCCATATAAACTCGATATAAACTCGATAAACTCGCCAATCGTAACATCGCCAGTGGCGCGTCACCTAAGGCGGAGGCGCACGGCGCCGCCGGCGGCCGCCCCGAGCGCGTCGGCGGCGCTCCCACGGTTGATCGCCACCTCGATGACGCCGTCGCTCCCCACGAATACCAGGCCCCGCCCCCGGGCGACCTGCGCGAACGTGCGCGCCACTGTGGCGTCGAGCGCGCCGCCGCCCGCCTCGACCGTCACACGGCCACCGGCGCGCGTACTGGGCAGCAGCGCGCCGGGTATCGTGGTGATCAAGTTTCCAAAGGCATCCACCCAGATGATCATGCCCACCAACGAGCGTCCTCGGCGCCGGCCGGCCGGAAAGGCCAGGTCGACGAAGCGCCGGACCGGGCGCGCGAGCGAAGCGACCTCGGCGCCGGTGGCGAGGCGTGCCGCGGCGGGCGCGAAGACATCACGGCCATGGAACGTGTCTGAGATACGCGTCCGGCGGGCCGCAGGTGCGAGGCGATACACCCGCACCCCGCCGAGCCGGCGGGCCGCCGGGAGCAAGATCCCGTTGTCCGGCCCGACGAGAAACTGCCCGCCGGCGGTGACGATGAGGGCGGCCCGACTCGTGCCTACGCCGGGGTCGACCACGGCGCAGTGGACGGTCCCGCGCGGAAACGCCGGCGCCGCGGACCACAAGAGGTAGGCGCCGGCCCGCACGTCATGACGAGGGACATCGTGTGAGATATCGACGAACGTCAGCGAGCCGCTCGCAGCCGCGGCGCCCTTCATGGCCCCCGGGTATGGCGAGCGCGCGCCGAAGTCCGAGAGAAACGTCACAATGCGCATCAGCGGCGGCAGCCCCACCGGTGGCCGGCGACAGGTGCCGTGACGGTTCAGTGCTGGCATGAGGGGCAGAAAAACGTCGGCCGCCCGCGCAGCCGCCCGCCGCGGACTTTCGTCCCGCACACGGGACAGGGTCTGCCGGCGGCGCCATAGACGGCGAGACGGTACCGGCCCGCCCGGCCGAATGCGTCTTGAAAGTCCGGCTCGCCGCCGGCCTCCACCGCCCGGCGCAGCGTCTCCCGCATCGTGCGGTAGAGGGTCCGGGCCTCCGCCGGCGTCAGCGAGTCGACCTTGCGCTCCGGACGGATGTGCGCGCGAAACAGGATCTCGTGTGCCCACAGGTTGCCGATCCCGGCAATCCGTTCCTGATCGCACAACAGATCCTTGATCACACCCCGCATGCCGAGGGCCCGGCGAAATGCCTCGAATGTCGTGGTGGGCACCAGCGGCTCGATGCCTTCCCCGTCGAGCGTCCGACGGTCGCCGGCCTTGATGAGATGAAACGTGCTGAGCTGCAGATT
Source organism: Bacillota bacterium (assembly GCA_021324975.1). Lineage (GTDB taxonomy): Bacteria > Sysuimicrobiota > Sysuimicrobiia > Sysuimicrobiales > Segetimicrobiaceae > JAJPIA01. The sequence goes on from JAJPIA010000089.1 coordinate 45,617, forward strand.
CCGAAACTCGAGCGCGCTCCCGTCGCTGAACACGAGCAGCAGGCTCGTACCTTTGTCCGGGAGCGGCGCCTGCGAGTGGAACCGCACCACGCCCCAGAGCTTGTAGTGAAACACCAGCGCCCAACGCCCGAGCACGAACCACAGGGCCTTGCCGTGTCGCGCGACGTCTTCGACGGTCGCACCGTTGATGGCGCGCGAGAACCGTTGGGGGGTGTGCGACCGTACGGCGACCGGACGGACCACGACGCACCGCTCGATGGTCTTGCCCGCGACGGCGCGTACCATGCTCCGTCGCGCCGCCTCGACCTCCGGGAGTTCAGGCACGGCGCACCTCCTCCTCCGCGGCTGCGAGGGCGCGGGCCACCGCATCGCCGGGAGGAACGGCCCCCTGGGCAAACTCCGCGCTGCCGCCGGCGCGGCCGCCGGCCGCCCGACACGCACCGGCGAGTACGGCGGCGAGATCGGGGCCGGCGCCGGACGCTCGGCCGGACCACACGCGGCCGGTCTCCGTCACGCCGGCCATCACCACCGCCGGCGTTAGCACGGTCATCTCGCGGAGCAGCGCCCGCACCTCGTCGCCGTCGCGGCTCGGGAAGATGAGGCACACGACACGGCCCTCCGGGCCGGCCGGGATCGCCGCGACGCGTTCCGCCGCCTCGTACCGTATCAGGCGCTTTCGCGCGTCCTGCAGGGCCCGCTCGTGGGCGCGGGTCTCTTGCGCCATGCGCTCCAGCGCGTCGCCGAGCTCCCGATCGCGCACCGTGAGCCGCGTGCTCCACTCCCCGACCAGCGCGTGTTTCCAGCGGTAGTCCCGCACGGCGCGCCACCCCGCGAGGAACTCGGCCCGCGCGCGCCCACGGCTCCGCTCCCACCGGCGTATGAGGACCGGACCGAGCTCGCCGGTGCTGCGCACATGAGTGCCGCCGCAGGCGGACCGGTCGCATCCCGCGATCTCGACGACGCGAAGCGTCCCCGTGCGCCCGGCCGGCCGGCGAAGCCCCAGCGCCTCGGCCTCGGCGGCTTCGGCAAACCGGACGGTCACCGGACGAGTCTCAAAGACGATCTCGTTCGCCGCGTCCTCGACCCGGTGGACGACGTCCGGCTCGAGCGACGCTACGTCGAGGTCGAGCGTGCACGACTCACCGAGATGCACGGAGACCGTGTGGGCACCGGCCACCGTGAGGAAGAGCGCCGAGAGCAGGTGCTGCGCGGTGTGCTGCTGCATGTGATCGAATCGACGGGCCCACTCCACTTCACCGGCCACGGGCATGCCGGCCGCGAGCCCGCCGGACGGGTCCGGACCGTCGAGGACGTGGACGATGGACGCGCCCGCATCCACCACATCCACGACCGGCCGGCCGTCGAGCGCGCCGAGGTCGTGAGGTTGCCCGCCGGACGTCGGGTAGAACGCAGTGCGATCGAGGACCACGCCGCCGGGGACGCCGCCCTCGGGCGGCACGACCTCCGTGACGCGGGCGGTAAAAGCCCGCAGATACGCGTCCGTGTAGTACAGGCGTTCCGTCATCGCCGCCGCGGCCCGCGGGCTGCGGTCCGCGCCGTGAACGGCTGTGCTACAATACACGCAATGCTTCTCATCACCCTCGTGTCCGACGCCGTGCAACTGCTGACGCTGCTCATTGTCGTGCGAGCCATTCTCTCCTGGATTCCCACGATGGACTACGGGCACCCGATCATCCGTTTCGTCATGCGGATTACCGATCCGGTGCTTGAACCCGTGCGGCGAATCCTCCCGCCGCTCGGAGGCTTGGACCTTTCCCCAATCGTCGCAATTCTGCTGCTGCAACTCGTCGGGCAGTTGTTGACCCGGGTCCTCTTGTCCCTGTTCGTCGGGGCCTGAGGACGCCGGCTACATCGACCCGGACCGCCGGCGCCCGAGGATATCGGCTACCTCGACCCGGATCGCCTGCGCCTGCCGGCGGCGCGGCGCCGGCGGCGCGGCTGGTGATCCAGCACGTTTTCGGGCAGATTCTCCTCCCACGTGATCATGCTGTGGAAGTAAATCTTGTCGCCTTCGTCGAGCCCTCGGGTCACCTCGGTGATGTGCATGTTTTGGGCACCGAACGCTTTCAGCGCGTGCTGCACGGCGGCCTCCGGCTTCGCGCGGTCACCACACGTAAAGATGTCGAGCGCCACGTACCCCACCTCGGGCCACGTGTGCACCGATAGATGAGACTCGGAGATCACAACGACGCCGCTCACGCCTGTTGGGCGAAATCGGTGGAAGGAGATCGCCCAGACCTGCACGTCGGCAACCTCGGCCGCGCGTACCATGATCTGCTCCACCTGTTCCACCCTGCTGATGACATCCGCGTTGCACCCCGAGCCCTCGACAATGTAATGGTGCCCGACCGTTTCCACCGCACCACCTCCTCCCGGCCGCGCAGGTCCGCGTGGCGCTGGTCGCACTGCCCCGAAGGTGCTGTGGCCGTCCGTCACACAAACCTCCGGATCAGCGCGATGACGCCGGTGCTGATTACCGTGACGAGAATCGCACTGACAAGCGTGCCGAGCGCCAGAGCGAGCATGGCCTGACGCCTCGGCAGGCCGAAGAGCCAGGCCAGAATCGTGCCCGAGTAGATGCCCGGTCCCGGCAGCGGCAGGCTGACGTAGATGCCGACGCCCAGGACGCCCCACCGCTCTACGTAGGCCCGGCCGCGATTACGCACTTCCTCGATACCCCACCGGACGAGCGGTAATCCGGAGAGAAAGCGATGATAGAACAAGTCCAGGATCAGGAACATCGGCACGATCATCGCCCAGCTGGCGAGGACCGCGGCCAGCAGCGCCACGAGCGGCGACAGCCCCTTCGTGATCCCAAACGGGATCGCCAGGCGTAGCTCGACCCAGGGGACGACCGAGAACAGCATTACTTGGACCACCCTAAGGGGCATTCGAGCCTGTCGCGAGCCGGAGCTGCGCGACGCGCGCGCGGCGGCGGGCTACGCGAGCCGCCGCCTCCTCCCACAATCGACGTTCCACAGGCCCCTGGGGGACAAATGGAGGCACCGGGGCGGGACGCCCCTCCGTGTCGAGATGCACCATCGTGAAGAACGCGGTGCACGTGTAGCGGCGCTCGCCGGACCGCGGCTCCTCGGCATCCACGCGAACGCCGACCTCCATCGACGACCGTCCCACGTGCGTAAGCACCGTGCGAAAGTCCACGATCTGGCCGACCCGCAGCGGAGTGTGAAACGACACTGAGTCCAGCGAGGCCGTCACCGTCGCGCCGCGACAGTACCGCACCGCGGTGATCGACGCGATTTCGTCCAGCATCTCCAGCAACTTGCCGGCGAACATGAGGGTGCCGCTCAACGCGTCCTCGGGACGGACGAGCCGCGACAGGATGACGGCGCGACGCGCGGCGACGTCGGGAATCGGCTCGTCGCCCCCTGAGGCGCGCCGGAGCCGCCGGAGCCGCGCGGTCTTCCGGGCTTCCGCTCGCGCCGCCACTGCCATTTCCGTGGCGGACGCCGGCGTGATCTTCGTCCCCACCGAACGCGGCCGGCCGTGCTCGTCCAGCGACACGAAGGCGAGGTGCGACGACGTCGCATGCCGCGCCGCGTGCTGCTGCGGCAACTCGGCGTCTACCGTGACACCCACTTCAAGGGAGGACCGGCCGATGAACTCGACCTGCGCCTCCATCGTCACGATCTCACCCTGGTGAATGGGCGTGAGAAAGTCAAAATCATCCATCGCCCCGAGCACCACGGGCCCGCGCGCCACGCGCGATGCGGCGAGCGTGCCGGCCGTCGCGATCCACGACATCAGCCTGCCGCCATAGAGGGTGCCGCGCTGGTTGGTGTGCTCGGGGAAAACAAACTGAACCATCTGGAAACGCGCGTCCGCGATGGTCGGCACCCGATCCTCCTCACCGCATCATCGTGTATGGTACCATATAGCGGCCGATCTGCAAGCAACGTGCGCGATGCGCGCGCGGGAACGGGAGATTGCATTGCGTTGTCAGCGGAGTTTTCGGAGTGCCGGGCGATGACGTGGCGCTACCGCGTGGCGCAGCTCAGCCGGCCGAGCGTGCGGCGCGCCGTCGGCCGTCTCTGGTTTGCGATCTGCGCCGCCGGTGCGATCATCACGCTGGGGCTCGTGGGCGGCCGGCATCTGTTCATCGTGATCGCCGTGTGGCTCGTCTGTGTCTTCGTCCCCGGGCGCATCGCCATCGAGGCGCTTCAGGGGTTCGGCCCGCGTGTGCGCGACGCGCTGCACCGGGAGGTGGCTCGGCGCGGCGATCGATACGGCTCCCCCGAGGGCCTCGCGGTGATGGCGGAGTTGCTGTACGAGCGCGAAGTGCGGCCTCCGCGCCTCGCGCCGCCGGATCTCGCCGCGAGAGTTACCGATGCTTCCGTTGCCCTCTGCCGGCGCCCGGCAGGACCCGACGCCCGATCGAACGGCGTCCGTCGCGCTGTGATGATTTGCGGTTCGCTCCTCGATCGCTGGCTTAGCACGATCGGCGCGGGCGAGCAGGACCCTCGGCCCGTCGCCGGGGCGGCCCGCGAGCACGGCGCTGCGAGTACGCAGAACGGCGCCAAGCCCCCGGTGCTCTGGGATCCGGACGCCAGCATCCAGGATCAATGGGTTGTGCTGCGGGCGGTCGCGGGGCTCGGCGCGCTTACAAAGGTGTTGATCGCGCTCTACGAAGATGCGAGCGGGCAGCAGATGGGCGGCAGCAGGTCCCTACGCGCCGTCGCCGACGCGGCGATGGACTATGTAGATCAGATTGGACTTCGCTTGGACGGGCCTCCCTGGGAATCCGCAGCGGACATCCCGCTCGCCCCGCTCTCTCAGGATCTCGTCGGACGCCTCGCCGAGACCTGGGTGGCGTTTTGCCAGACGCCGCTGCCGGCGCCCCGCCGGCTCGGTGCCTTTATCGACAGCCTCCCGCAGTAAGCCACCGCGTCCGCTCGCAGGTACCATGGTTCTCGATGTCGTGGCGTCCGTGCGCCCATTCTTGTAAAGGGGTGCAGTCATCAAATCAAGTAAAGTGTTACTTGCCGTTCGGCGGCCTAAACCAGTATGTGGAGGTGGTTGGGATCGTGAGCACAACACGACAGAAGCTGCTCGTCATAGGGTGCGTGCTCGCCCTCGGCTTGTCGCAGATTAGCGCGGCCCTCGCCTCACCGTCCAACAGCAACCTCAACCTCGTACGGCAGGGTGACGACAACGGCCCCGGCGCTGTCTACGGCCTGCCGCCGCTCCTGCCCCAGGATGGTGACGACAACGGTCCCGGCGCCGTCTACGGCCTGCCGCCGCTCCTGCCCCAGGATGGCGACGACAACGGCCCCGGCGCCGTCTACGGCCTGCCGCCGCTCGTGCCACAGAATCAGGGGCACGGCACGTAGCCGGTTTGCACGGCCGGGTCCGCGACGGATTCAATACGCGACACTCGGGGAACGCCAGACCCTCAACCGCACGACGGGGTTGAAGAGCGCCGGCCGCCGAACGGTGCCCTTTACCCCGAGCCCCGTCGGGGATGATTCTTCGATCATTGCGCGGCCGCGCAGGAGGATTTCGTCGGGGCGGTAGTAAAAAGCTAAAGCTCTGTTAAGCGGCACTAACTATACGATCGCCATATTATATCGGCACGATGGAGCCGTCTTGTGTCGACGTTGGGGGAACGAATTCGCGCGAGGCGCAAGGAGTTGGGGCTCACGCAAACCCAACTCGGCGGCGGCAACCTGACGAAGGGCTTCATCAGCCTCGTTGAAAAGGGCCGGGCCAAGCCGTCGCTCGAGACGCTCCTGTTGCTCGCGGAACGCCTGCAGAGGCCGGTGGGCTATTTTCTCGAGCCGGGCAGCCTCCTCAGCGGCAAGGCCGTCCGCGTCGCCGTTTCCTCGGCGTGGATTGCGATCAAGCAGGGCGACTACACGCTTGCGGCCGAGCGCTTCGGAGAGGCGCTGCGGCTGGGTGAGGAACATCAGAGCCACGACATGCGGGCGGAATGCTATCTCGGCCTCGCGACCGCGCTCGCACATCTCCGGCAATTCGACCTGGCGACGCAGAACCTCAATGCGGGGCTGGCGCTTGTCGAAGCCGGCGGCGATCCACGGCAACTCGTTCGCGTCAGCCACGTGCTCGGCCTGATCGCCTACCTCGACCGGCGACTCGATGAAGCCCGGCGCCATTTCCTCGAAGGGTTTCGGCGCTTCCAGGAGGCCGGGCACGCGGATCTGAGCTTGGGTGGCATTCTCCTTTATAACCTCGGCAACACGCACATGGAGCTCGGCGACCACGTCGAGGCAGCCCGCTGGTACCGGGAGGCGTTGGCGCTGGTCGAGCCGACCGAGGATCTGCACCGGCTCGGGCTCGTGCACGTGCAGCTTGGGGTGGCCCAACGCGAGCGCGGCGATTACGATGCCGCGATCGCGCATCTGGCGAAGGCCGAGCACCTCTTCGAGGTGCTTCAGGACACCCGGCTGCTGGGATGGGCGCACAACAGCATGGGCATCACGCTCCTGGCCCGCGGTAGCGTCGACGAAGCCCTCGAGCATATCCGCGCGAGCCTGCGCATCAAGGAGCGCATTGGGGACGATCCGGGGCGGGCGCGCTCGCTCACGGAGCTGGGGCGGGCGCTTACCATGAAGGGCGCGCTCGAGGAAGCCGAAGCGGCGCTGGCCGAGGCGGACCGCCTCACGGCCAAGTTCCACGACGACACGGAGGCGGCACGAATTCAGGTGGCGTGGGCCCGCCTCCGCGCGGCCGGGGCCGCGGTGGACGATGCGGTCGGGCACTACCAGCGGGCGATTACGGCCTTTGAATCGCTCGGCATGCACACCGACCTCGCGAACGCATGCAGCGAGCTCGGGGAACTGCTGCTGGAGCACAAGCGGCCCTCGGAAGCCGCCCCGTACCTGGCCCGGACGCTTCGCGTATTGCGGGCCGAGAAGCATCACTAAGTGACGCTGCCTGCCCGGTATCGACGCCGGACCTTCCTGGGCCTTGCGCTCGCAGGCCTCGCTTCCTTAAAATGCACGTCTCCGGCTGCGGCGGCCGGCCGCTGGTATAGCAGCCTTGTCTTCGGGGTGTTGGAGAACCAGCCGTTCCATCGGGTCGCCTCGCTGCCGTCGCACGAGCGAATGGCGCGGGAGGGTACCGTGCTCTCCCGCTATCATGCCGTGGGCCACCCATCCGGGCCGAACTACCGGGCCATGATCTCAGGCGAGATGTGGGGACACCGCGAAGTGGTGGACGCGTTTCATCCGTCCGTCGCAAGCGTCGCCGCGACGGCGCGGCCGTCGACGCCGACCTACGTCTATCACCTCGCCGGCACCATCGCGCGACGACACAACCCGTTTGCCGACCTGCACGCCCCGGTGGCCGCGGAGCGCCGCGGATTCGATGCGTTTGCCCAGGACGCGGACGGACGACTGCCGCAGCACTGCCTCGTCTACGTCGGCTGGGACGATGCCAACGATCTGCACGACGGGGATTTTCGATCGGCGGATCGGAACCTTGCGGCGCTCCTCGACATCCTGGACCGATCGCGCTGGTTCGCGACGCCGGACGGCGACGACCGTTACCCGGCCCTGTTCATCTGCTACGACGAGGACGACGGCAGCGAGAACAACCGGGTGTTCGCCGCGTGGTGGGGGCGCCGGGTGCAGCGCGGAAGCGTGTCCGCGACGCTCCACACGCACTACGGACTTTGCCGGACGATCACTGATAATTTCGACCTCCCGGCGCTCGGGCGCGCGGCCGAGGAAGCCCCGATCAACGAGGTTTGGCTGGGTAACCGGCGGCCAGCCGCTAGGCAGGAGTTCATGCCCTCGCGGGCGTACTAGCGGCCCGAGGCGTCCGCGCCAGGGGCGTCGCGCCCGACAACGCCGTACGCATCGCCGCTTCATCGCAGCAGCAGTGGGAGGAAACGTCGCCGGTGCATTCGCGGCTCCGAGCTCGCGGGGCGCTCTGCCGGATGCTCGCCGTCGCGCTCGCGGCGGCGGCCGGGTTGTTGCTTCCCCTCGCACCTGCGCGCGGCCAGGCCGTTGTGCTGCGCGTCGTCGCCAACGGTCAGGGGGTCCTCCTTCGCGGCGACGCGATCATCCAGGACGGCGTCGTCATGGCCCCGTACCAGGGACTGTTCGAGCCGCTCGGCATCCGCGCCGTCTGGGATCCCCGCACGGAAACCCTGACGCTGACTACGCCCGCGGGCGACGAGATGCGCCTCCGTCCGAACGACCCCTACGCCTCTGTCAACGGCGAGCGCCGCCCGATCCCGATCCCGCTTGTCGCCGTGTTCGGGCGTGTGCTGATCCCCGTCCAGTGGGTCTTCGATACCCTTGGCGACGTGACGGCGTATGATGCCGCGACTCGCACGGTGACGATCGATGCGCAGATTACCAGCATCGCGTGGCGGGCGGTCGGCGACGGGCTCGAGGTCCAGATCGACGGGACGGCGCCGTTGCACGCGCGGGCCGCCCGGCTGCGCGGCCCAGATCGCGTCGTGGTGGACGTGGATGGCGCCGTCGCGAAGCTCCCGGAGGCCGCTCTCGAGGTTCACGAGGGTCCGCTCGCGACAATCACCACCGCCGCCGTACGAGCGGGCACAGAGATCGTTTTGACCCTCGAGGGCCCCGCGGGATTTCGTCTCGCCGCGGACGGGGTGTCCCGCCGGGCCCTCCTTACCCTGACCCCCGGCAGCCAACCGCCGGCGGCCCGGCCGCTGGCCCCGGGCAGCCCGGGAGAACCGCGCATTACCGGCGTCGACTACCAGCGCCTCGACGGCGGCGGGCAGCTTGTCATCACGAGCACCCGCCCACTCGAGATGTCCCAACACGTGCTCCGGGCCCCCGATCGAATCGTGCTCGACGCGCGGGGCGCGGTGTTTGTCCCCGTCAAGCAGGCGATCGACGTGAACGACGGGCTCGTCGTGCAGGTGCGTGCGGCGCAATTCCACAAAGCGCCGGACATCGTGCGGGTCGTCGTCGAGCTGGCGCGTCCCGCCCCGTTCGCCGTCCGGGCCGGCCCGGATCCGACGCAGACGTTCGTGGCCGTGGGCGATGCGGCCGCCCGTGGCCCCGCCTCAGCCGGCAGCCCGCGCGGTCCCGTGGTCGTGGCGATCGATCCGGGACACGGCGGCAGTGATCCGGGCGCAATCGGGCCGGACGGTGTCCGTGAAAAAGACGTCGTCCTCGCGATCGCCCGAGATCTCCACGCGCTCCTAGCGGAGCGTCACATCGACACCGTCATGGTGCGCGACGGCGACGACTTCGTCCCGCTGGATGACCGCGCGTCCATTGCGCAACGGGCCGGCGCCACGTTGTTTGTCAGCATCCACGCCAACGCATCGGTGGACGGCGCGGCGAACGGGGTTCAAACGTTTTACTACACGGCGCAGAGCCTGCCGCTCGCCCAGGCGGTCCTGGAGGAGTTGAGCCGCGCGTCCGGGCTGGCCCCGCGGGGCACGGCGCAGGCGCGGTTCGAGGTCCTCCTCGACAACCCACAGATCCCCGCGATCCTCGTGGAAACCGCGTTTGTCACGAACCCGCGTGAGGAGCAGATGCTCCGGGATCCGCGGACCCAGCAACTCTTGGCGCGCGGCATCTTCGAAGGTATCCGGCGGTATCTGGGGGCGCAGCAGTCGAACGCGCCGTAGGGGGGATATAGATGGCCCGGCGTCGGCCCGCTCGACGCGCGTCTCCGCATTGGTTCAGCTCGCTACTGGTAGGCGTGGTGGTCGGCCTTGGGCTGGTGGCCCTAGGACTGTGGATGTCCCACAGCCGAATCGTCCCGATGCCGCGCACGGCACTCGCCCCCGCACCGTCGCATCGCGCGGCGCCGCCACGCCGCACGCGTCCCCCGGTCCCGCCGGCGTCTCAGCCGGCACCGCGGCCGGCGCGGACGCAGCCGCAGGCACCGCGGCCGGAGACGCCGCCGGTGCCCGCCCAGCAGCCGCCGGCTTCGGCGCCTCAGCCCGGCCCACTCACGCCCGGGCCGGCAACGGGGAGAGTGCGCGTGGCCGTCATCTTCGACGATGCGGGATACAGCCTCGCGGCGGCGAGGGAAGTCATGGCGCTCGGGCGGCCGGTGACGGTCTCTGTGCTCCCGCACCTCCCGTTCTCCACGGCGATCGCCGAGGAAGCGGCGGCGCGCGGGGTACAGGTCATCCTGCACCTCCCGGTGCAGCCGCTGGACCCCGCGATCCCGCTCGGCCCCGGGGTCGTCACGGTGGACATGAGCGACGCGGCGATCGATGACACCGTCCGCGGCGACCTGGCGTCCGTACCGACCGCGGTTGGCGCGAACAATCACGAGGGCTCGCGCGGCACCGCGGACGCGCGCGTGATGCGGGACGTCATCGGCGTTATCAAGTCGCGGCGGCTCTTCTTCGTCGACAGCCTGACCTCGCCGCGATCCCTCGCGGCCCAAACGGCGCGGGACATGGGCGTCCCGACCGGGACGCGCGCCGTGTTCCTGGACAACGAGAATACCGACGCCTACGTCCGCAGGCAGTTCCACGAGTTGATGAGGATCGCCGAGCGGAACGGCGAAGCCATCGCCATCGGCCACGTCGGCAAGGTGACGGCCGGTGTGCTGCGCTCGATGCTCCCCGAGTTCGACGAGGCCGGCATTCAGCTCGTGACGGTGTCCCAGTTGGTGCGCTGAGCCCGGCAGAGGGGTTTCGCGCGACCTCCCCCAATAGACTCAATACTCTTCGGGCGCGTTGGTGACGCGTCATCCGCCGCCGGGACACACCCGGCGTACCCTGGGAGGTCGTGGAGATGCGCTTCGGACTGGAGGACGCGGCGCCACCCCGCGTGCAGTGTGATTTGCTGGCCGTTCCCGTCGCCGAACCCGGCACGCTCGTCGGCGTCGCGGCGGACGTCGACGGCGCAACGGGAGGACGCCTCGGCCAGCTGGCCCGCATCGAGGCCTTTACCGGCAAGCAAGACACGACGATCGCCTACTTTGCTCCCGACACGCCGTTCGCGCGCGTCCTGGCGGTGGGGACCGGCACCGCGACCGACCCCGAGGCGCTCCGCCGCTACGCCGCCGTCGCGGTTCGCAGGGCCCGCGAGATGCGGGCGGCGCGCGTGGCGCTCTCTGCCGGCCCGAACGGTGCCGACGTGGCGGAACGGGTGCGGGCGGTCGTGGAGGGCGCGGGCCTGGGGGCCTACCGCTTCGACCGGTACCGGAGCGGTCCCGAAGCTCCCGTGGAGAGTGTCGCGGTCATCGTCCCGAGCGGCACGCGGGAGGCGCTCGGAGGCGCGCTCCGGCTCGGCGAGAGCGCGGTGCGTGCGACCTGTCTCGCCCGGGACCTCGTCAACGAGCCGGCGAACGTCATGACGCCCGCGGCACTCGCGGACGTCGCGCGGTCGATCGCGGAGCGCGACGGTCTCGGCTGCCGGGTCATCGAGTTGGACGAGGCGCGACAAATGGGCATGGGGCTGTTTGCCGCCGTCGCGGCGGCCAGCGACCAGCCGGCGAAATTCATCGTGCTCGACTACGAGCCCAAAGCGCGAACGGGTACATCGCCGCGCGCCGGCGGTGCGGCGCGGGTCGTCGCCCTCGCCGGCAAGGGCGTCACGTTCGATTCGGGCGGACTGGACATCAAGGGCGCGAGCGGCATGGCCACCATGAAGGGCGACATGGGCGGCGCCGCGGCGGTGATCGGGGCCATGGGCGCGCTCAGGGATCACGACGTCCCGGTCCGCGTGCTCGGCATCGCCGCCGCCACCGAGAACATGATCAGCGGCCATGCCATGCGGCCCGGCGACGTGATTCGCAGCCTCGCCGGCAAGACGGTCGAGATCACGAACACGGATGCCGAAGGGCGGCTCGTGCTGGGAGACGCCGTGGCTTTTGCGACGCGCGAAGGCGCGACGGAGATCATCGACCTGGCGACCCTGACCGGCTCCTGCGTGATCGCGCTCGGCGACTACACGGCCGGGCTAATGGCCAACAATCAGGCGCTCGCGGAGCGTGTGCTCCGCGCCGCCGTCCTGGCCGGGGAGCAGGTCTGGCAACTGCCGATGTACCCCGAGTTTTTGGACGCGATGCGGGGCGAAATCTCCGATCTCAAGAACTCGGCCGGTCGCCAGGCGGGCGCCGAGCGCGCCGCGGCGTTCATCGGCGAGTTCACCGGCGGCACACCGTGGGCGCATCTCGACATCGCGGGCCCATCGTTCTGCGAGGACCGGGGCGCGCCGCCGTACATGCCGATGGGGGGCACGGGGTTCGGCGTGCGGCTGCTGCTGCGGTACCTCGCGTCCCAGGGATAGGGCCTCCGGGCGGTGCAACCCGTCGAGCCCGGCACGCCCCCGCGCGGCGCTGCCGCCTTCGAGGCCCTGGAGATGCGGGTCGGCCGGATTCTCCGCGCAGAACGGCATCCGCGTGCGCGCAAGCCGTCGTACATGCTCTGGATCGACTTCGGCCCCTACGGGCAGCGCACCTCGAGCGCGCAATTGACCGAGCTGTACCAGCCGGAGGACCTCGTGGGAAAGCAGGTTGTCGCGGCAATGAACCTGGGCAGCCGCACGATCGCGGGATTCGACTCCGAGGTGCTGGTGCTCGGCGCCCCCGACGCAGAGCGGCGTGTGGTCCTGCTGAGGCTCGAGCGCGACGTCCCGGAGGGCTCTCGGATCTTCTGACGTCCACAGGCGGCCCATGCGCACGACCGGCACGGCCGATCTGAGCCGGCGGCTGATGGAGGTCGCCGCGGGGCGCCGGCCGGCGCGTCGCTACCTCGAGGGCGCCACCGTCCTCAATGTGTACAGCGGCGAGCTGTACGGGGCGAACGTCGCGATCGCCGAAGGGCGCGTGGCGTACGTGGGCCCGAGCCGCGCCATGGTGGGTGACGAGACGGACGTCGTCCCGCTCGCCGGCAGGGTGCTCGTGCCCGGTTACGTGGATCCCCACACCCACATCACCGGCATGCTCCACCCGGTCGAGTTCGCGCGCGGCGTCTTGCCGAGCGGGACCACGGCCGTGGTCGCCGACACGCTGCATATCCTGCTGCAAACGCCGCCGGCCCTCGTCGCGGAGCTGCTCGAACGGCTCGCCGCGATGCCCGTGCACGTCTACTGGTTCCTGCGGCCCAGTGCGGCGTCGCCGCTGCCCGATGAGACGATGTTCGCCGAGGACCGGCTCGCGCCGCTCCTCGGGCTCCATGTCGTCCGGGCCCTGGGCGAGGTGACCCCCTGGCCGCGCCTCTTCCACGGCGATGAGGATCTGTTCCGCAAGATCGCGCTCGCGCGGGCGGCCGGACGGCGAATCGAGGGGCACGCGCCGGGGGCGTCGTACGACCGTCTGGCCGCGCTGGCCGCCGCGGGGTGGTCCGCCGACCACGAGGCGATCACGGCGGACGAGGCGCTGGCGAGGCTTCGGGCCGGCATCTACACCATGCTCCGCCACTCGTCGCTGCGGCCGGACATGCCCGCCCTCGCCGCGGCGGTGACCCGTGAACGGCTGGCAACCGGGCGCCTGATGCTAACCACGGACGCGCCCAACGTCGCCACCGTCGCGGAGTGCGGCTACATGGACCACGTGATCCGCCAGGCGATCGCGGCGGGCATCCCGCCGGTGTCCGCGTACCAGATGGCGACGCTGAACCCGGCCTCGTACTTTGGTCTGGACGAGGAGATCGGCGGCATTGCACCGGGACGGATGGCGGACATCGCGGTGCTCGACGACCTCCGGAACCCGAGCCCGTCGCTCGTGCTGGCCGCCGGCGAGGTCGCGGCCCGCGAGGGCGCGGCGATCGTGCCGTTTCCCGAGGTCGACTGGGACCGCTACTTTCCGCGTCGATTCCAGGCCGGCTGGGACCCCGTTCCGTCGATCTTCGAGACGCGGCGACGGGATGTGGCGGCCCCGTATCAGGACGAGCACGTCGTCTTCCCGGTGATGCACCTGGAGAACAGCGTCATCACGCGGCGCCGCGATGTGCGCGTCCCCGTTCGCGGGGACGTCCTTGAGTGGCCCGCCGATGTCGTGCGGCTGGCGCTCGTGGACCCCGGAGGCCGGTGGGTCACGAACGGGGCGCTCTCCAACTTTGCGGCGCGCCTCGATGCGCTGGCGTCATCGTTCAACGTCATGGCCCACGCCAGCGTGCTCGGCCAGAGCCCGCGCGACATGGCGCTCGCCACCCGCCGGCTCCTGGAGCTCGGCGGCGGGATCGTAGCGGTGGAAGGCGGCGCCAGCGTGCTGGAGATTCCGCTGCCCATCGGGGGCGTGATGTCGCGCGATGACCTCGCAACTGCCGCCGGCCGCGTCCGCCAACTGTCGGCGTTCCTGCGGACGCGCGGGTATCCGCACACCGACCCCTACTACACCCTCTTGTTTCTACCGATCGATTCCCTCCCCGACCTGCGGGTGACCTATCACGGCGTCTGGGACGTCCGCCGCGAGCGGGTGCTCGTACCCCGGCGAGACCTTTAGTAATGAGAAACGGGAGGACCCGCTCCGAGCCTGCGGAACAAAGTACCGTGATCTACGTCTTCATCACGGCCTGGAACGAGTTTGTCTTCGCCCTGACGTTCATCTCGCGCACCGAGATGCGCACGCTCACCGTCGGCCTCTACACGTTCATCGGCCGGTGGGCCGTGCAGTGGCGCTACCTCATGGCCGCGGCCCTCGTCGGCGTCATCCCCGTGGTGATCCTGTTCATGCCGGTCGAGCGCCATCTGGTCCGCGGCCTCTCGCTCGGCGCCGTGAAATAGCGAGGGCCCACCTCATGTACACCGGGATGTTCGTGTACCCGTGGGACCTGGCGGACGAAGGCACCGAGGCGGTGGCCGAGCGGCTGGGCGACGCCGGCATGAACACGGCCGTGCTCGCGGCCAGCTACCACGCGGGGAAGTTCCTGCGGCCGCACGCGCTCGCACGACGCGTCTACTTCCCCGTGGACGGCACCGTGTACTTCCGGCCGGCCCCCGACCGCTACCGCGACACACCCCTGCGCCCGCTCATGAACCCGCTCGTCGACGAGTACGACGGGTTCGACGTGCTGACGCGGCAACGCCCCGGCGGGCTCGACGTCGCCGCCTGGGTGGTCGCCCTCCACAATACGCGCCTCGGCACCGCGCACCCCGACTACGTCGCGCGAAACGCCTACGGCGACCCGTACTACTACAGCCTGTGTCCCGCGCATCCGGAGGTCCGCGCGTACCTCGTGGCACTGCTCGGCGATCTCGCGGCGTCGTATCCCATCCCGCGCATCGTGATCGAAGCGCCGGGGTTTCTGCCGTACGCGCACGGCTTCCATCACGAGACGAGCCTCGTCGAAGCGAATCCGTGGTGCTCGGCGCTGCTCGCGCTGTGCTTCTGTCCGGCATGCACGCGGCGCGCCCAGGCGGCCGGCCTCGACGCGGGCCGCATCGCCGGGGGCGTGCGGCGCGCCCTCGATGCGTTCTACGCCGCGCCGCTGCTGCCGGCGCCGTCCGGGACGCAGGCGCTCTACTGGTTGGTCGCGGACCTCGTGCGCGCGCCCGACATCGCCGCGTACCTGGCCGCGCGCATCGACACCGTCGCGTCGCTGCTCGCCGAAGTGCGCGCCGCGCTCCCTCCGGCGACCCGGCTTTCCGTGATCCCGTCGGTGAGCCACCCGCTGGGGCACGCGTGGTTGGACGGCGGGGATCTGGCGCGGTTCGCGGAGCACGCGGACGCGCTCGAGGTGCTGGCCTACCGCGCGTCACCCGCCGAGGCGGCGGATCTCTGGTGGGCTCGCCACCGGCTCGGCGAGCGGGCGCATCTGCATGTCGTGCTGAGGCCGGCCTACCCGGACACGGCCGACGAAGCGAACCTGGCGGCCAAGGTCCGGTTGGTCAAGGAGATCGGGGCCGAGGGCATCTCGTTCTACAACTACGGCCATGTTCGCGCGGGGCACCTGGCGTGGATCAAGCGTGCCCTCGCCGAGTAGACGGGCCGGTCGGGTAGATTACGTCACGCCGATCGGCCGGTCCCGCAGCCGCGGCGCCTGCGTCGGCACCAGCGTGCCATCGCGGACCGACTCCACGAGCGCCGCGTCGTCGAACCACGAGGCGGGCGCGGGGGCGCCCCAGTACGTGGCCCGCCGCGGGTCGTCCAGCGTCCACCGGATCGGCTGCCAATCGGGATCCACGATGAGATAGTCGCCGGTGTACAGTTCGATGCGGTTGCCGTCGGGGTCGCGCAGGTA
>JAJPIA010000087.1 GCA_021324975.1 Bacillota bacterium
CCCCGTCCGCCGCCTGCTCGACCGTGAACCCCTCGCGCTGCAGGTACGAGCGCAGCAGGTCCGCGATCTGGGGCTCGTCGTCAACGACCAGGATCGTCGGCATGGCGGTCTCAGGCAAGCGCGGCGAGCCGCTTGCGATACTCGTCGTCGCTGATCTCGCCGCGCGCGTATCGCTCGCGGAGCAGCTGCGTCGCCGGATCTGGGCGCGTCCACACGGCGCGCGCGCCGATGACCTTCCAGGCCAGGACGATCAGGCTCACGACCAGGATCGCCCGCAGGAGCCCAAACAGTGCCGCGGCCCAGAGGAATCGGACCCCGCCGGGGCCGGGATAGATGTACGGCCCGGGGCCCGGATGCAGCGGCATCCGAACCTGCGCGAGCGCGGGCGCGGTCGCTGCCGCCACCAGGACGGCGACGCCCGCCAGCGCGTAGAGCCCGTATCCAACGCCTCTCCGCATACACGTCCCTCCCGTCGAGCTACGTGGTATTGTACCGTGATTCAGTGTATGGGGGGGCTTCGAAGAAGTTGTGAATGGCACATGAATTGGTCATGAAACGCGTGCGGGCGCCCGGCGAGACGGCGGCGCGAGCGTGGAGGCGGTGCGGGGCCGATCCCGAGCACGCCCCGCGCGGGGGGAGGTGCTACGGCGCGGGAGCGGCCGACCGACGGCGCGGCCGGCGGACGAGCTCGCCGCCGCAGTTCGGGCGCACACGCTGTATCGCGGCGGCGCACGCCGGGCAAAACGTGCACTCGTAGCTACAGATCCAGGCGCCCGCGTCGTGAGGCAGCGGCGCCGCGCAGCGCTCGCAGCGGCCGCGCATCTCCAGCGCCATCAGAGCGGTGACACCTCGATCTCGGCGTGCGGCGCCGGGATGTGCCCGTGCTCGATCGCCACGAGCACGTCCAGAAACGCCGCAGCCGTGTCCAGCGAGGTGAAGCACGGCAGGTGACGCTCGAACGCGGCGCGCCGCATCGCGAAGCCGACGCGACCCGGCGTGCGGCCGCGCGTCGGCGTGTTGATGACGAGGGCCACCGCCTGCTCCCGGATCAGGCGCAGCGCCGTCTGGGTGCCTCCGTTCTTGCTCACGTGCACCGCGTGGATGCCGCCGCCGGCCAGAAACTGCGCCGTCTCGTCCGTCGCGTATACGTCAAACCCGAGCTCGGCGAACCGGCGGAGCAGCGGCAGCGCCCGGGCTTTGTCGCGGTCCGCGATGCTGGCGAGCAGCGCCCGTTCGCGGGGCATCACGACGCCGGCCGCTACGAGCGCCCGGTACAGCGCCCCCGCCAGGGTTGCGTCCTGCCCCATGACCTCGCCGGTGGACGTCATCTCGGGGCCCAGCAGCACGTCGAGCCGGCCCAGCTTCTCGCTGCTGAACACCGGCGCCTTCACCGAGACCCGCGCCGGCGCGGGCAGCACCGTGACGCCCGGGTAGCCGAGGTCGGCGAGCGACGCGCCCAGCATCACGCGCACCGCGAGCGGGACCAGCGGCGCGCCCGCGGCCTTGCTCACGAACGGCACGGTGCGGCTGCTCCGCAGGTTCGCCTCCAGGACGTACGCCACCCCGTCTTTGACGACGAACTGGATATTGAGAAACCCGCGGACCCGGAGCGCGCGCGCGATCGCCACGGTGTGCGCAACGATCTGGTCGGCGACGTCGGGCGAGAGATCCTGCGCCGGGAACACCGCGACGCTGTCACCGGAGTGCACGCCCGCGCGCTCGACGTGCTGCATGATGCCCGGCAGGTACACGCCCTCGCCGTCGCTGATCGCATCCACCTCCACCTCGACGCCGTCGAGGTAGACGTCGATCAGCACCGGGTGGTCGTCGTTTGCGGCGAACGCGTAGGTGAGGTAGCGGGCCAGCTCGTCGCGGTCCGCGACGATCTCCATACCCCGTCCGCCGAGCACGTACGATGGTCGCACGAGGAGCGGATACCCCAGCCGGCCGGCGGCGGCGAGACCGGCATCCACCGACCGCACGGCATCCCCCGGCGGGTGCGGGATCTCGAGCCGGCGCAGGAGCCCGCCAAACTTGCCCCGGTCCTCTGAGATGTCCAGGCTCTCCACCGAGGTGCCGAGCACGCGCACCCCGGCCCGCGCCAGCGGGGCCGCGAGGTTCAACCCGGTCTGGCCCCCGACCTGCACGATCACGCCGTCCGCGCGCTCGGCCTCGACCACGTGCAGCACGTCCTCGAGGGTCAGCGGGTCCACGTACAGCCGGCTCGCAACGTCAAAGTCTGTGCTGACCGTCTCGGGATTGTTGTTGATGAGCACCGCGTCCAGCCCCTCGGCGCGCAGCGCCTTCACGGCGTGGACGCTCGAGTAGTCGAACTCGATGCCCTGGCCGATGCGGATTGGGCCGGACCCGAGCACGACGACCCGGGCGCGCGTGCTCGACGGCATCTCGCTCTCCGACGCGTACGTCGAGTAGTAGTATGGCGTCCGCGCCGGGAACTCGCCGGCGCAGGTGTCCACGACCTTGAACACCGGGCGGATCCCCGCCTGCGACCGGGCCTCGCGCACGGCGCCCTGGTCCACGCCCCAGAGCTGCGCGATCGTAGTGTCGGCAAACCCGTGTCGCTTCGCGGCGTGCAGCGTCGCGGGGTCACGGTGCTCGCGCAGGCGGTCCTCCATCTCGACGAGGTTCGCGATCTTTTGCACGAAGAACAGGTCGATCCCGGAGAGACCGGCGATCTCGTGCGGCATCATCCCCCGGCGCAGGCCTTCGGCGATGGCGAAGAGCCGTTCGTCGCACGGCTCGGCGATCCGCCGCCGAACCTCCTCCCGCGGCCACGCCGCTGCCGGCGGGTAGAGGAGGCCGTCCGCCCTGATGTCGAGGGACCGCACCGCCTTGAGCAGCGCCTCCTCCACGGTGCGGCCGATCGCCATCACCTCTCCGGTAGCCTGCATCTGGGTCCCGAGCCGGCGGTCCGCCTGGGGGAACTTGTCGAACGGCCACCGCGGGATCTTCACGACGCAATAGTCGAGCGCCGGCTCGAACGCCGCGCAGGTCTGCCCGGTGACCGCGTTGGGAATCTCGTCGAGACGCTTGCCGAGCGCGATCTTCGCGGCGACCCGCGCGATAGGGTAGCCGGTCGCCTTGCTAGCGAGCGCGCTGCTGCGGCTCACGCGCGGGTTGACCTCGATCACGTAGTACTGGTCGCCCTCGGGGTCCAAGGCAAACTGAATATTGCACCCGCCCTCGATGCCGAGCCCCCGGATGATGCGGAGGCTCGCGCTGCGGAGCCGCTGATAGTCCCGGTCGGTCAGTGTCTGGCTCGGGGCGATCACGATGCTGTCGCCGGTGTGCACGCCCATCGGATCGAGGTTCTCCATGTTGCACACGGTGATGCACGTATCCGCCCCGTCGCGCATCACCTCGTACTCGATCTCTTTCCACCCCGCGATGGACCGCTCCACCAGGACCTGGCCGATCCGGCTCACCGAGAGCCCGAGCGAGACGATCTCATCCAGCGCCCGGGGGTCGCCCGCGATCCCCCCGCCCGTGCCGCCGAGCGTATAGGCGGGGCGGACCACAAGCGGATAGCCGAAGCGAGACGCGAACGCGCGGGCTTCGCCGACCGACGTCGCCACGATGCTCTCAGGCACCGGCTCCCCGAACGCGGTCATGGCTTCCTTGAAGCGCTTGCGGTCCTCCGCCTGGCGGATCGCATCGAGCGGCGTGCCGAGAAGGCGCACGCCGTGGCGCTCCAGCGCGCCGCCCTCCGCGAGAGCGACGGCGAGATTGAGACCGGTCTGGCCGCCGAGCGTCGCCAAGAGGCCCTGGGGACGCTCCTTCTCGATGACGCGCTCGAGAAACTCCGCGGTGAGCGGCTCGATGTAGACGCGATCCGCGGTCTCGACATCCGTCATGATCGTGGCGGGGTTGCTGTTGACCAGCACGACCTCCACGCCCTCCTCCGACAGCGCGCGGCACGCTTGACTGCCGGAATAATCGAACTCGGCGGCCTGGCCGATCACGATCGGGCCCGAACCGATCACCAGGACCTTGCGGAGCGCGTCGTGGGCCACGAGCCTAGCCACGGCCCCCGAGCGTCGCCACGGAATCCTCGTGCCGCGCGGGGGGGCCGACCGTCTCCAGCCACCGGTCGAACAGGTAGCTCGAATCCAGCGGGCCCGGCCGGCCTTCGGGATGATACTGGACCGAGACGATGGGCAATCTCTGGTGCCGGAGCCCTTCGACCGTGCCGTCGTTGAGGTTCCGGTGTGTCACCACCATCTCCGAGGCCTCGAGCGACGCCTCGTCCACCGCGTACCCGTGGTTTTGCGTGGTGACACATACCCGGCCGCGCTCGAGATCCTTGACGGGATGATTGCCGCCGCGATGACCGTAGGGCAGCTTGAACGTGTCCGCGCCCGCGGCTCGGGCGATGATCTGGTGTCCGAGACAAATCCCGAACAGTGGCAGGCGCTCCCACAATGCCCGCACCTGCGCCGCCTGCGCCTCGAGCCGGCGCGGGTCGCCTGGGCCCGGCGAGAGCACCACGCCGGCCGGGTCGAGCGCCAGGACCTGCGCGGCCGTGGTCCGGTGCGGAAGCACCCAGACGTCGCAGCCCCGGCGGCGCAGCGCGTCCACGATGCCCCGCTTAACCCCGCAGTCGATGACGGCCAGCCTGGCGCCGGCCCCCGGGTAGTGGATGGGCTGTTCCGTGGACACCTGCGCGACGAGGTCGAGGCTTTCGATCGGGGGGAGCGCGCGCGCCCGCTCGATCAGCGTTTCATCGGGCACATCCTCCGTCGAGATGATGCCGCGCTTGAGCCCGTGCGCCCGGAGGTGACGGACGAGCTGCCGCGTGTCCACGTCGCCGATCCCGATGACCCCCCACTCCAGCAACGCCGCGCTGAGCGTCCGCTCCGCCTGCCAGTGATGGGGCAGATCCGCGCACTCGCCGACCACAAACCCCGCGACCTGCGGTCGGGTCGATTCCCACGCCGCGCCGCTCACCCCGTAGTTCCCAATCAAGGGGTAGCTCATGGTCACGATCTGGCCGCGGTACGAGGGGTCCGACAACACTTCTTCGTACCCGGTCATGACCGTGGTAAACACGACCTCGCCCCCGACGGAACCGTCGGCTCCGATGGCCCGGCCCCTCAGGAGCGTTCCGTCCTCCAGCGCCAACCGCGCGCGCATCCCGTCCCTCCCGCGATGACTATGCATAATTATACATATAGCATTAATAAAAATGCAACGGCTGCGGCGCCGGCGCCTCGCCGGCGCCGGCCGCGGACCAGGTGCCCGGATCGGGCGCAGGCACGTGGCATAGACCGAGGCAGCACGTGCGCGGCAACGCGAGTCGACATGAAAAAAGGAGTCCCCGCGGGACTCCGCACGCACACGATCATCAATGACCGGCGCACCATCGACCCCTCCCGGAGATCGTTAATGGTCCGCGACCCGGGATTAGTATAGGGCCAGGGGCATGCCGTGGCAAGGCCTGTTCCCCATAGCCCCATAGTCCCCACCCATGGCAACCGATCCGTGTCACGCATCCGCCCTTAGGCCATCCCCACCAGTTGGCGGAGCCGCCGCACGTACCTTTGGACGGGCGCGCGCCTGTCCATCCGGGCGACGCTTGCTTCCGCTGGATGCGCCATACTAGCCACAGCCAGAAACACGCGGGAGGCCTTGTGCTCATCGACCGCGGGCGCGGCCAGCACGAGCAGCACCTGCCCGAGCTAGAAAGAGGAGATCAAACCATGAGCCCCACGATGAGTCGACGCTCGCTCTTGTCCGGATTCGGTGCCGCTCTCGGCACAATGGCCATGGGCGCGCACCCGGCTCCGGCCCGCGCGGCAACTCCGCCGTTTCAGGCGTCATCGCCCACCCAGCAAGTCAACCTTTCCGTGCCCTTTGGCGCGGGAGGACTGATGGGCGGCGATTCAGAGGGGGGCCAGGCCTACGTCGAGCGACTGATCAAGACCGCCCTAGTGCCGCCGCTCTCCGACGTCGGCATCTACGCGCACGGCTGGCTCACCGATCAGGACGACCTGATGGTGATCTACGACACCATGACCGAGGGCTTTAATCTCGAGCTCCGCACCCTCGACAGCGGCCTCCAGGCGAGCGCGACCCGAGCGCCCATGACGGCGCCACAGCTTTCGTTACCGACCTCGATGCTGATGCTCACGACGCATTGGCCTGCCCGGCAACGCGGCGAGGGCCCGATCGGCCTCGCCGACCTCGCGACGTTTTCCAAAATGGAGGCTCGAGCCAACCTCGTGGGACGCGTGGGGATGGCCCGGTTGATCGGCCTCATCTGGGAGCGCCTGCTGGCGGAGCCGGCGCTGGCCTCGACCCGACTCACCCTGGTCGGGCACAGCTTCGGCGCCCGCGTGTTTGCCAGTGCGCTCAGCGCGCTAGCGGTCCAGGCACCGGACGCCTTTGCGGCGATCCAGCCACGCAACCCCATCGACTTGGTCATGCTTCAGCCCGCGATGCCGGCCGACGCGCTCGAGCCCAACGATCTCACCCAGGCGCACCCCTTCGCGCAGCTGGTCAATTACCGCAACCTCCGGATCCTCTCGACGATGTCGCGATGGGACATCCCGCTTCGCCGGTTCTACCCGGCGAACGAGGCGCAGCAGCCCAGCGATGCCGTCTACGCGCGTGCCGCCGCCGCGGGGCGGGAGCAGGTTCCCGCGCTCGGCGCGGCCGGCCCGAGCGAGGCAACCTGGAGGGCGTTCAACGGCGAGCTGCCCCGGGCCAATATCCCGGTCGACCGGGGGTTTCGGTACGCCGACGTGTTTCCGTACGCTGATGGGCGCCTCGTAGTCGCCGATTTGACACCACTCCATGCGGCGCATCACCGCGAAGATGCGCTACGGCCGCCCGGCCAGTTGCCCCCGTTTGGCCGGCCCGACAGGCGGTCGCTCGGCCTCTCCGGGTATCACACGGACATCTACAGCCGGGAAGTCTACCAGCTCGTCATCGGGTTCGCGCTGGCGCGTGCGGCGACATTGCGCGCGCCAACGATTCGCCTGTGAACCGCGGGGCGCTTGTGGCCGCGGTCTCCCGCCAATGACGAGCCAAACTACGACAATTGCTACCAATCTAAATGGGGTCCTCGCGGAAAGCCTTTCCCTGCGGCCGAGACTAAGTCTCGGCCGACCCCTGTTGCGGGGACACCCGCGGCGCCCGAGAGTGAGAGTGTGCAAGGGGCTTTTCGTGACGGGTCGAGGGCTGGGAGAGAGGCTCCCGTCGCTCGTCGCGGAGATCCGCGATGCCTAGAGACGCCGCTCGCACTCAGTCCGGTGCCAGCCGGACGAGACTCTACGATGAAATCACTACCATTTCAGCATTCGGGATTTAGCGGGCCGGTTCGAGCACCACGGCGCGCCACTCTCCGCTCCGCAACGTTCGCCGGCGTCGAAAGCCTCCCGCCCGGGCGGCGCGCAGCACGTCGCGCACGCGGCCCGCAACGATGCCGGACGCGATACAGGCCCCGCCCGGACGTAACCGTCGACGGGCGGCCGGCAGTAACCCGATCACGGTGTCGGCAACGATGTTCATGAGGATCACGTCCGCCTGCCCGCGCGCGGGGTCGAGTCCGTCTCCGCGTGCGACGCGAACGGCCTCCGCGACGCGGTTTCGCCGCACATTCCCGCGCGCGACCGCCACGGCGACGGGATCGTTGTCGACCGCCCAGACCCGTCCGGCGCCGAGTCGCGCCGCGGCGATGGCCAGGATGCCAGAGCCGGTTCCGACGTCGTACACTACCGTCCGAGATCGCCGTGAGGGCGGCAGCGCACGTCCCGACCGCGAAGGGTTAGCGCGCGGCGAAAGCGCCTCGGGCAGCGCGCGCAGGCACAACTGTGTTGACGGGTGCAGGCCGGTGCCGAACGCCATCCCCGGGTCGATGTCCACAACGACGCTTCCGGCCGGCGGCCGAACGCGCACCCACGAGGGACGCACAAACACGGATCCCACGCGAACGGGCGGTACCTGCCGACGCCACGCCGTGGCCCACCGCCGGCCTCTCACGCGGCGGTGGGCCACCCTGACGCTGCCCGGATCCAGGCCGAACGCGCGGAGGCCGTGCACACGCGCTCGGATGGCGCGGAGCGTGGTAGACAGCAGCCGCGATGGCGGCAGATAGCACCGGAACCGGCAGCGGCCGCGCGGACGGCGCTCCTCCACGATCCCGCCGGACCGAAGCTCGTGCAGGATCGCGCTTGCCGCTTCGGAGACCTCCGCGGATGCCTCGACCGTCACCTCGACCCAGGACGGCCGTATCTCGACGGAGCCGGACGTGCGTCCCGCCTCGCTGCGGCGCTTAGAGTCCCGACGGGTCACACGAGGTACGCGCGCATCTTCTCAAGCAGGCTTTTTCGGGCCGGCTTGATCTGCTCTCCCCGGAGCTTCGCAAACTGCGCGAGCAGCTTCACCTGCTCCTTCGTAAGGTCTGCCGGAATCACAACCGACGCGTGCACCACCAGGTCGCCGTGCCCCCCGTGCATCCCCGACATACCCTTGCCCCTCAGCACGAGGGCGGCGCCGGGCTGGGCACCCGGGGGTACGGTCAGCGTGGCGGGGCCGTCGAGCGTCGGCACGTCGATCTCCGCGCCGAGCGCCGCCTGCGCCATTGAGATCTCGATCTGGCAGTGGAGATCTCGGCCCTCACGGGTGAAGACGGGGTGTGGGAGAATGCTCAGATCCACGTAGAGGTCGCCGCGCCCTCCGCCGCGCGCGCCGGCCTCGCCCTCGCCCTGCAGCCGAAGACGCGTACCGTCGTCGACGCCCGCCGGCACCTCCACGGTGATCTCCCGCTGGACCAGTGCTCGGCCGCTCCCCCGGCAGTCGCGGCAGGGGCGCCGGATGATGCGGCCCGCGCCGTGGCACTGCGGGCAGGTCGTGATCTGCGCGAACTGGCCGAACGCCGTGCGCCGGCTGAACCGAACTTGGCCGGTGCCCTGGCACGCCGAGCACGTCTCCGGAGCGCTCCCCTTCTCCGCACCGGTGCCGAAGCACGCGGGGCACGTCTCCTCGCGCGTGATCGTCATCCGCTTCTCGGCCCCGCGCGCCGCCTCTTCGAGGGTGATCTTGAGTGTGGCGCGCAGGTCGCTCCCGCGCTCGGGGCTGGGGTCCCGGTCCCGAGGGCGCTGCTGTCCGAAGAACATGTCGAAGATATCGTCGAACGGCGTGCCTCCGAACGGCGCAAAGGCTCCACCGTTCACGCCGCGGCGATCGTACTGCGCGCGACGCTCCGCGTCGCCGAGCACCTGATACGCCTCGTTGATCAGCTTGAAGCGTTCGGCGGCCTGTGGGTCGCGGTTGACGTCGGGATGATGCTCGCGCGCCAGTTGCCGGAATGCGCGCTTGATCTCCTCCTGAGTCGCAGTACGAGGAATACCGAGAACCTCATAGTAATCGGGACGCGGCATCGGGCGGTTACAGTTGCTCCAACGTATCGCCGAGGCTCTCGGCGAGGAACCGCACGAGGCCGATCACGCGCCCGTATCGCATGCGCGTCGGCCCCACGACGCCGATCGTGCCGGCGGCCCGGCCGGCGACGTGGTACGTGGCGGTCACCACGGTGCAGTCGCGGAGTTCCCCCAGGACGTTTTCTGAGCCGATCCGAACCCGCACCTCGCGCGAGGTGCTGCCGTCCTCGCCGAGCAACGCGGTCACGGCCTCGACCTGCTCGAGCGCCGACAGCACCGGTTGGGCCCGCCGGGCGTCCTGAAACTCGGGTTGCTTGAGAATATTCGCCTGTCCCTCCGTACGGACGCGGCCGGGCAGCCTCCGAAACCGCTCGCGCAGGAGCCGGCCGATCTGATCGAGCACCCGCTGATGATGCGCGGCCTGCCCGATCACGGTGGCGAGCTCCCGGTCCGTGAGGTCGATGAGCGGCCGGCCGGCGATCCGGCGGCTGATCTCCTGGGACAACCGATCACATTCCTCCGAGGTGATCGGCTGCTCGAACTCCACGGTCTTGCCTTCCACGACCTCGGCGTCTGTCACGATTACGGCGATGGCGTGCCTCGGCCCCAGCGGGATCAGGTGGAGGTGCCTGACGACCTGCTGCGCCAACTGCGGCGTGGTCGCGACGGACGCGCACTCGGTGATGACGGCAAGCGCCCGCGCTGCCTGCTCCACCGCCTCATCGAATTCCGTCGCCGTGAGGGTGCGCCGGATCCTGAGTCGCTCCGTCGGCGGCACCTGTTCTTCCGTCACCAGGCTGTCCACATAGACTCGATACCCATGGTCGGTCGGGACCCTGCCGGCGGAGTGGTGCGGCTGCTGGAGATACCCAAGTTCTTCGAGCGCGGCCATTTCGCTCCGCACGGTCGCGGAGCTGATGTCGAGCCCATGGCGCTGCCGGGCCGCCTCGCTCCCGACCGGCTCGGCCGTCACGATGTAGTCGTCGATCACAACCCTCAGGATCTGGCGTCGCCGGCCTTCGAGCTCGACCATGCCGAAGGTCTCCTGTTAGCACTCTCATCCATCGAGTGCTAACCCCTCCAAAAAGCTCAACATGCGTTCGGTATAGAAGACAAGCGCTCCTTTGCAGGGGTCGATGGACGCAAGCGCCGCGGGCGCGCGTTCGCGCTTGTCCCGCGCCCGCATTTCGGTCCGGTGGAGCCCCCTACAGATGGGCGAACGCCGGCGGGCCGCCGGACCATGCCCGTTGCCGCACCCCACGACATGAACCCGGCGCCTCACGCGCGGCCGAAAACCCGGAGCAGCGACAACTCTTGGACGCCGAGCGCCGCGCACGCGGCGAGATATACCGCTCCCCCCGCCACCAGCGCCGCTCCGAGGTCGATCGCCGCGCCAACGAGATGCTCGGGCCCCGCCACACCGCCCAGCAGCCGGAGCGTGGCGAGCATCGCCGCGGCCAGCGCAGCGGAGGCCACCGCCGTACGGCCCGCGGTGGCGACGAGACGGCCCCCGTCCAACCCGTGAAGCCGCCGGCGCAGGATCCACACCAACGCGCTGACGTTCACCGCCGCGACGAGCGCCGTGGACAACGCGATGCCGGCAAAGCCCATCCACCGCATCAGCACGACGTCGCCGGCCGCGTTGAGCCCGATCATGAAGAGACCCACGCGCACGGGCGTCCGCGTGTCGTGCAGCGCGTAGTAGGTGCGGGTCACGATAAAGTAGGCCGCGTACGGCACCGTGCCGACGGCAAACGCCACGAGGGCGGCCGCCACGGTCTCGGTGGCGGCCGCCTGAAACATCCCGCGCTGGAACAGTACCCGGACGATCAACCGGCTGGCGACGAAGATCGCGGTCATCACCGGCATCATGGTGAAGAACACCCCCCGCAGCCCGAGCGAGGTCGTGTCCCGCAACTGGTCGTGGCCGCTGCCCGCCGCGTGCCGGGCCATCGTGGGAAAGAGCGCCGTGGCCAAGGACAGGGCAAAGATCGCGACCGGGGCCTGGATGAGCTGGAACGCGTAGTCGAGGACCGCCACGTAGTCCGCGCCCTGCGGCCCGCGCAGGAACGAGGCGAAGAATCGGTCCACGTTGGCGTTGATCTCGATCACGGCCAGCCCGAGCATCGCCGGCACGGCGATCCGCCCCATCTCGCGCACGACCGGATGCTCAAGGTCGAGCCGCGGCGTCCACCGGAGTCCCGCGGTCCGCGCGGCCGGCAACTGCACGACGAACTGCGCCAGCCAACCGGCCAGGAAGCTGACCGCAATGCCCAGCACACCGATCCGCGGGCCGAGGACCAGAACGCCGCCGATGATGACGACGTTGAACACCGTCGGCGCCAGCGCCGGCACGGTGAACTGCCGGTGCGCATTGAGATAGCCGGTCGCAAACGCGGACAGCGCCAGGAACACCATGGAGACAAACATCACGCGGGTCAACCCGATCGCCTGCGCGAGCACCGCGGGGTTGCGCGCCAGGTACCCTGGCGCCGCGATGGGCACGAGCACGGGCGCGGCGAGAATGCCCAGGGCGGCCATGACCAGCCCGATCACGATGACAAGGTTGAGCGTCGTCGTGACGACGCGCTCCGTCTCATCCGCGTCGCCGCGCATCAGCACTCTCGTGATCGTGGGGATGAAGACGATGCTGAGCGTGCCGCCGAGAAACAGGCGCTGCACGAAAAACGGGAGTGAGTACGCGATCACGAACGCGGATTTCGCGGTTGTGGCGCCGAACATCGCAGCGATGACCACATCGCGAACCAGACCGAGGACACGACTCGCGATCGTCCCGACCGCGATCAGGCTCGCCGCCCGAGCCAGCCCACCCCCTGAGGTAGCGACCGCGGGGCCGGCCGGCGTGAGGTCGGCTTCACCGCTCGACATGTCGCGCACATTATAGCACAGGCCCCCGGCCGCACCGGGCGCACGTCATCACGAAACCGGGGCGCTGACCACACAGGCACGGGAAACAGGCCCCGCGGTGGGAACGCGGCCGGCTCAAGGGAACGTGGCCGGAACGGAAAACGGCTTGGTCGCGTCGACTACGAACATCACGAAAGCGAGGAGATCCGTCGAGCCGCAGCTGGAGACCTGCGACGGAACATAGGGACCGGCGGCGGATTCGGCTCGACCAGCGGAGACGTGAATCATGCCGCGCGGAGTCCGCATGCACCACTCCCCCGTAAGCACATAGGCCGCTTCGGTTCCCGGATGAATGTGCACGATCGTCCTGCTGCCCGGAGGGCCACTCGCTTCGTTGATCCGAAGGAGATACTCCGGGGCAGTGACCGGCGGGAGAGGGCCAACCTCAACCACCTTAGTGGCGCCCGCGGAAGACCCGCCCTTAGGCCCCAGCGTAAAGAGCCAAGCCCTACCGGCGGATTCAACGGCCAATCCTGTAGAGCCGGCGGCCGCCTGCGCTTGAGCAAGACTCGGGAAGCTCTCTAGCCGCCAATAAAGCCGCGGCCTCCCCACCGGCAAAGCCGACACCTTCTTGTCCGTCAGCACTTTGATCGCAAGAGATCCTGGTGGCAGAGTCTGCTGCGCGGTCGCTGTTGACGACGCCAGGAATGCCGCCAAGGCCAAGATTGCGACGCCCAGACCGAGACGCCTTGCCATTGACGGGACCCTCCTCCCGAGGCACTGGGCTCTCTCGAAAACAGTGGAAATGCGGGCCCTCAGTTGCGCCGCCTATTCACGGTACACTCTCATTATGCGCCCCAGGCGGACCAGTGCCATCCGACAAAGGACCTAAGTACCGGCAGTCGTCGTAGCGATCCTGCTTCGGCGTGGGCACTGCCGGCAGAAACGTTGCGATGCCGCTTGCCCCCGCCCATGGCGACTTCTCCTGAATCGCGAACATGGTATGGCCGCCTGACGTGGAGAGATTTCCGCCTTTTGCTCCTGAACGCCTCTCCAATGATGCTCGATGAGCGCGGAGGCATGACGCAACTCCTCCCCCGACCAACCACCGCACCCGCCGATTGAAGAGCGCGCGCGGCGTGTGTTAGAATGGGCGTCGTTGCCGGTAGACCTGCGGCGCGCGGTCGTCCACCGCGCGGCGCGTCGCCCCCGGCGGCGCACGCGGAGGTGTGGGTGTGGCAAAGCGAACCAAGTCCGGCCTGAAGCGAATGCGTCAAGCCGTGAAGCGGACAGCCAGAAACCTGGCCGTCCGCTCCTCCCTCAAGACGCTCGGCAAGAAGGCGCGCGAGGCGGGTGCTACGAGCCCGGATGCCCTCCAGGCCGCGATTCGGGCGCTCGATTCTGCGGCGCGCAAGGGGATCATCCATCGCAACGCGGCCGCGCGCAGGAAGTCCCGCCTGATGAAGCGCGTGGCCCGCGCCGGTACCACCGCCTAGGTTTCGCTAAGGTCCGTCCCGGCGCGCCTCGGCCGCCGGCGCATCCACCGTCGCGGATCCGGGGGTGCAGAGGCGCACGATCAGCGTCTCCAGCGCGAGGCGCGGCGCCATGACGCCGGTCTTGATCGCGGCGTCCGTCTCGAGCAGGAGTGCGAGCATCCCCGCGGGGTCGAGGCTGCCAAAGGCCGCGACCTGCTCCTGGTAGCGCTCATACAACCACGCCCGGTTGCCGAGGACGTCCCGCTGCTCGGCACGGCCCGCGCGCCGGCGCACCAGCGCCGCCGTGCGGAGCAGCATTCGCAGCTGGTCCTCCAGCATGTAGAGCACCCGCACCGGCGGCTCCCCCATGGTGAGCACGGTCTGCAGCAACCGGAGCGCCCGGCCCGCGCGCCGGCGCCCGACCGCGTCCATGAGCTCGAAGACCGTGGCTTCCGCCACGTGGCTCGCGATCGCCTCGACGTCTTCCGTGGTGATCTCCCGCCGGTCGCCCGCGTACGCCGCCAGCTTCGCGATCTCCAACCCGAGCTCGCGGAGGCCGCCGCCGACGAGCAGCGCGAGGCGCCGCGCGGCCTCGGGACCGATCGTTTTGCGCTCGGCCTGCGCGCGCGCGCGAATCCACCCGGGCAGCGCCGCGGGGTCGAGCCGGCCGCACGGGATCACGCGCCCGGTTCGCTGTACCACGGCATAGAGGCGCCGCCGGCGGTCCAGCGTCTCCGCCACGAGCGCCGTGGTGGACGGGGGCGGCGCCGGCTCCAGGTAGGACGCCAGCGCGTCCTGATCGGCGGCGCGCAGCGCCTCCGCCCGGCGCACGACCACGACGCGGCGCGGCCCCAGGAACGGCAACGTCTCGCACCGCGTGATGATGTCGCGCACCGGCGTCTCGGCCGCATCCACCACGTCCACATTGAGCGCGCGCCACTCGGCCGGCACGAGGTCCTCGAGCAGCGCGCGCAGCGCCTCCTCGGCGCGGACGTCTTCCTCGCCGAGCAGCAGATAGCAGTGCGGCTCGCCCCCGCCGCCGGTCCCAGATGCCGGCGCACGGGTGGCGTCGCGGTCCCGGGGTGCCGGGCCCCGCGGGCCGGCGGATCGAGGGGGGACGCGACGCGCCACGGGCTTCCCGCCTACGGCGCCGACGGCGCGTCGTCGTGCCGGCGCGACGCCGCCTCGTCGACCACGCGTGCGACAAACGCGGCCAGCGCGTAACTGCCTTCGTCGCCACGGGACCGGCTGCGCACGGAGACGGTGCCTTCCCGCGCCTCGCGGTCCCCGACGACCAGCATGTAGGGGATCTTCATGAGCTGCGCAGCGCGGATCTTGTGCCCGGTGCGCTCGCTGCTCGCATCCACCTCCACGCGCATCCCGCGGGCCGCGAGCTCGCTCCGCACGCGGTGGGCGTAGCCGACATGGCGATCGGCGATCGGAAGCACGCGCACCTGCTCCGGCGCGAGCCACAGCGGAAACGCGCCCGCGTACTGCTCGATCAGGAACGCCATCATGCGCTCCAACGTGCTGATCACCCCGCGGTGGATCATCACGGGCCGGCGCGGTTGGCTGTCCTCTCCGATGTACTCCAAGCCGAACCGCTCCGGCAGATAGAAGTCGATCTGCACCGTGGAGATCGTCTCATCCTTGCCGAGCACGTTCGGGACCTGCACGTCCAGCTTGGGACCGTAGAACGACGCCTCGCCCGGGGCCTCCTCGTAGTCCAGCTCGAGCCGCCGCATCGCCTCGCGCAGCTGCGCCTCGGCGAGCGACCACATCGCGTCGTTCTGCACAAACTTCGTGCGATCGCGCGGGTCCCGCAGCGAGAGCCGGTACCAGAACCCGCGCAGTCCCAGATCCCGGTAGGCCTGCTGGATCAGGCGCACGACCCCCACAAACTCATCGGTCAACTGGTCGGGACGGCAGAAGATGTGCGCATCGTTCAGCGTCATCGCGCGCACCCGCGCCAGCCCCGACAACACGCCGGAGCGCTCGTAGCGGTACATCGTCCCGAGCTCGGCGATCCGCACGGGGAGCTCGCGGTAGCTGTGCTGGCGGTGCTTGTAGATCATGATGTGATGCGGGCAGTTCATGGGGCGCAGCACCAGCTCCTCACCGTCGACCCGCATCGGCGGATACATGTTGTCGCGGTAGTGGTCCCAGTGCCCGCTGATCTTGTAGAGCTCCACGCTCGCCAGGTCCGGCGTGTGCACGTGCTCGTAGCCCAGGGAGCCCTCGAGGTCCGTGATGTAGCGATCGAGCAACCGGCGCACCGTGGCGCCGCGCGGCAGCCACAGCGGCAGACCCTGGCCGACTTCCTCCACGGAGGCGAAGAGCTCGAGATCGCGGCCGACCTTGCGATGATCCCGGCGCTTCGCCTCCTCGATCCGCGCCAGGTGCGCGTCGAGCGCGGCCTGGGCCGGAAAGGAGATCCCGTAGATGCGCTGCAGCATCTCCCGCCGTTCATCGCCGCGCCAGTACGCGCCGGACGTGCTGAGCAGCTTGATCGCCCTGATCGGGCCCGTGGACGCGAGGTGCGGTCCGCGGCACATGTCCTGAAAGCCGTCCTGGCGATAAAAGCTCACCGGATCGTCCGCGATGCCCTCGAGCAGCTCGGCCTTGTAGCGCTCACCCGCCGCGGCGAACGCCCGTTGCGCCTCGGCGCGCGGAACCGCGATCCGCTCGATGCGCTCGTCGCGCGCGGCCAGTTCGAGCATCCGGGCCTCGATCCGTGCCAAATCCTCCGGTCCAAACGGCCGGCCGATGTCGAAGTCGTAGTAGAAACCGTCGTCGATGGCCGGACCGATCGCCAGCTTGGCCTGAGGAAACAGCTCCCGCACCGCCTGCGCCAGGAGATGGGCGCTGCTGTGCCAGAACACCGCGCGTCCGGCCGGGTCGGCAAACGAGAGCCACTCCACCGCGGCGTCACGCTCGAGCGGCGTCGCGAGGTCTCGCTCAACGCCGTCCACGCGGGCGGCCAGCGCATCCCCGGCACCACGATCCCGCGCGACGGCGGCGAGCTGCGTCCCCCGCGGATACGCGGCCGAGCTCCCGTCGGCAAATCGCACCGTGACCTGATCCATGCACGATCCCTCCCGAGCGCCGTAAACTGTGCGCGACCCCTGAACCGGCCGCGAAGCGGGTATAGAAAAACGCCCCCGTCCGTTGGGACGGAGGCGATTCCGCGGTTCCACCCACGCTTCTCCGAGGCGGGCGCCACGCATCGTGCGAAGTAACGCCTTCCCGGAGCTCTCGCTCGCGCGATCACGGGCGCACCCGGCGGGCTTCGCGGCCAACGCTTCGCCCGCGGCTCCGGGGAGGTGTTCCGCCCGCCCGCCGAACGGGGCTCGCAGCCCGGGGCCCCGTCTCTCTTGCGGCCGCTGCCAGGCGTACTCGTTCCCGTCATCGCCGCCCCGCCGGCCTGCGTCCGGCGGGTTTGTGCCCTGCTGCGGCCATTATACCACGGAGCGGTCGCGCGTTCCCCGCTTAACAACTTCGTCACAAACAGACGCCCACCGGCGCTACGGCGCTGGCGCGGGTTCGCCGCGCGATGGCCCGCGCATGGGGCAAAGGACTGCCGCCGGGGCCGCCGAATAAGGCTCCAGCCTAGCGTCCCGGATCTTATTAGTAGATGGTGCCAGGTTCTAACGGATCGTGCCAGGCCGACAAAGGGGGGGACCGTATGGGGAACCGGCTCGCAGGCGTGCGTAGCCCGGTCGCCGCGCTCGTTGCCGCGGCGATGCTTGTCATGGGAATCGTAGTGGTGCCCGGTTCGGTCACGGGATGGGCTGCTGGGCCGTCGACGTTCATCTGGGGCAAGTCCGGGGACGCCGACACCCTCGACAACCAGGTGAGTTCGAACGGCGAAACGTCCGAGGTCACGACCCAGATCTTCAATTTGCTCGTCCGCGCAAAGCCGGGTCAAACGGGGATCGAGCCGGACCTCGCCACGAGCTGGTCGGCGTCGCCCGACGGGTTGGTGTGGACTTTCAAGCTGCGCCGGGGCGTGACGTTCCACGACGGGACGCCGTGGAACGCAGAGGCGGCCAAGTTCAACTTCGACCGCATGGCGGATCGCAACGGTCCCTACAGGGGGCCCAAGGACGCCGATTACTCGTACTGGGACGGCTTCATGGCGGACTACGTCAAGGAGGCCAAAGCCGTCGATCCCTATACACTGCAGCTGGTGATGAAGCAGCCCAACGCCCCCCTGCTCTACAACCTTTCGATCATGGCCTTTGAGTTCAATAGTCCAGCCTCGTTCAAGAAGTACGGCGGCACCGGCGTAGGCCTCCACCCGGTGGGCACCGGTCCCTTCAAGTTCGTGGAATGGGTGCGCGACGATCACGTGACGATGGTGGCCAATCCCAGCTTCTTCCGCAAAGGGCTGCCCAAGGTGCAGCGGCTCATCATGCGCGTGATCAAGGACAACGCTGCGCGGTTCCTTGCGCTCAAGTCGGGCGAGATCAACGCCATGGAAGCGCCGAACCCGGACGACGTCCGGGTCGCGCAGAGCGATCCGAACTTGAAGACCGTGTTCCGGCCGGCCTTCAACACCGGCTACATCCGGTTCAACATGAACGACCCGCTGTTTAAGGACAAGCGGATTCGCGAGGCGACGGCGCTCGCGATCAACCGGAAGGCGATCGTCGACGCGCTTTACGGTGGTTACGGCACGGTGGCGAACCAGCACATGCCTCCGACGATGTGGGGCCGTGCCGATGTACCGCCGATCCCCTATGATCCCGCCAAGGCCAAACAACTGCTGGCCGAGGCCAACTACCCGAACGGCTTCTCCGTCGACTTCTGGTACATCCCCGTGAGCCGCCCGTACTTTCCGAACGGCAAAGAAATCGGCACGGCGGTGGCGAGCGACTTGGCCAAGGTTGGCATCCGTGCCCACCTGATGACGGAAGACTGGGCGACGTACCTCAAGGACCGCAGCACCAACAAGTTCCCGATGTACATGATCGGGTGGATCGGGGACAACGGCGATCCCGACGACTGGCTAGGCTACTTCTTCACGAAGTACGACCCGAACAATGCCTACTACTCCTACAACAATCCGGCGGTGTTCGACCTGATCAACAAGGCAAAGCTCGTAAGCGA
The DNA here is from genome assembly GCA_021324975.1 of Bacillota bacterium. GTDB lineage: Bacteria > Sysuimicrobiota > Sysuimicrobiia > Sysuimicrobiales > Segetimicrobiaceae > JAJPIA01. The sequence goes on from JAJPIA010000087.1 coordinate 18,860, forward strand.
CCAGGCGACACGGGCCAAGATGTACGCGCAGGCGGAATCGATGATCATGGCTGATTACCGCGACGTGCCGCTTGCGCACGCCAGAGTGCCGCTCCTTGTCCGTAAGAACGTCGACGGGCTCATCGGTCAGCCGGACGCCAACGAGTACATGGAACTCGTATCGGTGCACTAAGGGAGATCGCGCAGGTGGGGGGCGTGTGATCGTGAGATTGCCGCCCCCCGCCGTACAGTAGGTCGCATGGCGCCCTATATTGCCCGCCGTGCCGTCGCGCTGCTTCCCATCCTGCTCTGGGTATCCGCGGCGGCATTCCTCATCATTCACCTCATTCCCGGCGATCCGGCGACCGTCTATCTCGGCGAGCACGCCACGCCCGACGCCGTGCGGCGCGTGCAGCACGAGTTTGGGCTGGACCGGCCGCTGCCCGTGCAGTACGGCATCTACCTGTGGAACGTGGTGCACGGCAACTTCGGGGATTCGCTCGACACCCACCGCCCGGTGATTGACGAATTCATCCCACGATTCCCCGCGACGATAGAACTCATGCTGGGATCGATGACGGTTGCGCTGGCCGTCGGGGTGCCGATCGGTATTGTCTCCGCCGCATTGCCGAATTCCGTGTTCGACCGGGTCGGCATGTTGCTCGCGCTGGCCGGCGTCTCCCTGCCGGTGTTTTGGCTTGGGTTGATGCTCGTCTATATCTTTAGCGTGTATCTGCACGTGCTGCCGACGGCCGGGCAGCTCAGCGTCGATTTCTCGATCGTGCCCATCACGCGGATCGACGTCTTGGACGGCCTGCTCACCGGCAATTGGCCGGCCGCGCTTGACGCCCTCCGGCACGTGGTCCTGCCGAGCATCACGCTGGGATCGATTCCGATGGCGATCATCGCGCGAATGACACGCGCGACGATGCTCGACGCGCTGCACCAGGATTACGTCCGAACCGCCTACGCGAAGGGCCTGACCGGGCGCGCCGTCGTACTGGCCCACGGTCTCAGGAATGCCCTCCTGCCCGTCGTCACCGTGGTCGGGCTCCAGGTCGGCTTTCTCCTCGGCGGTGCCACGTTGACCGAGACGATTTTCTCGTGGCCCGGCGTGGGCCGGTATATGTATGACTCGATCACGTTCCGCGACTATCCCGTCGTGCTCGCGGGCATCCTGCTGTTTTCGCTGGTTTTTGTGCTGGTTAATCTCGCCGTCGATGTCCTCTACGCCTACCTTGACCCCCGCATCCGCTACGCCTGAGCAGGCGCAGCCCCGCGCGCTGCCCGTCTCGTTCGCACCGGGGCGGCCGTCGGGACGTTCGGCGTTGCGCATGGCCGCCCGTCGATTTTGGCGCAACGGCAACGCGCGGGTGGGGCTCGGCATGATCATCTTCTTCGCGTTGATCGCGATCTTCGCAGGACAGATCGCGCCGCAGGGTCCGGATCAGGAGGATCTGCTCGACCGGCTCAAGCCGCCGTCGGCCCAGCACTGGATCGGCACGGACGAACTGGGCCGCGATGTGTTCGCCAGGGTGCTCCTCGGGGCCCGGATCTCAATGACGGTCGGGCTCGTCGCGGTCTCCGGATCGCTGGTGATCGGGGCGTTGCTGGGGATCACGGCCGGTTACGCGGGAAGCCGGGTAGAGAGCATGATCATGCGGCTGATGGATGTCATGCTGGCGTTTCCGTCCATCATCCTGGCGATCGGCATCGTGGCGATGCGCGGCCCGGGTCTCAACAACACGATTCTGGCCGTCAGCGTCGTGAACATTCCCGTCTATGCGCGCGTGGCGCGTGGATCGACGCTGGCGATCAAGGAGTTTGAGTATGTGACGGCGGCCCGAGCCATGGGCGCCAGGCCGTGGCGGGTGCTGCTACGGTCGATTCTCCCCAATGCCGCGGCCCCGCTCGTCGTGCAGGCCACGCTCGGCGTCGCAACGGCGATCCTCGACGCGGCCGGACTGGGCTTCCTCGGGCTCGGCGCGCAACCGCCGACGCCGGAGTGGGGGGCAATGCTCGCGGACGCCTACAAGTACCTCCTGACGGCGTTTTGGGCCGCGCTGGCCCCCGGCGTCGCGATCGGCGCCGTCGTCCTCAGCTTCAACCTGGCCGGCGACGGCCTCCACGACGCGCTCGACCCGCGTCTATTGGCCGGCAGGTAACCGGGGTCGCGCTCGGGCGGCTGACCGCCCTCAGGACCGCCACCCGCGCCGCGGCATTGCGCGGCATCCATCGGTGCCGGCGGGTGTACGCACGCGCCAGCACGCCCGCCACCCTGTCAACGGTGAGCGCGTTCCGGGATGACGGCTGCCAGGACCCGCTCGGCCGCGTGCTCACCCGAGTGGATGCAGTCGGGGATGCCGACACCATGATACGCGCCGCCGGCCACGGCGAAACCGGTGTGGTCGCGTGTGCGCGCCTCGATCCGCGCGACTCGGGCCCCGTGCCCGAGCAGGTACTGCGGCATCGCCTCGGGATGGCGGTGGACGCACGTGAGATGCGGCCGGCCGCTGATGCCGAGGAGCGGCCGCAGCGCCGTTTCGGTCATGGCTGCGAGCGCATCGTCGTCCCGTGCCAGATCGTCTTGCCGCAGCGCGCCGCCGGCGAACGCCCGCAGCAACACCCGCTCCTCCGGCGCGCGCCCCGCAAACTTCACGCTGGAGAACGTGCACGCGAGCAGGGGCACGCGTTCGGCGCGCGGGACGACGAAGCCGAAGGCGTCGAGCGGATGCGCGATCTGCCGCCGCTCGTACCCCAGCGCGACGACCGCCGACGACGCATACGAGATGCCCCGGAGCAGGTCGGCGAGCCCGGGGTCGAGCCCGTCGACCAACGCCGCCGCCTCCGGCGCGCGGGCCGCGACCACGACGCCGTCCGCGGGCACCGCGGGGCCACCATCGACCACGACGCGATAGCGTGCCGGAGCCCCACCACCCGGGACGATGCCTCGCACGCGGGCGCCGAGGCGTAACGCACCGGCCGGCAGGCGCGCCGCAAGCGCACGGACGAGGAGGCCCATGCCGGCGTCCGGCGCCGCGAACAGGCCCCACCGCGGACCGCTCGATCCGCCGGGACCCGCTTGCGGCCCCACGCCGGGGCCGGCGGACCGCCCGCGCCGCAGCGCGAGGATCAGACTGCGGTGGCGCTGTTCTAGATCGAGAAACCGCGGCATCGTCGCCCGGAGGCTCAACGTCGCGGCATCCGCCGTGTAGATGCCGGCCACGAGGGGCTCCGCAACCCGCTCCAGCACCTCCCGGCCGAACCGCCTCGTGACGAACGCCCCCAGGCTCTCGTCGTCCCGGTTCGGACCGCGAGGCAGCACGAGATCGAGCGCCATGCGAGCCTTGCCTCGCCACGTGAACAGATCTGAACGCCACACCGAGCCGAACCGCGTAGGCGCCACGAGCGCAAACCCCTCCGGCAGCAGGCGCAACCGCCCCCCGTGGAGCACGTAGGTCCGGCGATGGCCGGCGCGGGTTCCGATCAGGCGATCGGCGAGCCCGAGCCGCTCACAGAGCGCGACCGCCCACGGCTTCTCCGTCAGGAACGCGTCGGGCCCCACCTCGATCACATAGCCGTCCCGATGCTCGGTCGCGATGGAACCGCCGGGCCGCGACGCGGCTTCATAGAGGGTCACTTCGAGCCCGGACGGGACCCCCGATGCCAGCTCGACGAGCCGATGCGCCGCCGCCAGCCCCGCGATGCCGCCGCCGATGACGGCGATCCGCGCGCGACGTCCGACCGGCCCGGCGGCGGCCGCGTCCGGCGTGCCCGATTCCCCGGGCCGCACGGTCATCACCGCGCTCGCACGAGCTCCTCGATCCGACCCGCGAGCATCTCGATGAACGCCGGATGGTCCATCACGGTCCCGGCGCGGTGAAACCCGACGCCGGCGCTCGAGGCCCCCGCGCGCGCTTCGGTGTCGAGGTCGTACAGCACCTCGATATGGTCGGAGACAAACCCAACAGGCACCACAACAACGTCGCGGACGCCCGCCGCGGCGAGCTCGCGAATAACGCTGGTCACGTCCGGTTCGAGCCACGGCTCGCGCGGGTCCCCGCTCCGGCTCTGGTATGCGACGGACCACCGTGGGCAATTCACACGTGCGGCGACCAGGCGGGCCGACGTCGTGACCTGAGCCACGTACGGCGAGGCGTCCGCCATCCGCACCGGAATGCTGTGGGCCGTAAACACGAGGCGGGCCGCCGCCCGCCGGTCTGGCGGGATCGCGCCGAGCGCGTCCGCGACCCGCGCCGCCTGCGCCTCCACGAACCCCGGGGCGTCGAACCAGGGGGCGACGTACTCGACCTCCGGCGCGGCGGCGCCGACGTGAGCGCGCGCCTCCGCGACGTTCTCCTGATACTGCTCCCAACTCGAGTAGCTCTGCTGGGGCGCCATGATCACGCCCGCGGCGCGCCGGACGCCGCGCGTTCGCATCTCGTCGAGCGCGTCGCGCAGGTAGGGCGTCCAGTTTCGCATTCCGACAAGCACCGGCAACGCGCGCCCTCGCCGCGACAGCGCCCGTTCGAGCGCGCCCGCCTGCCGGGCCGTCAACTCCGCCAGCGGCGAGTGCCCGCCGAACAGTTCGTAGTGGTGCGCGACCTCCTCGATGCGGGACGCCGGCACGTGCCGTCCCCGCAGCACGTTTGCGAGATACGGTCGGACGTCGGCCGGGGTGTGCGGCCCGCCGTAGGCGATGAGCAAGACGGCGCCGTATGGCCGTGTCATGCGCGCGGCAGCCGGCATGCCCGGCGGCGCGCCATCACGGGACGGCACGCGCGCTCAGCTCGTGCACGGCGTCCACCATCGCGCGCACGTGCTCCCAGGGCGTCTGGGGCAGCACGCCGTGCCCGAGGTTGAAGATGTGTCCGGGCCGGCCCGCGGCCGCGTCGAGCACCGCCTGCACGCCGCGCCGGATCTCCGCGGGCGGCGCGAGCAGGAGTGCCGGGTCGAGGTTGCCCTGCACCGCGATACCGTCGCCGAGCCGGCGCCACGCCGCGTCGAGCCCCACACGCCAGTCAAGCCCGATGACGTCCCCGCCCGCCTCCCGCATCAGCTCCAGCAGACCTGCCGTGCCGGTGCCGAAGTGGATCACGGGCGTACCCGGGGACAGCGCCGCGATGACCCGCCGCGAATGAGGCAACACGAAACGCCGATAGTCGTCCGGCGCGAGGCACCCGATCCAGCTGTCGAAGAGCTGCACCGCACCCGCGCCGGCCGCGATCTGCGCGTTGAGGTACCGCGCGGTGAGCACGGCCAATCGCTCCATCAGCGCGTTCCACGTGCCTGGATCGGTATGCATCAGCCGCTTGGTCTCGAGAAACTCCCGGGACGGGGCGCCCTCGACCAGGTACGACGCCACCGTAAACGGCGCGCCGGCGAATCCGATCAGCGGCAGGCGATCCCGGAGTTCCTCGCGGGCGAGACGGATCGCTTCGAAGACGAACGGCACCGCCTCGGCGGGGTCGAGGTCCGGCAGGCGGCGCACGGCCTCCGCCGTGCGCACCGGCCGATGGATCACCGGTCCCTCGCCGCGCACAAACGAGAGTCCGACGCCGAGGGGCTCCGCGACGAGCAGGATGTCCGCGAAGATGATCGCCGCGTCGACCCCCAGGGTTTCCGCGGCCCGCACGGTGACCTCCGCCGCGGCCGACGGCGTCTTGCACAACTCGAGCAGGCTCAAGCGGGCGCGAACGCTCCGGTAGGAGGGAAGGTACCGGCCGATCTGCCGCATCGCCCACACCGGTGTATATGTAGCGGGCAACCGGCGGCACGCGCGCAGAAACGGGGAATTTGCCGGCACCGTCACATCGCCGCCGGGCGTCTCTCCGAACACGCCAGCATCGTATCACAGCGCGCGCCGGCGCTGCAGGGCTCGCCGCGCCGGCGCGCCGAAGTGCGCTCACGGGCCGGCCGCTCACCGGTCGCGCCCACGGTGGTGGATCATGCGTTTCGTCGTACACGTGGTGCCCAACGCGCGGGCGATCCGCGTGGAGCCGCAGGGTGACGGCAGCCTGCGTGTGGCCGTGACCGCGCCCGCACACGAGGGCCGGGCCAACGCGGCGCTCCTGGCCGCCCTGGCGGATCACTTCCGCGTTCCCCGCACCGGGATCCGGATCGTCCACGGCGCGGCCGGCCGCCGCAAGCTCGTGGAGATCGCGGGATTCTCGGAGGGGCGATGACCTGCCGCGCGGCACAGACCATCGCGATATGCCTTGCCTTCTTCGTGTCGTCGGCCGGCGCTGCGGCGCCGGCACGCCCCGCCGTCAGCGTGGAGCCCGCCGGGATGGCCGACCCCCACACAATCCGCCTCGCGGTGAGTACCGCGGCGCGTGCGGACGCGGGGCCGCTCACCCTGACCGTGGCCATGCCCCCGGGGACGGCCGTCGCCGAATTGCCGCTCGCACACATGCCGAACCGGTTCCCGATGCTGCTTGACCTCGCTCGCGGCGAGGTCTCTGTCGGCGGGGTTCGTATCGGCGCGTTTGCGCCGCTTCCGCCGCCGTCGGACAACATCCGGGTGGAGGTCGCGGTGACCGTGCGCGACAGGACCGGCACCGCAACGTCCCGCACCGCGGTCGACCTGCTGCTCCCTACCGTCATCGTGCCGGGCTACCGGAACGAGAGCACATATGTGCCGGACCCCATCCTCGCGGCCATGGAGCGCGCGGGCTACAAGAGCACCGGACCTGCCCCTACCGTGTTCTGGGCCGCCTACGGATCGGCAACGCTCTCGGTCGGCGACGAGGCCGAGGAGATCGGCCGATATCTCCGCCGCGTGGTCCGCCCTGCCGTGTACGCATCCCGCATCAATGTCATCGGCTACAGTGTCGGCGGCCTCGTCGCCCGCTGGGCCCTCGCCGAAGACGCGGCCGATTGGCGGGGCCTCGTCAACCGCCTGGTCCTCGTCGGTGTCCCGGACGAGGGCATCGTGATCGCCTATCTCGCGGACCGAATGCTGCCCGCAACGCCCCTGACGGGATGGGCCCACGGCCCGCTCGTCCGGGACCTCTACCCTACGTTCCCGTACTGGCGCGCTGGGCCCGGACAGCCTTGGAGCTTCCCGCCGGGCGGTGTCGGAATCACGCTAGCGCGGCTGCACCGCATCCCGCTGCCGGACTCCATTCGCGTCTACGTGATCTACGGCGACGACCCTCGGACGAACGGCACGGGCTTTGACACGGTCGAGGGGATCACAGGGGGGGTGCGGGGCGGAGTCCTCTCACGGGGGCCCGGCGACGGGTTAGTGCTCGCCGCCAGCGCACAAGGTCTGCCCATTCACGGCGGCCCAGGCGACCCCGCGCTGGCGCACAACCTCGTCTGCCGGGTCGACGTGGGGCCCGTCTACCACACGCACCTGCTCCGCGCCGCCGTGCCCCGGATCGCCGGGATGCTGCGGGATCGATGGCAGCCGTTTGGACTTGGGACATCTGCATCGTCCGAAGACGGTCGTGGACGATCGGTGGACCGAAGCGGGATCCCGGCCGGGGCGGGATGTCGCTAAGGTGTCACCCCTAACTCCCCGGCAGGCTTAGCACGAGGCACCCCTAGTACGAGTCGACGGCCGCCGCCCACCACGGTATCGCCGCAGTAGGCCGTCGCAGCCGTCGATTTCGCCCGTCCTAGAGAAGTCGCCAAGTGCCGCGCGGGATGGAGCATCCCGGCGTTCCGGCGACTCTCGATCGAGACGGTAGCTAGAATTTATGCCGCCCACGTCGTGATCGCTACCACCAAAGGCAGTTTCTTCCCGTATCAAAGGCAGGAGGCCCCCGCGGCTGTCCTGTGTGGCTATCGGGGGTGATGCTGCGAATCGGGCCGGCGGCGCCTCCGGGCGCACATCTGTCATCAAGCATCCACAGCGGCGCGCATAATAGATACTATTGCTGAATCATAATACTTGACAATATTATTGACAATGTATCGACCAGCATGGTCTACGGGTGAGGCTCGCCCGCCTTCGCGGCTGCCTGCTCGGCCGCGCGCCTGGCCGCTTCCATGGCATCCTCTTCGGAGTTCTCGATGCCCCCACAGAGCCGCCGGCTCGCCTGTGGTCCGGCGGCCGCGGGGTACGTGACGAGCTCCCACATCCACAGTCCGGGAAACAGGTGCTTGTGGACCTTGGGAACCACGAGCCACTCGCTCTCCCGGTGGACGTCGCCGCCCTGTTCCTCGCCGTCCGGATCGGGCGCCGGCACGCGCGTCTCCGCCTGCCCGTCCGCGGTTTCCTCGACCCGCACGACCACCATCGCGGGCGTCGTGTTCGTAACGCGCGTCGTGAAGTGCTGGAGCGCGGAAAAGTTCAGGTCGGCCAGGGAGCCCGCCGTGACCGTGACGTCGATCATCGCGAGCCGGGGTACGTGCCACTGCGTGGCCAAGACCGCGCGCTCCACGTTGGGCAACTGCGACAGCGCCACCACGAAGCGCGCCGTGGTTTCGTCGGACGCTCCCTCCACCGCCACCGTGCCGGTCATGTCCGTCGCGTGATCGATTGACCCGGCCTGCGTCGCGACATCTTCGGGTGCATCATGGGATTGCGCGCGGCCGTCCTGGAGGCTCGGCTCATCGTCCTCCATCCTGCCGCCCGCCTTGAGCGCCGCGAGCAGCCGCCGGAGTTTGGGGATCGCCTGGTCGCGCGCGTCGGCCTGTGCGCGGCCCACCGCTTCCACCGCAGCCGAGTACTCGTGCATCAGCCGCTCGAAGGCCCGCGCCAGCTCGTCCTGCTCCGGCAGGAGCCGTTCCAGCCGGGTAATCAGCCCGCCGACGTACTCTTCGGCCTGACCTGTGACCACATCGGCCTGCCGGCGAGCTTCCGCCAGCGCGAGCTGCGCTTCGGCGAGCGCTTCCGCAGCCTGCTCCTTGGCCGCCGCCACGTCCTCGTCGGCCTGCCGGCGCGCGGTCTCCAGTTCCGCCGCGGCCTCGTGCCGTGCCGTCGCTACGAGCGCCGTGGCTTGCCGGCGCGCATCTTCCAGTACCGCGTCCGCGCCCCGCTGCGCCTCAGCGGCCGTCTCCACGGCCTGCTCCTTGGCCGCCGCCACGTCCTCGTCGGCCTGCCGCCGCGCAGTCTCCAGTTCCGCCGCGGCCTCGTGCCGTGCCGTCGCTACGAGCGCCGTGGCTTGCCGGCGCGCATCTTCCAATACCGCCTGCGCACCCCGTTGCGCCTCATCGGCTATGTCCACGGCCTGCCGCTGCGCCGTAGCCACGGCCTCCGCGGCCTCACCGGCTTGGCGTCGAGCGCCATCGAGGATGAAGTCGGCCTCGTGGCGCACCTCGGCGAGTTTCTGCTCCGCCAACCGTTCGGCGGAGGCGACCGCGCTCTCGGCGCGCTCCTGGGCGTCCCGCAGCGTGGCGACCGCCGACGTCTTTGCATCCTCGCGCGCGCGCTCGGCCTCCGCTCGAGCCGCCGCGAGGGTCTCCTCGGCCGCGGCCCGGCCGGCGCCAAGGATCGCCCTGGCGCACGCGGTCGCGTTGGACACGAGCTGCTGCGCGGCCGCCGCCTCCGATCGATACGCCGCGAGCCATCGATCCCGGGCGGCATCAGCGTCCGCCTGCAGTGCCTCCATGGCTTCGCCCGTCTGCCGGAGGGCGTCACGAAGCGCCGGCCACTCACCGAGCCGCGCCGCGATGTCGCCGTCTATCGCGTCGAGCGCCGCCGACGTTTCGTTGAGCCATCGAACCAACGCGTCGCGATCCATGCAGATACCTCGCGGAAGGGTCTCTCGAAGGGTAGTTGTGCCCAAGATTCCGAACGACCGGACGCTGGGACACCGGGCGACCGTTGGACGGGCCAATTATCGGGATCGCTGGGGGCGCGGCGTCCATGCGTGCGCTGGCGCGGCGTCCTGGGGAACATCATGAGAGAGACGTGGCGCGGACGCTCTGGGCGCCACCGCCGGATGCGCCTTATGGAGGAGGCTCGCGTGGCCACGTGTTGCATCGCGGGTTGCGGCCCGGCGGGGGCCATCCTTGGGCTCTTGCTGGCGCGCAGCGGGGTCGACGTCGTCGTGCTGGAGAAGCACGGTGACTTTTTGCGTGATTTTCGGGGTGACACGATCCATCCATCGACCTTGGACATCTTGGACGATCTCGGTCTGGCCGAGCGTTTTCTGGCCCTGCCGCACAGTCGAGTCGAGCGGTTCACGTTGCGCACGACCGCGGGCGAGACGCTGTCGTTTGGCTTTGAGGGGTTGGCCGCAAAGTTTCCGTTCGTCGCGTTTGTCCCGCAGTGGGACTTCTTGAACTTCGTAACAGCGGAGGCACGCCGGTACCCCACGTTCGCCCTGCGCATGAACGCCGATGTCGTCGGGCTGATCGAGGAGGATGGCCGCGTCTGCGGCGTTCGCTACCGAACAGAGACGGGCGAAGGGAGCCTGCGAGCCGGCCTGACGGTGGGCGCGGACGGCCGCTCATCGAGGACCCGCGAGGCGGCCGCGCTCCCGCAAACCGCGACATCCCCGCCCATGGACGTGCTTTGGTTTCGACTCCCGCGCAACGCAAACGATCCCGGCGATGCTCAGGGCATCGTCGGCCCGGGGCATTTCGTCGCCCTGTTCGACCGTGGCAAGTATTGGCAGATCGCCTACCTCATCTCCAAAGGCGGCCTGGATGCCGTGCGTGTCGCCGGCCTTCAGGAGTTTCAGGCATCGGTCGCCAGCCTGGTGCCGATGCTCGCCGACCGGGTGGGCGAACTCACGAATTGGGACCAGATCAAGCTGCTCACCGTGCGGTCCGATCGCCTCACGCGATGGTACCGGCCCGGGTACCTCGCCATCGGCGACGCGGCACATGCGATGTCGCCCGTCGGCGGAGTGGGGATCAACGTGGCCATCCAGGACGCGGTTGCCGCCGCGAACGTGCTCTGGCGCCCGCTGCTCAATGGACCGGTCACGACCGCTGACCTTGCGGCTGTGCAGCGGCGGCGTGAGGTACCCGTACGGGTCACGCAGAGCCTGCAGGCGTTCATGCAGCGGCAGTTGCTGGTGCCGGCACTCGCCCACGGCCGGCCCCCACGCATTTCGCCGGTGGCTCGCGCGGCGCTCGCGGCGCCCGGCCTTCGGACGCTGCTGCCGAGCCTCCTCGGCTTCGGCCTGTTCCGGCCTCACGTGGAGAGCCCTGCCCGCCTGGCGGCGGCGCCCTAGCCTCCGAGGGCCGCGTTCGTCTCGGAGCCGGCGTCCGGAGTCGATCCGCGCCGCCCGGGCGGGCGCGGATGCGCAGGCCGGACGAGGGCGGACCGTGAACTCTCACCACCGATTGCGCGAGGGCGCGCCGAGCGCTGTAACGTGACTGGCGCGCGTGGACACGGTCAAGATGCCGGACGTGAGCCCAGGGCTCGGGGTGAAGACGATGGTGCGACGGGATTTTGCCAAGGCGCTCGGAAACCGCGAGGAGATCTCGATCACCGTAACGGGCCGCCGCACCGGACGCAAAGTGCGGTTCCCGGTGTGGTTTGTGGTGGAGGGCGAGACGATGTGGCTCTTGCCGTTGCACGGATCGCGGACCCAATGGTACCGCAACATCCTTGCCCAACCGGTGATCACCGTGAGCGCCGGGCGGCAGCAGTTGGCTACCAGCGCGAAGTCCAGGGAGGGAAAGCAGACGGTGCAGCGGACGGTGGACCGGTTCCGCAAGAAATACACGGCCGCGCTCGTCGCCCGCTACTATGACCACTCCGACGCTGTGGTCGAGGTCCCCATCGGATCCGATGCCCAGCAAGATGATCAGCGCCCGGCGCGCCGCAAAGGCGCGGGCGCCGCACCCCGGGGCCGCCGGACAGCGGCCCGGTCGGCTCGCCGACCGGTGCGCAAAGGGCGTGCCGCCAGTCCGAGACGATCCCGGCGAAGGGGAGCATGATCTGATGAACGGGGCTCGTGCGGGCGCCGTCGCCCTGGTGACGGGCGCGAATCGGGGCATCGGGCTCGAGGTCTGCCGGCAACTCGGCGAGCGTGGCTACGTTGTTGTCCTGAGCGCACGCGACGAGGTGAAAGCGCGGGCGGCGGCCGGGCCGCTTCAGCGACGTGGCCTGAGCATCCGCGTGCAGCGGTGTGCCCCGGATGGGTTGCAACCGATATGGGCGGGCGCGGCGGGCGGCCGGTCAGCGACGGCGCCGCGGGCATCGTCTGGGCGGCGACGCTGCCGGACGACGGTCCGACCGGCGGTTCATTCAGGGACGGCAAGCCCGTTCCGTGGTGAGCGGCTACTGCGCAACGGCGGTCCATCCCTCACCCGGCGAGCCAGGTTCGCTTGAGGAACATTCGGCGGCCGGTGAACGACTGCGCGTAGGCGCGATACTTAGACGACAGCGCCTCGATGTTGAGTTTCGCGTACCACCACCAGTTCGGCGCGTCCGCCAGCAGGGTGCGTTGGATCTCCACGTACAGGCTGCGGCGCTGGTCGTGGTTCGAGATCGAACGCGCCTGGACCATGAGGGGATCCAGCGCCGGATTGTTGTACCGCCCGATGTTGAACGATCCCGTCGGGTAGAAGAAAGGATAGATGTATCCGTCCGGTCCGGGCCGGAACGTGTAGGCGGTCGCGAAAATCTCCCCTCCCTGCTTCCCTCCGGTCTGAGCCGCCTGGGCCGTCGCCGCCGTGAACGCTCCCCACTCCATTTGGACGACGTTCACCGTCACGTTCAAGGTCTTGAGCGCCTGCTGGACGACGAGCGTGCTGGCCACGAACTCCGGATATTGGGGTGAGCACCTGATCTCAATCGAAAACCCGCCGTTGGGATACCCCGCGTCCGCCAGGAGCTTCTTGGCGCCCGCCACGTCGGGCGAGAGGTACGGCAACGAACGCGGCTCCAGCGCCCAGTCGCCGAACCCTGTCGTGATGGGTCCCGATGGCACGCCACCTCCGTATACCGATTTCTCGATCACCTCACGAGTGTCGACGGCCATCCGAAGGGCGCGGCGCACTCGCGCGTCGTCCAACGGCTTCTGGCTGACGTTGAGCTCGTGCACGGCGCCCCACGCAAACGGCGCTTTCAACACGCGCACAGCGGTTCCACTTCCCAACTCCGTGGCGCCCTGCGTGCTCAGCACGGCATACTGGATCTGACCGGATCGCAGAGCAGCGAGGCGGGCGTCCTCGTCGGTGAGGATCTTGAAGGTCATTGAGTCCAAGTACGGCAGGGGTTGGTCCCAGTAGTCCGGGTTGCGCGTGTACGAGATATGGTCCTGGGGAACGTACTCCACCAACTTGAACGGTCCGGTCCCAACCGCCTTGATCTTGATGTTTTCCCGTTCGGCGAACCCCTTCGGAACCACCGCAGAGGCCCGGAGCGCCGCAAACGCGCTCAGGAGATCGGGGTACGGGCTGCTCATGTTCATCTGCACCGTCAAGGGATCAATGACCCGGATCTCCTTGATCGAATCGAACCAACTGCGAAACGGCGCTGCGGTCTTTGGGTCGAGGACGCGTTCAATACTGTATTTGACATCCTCTGCCGTCATCGGCTGGCCATTGTGGAATTTGACGTTGGGCCGGAGATGAAACACATAGGTCTTGCCGCCGCCCGAGATCTCCCATTTCTGCGCGAGCGCTGGGACGACGTTGGTCTTTTCGTCGTACGTCGTGAGACTCTCGTACACGTGCTCATAGCCCTGCAGCGCCGAAAAGTTGGCGTTGGCATGCGGGTCCAAGGTGAAAGGATCCACCTCTTGCGCGGCGATTAGCGCGCCGCCGCGTCTCGGAGTCTCGGCGGTGGCGGCGAGTGCCGCGGGGAGACGGCGTGATGTGCCCGCACGAAGCATCTCGCCGGCCACGAGCATCCCGCCGGCCAAGAACGCACGACGACTCACCCTGCCGACAACGTGGCGCCGGAATGGCATCATCGGTACACCCCCAGGTCCGAGGATCGGATCAATGAGTACCAGCACGCGGAATGGCCTCCTAGCGCTCGACGCTCTCCGAGGACGCTTCGAGGATCTCCTTGAGCTTGGCTAGTTCGACATCGATGAGCTTGATCTGCGCGTCGAAGAAATCGTCGGTGAAGCTCGCCGGTTGAAAGAAGGTCATCATGAACTCTGCGCCGTTCCCGTTGGGAATCACCCGGGCGTACACCGTCCAACTCGCCTGCGGATCGATGTAATCGTGATCGAGGATCCCATGGCGCGGGTCGGCCCGCAGCCGCAGCCGCGCGGCGCCATGGGGCGTGACCATGTCCCACCACTCCGGGTCCGCGGTGCGGCTCGTTGACTTGACGTTGACGATGGCCCAGCGCGGCCAATTACCCAGGTCGCACAAAAAGGCGTACGCGGCGCTCGGGTCGCAATCGATCCGCACAGTCTTGGTGATCGACCGCAGGGTGCCGTGTGCCTTGCGCGTCGCCTCCGCCCCATCGTGCCCATCGATTCTCACCGGGTTGTCCATGGCTCGCTCCTTTCGAGGCTTGCGGATCGGTCGCCCCAGTCAGCGAGACGATCGTGTCGATGACGTGATCTGTGGTCTTGATCACGGGTTGTTAGCTTCCTCCAATTGGGCGAAATGTGCTCGATACCTCGTCACCCGAGATGGCCGCGTGCCTCACCGGCTGGGACTCTCTACCCAGCCGGCGAATCCTGCAGTAACCGACGCAACCACCAGGCTCGCCGTGGAGGCCATCCGCTGCGCGACACCGAGAACGTTCCCGACGCGGGACGGCACGCTCCTTTTCGCACGTCGCCGACGGTCCGAACCGGCCGAGGGCCGGACGTGGATGTGGATCGCACTCAGCGACGCGTAGCGTTACTGGTCGCCGTTATGTCGTCGTTCGTCACCCCTTACATGGCGACCGCGGTCAACGTCGCCCTGCCGGCCATCGGACACGACTTCGGATTCAACGCGTTTTCGCTGAGTTGGGTCACGACCGCGTATCTCCTTGCCGCGGCGGTCTCTCTCGTCCCCCTCGGCCGAATCGGCGACCTGCGCGGGCGGAAGCGGATGTTCGTCGGGTGCATGGCGCTGTACACGGTCGCGACGCTTCTGTGCGCGTACGCGCCCTCGGCGGCATTGCTGATCGTCTTTCGCGCTCTCCAAGGGATCGGGGGCGGCACAATCTGGGGGATGGGCGCGGCAATCGTCGTCGCCGTGTACCCTGAGGCGGAGCGCGGCCGTGCGCTGGGGATCATCATCGCGTGTGTCTACGCCTCGCAGTCCATCGGGCCGTGGCTCGGCGGTTTGCTGGCGGAACACCTCGGATGGCGTTCGATCTTCATCACAACGGTGCCGCTGGGCGCCGCGACGATCGCGCTGACCCTGTGGCGCCTCCGTGGGGAATGGGCCCTCGGCCGACCGGAACGGTTCGATCTCCCGGGCGCATGCCTCTACGGCGCAATGCTGGTGGCGTTGATGTACGGGCTCACCCTGCTCCCAGCGCGCGCCGGCGCCGTGTTGGTTGCGGTCGGATTGGCAGGATGCGCCGCCTTCGTCCGGTGGGAGAACGCGATCCCACACCCGGTCCTGAACGTCCGGCTCTTCCTGGACAACCGCGTGTTCGCGTTCTCGAATCTGGCGGCCCTGCTGAACTACAGCGCCACATACGCGACGGCGTTCCTGCTGAGCCTCTATCTCCAGTACATCCGCGGCCTACCGGCGGATCGCGCGGGTGTGATCATCGTGGCCCAAGCCGTGGTGCAAAGCGCTTCGTCGCCGTTCGCGGGGCGGCTGTCGGACAATGTTGAGCCTCGTCTCCTCGCATCGGCGGGCATGG
This sequence comes from Bacillota bacterium, assembly GCA_021324975.1. Classification (GTDB taxonomy): domain Bacteria; phylum Sysuimicrobiota; class Sysuimicrobiia; order Sysuimicrobiales; family Segetimicrobiaceae; genus JAJPIA01. Next base: position 34,527 of record JAJPIA010000087.1, read on the forward strand.
CGCTGACGGCGGCGGGGTTGTTTCTCCTGGGAACGATGCACGAGACCACCCGCATCTCGTTCATCTTGGGCAGCCTCGCCGTTGCCGGCCTGGGATTTGGGTTGTTCTCGTCGCCCAACACCAACGCCGTGATGAGCGCCGTTCCGGCGGAGATCTACGGCATCGCGTCCAACACGCTCGCCACGATGCGGCTCCTCGGGCAGATGCTGAGCATGGGAGTCGTCACGCTCGTACTCAACGCCTATCTCGGCAGCGCGGCGATCACGCCGGCCCTCCGCGGCCCGTTCCTTGCGGCGACGCGAACATCGTTCATCGTGCTGGGTGCGCTCTGCGTGATCGGCCTCGTCGCATCGATGCTGCGCGGCGAGCGTCGCGAGGCCGGCGAGCGGTGAACCGCGACATCGCACGGCGCTGCGTACGAACCGCGACGGATCCGTCGCTTGGCCGGACAACCGAGGCCCAAACAGCGAAGGAGCAGCCCACCCGAGAGCATGGGCCGCTCGTTCGCTGCGGCATTGGTTCCACTCCGTGGTCCCCCGACGCCGCGCGAATGCCCAAGGCCAGAGGACTTTACGAATAGTGCTGGAAGGTCAGGGTCAGCCGCTCGGGTCCACCCCTGGTCTTGCCATCTATTTCTTGTGGAGGTGTTGACCATGCGCTACCTCGTGATCGGGAAAGCCACGAACTTCACACAAGGGATGCAGCCGCCGCAAGTCGCTCAGATGATCGACAAGCTCATCGTGCCGAGCTTGGAGACGCTGGTAAAGTGGGAACGCGAAGGCCGCATCCATGGGGGAACGCTGGCAGGACGACGCGGCAATTGCATGATTATCGAAGCCGCCTCCAACGATGAACTCAACGAACTGCTGCCGACGCTGCCGTTCTGGGGCCTGCTCGAATGGGAGATCACCCCACTCGCAGGTTTCGAGAACACCGTAAAGCGCACCCGAGGTATGAGCGAGCGGTTAAAGAACCTTCAGCTGTAACGCGAACGCAGGGTCGGGGAGCGGGGTGTTCGACTGCTCCCCACTTTTATGGCCTACTCGACTTCCGCGATTAGATATACGGACGTCGTATAGTCGAGCGGTCCCCGACAGTATCCGCCAACGGTTTCGCACAAAGTCATACACCAGTCGCCGGATGCCACCCCTGGGGCAGCAGTTTGGATCCTTCGGTCCGTAGAGCGGGAACATCCGATAAATCTTCCCGCCCTCGACCGAATATTGATCATGCCCCATATACCCTCTCGCCGCATCTGGGGACAACCCGGCCACCGCGTGACGACGAAGGGTTGTGCCTGTCCACTCGAGGATCAAGAGAGAACCGTACGCGCCACTGCCCCCCGACTGCGTCGCGACGATCACCTGCGGGTGAGAGCCGGCAGTCAAATCTGCTAACCAGGCGGCGACAACCCGGTTTGGCGCATCGTCGGAGACCGTGGCTCTATGCGCGCCAGACGCGCGCACAGTGACCGTGATCTTCTTCATCGGCGCGGGACCATCCCGCTGCGTCACCCGCGCCGTGATTCCAGACAACGATAGCGTCTTGTCGAAGAGTACCGTCCCCGCACTCGCAGCTACCGCCAGAAGTAGCGTGAACGCGAACGTCATCGATACCCGTCGCACTGGTCCCTCCCGCTTTCTCCTGGCTGACCCCGCGCGCGCCCGCCGTTTGCCTCGGAACCTCCGGCGGGGTGGCGCCCGCCGCCGTGCTACTGCCGCGCCATGGCCAAGTGGAGGCGGTCCTCGGGTTTGATCAGGTGGTCGTGGACATCCGTCCCGGTGTCGATCCGCACCCAGTTGATCGTGCCGGTGAAGCTGCTGGTCTTCACGGCATAGTCGTCCGTCACCGGCGTCCCGGTATCCCGTCCCACGTCGGTCGTCTCATCGGCAGAAAACGCGAACGGGACCGTCCGTTCAACGCGCCCCATCCCGACCTTCTCGCCATCGTAGTAGAGGGAGAGGAGGCCACCCTTGGCCAATCCGCCCCCATCGTAGGCGAACTCTGCCCGGACTTGGTGCTTGCCGGCCGGAATTGCGCGGTCGGTCCCGATGTGGTAGGTCTCGAAGCCGCAGAGGTTATAGGCAAATTTCGCCTTGCCGCTCTTAACGTAGAAGCTCCAGCCGGCGAAGTACCCGCCTTGGTGGATGATGACGCCCTCCGCGCCGCCTTTCGGCACCACGATCTCGGCCGTGACGGAGAACGACTTGTTCTTGACGTTGACGACGCTGTTCTCAGACAGACGTCCCATCCCGCCGAACAGCAGTTGCGAGTTGCCCTTGACCAGCTGCGGACGGCCGGCGAGGTCGGCGTTTATACGCTCCGCCATTCGGTCGTCGAGCGGGATCACGTTGTACTTGGTCGCTTCGATGAGCCAGAGGCGCTGTAGCTCCCGGAGTTTCTCTGGAAACTGTTTTGAGACGTCGTTGGCCTGGGTCCAGTCCTTCGTGCCATCGTACAGTTCCCACACGTCCTCGTCGAAGGCGGGCAGTTGCACGGCACCAATGATCCAGGGCGTGCGGTGCTTGGTGACCGCCGACCAGCCCCGGAAGTAAATCCCACGGTTGCCAACCATCTCGAAGTACTGGAGGTCGTGCCGCTCGGGGGGCCTTGGCGTCATCGAACGAGTACCGCATGCTGGTCCCCTCGAGCGGGCTCTGCAACACGCCGTTGACCATCACCGGCTGGGGCAGCCCCGCCACGTCCAAGATGGTTGGCGCCACGTCGATCACGTGGCAAAACTGCGAGCGGATCTCGCCCTTCGCCTTGATCCCCTTGGGCCAGTGCACGATCGCGCCATTCCGGGTGCCGCCCCAGTGAGAAGCCACCTGTTTGGTCCACTGGTAGGGCGTGTCCATGGCGTGCGCCCAGCCCACCGCGTAATGGTTGTACGCTTCCGGGGTGCCGAGTTTATCGACGCGGGCCAGCAGAAATTCGGGCGTCTCTACCCCGGGAACTTGCGCCAAAAACTCATTGAAGGTGCCATTCAAGGTCCCTTCGGCTGAAGCGCCGTTATCACCAATGATCACGTAGATCAGCGTGTTCTCGAGGATCTCCAGGTCCTTGAGCGTAGCCAGCAGCCGGCCGACGTGGTGATCGGTGTGCTCGAGGAATCCGGCATAGACCTCCATCTCGCGCGCCAGCACCGGCTTGAGGGCGGCAGGCATCGCCTCCCAGGCGGGGATGTCCGTGGGGCGGGCGGTCAGCCGCGCATCCTGGGGGATCACGCCGAGTTCCTTCTGCCGCTTGAACGTGCGCTCCCTCAGCGCGTCCCACCCGTCGTCGAACTTGCCCTTGTACTTGTCCGCCCACTCCTTCGGCACGTGGTGGGGAGCGTGGGTGGCGCCGGGCGCGAAGTACATGAAGAACGGCTTGTCCGGCATCAGCGCCTTCTGCTGGCGCACCCAGGCGATCGCTTTGTCGGTCATGTCCTCGGTGAAGTGGTAGCCCTCCTCCGCCGTCTTAGGCTGCTCGACCGGCGTGGTGCCCTCGTAGATCGCGGGGTCATACTGGTTCGTCTCACCGCCGATGAAGCCGTAGAAGTACTCGAACCCGCCGCCGCCGGTCGGCCATTGGTCGAACGGGCCCATCGGGCTCGTCTGCCACACCGGCACCTCGTGGCACTTCCCGAACTGGGCGGTGGAGTATCCGTTCAGTTTGAGAGTGAGCGGGAGCGGGGCTTTGGTGTTCGGGATGAGTGAGTTGTTGCCCGGGGCGGACGTCGCCATCTCGGTAATGCCGCCGAAGCCGACCGAGTGGTGGTTGCGGCCGGTGAGGAGCGCGGCGCGGGTGGGCGAGCACAGCGCCGTCGTGTGGAACCGGTTGTACCGCAGGCCGTTCGCGGCGAGCCGCTCGAAGTTCGGCGTCCGGCATGGCCCGCCGAACGCGCTCGAGGCGCCAAACCCCACATCGTCCAGGAGGACGATGAGCACGTTGGGTGCCCCCTGCGGCGGCCGCAGCGGCTCGATGGGAGGGTATTTCGTGGCCGGATCCTTCGCGTCGTACGTGGTCAGCCCGACCTGCGGCCTGTCGGGGACCGGCAGGATCTCGCGCAATTGTACGTCGGGTCGTGTCGCCATGAGTTCCTCCTACGCAGGGATAGACGTCCACCCCGTGATGTCGGTGGGAAGGCTCTGCCACTGTCGGCTCGTGCCATCTGTACGCGGCGACCATGTATCTATCCTGCCGGGATCTGGGTATGTCTCCGATGCCGTACCGTTACTGAGCTTCTCGCTCGCGATGACCGACGCGCCGGAGGAGCTCGTCGTGGAGGTCGTCCACGTCGAGATGCCGCCACTCCATCAGGTGACCCCATCGCTTGAGCGCGCACAGCCGGCCCCCGAGCCGGCGGACGTGCGCGATGTCGGGCATGGCGTTCCATCTGGGCGCCACTGACTCAGAAGCTCGCGCCGTGAAGGTGCGGGCTCTCATATACCATCCGCTACCATCCGCGCCGTGCCGAGTCCGGCTCAAACGCAGTCTCCTGGTTGCGCTGACGTCAGGATATTTCTGCGGGTGCCCGGTGCGGGAACGGATATCAGAAGTTGCGCGACCGTGACGCCGGGCGCAGGTCGACATCGTGCAACGCAATGCCGGTCTCGGATCGAAACCGTACCCCCTCCGCCTGGTACCGGGCGTGCACTCGTTTGATGAACTCGTGCTTGACTGTATCTTGGCTGCCGATGCTCTGTGCTTTGAGCACGACGGTGAAATCAATGCTCGCGTCCCCGAACGTGTGGTACCTAAGGACCGGCACGAATCCAGGCAGGCTTCCGGGCGCTGCCGCCAACGCCTCGCGCGCAACGTCGAGCGTGATACGCTCCACGGTCGCCAGGTCGCTCTCGTAGCTGACCCCCAGCCGAACGGGCACGACGACCTCGCGCTCCGGCTCGTCGTAATTCGTAACCGTCGCAGAGGCTAGCTTGGCATTGGGGACGATGATCAGGTTGTTGAGGCCTTCGCGAAGTTTGGTGCTTCGCCAAGTGATGTCGATGACCGTTCCTTCCTCGCCCGTGGCGAGCTTCACGTAGTCGCCGGGGCCGGATGTGGCGGGCGGTGATGATGTAGAGCCCGGAGAACAGATTCGAAAGCGCCTCCTGCAGGGCCAGAGCCACCGCCAACCCGCCGACCCCGAGCGCGGTCAAGATCGGTGTGACTGCGATGCCCAGCGACTGGAGGCCGATGAGCGTTCCAACTAGAAAGACGAGCAACTGGCGGTCGGGATAGGCCTCCTGCAAGAACGCGATGAGATGTTCCGGACTACACAGCACAGCGCCCACAGATCCGACGAATTGGCGGCAAACCCGACGATCACACTCACCCACGCGCGAGGTGGGGTCCAGCAACAAAGACTCGCGACGGCAAACGGGTTGCGCATGCGGAAGTCCCGCTCCGGCCGGCGCAGGCGGTGAGGATCGGTGAGGACCCGGAGGGTGGGCCGCGTGGGGGGCGGGCCCGCGGCGTGCGCGCGTCTCACCCGGGGATCGGATCAGTGCACTCGCGCGTGGCGTCCCTGGGGCACAGCGGCCACCTCCCTCCCTAACAGGCCCCGTCGTGGCCCCGGTATGTTATACTTGACATACATGTAAGACAAGGAGGGGCGTCGATGTCGGTCCTCGTGTCGTTCCGCGTCCCGGACACCACCGCCCGGGCCCTGGATCAGGTGGCGCGCGCCACCGCTCGCTCGCGCACGTATCTCCTGCTCCGTGCGCTCGACGCGTACTTGGACGAGCACGCGGACGCGCAAATCGCGCTCGACCGGCTGCGCGATCGCCAGGACCCGGTGATCGCGGCTGAGGCGGTCTGGGGACCGCGGCCAGCGCACCACCCCGCCGTGTCCCGGGCACCCCGAACCCACGTGGCGGCCCGGCGTCGCGCGCCTCGGCGGCGGTGACGATTGTCTACAAAGCGTCCGTCCGAGGCGACCTAGCCCGGATTGATCCCGTACAGCGACAGCGCATCCGGGCAGGGATCGAGCGCGGGCTGCGGTCGGACGGGCACGATGGCGAAGCGCTCCGCGGACCGTTCGCGGGTCTGTACAGGCTCCGCGTCGGGGCGTATCGGGTGATCTACGCACGGGTGAACACTGACTATCTCGTGTTGCGCATTGCGCACCGGCGGAACGTGTACCGCCGGCGCTAAGCATCTCCGGCGCACTGGTGCACGCCAATCACAAAAGGGGGACACACGATACCAGGATCACTGCGGAAGCAGGACGGGCGGTGGGTGACCGTGATCGATGTGGGGCGGGATCCGGTGACGGGCCGGCGCCGCCAACACTGGCGCGCGCACCGCAGGCGGCAGGCCGCCGTGGCGCACCTCACGGCCACGGCTGGCGCGGTGCAGGCGGGCGCGTACGTGGCGCCGACCAAGCTCCGCACGGGCGAGTTCCTCGAGCGCTGGCTGCGCGATTATGCCGCGACCTGGAGTCCCACGACGCTCGACGGCCACCGGCGGGCCATTGCGCAGCGGCTCATCCCGGCCCTCGGTTTGCCGGCGTGCCGCAGCGCGTCGCGCAGGAACGGCTCGGGCATAGCTCGGCTCGGATGACGCAGGAGGTCTATCAGCACGTCCTCGCAGGCCAGCACCGCCAAGTCGCGCTTCAGGTCGAGGAGGCGCTGTTCCAGGCCGCGGGCACGAGGAGCGCGCCGGTCTCGTAACCCCTCGCCTCGCTCCGCCTCCGCGCGGCCGCTCAGGACCATCCCTGGGCGGCCGATTCGCGTTTGCTCGACGCTCTGTATCGTCGTGCTGTGTGAGAGGTGGGGCAGCTTGTGAGGTTTCTGTGAGGTGAAGACCGTCTGGCCGGCTATTGGGAAGATAGGATCGCGCTGAAGGCCTTGATTTACTTGGTGGGCGCGCGAGGACTTGAACCTCGGACCTCTTCCGTGTCAGGGAAGCGCTCTGACCCCTGAGCTACGCGCCCGGCCCCGATGCCTCGCATAATACGGAAACGCCCGAAAGGCGTCAAGGAAACCGTTTCGTGAGACGCGCGCTGTCCTCCTCGCCGTTGAGGTCGCAGACATCTACGCCGGAGACTTTCATCTCGTCGCGTGGGAAGGCGCGATCAATGCGTTTCTCCATATGATCCGCGTGGCATTTCGGCCTACGTCCCCTACGTCTCTGCTGCGCGTATGGCAGCATATGGCGATGAGGATCAAAGGCAAGGGTGCGTACGAGACGCCACTATGCGTGAACGACCTGCCGTAGCTCGGCCGAGGCAGCGGGATCTTTCGCGTGCAATCCGACATGATGAATCCCAATCTGATCGCGAGAAAATGGGCGAGCTCGCCGGCCGTGCACGTTCCTGGTAACATGCTGAGGGAATCGGACGAAAGTCTTGCGGATGCTACGCGGGAAGCAGCCAGACGACGCAGGAGAAGGCGGGACGAATGGATCGCGCGCTATTTCTCACGCTCAACGGACTCGCGACAACCCCCTGGATCGGACGGGATGCTGCGTACGTAGCACAATACGGGATCGTGTTCTATCCGTTGCTGTTGCTGGGGCTGTGGATACGCGGTCGGGGCACTCCCGAGCCGCGACGACGGATACTCCTACGCGCGTTGTTCGCCGCGGTCTTTGCGTTGGGGGTCAACGTGCTCTTGAACGTCGCGTTCCCTCGCCCGCGCCCCTTCCTCGTGCTTCCCGCTCATGTCTTGGGCGCGCGTCCGCACGACCCCTCGTTTCCGAGCGATCATGCGGCGTTTGCGTCGGCGATCGCCATCGTGCTGCTGATGTGGGGCGACAGGACGTGGGGCACGGCAAGTGCCATCGGTGCGCTGATTATCGGAGTGTCGCGAATCATTATTGGCGTTCACTATCCGACCGACATCCTCGGCGGCTTCCTCGTCGGGATGGTCTGCGCCGCCGTCACGTTCAGCGCCGCGGCCTTGCTCCGCCCGGTGCTGGACTTCGTCATCGCCGTCGCGCGGTGGGCGCACCTCACCTAAACCGTTGGCTGGAAGTCCGCGGTCGTGCAGGGCTGGGGACCGAAGCCCTCTACCCCGCGCACATCACCGAACGGGATGGCGGGCAGATCGTCAGCCACCGGCTATGCGGCCACTCGACGCGCGGCTTCGGCGTGGAGTGAAAGCGCTGGACTCGAGAAATCGCGCCGGACGCAAGGCATCGGCTCACGCGCGGCGAAGTAACCGTGCCGTGACACGGCGGTCAAACGGCAAAACGGCCGCGCGCATCGCGGCGCTCCTCAAGGGCACGGCGGCAGTGCTTGTGGCCGTGTTCGTGGCGCCCGCCGCCGCTCCGCCTCGGTCCTACGCCGTTACCAGCACACCGCTGGTGCGGACCGGGCTCGACGTGTTCCTCGAAAATCCTCCGGAAATCGTGCGCGGCAAGCGCGTGGGCCTGATCACAAACCCCAGCGGCGTCGATGAACAACTGCGCAGCACCGCGGACCTCCTGGCCGCGGATCATGATATTCGTCTCGTCGCGCTCTTTGGCCCGGAGCACGGTGTACGCGGAGATCAGAGCGCCGGGGCACCCGTCAGGAACAGCGTTGACGCGGAGACCGGCCTCCCCGTCCTCAGCCTGTACGGAGCCACGCGCAAGCCGACGCCCGCGATGCTCAAGGGCGTCGACGTCCTGGTCTTCGACATCCAAGATGTCGGCGCACGGTTCTACACCTACATGTCGACGCTGGCCTACGCGATGCAGGCCGCGGCCGCGCAAGGCATCCCTGTGGTCGTGCTGGACCGGCCCGATCCGCTGTCCGGTGACCTGGTCGCGGGACCCGTCCTGGAGTCCAAGTGGACCTCGTTTTTCGGCCTCTATCCCATGCCGATCCTGTATGGGATGACGATCGGCGAGCTGGCGCGGTTCTTCAACGGCGAATTTGGTATCGGCGCGAAGCTAACAGTCGTGCCGATGGACGGCTGGCGCCGCTCCATGTGGTTCGATCAAACAGGCCTGCCGTGGGTCATGACGTCCCCCGGCATCCCCCATTTCCGCACGGCCGTTCTGTATCCGGTGACCGGCCCGATCGGCGACACAAATCTCTCGGTGGGCGTGCTGACCACGGAGCCGTTTGAGCTCACGGGCGGCACGTTCATTCAACCGTGGCGTCTGCGCGCCGCCCTCGAGGCGCGGAAGCCGGGCGGCGTCGCATTTCGCGCGGCGTACTGGCGGGGCGAACCATGGACGGACACCGGGGGCCCCGAGTATGGCGGCGTCGAGATCCGCGTGACGGACCGCGCGGCGTACCGGCCCGTCGACCTCATGATCCAGATTCTCTACACGGTGCACCAGCTCTATCCCGGGCAGTTCCACTGGGGTGCATCCTCAGGCGGCACGTACACGTTCGACCTCGACATGGGGACGGATCAAGTGCGACTGAGCCTCGCGGCGGGCAAGACCCCGGAGCAGATCGAGGAACAGTGGGTCCCGGGGCTGGAGCGATTCCTCAAGATCAGGGAAAAGTATCTCCTTTATCACTGACCCCTCTACACTCACGCCGGGCCCGGTCGGTCGCGGGCTCGAGATGCCACCCGCCCCAGCCGTGATCCCTCGTCAGCCATCGGAGACGCGCGTCGAGCCTCGTCACAGCCGAGGCTCGATGGCTGCGCGCACCTCTGTTGATGGCACGACGGGCACGATTTCAAACTCAATCAGGTCGCCCCACTCCAACACCCACTGCTGCAGCAGGCGGGCGTCGTCACACTCCATGATCTGAAAACACCGATCAAAGTTCGCCTCGATCCAGCTGCCCACGTAACGAAGCCCGTCCGGCATCGCCCGCCCGCGATCACGCAGGCGCCGGTAGACCGCGCGGGCGTCACGGTTTCGAAACCGCTCGATCACCATGAACTGCATCGTGCCGCTAGTGGGCCTCGACCGCTTCCTTTTGTTTGCGCGCCTCCGCGGTCACCTTGTCGGCGATGTGCGACGGCACCTCGGCGTAGTGCGAGAACTCGAGCTCAAACGTACCCCTCCCGCCCGTGAGCGAGCGGAGGTCCGACGCGTATCGCAGCATCTCCGCCATGGGAACCTGCGCCCGGACGGTCGTGGTGCCGTCGCCGGCGGATTCCATCCCCTGGATGTGCCCGCGCTTGGCGTTGAGGTCGCCGATGATGTCGCCCATCTGCTCCTCGGGCACGCTCACGGCGACGGTGGCGACCGGCTCCAGCAGCACGGGCTTGGCGTCCTGCATGGCCTTCTTGAAGGCCATCGAGCCCGCGATTTTGAACGCCATCTCGGAGGAGTCGACGTCGTGGTAAGAGCCGTCGACGAGGGTAATGCGCACGTCGACCACCTGGTATCCTGCGACCACGCCCTCGTCCATCGCCTCCTTGATGCCCTTCTCGACCGCCGGGATGTACTGCCGGGGGATGGCCCCGCCGAAGATCTTGTCCACGAACTCGTAGCCGCCGCCGCGAGGCTTGGGATCGAGCTCGATCCAACAATCGCCGTACTGCCCCCGCCCGCCGGTTTGCTTCTTGTACTTGCCCTGCACCCGCGCATGGGCCCGCACGGTCTCTCGATACGGAACGCGCGGCACGGAGAGCATGACGTCCACGCTGAACTTCCGCCGGAGTCGATCGGCCACGATCTCCAGGTGGGACTCGCCCATGCCGGCGATCACGGTCTGGTGCATCTCGTTGGCGCGCTGCACGGTGAGGGTGTGGTCCTCCTCGATCAGGCGGCCCAGCGCCGTGCCGAGCTTGTCCTCGTCCGCCTTGCTCTTCGGTTGAATCGCCATCGAAATGGCCGGCCGGGGAAATTCGATCGGCGGCAGCGTCACCGCCTTGTCCTTGTCCGTGAGCGTGTCGCCGGTCGCGGTGTCCGCCAGCTTTGCCACGGCGGCGATGTCCCCCGCCGGCACCTCGGCGACGGGCTCCTGATGCTTGCCGCGGACCAGGAGCAACTGGCCGATCCGCTCCATCTTGCCCTTGGCCGCATTCCAGACCTGCGTGTCCGAGTGCAGCGTGCCTGAGACGACCCGCAGGTACGACAGCTTCCCCACGTACGGGTCGGCCATCGTCTTCCACACCTGCGCGGCGAGCGGGCCGGCCTGATCCGGGCTGAGCGTCACTTCCGCGCCCTTCGCGTCCTTGGCCTTGACCGGTTCCCGCTCGGGCGGCGCCGGGAGGAGCCTGACCAACTCGTCCAGGAGGGCCGCCACGCCGCGCCCGCGCGTGGCGGCAACGCACAGAACCGGCACCAGCGAACCGGCGCGGACGCCCGCGTGGAGGCCCCGCAGGAGCGCCTCCTCGGGAAGCGCGCCCTGCTCCAGATACGTCTCCGTGAGTGCCTCGTCGGTCTCCGCAACCGCTTCCGTGAGGCGCTCTTGGGCGGCCTTGGCCGCGGCGAGCACGTCGGTCGGGACCTTGTCGGCCGGCATCGGCCCGGCGTCGCCGTAGGCCTGCATCGTGAGCACGTCCACGACGCCCGCGAACGATGCTTCTGCGCCGATGGGCCACTGCAGCGCGACCACGTGGCGGCCAAATTTGGCCTGCAGCGCCTCGAGGGTTCCGGCGAACGTCGCGTTCTCCCGATCCATGCGCGTGATCGCGATGAGCCGGCTCAGGTGCGCGCGGGCGGCCAGCGCCCACACCTTTTCCGTCTGCACCTCGACACCGGCCAGCGCGTCGACGGCCACGAGCACGCCTTCCACGGCCGCCAGCGCGCCCGTCACCTCGCCGATGAAGTCGGGATAGCCGGGAGTGTCTATCAGATTCAGCTTGTGATCCTGCCACTCCAGCGGGGCCACCGAGGCGCTGATCGTGATCTTGCGGCGGACTTCCTCGGGGTCGAAATCCGTCGCGGTCGTGCCGTCCTCGACCCGACCCTGGCGGTCGATGGCTTTGGCGGCGAACAGCATCGCCTCCACGAGCGATGTCTTGCCGGTACCGCCATGACCGGCCACGGCAACGTTCCGAATGCGATCGTGTGTGTACGGCTTCACGGCGCGCCCTCCCGTTGGAGCGTCTCGGTCCGGCCCGAGAGATCGCCGCACGGCGTCCGCGTGCCCCGCGGCGTCCCCCACGATCGGGAAGCCGGCGGGCGCCGGCGACACCGCGACCGGACGGCTAGTATCCCAGAGCCGTGTTCACGACATTCCTCAGCGGTTGTCCGGCCAGGTAGCGCCGGAGATTGTCGCAAAAGAGGGCGACCATGTGATCTGTATACCCAGGGAACCCGCCGGAGACGTGCGGGGACACGATCACCGTGGGGAGCGTCCACACCGGGCTCGTCGCGGGGAGCGGCTCTTCGACGAAGACATCCAGGCCGGCCCCGCCCAGGTGACCCTGCCGGAGGGCTTGGATCAACGCCGGTTCGTCGATGAGCTGGCCCCGGCCGATGTTCACCACAAACGCCCCGCGCGGGAGCAGCGCCAACTCGCGCGCCCCGAGCAATCCTCGTGTCTCCGGGGTCAGCGGCAGCGTCACGGCAAGCACGTCGGCAACGCGCAACACGTCGTCGAGCGCCTCAGGCGGGAACACGCGCTCCACCCCGTCGGGCGGCGGGCCCACGTGTCGCCGCGTGCCCCAGACGCGCATCCCGAACGCGGCCGCACGCCGTGCGACCGCACGCCCGATCGTCCCGAGGCCGAGCACTCCCATCGTCGAGCCCGCGAGCAGCCGGACGGCGCGCAACTCACCGTGGCCCCACGCGCGACGCTGCTGGTACTCAAACAGCTCGCGCAAGCGGCGGGTGTGCGCCAGCGTGAGCGCAAGCACGTGCTCGGCGATCGTCTCGCCGTGAATGTGCGTGTTGGTGACAATGATCTCGGTGCCGGCGACGTCGGCCGTCAGATTTTCCACGCCGGCGCCTCCCTGGTGCACCCACTTGAGGGCACGGGAGCGCGTGGCGCCGTCGCGCAGGGGCCGGAATCCCAAGATGACCTCTGCCTCGGGCGCCTCGTCGTGCCACGTGGCGCGGTCCCGGACCCGGAGGACCCGGACACGGGGATCCACCGCCTCGATCTCCTTGATGTACTGCGGGCCGAGGCTCTGCAGCACGGCGACCACGCACGCGCGCGCCCCGGCGGTCTCAGGCGGCATCGCGCGCCACCTCGCGAAGACGGCCGACCACGAATTGCCCGTCGAGCGCCGCCAGCAGCCACCCGGCCTGGGGCCCCGAATCCTTGCCGAGAAAGGCTTGATAGATCGCGCCAAAGGCTTCGCGGGGCGGGAGCCCTATTTCGGCTCGAAGCTCGTGGAGCCGCGCGTGCAGTTCCTCGCCGGTCCACGACACGGAGCCGCCCGCGACGCGGCGACGCTCATCTCCTGGAACGCGCGCCGTATGCCCCGCGGGCGTTCCGCCATCCGGCGCCACGGGCACGGCGGCGCCCGGCCCCGCCTCCAGCGCGTCGGCCACCCGGGCGAGATAGCGGCGTTGCCCCGCGGTCAACAGGCGCGCGCCCTGCGGCACCGTGTCCCGCACCGCGAACTTGTAGTGCTCCGGCGCATACGTGGCCAGCCAGCGTCGGGCGTCGGTCATGCGATGGGTGAGCTCCTCCCGATCCGCGTCGGTCAGCGGCGATCCTTTATCGCGCGCGACCGCCCGCGCCGTCTCAACCGCCGGCATCTGGATGAGGTAGACGACTTTAATGAATCGCGGCCGGTAACACCGCGGCGGATCGGATTCGACGCGCGCGAAGTGAAACGTCCGCACGAGGTCGGGGTTTTCGGTCTCGCCGAAGTAGGCCGCAGCGGCCCGATCGTACTCGTCATACAGATTAGGGATGGTGTCGCCCGCCGGGTCGAACTCCACCTGGCGGCGCGGTACCGGCCGCACGATCAGGAACCGCGCCAGTTCCGCGCGCAGCACCTGGAGGATCTCGGAGGCGGTGGCGCCCACGGCCTTGGACGTGCTCATCTTCTTGCCGCCGTACAGCAGAAACTCATACGCGAACGCAAACGGCGCCGGCCGTCCGAACACCTGCGCGCTCACTGCCCGGGCAACGTCGTGCGTCCCGCCCCGCGTCATATGATCCTTGCCCGCCCCTTCCACCGTCACGCCGAGGGCGGCCCACTTCGCCGGCCACTCCACGCGGTAGAGGAGCTTGGCCCCGCCGCCAAACGGCGACCGCTTGCCGCGATAGCCGCATCCCTGTGCCCATGCGACATGGTCGGGCGCACAGTAGTACTCCACCTCTCGTCCGTCCCAGGCCGTCACGGCGGTCGTCCCGATCCGGCCGCAGCGCTCGCACAGCACCTGCACGGGCCACCACTGGGCGCCGATCCGTTTGCTGTGCGTCACCTCTCGGTAGATCGTCCGGATCGCGTCCACCTGGTCCAGCGCCCGGCGGATCCCGTCGTCGAACCGTCCCGCACGATACATGTCCGACGTGCGGTAGATCGTCGGATGCGCGCCGAGGTGGTTGAACGCGTCGGCGAACTCCGCCGCGTAATAGTGGCCATAGCTCGGAGCCTGTCCGTCGGGGGACGGGATCATCGCAAACGGCATGCCCATGTACTGCGCGTAGTGCGGCAAGGCCGGAGGGAGGTCGTCCATCGGATCGTAGTCGTCGAACCCGTACAGGAACGTCGTGTCCGTCCCCGCTTCGCGCAACGCCCGCGCGACGCAGTCGTGCATGAGCACGCCGCGCAGGTGCGCGACCGGCACGTGGCCGGACGGCGTCTTGGAGTCGTTTACGACGTGCGGGCCGGATGACGACGCGAGCAGTTCCTCTGCCAGCAGATCAACCCACATCGCGTCTACCTTCTCGCCGGCGCCGCGGGCTTCCTCCGGAGCAGCTCTTCGCGCGCCTCGCCGACGAAGTAAAACGACCCCGTGATCACGAGCACGTCGTCCGGACCGGTGCGGCGCTGCGCCTCGGCGAGCGCCGGGCGCCAATCGTCGATCGCCGCCACGTCGGCCGTGTACCGCCGCACTTCGTCCGCGAGGTCCGCGGCCGGCAGCGCGTGCGGGTTGTCCGGCCGCGTCGTCACCACCGCCGCCGCGAACGGCGCGATCAATGCGGTCACCGTCCGGAAATCTTTCGTCGCGAGCATCCCAAACAACAGCACGAGCCGCCGGCCCCCGAGGAGCTCCTGCAGCGTGTCCCGGAGCGCCGTCATGGACGCGGGATTGTGCCCCGCGTCCACGATGGTGTACGGCCGTGTGCCCATGACCTCAACGCGCGCGGGCCAGCGCACGGCGCCGAGGCCGGTGCGGATCGCCTCGGCGGCCGCCGGGACGCCGACATCCGCCAGCGTTTCGATTGCCGCGACGGCGGTGGCGGCATTCTGTGCCTGATGGCGGCCGAGGAGCGGTACGCGCACCTCATACCGGCCGCGGCGGCCCTCGATCGCCGCCCGGATGCCGTGGAGCGAAGCTTCGTGCAGCGCGACGCGAACGTCGCGGCCGACGAGCACCAGGTCGGCCTGGGATGCGGCGCAGGTGTCCGCGATCACCGCGCCCGCCTCGTCGGGCTGCGGCGCCGAGACGACGCGGCCGCGGGGCCGGATGATGCCGGCCTTCTCCCGCGCGATCGCGTCCAGCGTCGTGCCGAGCAGGTCGGTGTGATCGTAACTGATCGGCGTGATCACGGATACGATCGGCTCGAGGGTATTGGTCGCGTCGAGACGGCCGCCGATCCCGACCTCCACCACCGCGACATCGACATTGCGCCGGACGAAGTGCGTAAACGCCGCGGCCACGGTGACTTCCACGTAGGTCGCCAGCCCCCACGGCCCCCGGCTTCCCGCCTCCACCGCGGGCCGGATCTCCGACAGCAACGCGGCCAGTTCGGGCTTCTCGATCATGCGGCCGTCGACCTGAATGCGCTCCCGGTAGTCCACGAGGTGCGGTTTCACGGCCAGGCCGACGCGGTAGCCCGCCTGCTTCAAGATCTCCGCCATCATCACCGCGACGGAACCCTTGCCCTTGGTGCCGGCGATGAGCACGGCGCGCAACCGCGCCTGCGGGTCCCCCAGGCGGGCGAGCAGATCGCGCATGCGGGCGAGCTTGACCTCGGTGTACGGCCGTCGGGGCCGGTCGGGCTGGATCAGCCCGTCGAGGTACCGAAGCGCGTCCTCGTAGGTCACGAGCGTTCCTCGAGTTGACGGCGCGCGGCGGCGACCGTGTTTTCAAGGAGCATGGCGCGCGTCATCGGCCCGGTGCCGCCGGGCATCGGCGTGATGGCACCGGCCACCTCGCGAACGCCGTCGAAGTCGACGTCACCGACGACGGCGCCGTTCACGCGACTCACCCCGACGTCGATGACGACGGCCCCCGGCTTGACCATCTCCCGCCGGATCAGGCGCGCCTGGCCGACCGCGCTCACGACGATGTCCGCCCGCCGGACATGGTGCGCCAGGTCGGCGGTGCGGGAGTGGCAGAGCGTCACGGTCGCGTGCCGCTGGAGCAGCAGCAGCGCCGTGGGCTTCCCGACGAGCGTACTGCGGCCGATGACGACGGCGTCGCTCCCGGCGATGTCCACGCCCGCCGCGTCGATCAGCGCGAGCACGCCGAGCGGGGTGCAGGGCACGAGCCCGGCGCGGCCGCGCAGCAGGCGCCCAAGATTCGCCGGCGTCAGGCCGTCCACGTCCTTGTCGGGATCGATCCGCTCGAACACCGCTTCCGCGTCGATCTGCGGCGGCAGCGGGACCTGCTGGAGGATGCCGTGCACGTCCGGGCGTCCGTTGAGCTCGTCGATCAACGCCAGCAGCTCCGCGGTCGGCGTGGCCGCCGCAAGGTGGAACGTTTCAGAACGGATGCCGATGCGGCCCGCGTCGCGGGCCTTGCTCCGCACGTACGAGTGGGACGCCGGGTCGTCGCCGACGAGGATCGCGGCGAGGCATGGCGCCACGCCGTGTCTCGTGGCAAACGCCTGCACCGCGGCTGCAAGCGCCGCCGTGCGGGTGCGTCTGAGCGCGTCGCCGTCGAGAATCTTGGCCGCCACAGGATCGCTCCGAGATTCCGTCGCTGAATGCGCGGGCGGGCCGTCGTGCGGCCCGCCGCTTAACATGCGATCTTCCGCGGTGTCAGTTGACCTCGGCCTTGAGGTCTTTACCCGCCGTGAACGACGCCACCTTTCTCGAAGGGATATGAATCCTGTCCCCGGTTTTGGGATTGCGGCCTTCGCGAGGCGCCCGAGCCTTCACTTGAAACGTTCCAAACCCGACCACGGTGACCTTCTCGCCTCGCCGCAAGGCGCCTGTGATACTGGCGAACACGGCGTCCACGGCGGCCATGGCCTGCTTTTTTGTCTGACCCGTGCCTAGGGCCACCTGGTCGGCCAGTTCTTCCTTGTTCATTCCCCGGACGCCCCCTGCTGCGCCCTGTGGACGGCGCCTCGGACGGGATACACCCCTACTTCGCTGGACACACCGCCTGTCCCTGGGCCCGTCGGAACGCGCGCGGCGAAGCACGAACGTGGAGCGGGAGACGGGAATCGAACCCGCATCGCCAGCTTGGAAGGCTGGCACTCTACCATTGAGCTACTCCCGCCCGTCGCGACCCGCAGGGGCGGACCGCACGTACCACAGACGCCGCCGGATGAACCGCGCGGCTCGACCCTACTATAACAGATCGCCGCGGGGAGCTCACACTGAAGCCGCGCCACCGGAACAACGACTGACTGTTCGCCGAGGAGCGCACTGACATTTCTCAATGACCTGACAGGCCCGCCAGGCCCGCGGTGCGCGGATCAGATCGCGAGATGCGTTGAGACGGTGGGCTGTCCTCTTCGGAGGAGGGATGGGACTAGGAAGCGACCGTCAGCGACGACGGACGACGCAGCGGATCGATGATCTCGCCCTCGAACAGGGGTTCCCAGCGGCCACGTTCGGCCGCCGCGAACTGCTGGTAGTGCACCGGGCATACGTGAACAATACCCTGACGCATCGTCCCGGGCAGTTTCGAGGGGTCGAGGAAGTGCCAGCCGAGGTCGCCCCGCTGACGCTCACGCGTGCACTTGAAGCAACGAACCGCTTCGGGGTCCCGGGCAGGCGTTTTCGCGACGCTGAGAACGGTGGCCACAAGCCTCCTCGCCCACGGTTTCTATTCCAGGCTTGTGCCCAGGGCGCGCGAGCGATAGACATGCGGTCACCGCCTACGCCATAGGTTTCAGAAAGCCTTGCAGGACGCCGCTTCCGGCAGCGTCCTGCAATCTGATGCCGTATGGATCGATGGTGGGGAGGGAAGGATTCGAACCTCCGAAGGCATTCCGCCAGCTGATCTACAGTCAGCCCCCTTTGGCCGCTTGGGTACCTCCCCGGACCGTTGTTCCTGCGTGA
>JAJPIA010000021.1 GCA_021324975.1 Bacillota bacterium
CCAATCGGTAGGTTCGGGCGAAAAGGATCACTCCTGCCCGTAGTGCACCACCCGCTCCATACCCGATCTGACGTTCGGGCCGCGTTTTTCATGGCGAACTAGACTAAGACTAACGCAGCTTGCCGCGTCCCGGCAGCGGCCAGACGATCTCCACGCGACCGTTCCGCACGCCGTACAGTTCGTCGTGCAGGCAGACTGTGGTGTCCGAGTACCCGACGACGAACTCGATCTTGTCCCCGACGCGGAGCGATGTGTCGGGCTCGCTGAGCTCGATCTTGCCGTGCTCGGCCGACAGCGCCACCGAGGTCACGTGCGACACGCCGACGGGCGCGGGAGGAGCGGCGTCGCTGCTCATCGTCTTCTTGCCGGCGTCGCAGATGATCCGGGACGGCGTCGGCCGGCTCGTGACGGTCGCGAGCACCGTGAGCGCGTAGTCGTGGTCGACGTTCATGCGCGTGCGGTAGACGACGTCGCTGAAGATCCCGCCACCGGCCTGGATTTCCGTGACGCCGGCAAGGCGCGCCGTGACCGTATATGTGCCGGTGCCGCCGCAGCTCACGATGTCCACGGGCAGGTCCGCCCGCCGGCACTGGTCCGCGCTCTCGACGAGCAGGCCCACCGCGTCTGCGATCGCGCGGCGCTTCTCGTCGGGATCGGCGATCCGGATCGCGTGCGCCTCCCATCCCATGAGGCCCGCCAGCCGCAGGCCCTCACACCCGTGCGCCAGCCGCGCGAGCCGGAGCACCGCATCGCCGGGTTCCACGCCGGCGCGGTTCATGCCGATGTTTACCTCGACCAGCACGCGCGGCCGCACCCCTTTGGCTCGAGCGGCCGCGTCGATCGCGCGCACGTTGTCCTCGCAGTCGACCGCCACCATGACGTCGGCGTGCGGGAGGAGGTTGACGAGCCGTCGGATCTTGTGGTCCCCCACGACCTGATTGGCGACCAAGATGTCGCGGACGCCGCCCGCGGCCATGACCTCCGCCTCGCCCAGCTTCGCGCACGTGACCCCGTGGGCGCCGGCTCGGAGCAGCATGTGCGCGAGCGCGGGCGTCTTGAGCGCCTTGGTGTGCGGCCGCCAGCCGACGCCGGCGTCGCGCATGTACCGCGCCATGCGGTCGATGTTGCGCTCCATCGTGGGGAGATCCACGAGGAGCGCCGGGGTGTCGAGATCCGTCTTCGGCCGTCCGATTGCCCACGTGTCGAGGGACATCGAGTGCTCCTTTTGAAGTGGATGCCGTACGGCGTCGTTCCCGCTTTCGCTTTCTATTCCCCTGAGATCATGGAAGTCCCGCCCCCCGGCCCGGCTGCACGCGGACCCGGGCCTCGCACGTGGCGACTTTGTGCTATAATTCGAGCAGCAAAACCCGATGACCGGGGATAGTACGACGGGGAATGGCCCCAAGAGACCTGCGTGAACCGGTGGAAGCGCGGGGGGCGGCTCCGGACGGAATGGACCCGTGAGGGGCGGACCGAAAGGCGGCGGGATGCCGCCGTGTAGTCGCCGCCGGCTTCCTCCACCGTAACCTGGAGGCGGGATCGAGCTCGTATCCGTGGGCTCCGTCCTTGGCGAGCGGCCCCGGGTGACCGGGGAACTGGGGTGGTACCGCGGGCAGGCTGAGCCTCCCGTCCCGAAAGGGCGGGAGGTTTTGTGTTTGGGTGCGGTGGGGAGGAGGCGCGATGATCGTGGTGATGAGCCCGGCACATACCCGGGGAATGCGCGAGGCCGTCACGCGCAAGATTGAGGATGCGGGGCTGCGATGCCATGTCAACGAGGGCGTGGAGCGCACGGTGATCGGCGTCGTGGGGGACAGCCATACCAAGGAGTTGCTCCGCGACAGCCTGGAGGCCATGGCGGGCGTCGAGAGCGTCGTCCGGATTCTGCAGCCGTACAAGCTGGTTGCGCGAGAGTTTCACGGCGGCAAGGACACGACCGTCTGGGTCCGCGACGTCGCCATCGGGGGCGGCAGCGTGGTCGTGATCGCCGGCCCATGCTCGGTCGAGACGCGCCAGCAGGTGATGCAGACGGCGGAGGCGGTCAAGCTGGCGGGCGCCAAGCTGATGCGCGGTGGCGCGTTCAAGCCGCGCACATCGCCGTACTCGTTCCAGGGGCTCGAGGAGGAGGCGCTCAAGATCCTGGCCGAGGCCCGTGAGGCCACGGGGCTGCCGGTGGTCACGGAGGCGATGGACGTCCGGCAGATGGACATGGTGACGAAGTACGCGGACATGATTCAGATCGGTGCCCGCAACATGCAGAACTATCCGCTGCTGCGGGAGGCCGGGCGGACCAGGTATCCCGTGATGCTGAAACGGGGGCCGAGCGCGACGATTGAGGAACTGCTCCTCGCGGCGGAGTACATCATCGCCGAGGGCAACCCCGACGTTGTGCTCTGCGAGCGCGGCATCCGCACGTTTGAAAACTACACGCGCTACACGCTCGACCTCAACGCGGTGCCGGTGCTCAAGCTGCTGACGCACCTTCCCGTGCTCGTCGACCCGTGCCACGGGACCGGCAAGTGGAAGCTGGTGACGCCGATGGCGCGGGCCGCGGTCGCGGCGGGCGCGGACGGGCTGCTCGTCGAGGTGCATCCGGAGCCGGACAAGGCGTTGAGCGACGGGCCGCAGCAGCTGACGCCGCAGAACTTCACCGTCATGATGCAGGAGCTCGATGCGATCGCGCTGGCCGTCGGGCGGCGGGTGTGAGGGGCCGGTGACCCCGTTCGCGCGCGTCACGATCGTCGGCGTCGGCCTGATCGGCGGCTCGCTCGGGATGGCCGTGCGCCGCCGCGGGCTGGCGCGCGAGGTTGTCGGCGTGACGCGGGCGGCCGAGGCGATCGCCGCCGCGCGAGCGCGCGGCGCGATCGACCACGGGACCCTCGTCCTGGAGGAGGCCGTCGCGGGCGCGGACCTGGTCGTGCTCGCCACGCCGCCGGATGCGGTCGTGCCCGCGGCCCGGCGGGCGCTGCCGCACCTCCGTCCAGACGCGATCCTGACGGACGTCGCGAGCGTCAAAGGCGGCATCGTGCGCGCGATCGAGGCGGTCGCGGAACCGCAGGGCGCCGTGTTCGTGGGGGGGCACCCTATGGCAGGCAACGAGGGAAGCGGTGTCGCGTCCGCGGATGCGGAGCTGTTCGAGCGCGCCGTGTACGTGCTCACCCCCACGGAGCGCATTGGCCCGGCGGCCGTCGCCCGCCTGGCGGACTTCGCGCGAGCCCTCGGGGCGCGCCCCGTCGTGCTGGCCCCCGACGAGCACGATCGCGCCGTGGCGATCGTGAGCCACCTGCCGTACCTGATCGCCGCGGCCCTGGTCAGCGTCGCGGACGGCGCCGCCGGCGCGGCGGGGCCGGCGTTTCTCGGCGCGACGCGGGTCGCGGTCAGCCCCGTGGAATTGTGGACGCAGATCTGCCGGCTCAATCGCGCGCCGATCGCGGCGGCGCTCGCCGCGTTTCGCTCCGAGCTGGCACAGCTCGAGGCCGCGCTGGACGATCGCGACCGCGCAGGTGCCCTCCTGGAGAGGGCCCGCGCGGCGCGGGCCCGTCTCGGGGCGGCGCGCGGGGAGGCGTAGGGAAGCGATGGTGCAGGACACAGTGATCGCGCCGGGGCCGGCGGAGTTCGACCGGCGGGCCCGCGAGGGCAACCTCGTGCCCGTGACGTGCGAGGTCCCGGCAGACCTCGACACGCCGATCTCCGCGTTCATGCGGCTGCGCCACCTGCCCCACGCGTTCTTGCTCGAGAGCGCGGAGGGCAGCGAAAAGCTCGCCCGCTACTCCTTTCTGGGGGCGGCGCCCGCGCTGACGCTGCGGGCCACGCTGTCGGGCGTCGAGATCGCGGAGCGCGGCGCCGTGCGGCGGCTGGCGCAGGATCCGCTCGATGCGGCGCGCGACATCATGCGCCGGTATCGGCCGGTCGAGCAGGCGGGCCTGCCTCGATTCTACGGAGGGCTGGTGGGATATTTTTCCTACGATTTGATCCGCACGATCGAGCGCCTCCCGCACCGTCCCCCCGATGACCGCAACTTCCCGATCCTGGAGCTCGCGCTTGCCGACACGGTGGTCGTGTTCGATCATCACGGCCACCGGCTGCGGGTGATCGCGAACACCTATGTCGAGGACGGCGCGGAGCGCGCGTACCGCGCCGCGCAGGAGCGCATCCGGGAGTGGCTGGAGTTGCTCCGCCGGCCGCTGCCGGAGCCCCCGCCGCCTGCGGCCGCGGTCCCGCGGCTCGCGCTGCGCTCCAACATGACACGCGAACGGTACCTCGAAGGCGTGCGGCGGTGCCGCGAGTACATCCATGCCGGGGATGCCTTCCAGATCGTGTTTTCGCAGCGGTTCGCCGCCGACATCGGCGACCTCGACCCGCTCACGATCTACCGGGCGCTGCGCATGATCAACCCGTCGCCGTTCATGTTCTACCTCGCGGGAGGCGACGCCGTGCTGGTGGGCGCGTCCCCGGAGCTCCTCGTTCGCGTGGAGGGTGAGAACGTCGAGATGCGCCCCATCGCCGGCACGCGCCGGCGCGGCCTCACCGAAGAAGAAGACCGGGCCCTCGCGGACGAGATGCTGGCCGACGAGAAGGAGCGGGCGGAGCACGTCATGCTGGTCGACCTGACCCGCAACGATGTGGGGCGCGTCTCCCGGTTCGGCACCGTGCGCGTCCCGGAGCTCATGACCGTGGAGCGCTACTCCCACGTGATGCACATCGTCAGCCTCGTCCAGGGACAGCTCGCACCCGGGCGGGACGTCTTCGACGTGCTCCGCGCGGTGTTTCCGCACGGCACCGTGAGCGGCGCGCCCAAGGTGCGCGCGATGGAGATTTTGGACGAGCTCGAGCCGACCGCGCGCGGCCCGTACGCCGGGGCGGTCGGCTACGCGGGCTTCGGGGGTGCGCTCGATACCTGCATCGCGATCCGCACGCTCGCGATCCAGAACGGCGTGGCGTACGCGCAGGCGGGCGGCGGCATCGTGGCCGACTCCGTCCCGGAGAACGAGTACGACGAGACGATCAACAAGGCCAAGGTGTTGGTTCGGGCCATCGAGGCGGCGGCGCGCGGGCTGTAGGAGGCCGGCCGGCCCGGCGGAACGGAGGCGTGACATGATTCTCGTCATCGACAATTACGACTCGTTCACGTACAACCTCGTGCAATACCTCGGCGAGCTGGGCGAGGCGCCGTGCGTCGTCCGAAACGACGCGGTGACCGTCCCGGAGATCGTGGCCACGGCGCCTGAGGCGATCGTGATCTCACCGGGACCGTGCACGCCCGCGGAGGCCGGCGTCAGCGCGCCCGCCGTCGCCGCCCTCGCCGGGCGGATCCCGATCCTCGGAGTGTGCCTGGGGCATCAGTGCATCGGCGCGGCGTGCGGCGCCGCCGTGGTGCGGGGTCGGGCGCCGGTCCACGGCAAGACGGCGCGCATCTTCCACGACGGGCGGACGATCTTCGAGGGCCTGCCGAGCCCGTTCGTCGGCACGCGGTACCACTCGCTCGTCGTCGATGAAGCCGGTCTGCCGGCGTCGTTCGAGGTGTCGGCGCGAACCGAGGACGGCGTGATCATGGGCCTGCGGCACCGCACGGCCGTCCTGGAGGGCGTCCAGTTCCATCCGGAGTCCGTGCTCACCGAGCACGGGCACGCCCTGCTCGCGAATTTTCTCGCGCTCGCCCGCGGCACGGGACCGCGCCGCGGCGCGACGGCCGAGCCGGATGCCGCGGCCCCCGCCGCGGCGGGCGGTGCGTCGGCGTCCGGCAGCGCCGACTACCACGTGGCGAGGGGGCGATAGGCCGATGCCGCTTCGCGCCGCGATCGCCAAGGTGGTGTCTCACGAGCGCCTGACGGAGGACGAAGCGCACCACGCGATGAGCGTGATCATGGACGGCGAGGCGACGGCGGCGCAGATCGCCTCGTTCATCACCGCGCTCGCGATGCGCGGGGAAACGGTCGAGGAGATCACGGGGTTTGCGCGGGCGATCCGCGAGCACGCGGTCCCGATCGCGCCGCACGTCGATCACCTCGTCGACGTCGTGGGCACGGGCGGCGACCGCCTCAACACGTTCAACATCTCCACCACCGCCGCGTTTGTGACCGCGGGCGCCGGCGCGCGCGTCGCGAAGCACGGCAACCGCGCGGCCAGCAGCCGCAGCGGCAGCGCGGACGTCCTCGAGGCGCTGGGGATCAACATCGGGGCG
>JAJPIA010000011.1 GCA_021324975.1 Bacillota bacterium
CTGCAGGGGGCCATCCAGAACGGCGTCCAAAAGGTCGTGTTCAAGAACGAAGCCATCCCGCAGGCGCTCCAGGAGATGCAGCAAGAGTACCTGCAGGCGATCGGCAAATAGGAGGCGGCCGCCGTTCGCACCGGCACGTCCGGGATGTTCCAGGGGTCGCGAAGCCGCGCCGCGGCGCCGAGACTCATGCGCAGCCATGGGTCGGCCCGGCCCGCCCCCGGCGCCGCATGGCCGGCACCCGGCTGGATCACGCGGGCCCGGCGCCGCTGGTTCGGGCCCACCCAACCGTGGTGGGGCGTCGTCTTCGCGCTGCCGATCCTCGCGCTACTCGTGTGCTTCAAATTCTGGCCGATGGCGTACGCCGCGTGGCTGAGCCTGACCAACGCCACCCTCACGGACCGGGGCGGGCACTTCATCGGCATCCACAACTACGCCCGGCTGGCCCGCGACACGACCTTCATCGGCGCCCTCCTGACCACGGGGCGCTACGTCGGTGCGACTATCGCCGTGTCGATGGTCCTCGGGCTCGCCCTCGCGGTCCTGCTCAATCAAAAGGTCCCGGCCCGGGGCCTCTTTCGCACGCTGATTTTCCTTCCGGCCGTCGTGCCGATCATCGTCGTGCCGATTCTGTGGCAGTTTCTGTTCAACCCGTACGGGTTGGTCAACGACGCGCTCAAGGTGCTGGGCCTGCAGCCCGTGAACTGGCTGCTGTCGCCGCAGGGCGCGGTGGGCGCCCTGGTGGTCGCCACCGCATGGCGCCTCACCCCGCTCTGCATGGTCATCTACCTGGCGGGCCTGCAGTCGATCCCCGGCGAGTTGTACGAGGCGGCGAAGGTCGACGGCGCGGGCGCCCCGCGGCGATTCCGGTCGATCACGCTGCCGATGCTCAAGCCGACGTTCCTCGTCGTGGTCGTGTTTGCGATCACGCTGACCGTCCAGAATTTCGTGCTGGCGCTCGTCATGACCGGCGGGGGTCCCGACAACGCCAGCACCACGTTGTCGCTGTTCGTCTACCAGACCGGCTTCATCGGCTTCCAGATGGGGTACGCGTCCGCGGCCGCGCTCGTCATGTTGTTGATCATCGTCGCCTTCACGATGGCGAGCCTGCGCGCGTTCAGGACCGAGGAGTGACACGGCGATGAACGTGGGAACCGCCGCCGTCCGTCCGTCACCGCGCAGGGCGGCCGCCCGCATGCGGACGCAGGCCACCACGGCTGCGCTCCTCCTCCTCCTGACCGGCGTCACCATCGTCTTTCTCATGCCGATCGTGTGGATGGTATCCACGTCCCTGAAGTCGAACCAGCACGTGTTCGACCTGCCGATCCAGTGGTTCCCGCGGCAACCGCTCTGGAGCAACTACCCGGCCGCGTACACGACGGTCCACTTCACGCGCTATTTCATGAACAGCGCCATCGTAACGGCGAGCGTCACCGTCCTCAACGTCCTGCTGTCGGCCCTCGCCGGCTACGGCCTCGCGAAGTACCGCTTCGTCGGCCGCCACGTCCTGCTGGTCCTCATCCTCGCCACGCTGATGCTGCCGCTCGAGGTGATCATGGTGCCCCTCTACCTGACGGTGCAGCGGCTGGGGTGGCTCAACAGCTACCAGGGCATGATCGTGCCCGTGGCCGCGAACGCCCTCGGCGTGCTGATGATGCGGCAGTACTTCCTCTCGCTGCCCGATGACCTGATCGCCGCGGCGCGCATCGACGGCGCCGGCCACGTGAGCACCTTCCTCCGCATCGGCGTGCCGCTGGCCTGGCCGGCGCTCCTCACGGTCGCGATCCTGATCTTTCAGTCGACGTGGGACGACTTTGTCTGGCCGTTCCTCATCATCAGCAACACGGCAAAGGCGACGGTCCCGCTCGCCGTGCAGACGTTTCAGTCGGCCGAGACGTCGAACTTCCCCATGTTGATGGCCGTGTCGTCCATCGCGTCCGTGCCGCTCACGGTGCTCTTCTTCGTGTTCCAGCGCCAGATCATCGGCGGCGTCGCGACCACGGGGATGCGGCACTGATGCTGCGGTACACGGCGCTCGTGCTCCATCGGGACACGACCAGCGAGGATCAGAAGCTCCAGATGCTGCGGGGGCTCGCCTTCCTGCGCATGGAGTGTGCCGGAGTCCGCGCCGGCGACTACGGCGACGATCTCTTCGGCGGCTCGAGGCCGTTGCTCGCGGTGCCGCCGTGGAAGCGCACGCCGCGCTGGCGGGCCCGCTCGGAAGGGCCTCCGAGCAACTACGATGCCGCGGTCCATCTCGACTTCGACGACGATGCCGCGCTGGCGCGCTGCCTCGCCGACGAGAACGGCCGCGCCGTCGCCCGCTTCACCGCGTCCGTCACGGTGCCCGAGCTGACCGCGCGTATCCGCTGGCGGTACGGCGGCGAGCCGCGCATCCGCCGCGGGCTGGTCCGCCACACGGCCCTGTTCGTCTGGACCGGCGAGGCAGATGCGGGCGCGCGGGCGCGCGCCCTCGACGCGGCCCGGGCCCTGGGAGAAACCCCGGGCGTCGTGTCCGCAGCGGCCGGCGAGAATGTCGGCGGACCCGCGGCCAACTTCGACTGGACCCTCGACATCCTGGTGGAGGACCAAGCGGCCGCCCGGGACCTGATCGAAGGCCGGCACTATGCGGAGGCGATGCGGGTCATCGCGCCCGCGACCAAGTACGAATGGACGGCGCGGGTGACCCACGTGATGCGGGGTTACTAGAAGGGCTCATGACGATCTCACCGGTCCTCCGGCGGGTCGTCCTGTGGCGCTGGAACGAGGCGGCCACCTCGGACCAGCGCCTCCGGGCGAAAGAGGGGCTCGCCTACATCAGCTACGCGAGCCGCGTCGATGCCGTGGATTTCGGCATAGACCTCGGCCTCTCGGGGAGCGCGAACTACGAGCTCGCGCTGCTACGGGATCATCGCGACAAGGCGTCGTGGGACGAGTACAATCGGGATCCTCACCATTACCGCGTCGGCGGCTTCATCGACACGATCACCCGCGAGGAGATCACGGCCCGCGCCGATTACGTCTACAAGGGACCGGCATCGGTCCGGGGACGGGTGCGTCACCTGGCGCTCTACACCTGGCGGGACGCCATCGACGCGCGGCAGAAGCAGGAGGCGCGCCGTATGCTCGCGGCCCTACGCGCCGACTGCGACACTGCCGACACGCTCGAAGTCGCCGACGATCTCGGGTGGGCGAAGATGGGACGAGCCGACCTCGTGCTCGAGGTTCACTTCGCCGACGAGCGCGGCGCGGGCGCCTTCCTGGCGCATCCGGCGTACCGCGAGGCCGCGGCCCGGCTCGCCGGGCTCACGCGCCCGGAGCGAACCGCCGTCATCCAGCACCGGATGAAGGCGGGGTGAGTTAGCGCGAGGCGGGCAGAGGCGCGGTGGCGGCCGCCTACGGACCGCGCATGATGTGCGACAGCCGCGCCGTCCACTCGTACTTCGTCGCGGTGGCGACCGCTTCCATGGCGCAGGCGTACTCCGGACTTCCCAGCAGGCGCTCCGCCGCGGCGCGGTCCGGCACCTGCACGTCCATGATCCAGTCATAGTCGCTCGGCAACTGCCCCACGTTGTGACCGATCGTCACCGCCTCCACACCGGGAGCGTCGCCGAGCGTTGAAGCGGCGCCGATCGCGCGCCGCTTGGCTTCCTCCGATACGTCGTCGGCCCACACGAACATCGCGACGTGCTTGACGTGGCCCCGCTGGGTCGGCGGCGCGCCCTCGAAGTACCAGTCCACGCGGGCCGTGAGCTCGTCCCACGACACCTTCCCGTTGAACGCCGAGGCGGCCTGGTGGGCGGGGTGCGGGCTGTATTGCCGGTAGGCCGCCCAGTCGTCGAAGTCCAGGTGGAGCGCCACGTCGTAGTTGGCGGGCGGTCCGTTCGTCCCGCGGCGCCAGACCGGCGCGGTCTCAAACGGCGGCGCCCGGTCGAATCGCCGGGAGCCGCCAAAAAGATCCTCGCCGTAGTCGCCCCACCGCACCATGGGGCACTCCATGCGCAGGTAGGCGAGGCCCTGCAGCATCTCCGCCTGCAATGCGGGGGTGGTGGTGTCGCGCAGCCGCCAGATCACGGAATGACGCAGCATCGCGGTCGTATTTTCGCGCCGGCGGTCGGCACGCCTGCACAAGGTACCCGCGGGGCCTGCCCCGCTGCGGTGTGTCCGAGCCCGCGTGGTTGCTCGCGCACACAGGGAGATGGCTGCCGATCACCGAACGTCGTGTGGAGCCTGACTCGCGGTCGATCGCTCGGCCGCGGCCGGTGAAACAGGCGGCTCACCGGGAAAGGGGTGCGAACGTGGCCGAGGTGAAGGTTGGTCAGACGAACCTGGTAGCACCCGGAACAGCCACGGTGGTGTCCGTGGAAGGGAAATCGATCGCCCTCTTCAATGTGGGTGGAACACTGTACGCCACCGCGAACGAGTGCACGCACGTCGGAGGCCCTCTCGGGAACGGTCGCCTCGACGGGACCGTCGTGACGTGCCCGTGGCACGGGAGCCAGTTCGACGTGACGTCCGGCCAGATGTTGAAAGGCCCGGCCCGGAGACCCGTGGCCGGGTATCGGGTGCGCGTCGAGGGGACCGACGTCTTCGTGGCGCTCGATTAAGACGTATACATCGCGGTCGTCGAACACCCGCTTCGGGCAGGCCCGTCCGGCTTGCGCCTGCCTGTGAGCGACGGAGCACGACCTCAGCAGCCCCGCCCCTACTCGCGAAAGCGCCGTCCCCGCCTGGCGTGCACGCGCGCCGGCACCGTCGCAGACGGCGCGGCCAGCGCGCCGCCGGTGGTGCCGGCGACTCCGGCCAGGACCAGCACGGTGCCGGCCCAAAACCACGCATCCAGCCGTTCCCCGAACAGCGTCGCCGCGAGCCCGACGCCTACCAATGGCTGGAGATACTGGAGCGCGGCGACGATCCTTGCCGGCAGACGGGTCAGCGCCCGGAACCAGATCCACAAGCCCACAACCGTTACGAGCACCGCTAAATACAGCACGACGCCGATGCCCTGCGCCGTGGCATGCACCCGTGCGTGCCCGAGCTCCCATACCGAGACCGGCACGAGCGCGCACGCCCCCGCGAGGGAGGTCAGCGCCGCGACCGTGACCACGGAGTACGCCGCGGCGAACGGCACGCTCAGCACGTAGTACAGCGCGACCGCCAGCGCGGAGCACACCATGAGGACGTCGCCCCGAACGCTTGCGGCGGCCGCCGCCGCGGCCAGGTGGCGGGGGTCGCCGGCGGTGACGAGCGCCACCCCCGCGAACGCGACCGCGAGGCCGAGCGCCTGGTACGGCCGCACCGGCTGGCGCAGGCGGGCGGCCGCGAACGCCACGACAAAGACAGGAATCAGCGCGGAAATGACCGTCGCCACGGACGCGGAGGTTTCGCGCACGCCGAGCGTCTGGGCGACCTGCCCACAGACGATGCCGAGGATGCCGAGGCCCGCGACCGCGCCGAGCGTCCGCGGCGGCGGGAGTGGCCGGCCGCGAAGCAGCACCACGAAGAACGGCGCCGCGACGACGTACCGCAAGGCCGTCAGGGTGAGCGGCGGGAAATCGCGCAGGCCCAGCTTCGTCAGCGGCACGCTGCCGCCCCAGATGACCGCGAGGAGCACCAGGACTCCGAGCGACGCCGGCGTCACGCGGTCACCCGGCGTGGGACCTCCCCGCGACGCCTCGGGCCGATCCGCCGTCGAACGCCGGCCCGCGTGAATCAGAGCGCGGTCGGATTGTTCTGCGCCCCGTCCACCGGTATGTTGGCACCGTTGATCCACCGCGCACGCGGCGACAGCACGAACGTCACCACGTCGGCCACTTCGTCCGCGGTGCCGAGACGCCCCCACGGGAACTCCCGCTCGACAAACGCCTCGTACCGCGCCGCCTGCTGCTGGCGGAAACGGTCCCAGCCGCCGCCCGGGAACAGGATCGAGCCCGGGCTGACGGTGTTGATGCGAATCCGCCGGGGCGCGAGATCCCGGGCCAACGCGCCCGCCATGAAGATCTCCGCGGCCTTGGCCGCGCCGTACTGCGCCCGGGGGCCCGGCTTCGATCCGGAGATCGACGCGACGATCACGATGCTGCACTCGCCCGGCGCGCGCATGTGGGGGACCGTCGCGCGGATCGCGCGAATGGCGTGCCCCACGTTGAGATCAAACGTGCGCACCCAATCCTCCGCGGTGGAGTCCAGCGTTCCCCCTCCGACGGCGCCGCCGACGTTGGCGACCAGGTGATGGATCTCGCCAAACTCCGCCACGGTGGCCTCGATCAGGGGCTCGAGGGTACCGGCCACGGTCACGTCCGCAACGCCCCCTCGGATCCGCACCCCGGGCGCGCTCAAGTCTGCGGTCGCCTGCTCGACATCCTCAGGCGTGCGGGCGCAGAAGCTGACGTGACATCCTTCGGCGGCCAGGGCACGACAGATTGCCCGGCCGATGCCCCGGGTGCCGCCGGTAACGAAGGCGACGTGCCCCCTCAGTCCGAGATTCACGGGGCGCTGCTCCGAGGGTTCCTCACGCGAACCGACTTCGACCTCAACCGAGCTGGCGCCTACCGGCGGGGTAACGCGGTGAACCCCGTGGTTTATCTTTCGCCGGCCCGTGCCGGCGCGCGGAGTCCGTCGCGGTTGCGTGCCGGTCAGGTCGGGCAGGTGGGCGCGAAGGCGCCATGCAATATCAGCGTGGCGATCGAGCTTCGTTCCGGTTGCTTGCTACGAGGCCGCCGGCCCACAACGCGCTTCGAACCGATCACACTCCGGAGGTGCTGCATGCCGCTCTATGTGAAGGGCGCCGAGATGAAGAGCGATACGGTCACGACGCAGTACACGCAGATGTCGACGAAACTCGTCCGCGGCAACGAGAGTACCCTCATGCTGGCAACGCGGCCCGGCGGATATCACTCGCGCCCCCACAAACACGATACGGAGCAGATGAACTACGTCATCGACGGCGAGATCTGGGTGTTCGTGGAAGACCAGTTCTTCCTCGTGAAGGCCGGGGATTTCTACCGCATCCCGCGGAACGCGGTCCATTGGGGGTGGATCACGTCGGACCAGCCCTGCACAATTCTCGAGGTCTTTGCCCCCGCCTACGTCTCAAGCGCGCACCACAACGTGGCCGGGCTGTTCGGGGACGGCGAGCAGCCGCGACCGATTCCCGATATCGAGACCGAGTACGTCTCCGACGAGTACCGGAAAATCGAGCGGCAACTGCCGATTCAGAAGACATAACCTCAGGATCGGACGAGTCCATCCAAGGGGGCCGCGGCCAGCGCCTCTGCGAGAGCGTCGACCAGCGCATGGAACTCGCGCGTGCGGCGCACCTGGCTCGCGCGGGGTCGCCCGAGCGGAACCGGCACGTCCCGCCGAATCCTGCCGGGACGGGGGGACATCAGGAGGACACGGTCGGCGAGGAGTACGGCCTCCTCGATCTGATGCGTGACGAACAGGACGGTCTTCCTCCGATGCGACCAAATGCGCAGCAGCTCCAGCTGCATGGCCTCCCGCGTGAGCATGTCCAGGGCGCTGAACGGCTCGTCCATCAGGAGCACGTCCGGATCGACGGCGAGCGCGCGGGCGAGGTTGACGCGCTGGCGCATGCCGCCGGAGAGCTGGTGCGGATAGGCCCGCTCGAACCCGGCGAGACCGACCAGGTTGACGAGGTCCTGAACAATCCGGTCGGCGCCGGCCTTGCCGCGGCGGCGGACCTCCAGCCCAAACGCGACATTCGCCTGCACGGTCCGCCACGGGAACAAGGAATCGCTCTGGAACACCATGGCAACGCGACGGTCGACGCCCGTGAGCCGGCGGCCCGCGATCGTCATCGTGCCTTCGTATGAAGGTTGGAGGCCGCTAAGACACCGCAGGATCGTCGTCTTGCCGCAGCCGCTCTGCCCGACGAGCGCCACGAACTCCCCAGGCTGCACCTCGAAGCTCACCCGGTCGAGCACCGCGAGCGGGGCGCCGTTGTCGCGCGCAAACGTGACGCTCAGGTTCTCGACGCGCAGGCTCATGTCCGGGGCATCACACGACGGACTGCGTCCGCCACGGCGCCATGCGCCGCTCGAGGAACCTGATCACGGTCGTCACGCCGATCCCCATGACCGCGAGCACGATGATGCCGACGAACAACAACGGCGTGTTGAACACCTGGCCCGCGTTCGAGATCATCAGGCCGACGCCCTTGCTCGCCCCGCCGAACAGCTCCGCCACGAAAATCCCGATCACGCCGCGCCCGACCCCGATCCGCGCACCGGAAAGGATGAACGACAACGCCCACGGCACCATGACCTTACGAAGCATGTCCCCGCGGGTCGCCCCGAAGCTGGTGGCCACCTCCACCAACGATCGATCGGTCGAGCGGATGCCGGCAATCGTCCCGATCGTGACGGGAAAGACGACCAGCAAGGCGATGATGATGGTCTTGGACCAGAGGCCGATGCCGAACCAGATGATCAACAGCGGCGTCAGGGCCACGAGCGGCGCCGTGTACGCTGCGGAGACCCACGGGTCCACGTAGTCCGCAATCTTCTGGTTGGCGCCGAGCAGCACGCCGAGCAGCACGCCGCCGACGAACCCGATGACGGAGCCCACGGCAAAGTAGGACAGGCTGACGAGCACGTCGTTGAGCAACTCGCCGCTACGCGCGACCTGAATCGCGGCAAGGAGCACCGCATACGGCGTGGGGAGAAACAAGGGGTTGGCCACCACATACTTGGCGAGCAGGATCCATGCAATGACGCCGAGGACGCCGCTGACCACGAGGCGGCTCACCCCGGCGACCGGCGTCGCCATGCGGGCCGCGGTCGCGGGACGCGCGCCTGGCCTCGCCACGACCATGACGCCGGTGGAACCTTACTTCCCCGCCTGAGCGAGCGCTTGATTGAGGTAGCTGAGGTCAAAATAGCTGAGCGCGTTGGCGCCTTTGGGCAGCTGTCCCAGGCTGGTCAAGATGTCCACCACGCCCTGCATCGACCGCTGGCTGGGCACGAGGTCCCAGCTCAACAGAAACGTTTGGGTCTTGAAGAACTGGTCGTACGTCTGGCTCACGACCGCGGGATCGGTCTTGCCGATGTCCGCGATCATCTTCACGACCTCGGCCTTGTTCGCGGGGTTGGCGGCGTACCGAAACCCGAGCACCATCGCCTTCAGGGTGGCGACGGCGGCGTCGTGATGGGCCGCCGCCCAGTTCGTGTTCGTGATGACGCCGGCAAACACCGCGGGAATGTCGTAGAGTCCGCCGAGATCGGTGAAGCCGTTCTTGCGCGCCAGCAGATCGTACGGGGCCGTGAGAATCGCGGCCCCAACCGCGCCCTGCGTCAGCGCCGCGTACCTTGCCGCCAGGCCGCCTCCGGCGATCAGGTTATACTCGCCCTCTTTCACGCCGTGCGCCGCCAGCAACTGCCGGATGAGCGCGACGCTCACCTCCGGCGCCACCGTCCAGTGCGAGATCGTCTTGCCCCGCAGATCCGCGTACGACTTGCTTCCCTTCGCCGCGAAGAGATCGTACGGATACCGGTCCGTGAGCGACGCGACCACCCTGACCGGCGCACCGTGGGCGGCCCCGTTGATCGCGATGCTCACCTCGGGGATACCCATGTCGAGCGCGCGCCCGGCGACCGCGCGCACCAGGTTGTCGTCGGGCCCGATGACGGTTTGGCTCAATTGGACGCCTTGCTGGGCAAAGAAGCCCTTGTCCTGCGCGACCACGAGGGGCGCGTAGTACATCGTCGAGGTGGTGCCCACGACCCCGAAGCGGACCGTGTAACGCGGCTGCTGCGGGCGCGCCGTGCCGATCGCGCCGGCGACCATCGCCGCAACCACGAGCAACGCCATCAGAGGCCGTACGATCATATGCTTGGCCATATCCATCTCCTCCCCCGAGAGTCCACGCCCAGCCGGGCTGTTCGTGGTGACCGCTTCCCGTGCATCGCTGCGCGCGGTGGCGCGGCGGCACTCCTCTCCTACGTCGCCGCCGCGCGGTCCTCGGCCGCACACGCGCGTGCGGCCGTCTCGACGGCTTCGAGGATCTTCTTGTAGCCGGTGCACCGGCACAGATTGCCGTGGAGGTAGGCCTTGATCACTTCGACGGACGGCCGTGGATGGTCGTTCAGAAGCGCCCTGGTGATCATGACCATCCCGGGCGTACAGAAGCCGCACTGGAGCGCTCCGGCGTCGACAAAGGCCTGCTGAATCGGATGCAGACGCCCGTCCCGGGCCAGGCCCTCGCACGTCTCCACGGTCTTGCCGTGAACCTCCAGCGCGAGATACGTGCACGCGCTCACGGGCATGCCGTCCACGAGCACCGTGCAGGCTCCGCACACCTGCACGTCGCAGGCGCGCTTGGCGCCCGTCAAGCCCAGGTCGTTCCGCAGAAAGTCGAGCAAGGTGCGGTGGACCGGCACCACCGCCTGCAGGCGCCGGCCGTTGAGCCGGCACTCGATCGAGGCGAGATCGCGCGCGACGTCGCTAGTCGGTTGCACTGATGCCTCCTCCCCTGGCGGGCGCGGCGTGGTCCCGCGCCGCCACAGCGGCGCGCCGCATGAGCGCGACGCCCAGCTGGCGCTTATACCCGGCCGAACCGTACAGGTCGTCGACCGGTTCGCACGCCCGCCCGACGGCGTCGAGTGCGGCGTCCAACGCCCGCTCGAACGCCCGGCCGCGCAACGGAGCGCCCGCCAGCGCGCGCTCCGCCTCGCCGACTCGGACCGGCACCGGCCCCAGGCAGCCCACGGCCACCCTGGCCTCCGCGACGGTCGATCCATCTGCCGCCGGCAGGAGGGCGACGCCCACGCCGACGGACGGCCGTTCGAGAAACGCCGCCTTTTGATACGCGGCGCCGGCGTTCGGCGGAAGTTCGGGGACCTCGATGTCCAGCAGCAACTCGTCGGGATGCAGGCACGTCGTGTAGGCGTCCCGGAGAAGTTCCGCGATGCCGACGACCCGCCGCCCGCGCGCGCTGCCGAGCGTCGCCGTCGCCTCGTGCAGCAGCAGGACCGTCGCGACGTCGGAGTGGGGCTCCGCAAAGCAGAGGTTGCCGCCCACGGTGCCGACCGCGCGGACGCGGACGTTCGCCAAGTGCCGCTCCATGGAGGCCAGCATCGGCGCCCGCGCCGCGACGACGGCCGAGTGCTCCACGGCGCGGTGCGTGGTGGTGGCTCCGATGCGCAGGCGGCGTGTTTCCTCGTCGAAGCGGATCCCGCTGAGCCCGAGCGGCTTGATGTTCACCAGGTGGCGATAGTGCAGCAAGCCCTGCTTCATTGCCAAGAGCAGTTCGGTGCCGCCCGCGTACGCGCGGGCCTCCTCGCCGAGGTCGGCCAGCAGGTTCGAGGCGTCGGCCACGGTGGCGGGGTCATGGAGCCGAAACGGCTGGAGCACGTGCCCTCCTGGGTTACCGCAGTTCGCTCACCAGAAACTCATGGCCGTCGAGGATGCCACGTCCGTCGATCGCAAACCGCGCACCGCGCAGGCCGAGATCGAGGTGGAGCTGCGCCCGGTTTCGTCCACCCATGTCGGCGTTCGAGCCAAAGGCGATGACGATCCCCGCGTACACGCTTCGCATCTCCGCGCCGCCCTGATGGTACGCCTCGTATCGCTCGAGCGCGTCCCACCGGCTCCGCGGGTCGCATCCCCAGCCGACATGGGAAATGCGGTCCGCATCGGTGCCCTGTCCGCGGGCAAGGTGATCGCGGATCAGCACCGCATCGAGCCCCCCGTCGACGCGCGTGATGCGCCCACCCTCGATGGTGAGGTGCACCGTATCGTGCACGTAGCGGCTGCCGGCGAAGTCCCCCGGGGCCAAGACCAGCGTTCCGTGCGCGGTCTGTTCGTCGGGCGCCACCGCGGCGAGGGCCGTCGGCCAATGATCCCAGCGGCCGGGCGCCTCCGCGAAGCCGTACTGGGTGAAGACGGGCGTGGCGCCTCTCCCGACCGCCAGGTCCGTGGCGCCGCCTCTGGTCACGCGGTACTGCGCGCCGTCCGCGAGCACCCGCGCGCTGGCCTGCACGCGGCGCTGATTGTCCTCGGTCGGAAACAGGCGCTGCAGCTCCTCGATGGGCTCGCGCACGCGCAGCATTCGCATCCCGCGGGACAGCATCTCGACCTGCCGCTCGGAATGCAGGAATCCGCGCGAGCTCAGATCCACCACGAACTCCATGTGCTTCATCAGCTCGATGATGTGCTGGTACGGCACAGGCCGTTCCGCGACGCGCGTCGAGATTTGATCGGGCGTCCCCTCCACCGTGGGGACGACCACCTGCGCGATCTCCACGCCCAACGAGAGCGCGGCCCCAAAGCACGCTGCGACGTAGTTGGGATTCGTCGACGGGTCGGAGATGATGAGCGCGCGCTCGGTCCGTTGCAGGCGGCAAAGCGCAAATTCTTCCCGGAACAGCACAAGCGCCTCAGCGGCGACGAGCGACGATACCGGGAACTGGACCATTCCCAACGACTACTCTCCTACCGCGAGGCGGCCGCGACGATCAAGCCGTTCTGCGCAAGCGCAGAGGGCTCCTCGTGCGCGCGCCACACCGCCACGCCCTCGTGCGGCGGCGCACCCCTCGGTGGTCATGGGGCTCGCCGTTCCCTGAGCGCGCGCAAGACCTTCTCCGGCGTGATTGGAAGCGACGTCACCCGCGTTCCGATCGCGTCTGCGACGGCATTGGCAATAGCCGCGGCGGTCGGGTCCATACAGATCTCGCCGACGCCCTTCGCCCCGTAGGGTCCGATCGGATCACGGTGTTGCAGCATCACGGTGACCAGTTCGGGCGCGTCCTCGGCGCGCGGGATCCGGTAGTCGAACGCGTACGGGTTGAGCACCTGACCGTCCCGGCAGACGACCTCCTCAAGG
The DNA here is from genome assembly GCA_021324975.1 of Bacillota bacterium. Lineage (GTDB taxonomy): Bacteria > Sysuimicrobiota > Sysuimicrobiia > Sysuimicrobiales > Segetimicrobiaceae > JAJPIA01. The sequence goes on from JAJPIA010000011.1 coordinate 12,839, forward strand.
AGGGCGAAGCCGAGCCCCATGACCATCCCGCCCTCCATCTGGCCTTCCACGATGAGCGGATTGACGGCGCGGCCGATTTCCTGGGCGTTCACCAGGCGCAACACGCGCACGTCACCCGTGTCCAGATCGACCTCGACCTCCGCCACCTGCGTCGAATATTCAAACGTCTGGAGCTCGCCCCGGGCCTCTGCGTTCATGGGCACGGCACGACCGCGGTGACGCCCCACTCCGATCGGCTGCTCGCCTTCCCCGCGCATCGCATGGTGGACCACCTCGGCGATCGCCAGCGCACGCCCCGGCGCTCCGCGCACGAACAGCTTGCCCTGGGCACAGTCGACGTCCTGAGGATCGGCCTCGAGCATCCGCGCCGCGACGCCGACCAGCTTCTGGCGCAGGTCGAGTGCTCCCGCCCGCACGGCGTTGCCGACGGAGTACATCGTGCGGCTGGCCGACGCGCCGTAGTCTTCCGGGACGGCGTCCGTGCTCTTGATCCCGATCGCGATCGCGGCCCGGGGCAGCCCGAGCGCTTCCGCCACGATCTGGCTCAGCGCGGTGTCGATGCCCTGCCCCACGTCGGCGGCGGCAGAGATCACCGTAACCGTCCCGTCGGGGTTGGCCTTGACGAAGGCCGTCGCTGTGTCCACGCCCGCCACGGCCGGTCCCCCCAAGCCGTGATGCGCGGTCGCGATACCGATCCCGCGCCGCTTCCGGCCGTCCGTGCCGCTCGGCGTGCGTGCGTCGGCCCGACGCGCCTCCCAGCCGCTCGCCTCCGCGGCCGCCCGAATCGTCTCGCACACCGTCACGCTGTGCCGATCCGGGCTCAGCACCTGGCCGGTGCAGGTGACCGCGCCTGGGCGCCACCCATTTCGCAGCCGGATCTCCACCGGGTCGAGACTGAGCGCCTTCGCCGCCTCGTCGATGAGGCTCTCCCGGGCGAAGGCGACCTGGGGGCTGCCGAAGCCTCGGAACGAGCCGCTCATGACGTTGTGGGTGAACACGCACCGCGCGTCGACCGACACGTTCGAAACGTTGTAGGGCCCTTCCACCAAGACCGACGCGTACACCGAGACCATGGCCGACATCGAGTTGTACGCGCCCGTGTCCAGCCACAGGCCGGCATCGATGAAGACCAAGGCGCCGTCGCGCTCCGCGCCGAGCGCCATGTCGATGTCGAACGGCGTCTTGCACGTCGCCGCGAAGAACTCTTCCTCCCGGCTGTAGACGCCTTTGACGGGCCGCCCGGTCTTCTTGGACAGCAGCGCGCAGTACGGCTCGATCGTGACCTCGCCTTTGCCGCCAAAATCCCCGCCGGCGGGCACATACACGGCGGTCACCCGGTTCGTCGGCAGCTGCAGCAGCTCGGCCAGCTGCGTGATCGTCCGGAACGGCTTCCCGGTCGAGCTCCACAATGTGACGCGGTCGGTCGCCGCATCGTAGTTCACCACGGCGCCGTGCGGCTCCATCGAGAAATGCTCCATCCGTTGGGTGCGAAAACGATCTTGGACCACCACGGCCGCCCTCGGCCGGGCGGCCGCCGTATCCCCCTTCCGCACCCGGAAGTGAGTCACGACGTTACCCTGATCCCGAACCGTCCACCGTTGCAGCCAGGGCACGACGGGGAGGCTCGCGGTCTCGGGATGCACGAGCGGCGCGTCCTGCCGCCGTGCGTCGTCCAGCGAAAATGCGCCCGGCAGGTCCTCGTACGTAACATCAATGAGCTCCACGGCGCGCCGCGCCGTCGCCTCGTCGATCGCCGCCACCGCCGCCACCACGTCCGCGACGGTGCGGGCTGTTTCACGGGCGAACAAGCTCCGTGCCACGAACCCCATACCGGTCCGCGGCATGCCCGGCACGTCCGCGGCGGTCAGGACCGCCTCCACCCCCGGCAACTGCCGCGCAGCCGACACGTCGATGCCCGTGATGCGCGCAGGCGCTTGCTCGCTGTACCGCAGCTGGCAGTGCAGCATACCGGGCACGCTGAGATCCGTCGCAAATCGAGCCTGGCCCGTCACGAAGGCGGCGGCATCGATGCGCGGAATCCGCGCGCCAAGGACGGCATACTCCGGCAGTGGATGTGTCGCCTCAGCCATGCCGAGCTCCCTTCGTGGCGGGCAGCACCCGCGACGCGTGCGATCGCGCTTCCAAGCCCAAGGAACGACCGGCGCCCCGCCGCCTCACGAGGCGATCCGCAGCTCCCGCTGCAACGCGTCCGCGAACTGCGTCATCATCTCGTCCGCCTTGTGTTGGATAACGCCCGCCCCGAGGGCACCGAGCTTCCCTCCAACACTAGCATCAGCCACGATTACCAAGCGCGACCCGCTCTCCGTCCGCTCCAGTTCGAGCTCCAGCGTGGCCCGGAGCACGCTCCCGATCAGCGCATCCCTCCCCGTGGCCTGGGCCCGCAGGCGCCGCCGCTCCACGGTCTCCAGCACCGTGATAGCCAGCGGGAATTCCACCTTGAACGGCCCAAGACGCTGACTCACCCGGGCTTCGTACCGTTCGTACGGCACGATCGTGCGTGCGTCCGTGCACCCGGGAAGACACCGCGCTACACGGCTGACGTCCCAGAGGAAGGGCCAGACGTGTTCCGGATCGAGCGGTATGTGGACTTCTTTCGTGAGGCGCGTCATGGAAAAGTTCGCTATCCAGAGTTACCGCGGAGGGTGGGGAAATCCCTCCGGTCCCGCTTTCTCGGCGTGGGCGAAGACCACGCGGGCCCGGTCGCCCACGATGTCAAACGCGGTGCCGAAGTCTCGGGACAACTCGCGAACCCAGTCGAGCACCCGCCGCGCCGCGTCCCCCGTTGCGAGCTGAGGGAAGCCCTCCGCGTCGAGGATCGCCGGCACGAGCGTCACCGCCGGTCGCGGGCCGAGCGCCAGCTGGACGATAACCGATTCCGGGGCCATGAACGGCCGCGGGTCCTCGAAGAGGAAGTTGCCGGCACTGTATACGATCGCGCGGCCCCGGTAGGCCTCGATCGGATGGAGCGAGTGGGAGTGATGGCCGAACACGAGGGCCGCACCGGCATCGATCAGCGCATGACCGAGCGGCCGCTGGTATTCGGCGAGGCGCCCGGTCGCCGGGCACAGCCAATGCTCGGGGACGCCCCAGTGGATGCCGACGATTACCGTCCGGCCGCCGGCGCTCAGTTGCGCCACACGGTCGCAGACCCGCTGCTGGTCCACCGGCGCCGCGCGGGTGCGCACGACCGGCATCGTGCCCGGCTGCTCCGGCGTCAGGCTCAGGTCGGGCTCGAGGGACCAGATCACTTCGATCGGCGCGATCCCGGCCTTCCCCGGCCGTGCCGCCGACTCGATGGGAAGCGTGCAGGCGACGCTGATCAGGGCCACCTCGACCCCGCCGGCGCGGAGGCGCGCGGGCGCAAGCGCCTCTTCCAAGTCACCGCCGGCCCCGCAGCTGCTGATCCCGGCCTCCCGGCACGCCGCGATCGTATCGTGCAACGCCCCGGAGGATCGCGCCCTGGACGTGGCGTGCGGGCCCGGCACGCTCCTCGCGGTGCTCTCGCCTCGGGTCCGGTTGACCGTCGGGCTCGACGTGACGGTCGCGATGCTGCAGCAGGCCCGCGCCCGGCTTTCCGGCACCGCCGCCCGGCTCGTGCGAGGCGTGGCCGAGCACCTGCCGTTTGCGGACGGGTCCTTTTCGCTTGTGACCTGCACCTCGGCGATCCACCACTTCGGCGACGCCTCGGAGGTGCTGGGGGACATGGCGCGCGTCTGCGCGCCGGGCGGCCGGATGGTGATCGCGGACCTCGTCGGCGCGGAAGACGAGGCCGTGCGCACGCGGCAAAACGCCATCGAGCGGACGCGCGATCCCGCGCACGTCGAGCTACGCAGCCCGCGCGGGCTCCTCGCGCTGCTTCGGGGGGCGGGCGTCGAACCTCGGGAAACCGCCGAAGGCGTCGAGCCGCGCGAGCTCGACGAATGGTGCCGGATCGCCAATACCCCGCCGGACGTTGCCCGTCGGGTCCGGGAGACGCTCCTGGCCTCGCAGCCCGGGAACCTGGCCGGCATGTCCCCGGTCGTCGTGGACGGGCAGGTCCGCTTCACTCACCGGTGGGCCGTGATCGTCGCCGATCGACGCTGAACCCCCGTCCCCACATCGCGTGCGCCTATGGCACCGCCGTGATTTCCCGCCGGCGTCCCCTCGTGAGGCCGCAGCGGCCCACCCGGACTCCGGGGGCGTGCGGTCACTGCGCGGTGTATCCCCCGTCGATGACCAACGCGGAACCCATCGCCAGGATCGAGTCGTCGGACGCCAGGAACAACGCCGCCCGCGCGACCTCCTCCGGTTTGGCAAACCGTCCGATGGGGCGCGCCTGCTCCGACCGGCGACGCGCCTCCGCGGGATCCGGGGATGCCGCGAGCACCTGCGCGGCGAACGGCGTGTCGGTCACCCCCGGACAGATCGCGTTCACCCGGATGTTGAACGGCGCACAGTCGATGGCCATTTTCTTGGTGAGAATCAGGAGGCCGCCTTTCGAGGCGCAATAGGGCGCCGATCGAGGACTCCCCACGAAGCTCACCGTCGAGCCGGCGTTGATGATGCTGCCGCCGCCGGCGCCCTTCATATGCGGAATGGCGTACTTGGAGCACAGGAAGACGCTCTTGAGGTTGACGTCCATGACCAGGTCCCAGTCGTCCTCGGAGATCTCTTCCACGCCGCCGAGCCGCACAATGCCGGCATTGTTGTAGAGGATGTCGAGCCGTCCGAACGCGTGGACCGCGGCGTCGACCATGGCCCGCGCCTGGGCGGCAACCGTCACATCGGTTCGCACAAAGATCGCATCCCCGCCGGCGTCCCGGATTTCGCCGGCGATCGCCTCCCCGCCGCGGGCATCGATGTCGGCGACCGTGATTTTGGCACCTTCCTGAGCAAAGAGCAGCGCTCCCGCCCGCCCGATGCCCGAGGCCGCACCCGTGATGATCGCCACCTTGCCGTCGAGCCGTCGCCCTCCACTCCCCGCCACCGTCGCCCCCTCCTTCTCGCGGATGCGTCTCACGCTACAGCCGTCGCAGCAGCTCCATGTGCGCCTCAAACACCCGGTCATTGTGGCCGGCATCCGGGTTCACGTTCGGCGAGACAAATACGGGCGGGGTCAGGCCGCGCGATGCCAGGCGCCGCGCGACTTCCGCGACCACGGTCATGGTCACGATGACGACGGCCACCGTCGACGCGGCCGAGACCGGGTGCGCCCAGCCGTCGACGGTGACCAGCGCGTCTTCCGGCGGCACGCAGTTGTCGATAACGACGTCGGCCAAGTCTCCGAGTTTGCGGCCCGACGAATGCGTGGCTTTGGCGACACGCTGATTGGCGACGCTGGTGACCGCCACGACGATCGCCCCCCGTGCCTTGCCGTACAGCGCCATCTCCACGGGCGCGGCGTTCAGCCCGCCGTGGGAAAAGATCCACATCGTATCGGCGGAGGTCACATGAAAGCTCCGCATGAGGTGCTCGATGTAGCCTTCGCGGCGCTCGATCCAGAGCAGTTCCCGCGCCCCTCCGGGGCCCGTCGCGCCGTGCCACAACAGGCGGGGATCGATGATCGGCACGAACCCCGGGAACGAGCCGTAGCGTGGGAAGATGTCCATGATCGGCAGGATGGAGTGGCCGCTTCCGAACAGGTAGACGGCCCGGCCGCCGGCAATCGAGGCCGTCATCGAATCCGCGGCCTGCTCGATGGCCGGACCCTGCGTCCGGCCGATCGTCTGCGCCACTGAAAGAATCTTGTCGATATACGTCAGCATGGTCTCCTCCTCTACGCCCTATCTCGACCGCAGGCCCCGATGAACGAGCGCCGCGGCGCCGAGGAAACTCGCGCGGGCGCCGAGCGCGGATCGCCGGATCGGCACCTGCCGCGCGAGCGGCTGCGCGTATGTCCGGATCGCGGTACGGAGCGGCGCGAGCGGGAACCGGCCCGACTGCATCACCCCGCCGCCGACGATGACGACGTCCGGGTCGAGCATGCTCACCACGTCGGCGACCGCAACGCCGATGAGCCGGGCCGCGTCGTCGATGAGCGCCCGCGCGCGGCGGTTTCCTCGACGCGCCTCGGACACGAGATCATGGACACTCGCTCCGGGAATGCGCGATTGCCTCATGCGGCGCAGGATCGCCGGCCCGGCCACCGCCGACTCCAGAGCGCCGACCCGCGAGGCCGCCGCGTCGCCGTCCGTTCGGCCCGCCCACCAGCCCACGGAGCCGGCGGCGCCGTGCGCCCCCGTCCAGAAATGGCCGTTCATCATGAACCCGAGGCCGATGCCGGTTCCGATCGTGAGGAACGCCGCGGACCGGACCTTGCGCGCCGCCCCGAGCCAGGTCTCGCCGACCAAGGACGTCAGCCGATCATCCCCTACGACCGCGCGGAGCCCCGTGGCCCCCGTCAGGTAGGCGCCGAGGGGTACCCGGCGCCACCCCGGAAGGTTCGGCGCCCAGACCGTCCCATCGGCCCGCACCGCCCCGGGCACGGCCACGCCGAGGCCGGTGATCGTTGCGCGGGCCGGCGCGGCGCGCCGCAGCAACAGCACCAGCTCAACGATCTGCCGTAGGACCCGCTCTCCACCGAGCGGGTTCGCGGGAACCATGCGGGACACGTGGACCTCGCCCCGCGGCCCGACCAGTCCGGCGAGGATCTTTGTCCCGCCGACGTCCACCGCGACCGCCACGCGTCGTCCCGTCCCGGCCCCCACGCGCCGCTACTTCGCGAATTGGTTGTAGAACCGCATACGCAGCGGTTCGGCGACCATGAAGGCCTGCGCGTACCGCACGCCGGCCTGGCACCCGCGCACGCGCGCCAAGGAAGTGTAAAAGTCCCGGTAGGGAAACGCCGCCAGATTTTCCCGTGCCAGGGCATACGCGTCCATCGCCTCGAGCCACTGATCATACGTGTCGCTGATGTCCTCGTAGTGTTGGGGCCGGAAGTCCACCGGATCTTCCCAGTTCTCGGGGAACCACACCTCGCTCACGGCCCACGCGGGCCGCGTACGCTGCACGCCGGGCAGGGCGGCGAAGAAGCAGCCGTCCATCACGAGCTCGTGGGCGGTACGGTGATCCTTGTGCCAGCTCCCCTTCCAGTGTGTGAACACCAGGTCCGGGCGGAACTCGCGGAGCAGGTCGCAGATCGCCAGCTTGGCCTCGTCGTCGTCCGGCAGATGCGTGTCCTCGTACTCCAGCACCCGCACGGTCGCCCCGAGCACTAAGGCCGAGCGCTCCGCCTCGCTCTTCTTCTGGCCCGCGTAGGCCCCGGTGCGCCCGCCGACGCGGTATCCGCGCTCGCCGAGCGTCATGTGCACAATCGTGATCTCGCTGCCCTGACGGCGGAGTTTGGCCAGCACGCCCCCGGCCGTGGCCTCCGCATCGAACGCATGCGCCCCAAAGGCGACCACGCGCGATACCACCCGGCACACCTCCTTGCGCCGATTTGTCATCCGCGCAGTCCGCTCATGATGACGCCGCGAATGTACGCGCGCTGTGCGAACGCGAAGACGACGATGGTCGGCAGCGATACCAAGAGCGCCGCCGCCATCAACCACTCCATGTGCGGCACGCCCGCCCCGCCGGACCCGCCGCCGTAGAACGTCTTGAAGAAGCTGAGCCCGAGCGAGACGGGGAACTTCGGAATGCTGCTGAGGTAGATGAGCGGCCCAAAAAAGTCGTTCCACCGGCTGACAAAGGAGATCACGGCCACGGTGGTGACGGCCGCTCGGGACAGCGGCATCAGGATCCGCCAGTAGAACGTCATCGGCCCCGCGCCGTCGATCGTGGCGGCATCTCGAAGATCCAACGGGATGGTGAGGAAGAACTGCCGCAGCAGGAAGATGCTGAACGCGCTGTCCGCGAGGAACGCGGGTACGATGAAGGGTTTGTACGTGTCGAGCCAGCCGAGGTAGCGAAACACAATGTACATCGGAATCACGGTGACCTGCGACGGGATCATCAGCGTCGCGAGAACGATCAGGAACAGCAGGTTGCGCAGCGGGAAGCGGAAGAACGCGAAGCCGTAGGCGACGAGCGAGCACGAAAGGATCGTCCCCACGACCGGCACGATCGTGATCACGAGCGTGTTCACGAAGAACCGGTCGAACGGCACCGTCCCGCTCCACGCCTCCGCGTAGTTACCCCAGGCGAACGGCCGGGGGATCGCCTCCGGCGGGAACGCGAAGACCTGGCCCGCCGTCTTGAGCGAGGTAGAGACGGCCCACAGGATCGGCAGCAGCACGACCGCCGCGCCCGCGGCGACCAATGTGTAGTATGCGACCGGGCCCGCCCCCGCAGCCGCGTAGCGAGGCCGCGGCCCGCGGCGCACACGCGTGAGCGGGGCGGCGAGCCCGCTCATCCGGGAGTGGCCCCGCCCTCGTAGTAGACCCAGCGCTGCATCAGGCGAAACTGCACCCAGGTGAAGGCCAGCAGGAGGACCAGCATCACCCAGGCCATGGCGGCCGCGTACCCCATCTGGAAGTACTGGAAGCCGTTGCGGTAGAGATACAGCACATAGACCAACGTGGAATCGGCCGGGCCGCCGTTCGTCACGATGTACGCGGGGGTGAAGACCTGAAAGGATGCGATCACCCCGAGGACGAGGTTGAAGAAAATCACCGGCGACAGCAGCGGCAGCGTCACGTGCCACAGGCGCCGTCCCCGCGACGCGCCGTCCAGCGCCGCGGCCTCGTGGAGCTCCTCGGGGATCCCCTGCAGCCCCGCAAGGAAGATGAGCATGCGGTTTCCCCCGATGGTCCAGAGGCCCATCAGCACGAGCGACGGGAGCGCCCACGTTGTGCTCTCCAGCCACGCCACCGGCGGCAACCCCAGCCGCGAGAGCAGGTAGTTGAGCAGGCCGAAGTGCGTGTTCAACAGCCACGTCCAGATGATCGCCGTCGCGACGGTGGGCATCAACTCGGGCAGGTAGAACAACGCCCGAAAGACGGACACCGCCGGGACGCGCCGGTTCAACAGCAGCGCGAGCGTGAGGGAACCGGCCAGGGACAGCGGCACCGTGAGCAGCGTGTACGCCAGCGTGTTCCGAAGGGCGGTCCAGAACAGCGGATCGCGCCACAGATTCGCGAAGTTGGCGAGCCCCACGTACTGTGGCGCCGTGAGAATGTCCCACTTCGTCAGGCTCAATCCCAGGGAGATCGCCATGGGGCCCGCGGTGAACGCGAGAAACCCCAGGCCCCACGGCAGGATCAGCAGGAAGCCCGTCAGCGCCTCGCGCCGCGCTCGCGGCGTCATCTCGGGCGCGCCCGTCCGGGACGCGCAGGCGACGGCACGGCGGCGCGCGTCAGTGTTGGAGCAGCGCGTTGATCTTGCTGCACGCCTCGCCCGTCGCGGCGGCAGGCGACTTCTGGCCGGTCCAGACCAGGTCCATCTCGCTCCCGAGCGTGTCCACCATCTCCGCCCAGTGGGTTGTCCGCGGGTCGAGGCGGCCGTACGCGAGCGCGTCCACGAAGACCTTACGGTGCAGCGGCACCTTCCCCGGCGCCAGGAACTGCGGCGACAGCGCCGCCGCGCGGAGCGCGGGAATGATCAGCCCCAGGTGGGCCAGCTCCATCGTGTTGTCCGGCTGCGACAGGAATCGGATGAGCGTCCAGGCCTGATCGGGATGCGGCGCTTTGGCGGGAATCGCGTAGGCCCCGGTGGCGACGCGCGTGGACTGGATCGTGCCCTTGGGCAGCGGCGCCACGTCCCATGCGAACGTCTTGATCGCGCTTCCGGTCACGACGATGTCCCAGTAGCCGCTGGCCATCATGCCGATCTTCCCGTTGGCGAACAGGTTGGTCTGCTGCGCCTGCGACGGCAGAATGCCGGCGTGCTGCTTCAGGATCAGGTCCTGCAGAAACGTGATCCCCCGGACCGCGGCGGGCCGATCGAGGCGGCAGCTCGTGTTCGTGGGGTCGAGCACGTCGCCTCCGAAGCTGTAGACTACGGGGAACAGCCCGAAGGGCATGTTGACCGGCGCGACCGTGCCCCACTGGACGATGGCGTTCGGGTTGAAGCCCGGCTGGTCCGCGCTCTTGCCGTTGCTGTCGCGCGTCAGCTTCTTCGCCACGGTCAAAAAAGTGTTCCACGTCCACTGGCCCGCGGCGTAGTATTCGTTCGGCGTCTTCAACCCGGCCTGCTTGAACATGTCGGCATTGTAGTAGAGCGCAATCGAGGACGTCTCACGCGGCAGCGCGTACAGCTTCCCGTGGTCGGAGAATTGTTGAATCGCCGTGGGGAAGTACGCGCTCTTCGAGAGGCCGGCCTTCGCCAGGTAGGGATCCATGTCGAGCAGGAAGTGCTTTGCCAGCGCGGCCGGGAACCACGAGTAATGGCCGTAGATCACGTCGGGGTAGTCTCCGCTGGCGGCGATGACCTGGACCTTTTGGAAGTACTCCGGGTCCGAGGAGGCCACGACCGTCTCCAGTTTGACCTTGATGTCCGGATGCGACTGCTCGAACTTGGACACCAGCCCCTGGTAGAGCTTCAGTTCGTTGGCTTCGCCCTGCCAGACCATCCGGATCGTGGTGACCTTCTGCGCCTGCGCCGGTGATCCGCCACCGAGCGTCCACATCGTGCCGGCGAGGGCCGCAATCACAAGCACGCCGATCCACTTGCTGCGCATTCGATCCCCTCCTTCCGCAAACCGCGCCCAGCATACAAGCCAGCGTTTGTCCACGGACGTGCGTCGATGGCATCCCCCCTCACGCGCCTAGAGTGCGTCATCGCATTGGTTCGGCAAGGGTTGGTGCCGGGCGGACCTGCCCTCCGCTCCACGCACCGACGCCTGACCAATGCCGTGCCTTCGCTTCGTTTGCAGCGCAAGTCAGGTGACGCCGCGCAGTTGTGAGCATCGCGGGCGTCGAACGCCCGCTCCGGCCAGGCCCGCCCGACACGTTTACCTCGTCGCACATACGAGACGCTGCACTACAGCCGCGGCGCCTTGCGAATCAGCTCGAGCGTCAACTGCATCCGGTCGCCGCGAAGAATGGAGGTCACGAATTCCACGGGCCGGCTGTCCGAATCGAACGTCGTGCGTTCCACCTCGAAGGCCGCGGTCCGTGTGGACGCCCTCAACACCGCGGCGGTCGCGCGCCTCAGGACGACAGGGCGGTATACTTCCTGGGCGCGGACGATCTGGACGCCGTACTCCTGCTCGAGGATCCGGTACAGGGACTCCGTCGCCAGCCGGCTCGCGTCGATGCCGCCGAACCGCGATTCGGGCAAGTACGCGGTCTGGAGCGCCAGCGGCTCGCTGTCCGCGAAGCGGAGGCGCCTGATGGCGATGACGGCCTCGTTCTGGGCCACGTGGAGCGCGTCGCGCACGCGCTCTCCGGCGGAAACCGTGCCGCTCTCCAAGATCCGGGAGGTCGTGGCGAGACCCCGCTGGGCCATTTCCTCCGTGAAGGAGACCAATTCGGACACCACATGGGAGACGCGCGGCGCCGCGACAAAGGTCCCGCGCCCGCGCGCTCGATACAGCAATCCCTCCGCCACGAGCGCCGCTACGGCTTGGCGGACGGTGATGCGGCTGACGCGGTACCGCGTGCACAGCTCGGATTCCGCCGGGATCCGTTGCCCGGGACGCCACGCACCGCCGTTGATCCCAGCGCGCAACACTTCGCGCAGTTGGTAATGGAGCGGCAACGGAGAGGTCCGTGAGATCGTGAGCGTCGGCATCGGCTCGTCCAAGATCAGATTAGCTCATTATATTGTTATGTCATTATTAACATATCCTCCTTGTGCGGCGTCGCCCGCCGCCGCCGCCACACTCCCTCCATCGTGCGGCTCCGGCTGCGTGGGCGCGACGTCGAGGCCCGGCCGGAGCTGATCGGCGATCTCGACGAGGTGCAACGCCTCCTCGAGGCGATCGTCGCCGCCAACCCGACCGCAGGCAGATTCGTTGGGATCCGGCGCGGTCCGGACGGTCGTCTGGATCGCCGCGGTCTCGAGGACGCCGTCCGGCACGGCTTTCGGGTCGTTCGATGGCATCTCGACCGGGAGGAACCGACCAGCGCCCGCGGTGACGCTTGCGGCGTCGCCGTCTGTGGCCGCGGCGTCGCCGCCGCCGAGATGGCCCGGGCGCTCGGTCGGGTGTGACGGCCCTTCGAGCACGGTAGGGATCGGCCCCCGCCGCGGCGGACCTAAATATGCATGCGGACGTTTCTCGCCTCGATCCTGGCCGCCGGCTGCATCGTGCTCGGCGCGACGGCCGCGGCTCCGGCGGGGGCGGCGAGTGCCGCACCCGACTACTCGCCGCCCCGGGCGCGTACAACCCCGCGGTCACGCAGGCCAACATCGACCGAACGGCAAACACACCTGAGTTCCACCTTCGCAGCGACGTCGACCGCGGATGGATCACCACAGTGCAAAGGAGCCTGACGTGACCGACGACAGTGCGAAGCTCGTAGCCGTCGGTGAGGCGATCGACAGCCTCTGCACGATCGAAATCACGGGACGCGGCGTCGTGGGCGCCCTCGCCGGCGCCGCCCGCGCGGCGCAGACAGGGCCGATGTGTCTGCGGGCGGCGCAGGAGCTCGCCCGGCGCGTTCAGCCGGGCGACACGGTCGTCATCGCCACCGGCCTGCCCACGTATCCGTGGTTCTTCGGGGAGCAGGACGGTCCCATCGGCGCGGCGACGCTCGCCCGCGCGTTGGTCCTCGGGCTCGCCGCGCGGCCCGTGATCGTCACGGAGGCGATCCACGTCGACATGTGCCGCGCAGCCGTGCGGGGCGCGGGGCTGTATGCCCGCGGCCTCGAAGACGCGCTCCGGTTGCCCACGACGGTCGGTGTGGTCGAGTTCCCGACCGACCCCGAGCGCGCCGAGCGCGAGGCGGCCCACCTGCTCGAGCGGCTGCGCCCCAAGGCCCTGATCGCGATCGAACGTCCGGGCGCGAACGAGCACGGCCACTACCACGCGGCCAAAGGCTATCGTCTGACCGAGCACTGCGCCAAGGTCGACGGCCTGTTTGCGCGCGGGAAGGCGGCCGGCGTCTATACGGTCGGCATCGGGGACGGCGGGAACGAGCTCGGCTGCGCCGTGATCAAGGACGCGGTGATGGCGACGGTCCCGTACGGGGCCAAGTGCCAGTGCCCCTGCGGCGGCAGCGTCGTCCCGGCGTTCGTACCGGACCAACTCATCATCGCGGCGATCTCCAACTGGGGAGCCTACGGCATCGAGGCGGCGCTGGGCCTGGTGCTGGAGCGGGAGCTTGTGCACGATCGCGATCTCGATCGCCGCGTGCACGAGCTGTGCGCAGCCGCCGAGGCGAACAACAACGGTCCCGGCCTCCTCGACCCCGGGACCGACGCCGTGCCCACAGAAGTGCACGGCGACTTCGTGAGGCTGCTCGGGTTCATGATTCAGAGCGGCATCGATTTCGGCCGCCTGTACAAGGAACCGCGGTACCCGTGGCTCCGCCGCGTAGAGACACCGTCCGGGCGATCGCCGGCTCCGAGGGAGGACACCCCGCGATGACCCAGCCCACCTACACCGCCGACGATCTGCGCGCGCGCATCGCCGCCCTTCCGCGCGTGCGGCTCGGATTTCTCCCGACGCCGATCCAGCGCTGCGCCCACCTCTCCGCGGATCTCGGGGTGGACCTGTGGGTGAAGCGCGACGATCTCACCGGGCCGGCGTTCGGCGGCAATAAGATGCGCAACCTGGAATGGCGCATGGCCGAGGCGCAGGCGTCGGGCGCCGATATCTTGGTGTTCGGCGTGGAGGCGACGTCCAACTCCGCGCGGCAGACGACCGCCGCGGCGAACATGCTCGGGCTGCCGCTCGTGCTCGTGCTCCGCGGCCACCCCGACACGGACGTCCAGGGCAATCTCTTGTGCGACCTCGTGCTCGGCGCGGAGGTACGGCTGCTCGATCTGCCGAGCTATCACGATCTCGGCCGCGCCGTCGCCGAGGTGGTCGACGAGCTCCGTGCGCAGGGGCGGCGGCCGTGGAGCCTCAATCACGGCAAGATGTTCGAGGTCGGCGCCGCCCTGGCGACGGTCGAAAACTTCCTCGAGATCCTGGACTTGCTCGCGCCGCATGGCCGCCGCCCGGAAGCGATCTACATCTCCTCGGGCGGCAAGGGGCTGGCCGGCCTCGCCCTGGCCAAAAAGGCGCTGGGGTTGGCCGTGCGCGTGGTCGGGGTGTCGTGCACGAGCAACGAGGACCCCTGGCAGTACGCGTCGGACACCGCGAACGCGGCGGCGGCGCTGCTCGATCTCGCCGTCACGGTGTCCCCGCAGGAGATCGAGGCCACGTACGATTACATCGGTCCGGGCTACGGCATCCCGACGCCCGACGGGATGGATGCGATCCTCGCGTTCGCGCGCCGGGAGGCGATCGTGCTCGATCCGGTGTACACGGGCAAGGCGGCCGCGGGCCTCCTGGACCACATCCGCCGGGGGATCGTGCCCCAGGGCGCCACGGTGGTCTTCATTCACACAGGCGGCCAGCCGGCGTTGTTTACGCAGAGTGAGGCGATCGTCCGCCATATCCAGGCGCGGCGCGCCGGCGCCGCGCGGGCCACGGAGGCGCGTGCGTGAGGATTCGCGCAGGGGTTGCGCTCCTCGCGGTCCTCGTCGGAGCGGTGCTCCTGCTCGCTCCGATGGTGGAGGCGCAGGGCGATCGCACGCTCACCTACGCGCAGAGCGTCCCGGTGACGGCGATGGACACGGCAGGGCCGTCGATCGGGACCGTGTACCCCGCGGGCTATGAAGCAATGTACCTCGTCTACGACAATCTTGTGGCGTTCAATGAGCGGATGGCAATCGTGCCGCAGTTGGCGACGGCCTGGTCGGTCTCCAAGGATGGGTTGACATGGACCTTTAAGCTCCGGCGGGGCGTTGTGTTCCAGGACGGCACCCCCTTCAACGCGGACGCGGTCGTGTTCCACATCACGCGGCAGATCGACCCCACCGTCAATCCGTCGAATCGCCCCCTGTGGGATCCCATCGCCGGTGCCCGCAAGGTCGACGACTCGACCGTGGCGATTACGACCAAGCAGCCTTTCGGTGCGCTGCTCAACACCCTGGCCCATGCCTCCGGCGGCATCGTGAGCCCCGCCGCCGTCCGGCGGCTGGGCGACGGGTTTGCCCGCGCCCCCGTCGGGGCGGGACCCTACGCCGTTGAGCGGCTCGAGACAGGCAGCGAGCTCGCCCTCCGCCGCTTCGACCGCTACTGGGGCGGGACCCCGGGGTATGCCCGCGTCGTCCTGCGCCACGTTCCCGATCCCACCACCCGGATCGCGCTCCTGCAGGCCGGGCAGGCCGACGTCATCAACGCGGTCCCCCCGGAGAGCGTCCCGCAGCTCCAAGCCGCGCCGGACGTCGAGGTCATCGCGCGGCCGGCGCTTCGCACGTTTGGGTTTGCCTTCAACCTCAACCGGCCGATGTTCCAGGATGTGCGCGTGCGGCAGGCCTTCAGCCTGGCGATCAACCGCCCGGCCGTCATCAGCGCCATCTTCAAGGGGTTCGCGACCCAGATCGACTCGCCGCTCTCTCGGTTGACGACCGGGCACGCGGCGGCCGGCCAGCTGACGTACGACGTGAGCAGGGCCAAAACGCTGCTCGCCGAGGCCGGGTGGAAGCCCGGGCCCGACGGCGTCCTGCGGCGGGACGGGGCGCCCTTTGACATCTCGGTGCTGACGCCGGTTGGGCTGTTCCCCAAGGACATCGAGGTGACGCAGGCGTTTCAGGACTTCCTCCGCGCGGTTGGCGTGCGCGCGTCGATCAACCGTGTCGAACCCGCCGCGTTTTGGGACTACCTCCGCGTGCCGCCGGACCGCCTGCGGTGGGATATGGCGCTCTTCGGCTTCAACCCGTCGAACGGCGACGGCGCCTATCACCTCGCGTCGTTGTTCGAGAGCAACCCGAGTCGCAGCGAGCCCCCAAAGGTCTGGAACTTCGCGTGGTACTCGAACCCCAAGGTGGACGCGTGGCTCCATCAAGCGGACACCACGGTCGTTCCGGCGCAGCGAACCCGTCTGCTGGCGCAGGCCCAGCGCGCGATCTGGGCCGATGCCCCGTACGTGTGGCTCTACGCGGAGAACGCCATCGTCGCGAAGCGCAAGGCCGTCAAAGACGTGCAGGTCCTGCCGATCGTGTTCACGATTCTCCGAAACGCGAAGCCGTAGCCCGCCCGGGGCACGGGGTGCCGTGCCCGAGAACGTGGCGCTCTTTACCGTCCGCCGCCTCAGCCTGCTCGTCCCGCAAGCGCTCGGGATCGTCACCCTGATTTTCGTGCTCTTCCGGCTCGTCCCGGGCGATCCGGCCGTGATTGTGGCCGGACCAAACTCTACCGCGGCGCAGGTCAACGCGATCCGGCACGAGCTCGGGCTCGACCGGCCGCTCTACGCGCAATACGGCCGGTTCGTCCGCGATCTCTCGCGCGGAGACATGGGCACCTCCCTCAGCCTGCGGCTTCCCGTGACGACCGTGATCCTGGCCCGGCTGCCGGCGACGCTCGTCCTCATGGTCGCCAGCCTGGCCGTCACGGTCGCGCTGGCGATCTCGAGCGGTGTGCTCTCGGCCGTTCGGCCGCACGGGGTAGTCGCGCAGGCCGTGACGGCGGCCTCGGCGCTCGCCCTCTCGATCCCCAACTTTCTCCTCGGCATGATCTTGATCGAATACCTGGCGGTGCGGCTGCGTCTCTTGCCGCCGGCCGGCACGGGCGGTCCGGCCTTTGTCGTCATGCCGACGCTGGCCGTCGCCGCACGGCTCATCGCCCTCGTGAGCCGCACCACGCGGGCGAGCATCCTGGAGACGCTCGGCGACGATTACGTCCGCACCGCGCGCGCCAAGGGTCTGGCCGCGAGAACGGTGTTGTATCGGCACGCGCTCAAATCCGCGATGGTGCCGGTCGTCACCATGATCGGGCTGCAGGCGGGGTACCTGCTCGGCGGCTCGGTCGTCGTGGAGACGCTCTTTGCGTACCAGGGGTTGGGCCAAGCCATGATCACGGCGGTCTCCCTGCGCGACTATTTTCTTGTCCAGGGCATCACGGTCGTCTACGTGGTCGGGTTTCTCCTGGTGAATCTCGGGGTCGACCTGTCGTACGCGTTCTTCGACCCCCGTGTGAGGTTTACATGAGCGCCACGGCGGGCAGGCGGCTCACGCGGGTGTTGCGCGCGCCGGTGACGGCAGCCGGGACCATCCTCGTGGCCGCATACCTCATGCTCGGCGCGGGCGGTCCCTGGACCGCCCCCTATGACCCGGACGCGCAGGACCTTGGAGCCGCCCTCCAGCCTCCGTCGCCGCGGCACTGGCTCGGCACGGACGATCTGGGGCGGGACCTGGCCAGCCGGGTGATCGTCGCGGCGCGCGTCGACCTTGCCGTCGTCGTCTTGGGCCTGGCCGTTGCGGTCGGGACCGCCCTCCCCGTCGGGCTCGTCGCCGGTTACGCGGGCGGCACGGCCGACCGCGCACTGATGGGCCTCTCCGACGCCGCGCTGACGTTTCCGTCCCTCGTGCTCGCGGTCGTCCTCGTGAGCCTGGTCGGCGCGGGTCTGCGAAGCGTCGTTCTCGCCCTGGGGCTGACGACGGCCCCCGCCCTCGCCCGGCTGATCCGCAGCCTCGTCCTCACCGCGGCCCGCGCAGAGTACGTGGAGGCGGCGCGCGCGCTCGGCGCCGGCGCGCCACGCATGATCTGGCGCCACATCCTTCCCAACATCGCCGGGCGTGTCGCCGTCTACATGACCCTCGCGGGCAGCTACGCCGTGCTCACCATCACGGCGCTGGGTTTCCTCGGTCTCGGGGTGCAGCCCCCGACGGCCGAGTGGGGGAACATGCTCGCGACGACACGGACCTACCTCGCGACGGCGCCGTGGCTGATCGCGGCGCCCGGCGCGGCGATCGTCGTGTTCATTTTCGCGGTAAACGCGGTCGGGGAGGCGCTGCGGGACCTGTTTGATCCGCGCCTCGTGTGGGGCCCCTGACTCGTGCCGCGCGCCGCGGCGGCCCGCCGGGGCGCCGTGCGTGTGCTCAGTCCCCCAGCACGCGGTCGCCCGGGGCCTTGACCCCGGGGCCCACGCCGGCAAACTCCGCGAGCCGTAGGCCGCTCAGCACGGCCGCGGCCGCCGCAAAAGCGGCGGCCAGCGTGATCGCGATGAGCGTCCCGTGCCCGACGCCCCCGTGCTGCGCGGTGAGGCCGAACGCGAGCGCGACGAGCGCGGCGCCCGTTGTCTGGCCGATCAGGCGGGCCGAAGAGATGACACCGCTCGCGTTGCCGCTCCGCGCGCGCGGCACGCTCGCGATGATGGCGCGATTGTTGGGGGACTGGAACAGCCCGAAGCCGAGGCCGCAGAGCGCCATGCGCCACACGATGTCGCGCGCCGCCGGATGCGGCGACAGGAGCGCCACCAGCGCCAGGCCCCCGCTCAAGAGCGCCAGGCCGAGCCCGCCCAGGCCGCCGGCGGGGTAGCGGTCGGCCAGCCGTCCGGCGATGGGCGCGATGGCCGCCACCGCGAGCGGCCACGGCGTCATCAAGAGCCCCGTTTCGACCTGCCCCCGCCCCAGCACGTCCTGAAAATAGAACGGCAGCGACACGAACGCGAGCCCCTGCGCCGTAAACGAGCAGACGGACGTCACCGCGGAGAGCGCGAAGACCGGCCGGCGGAATAGGTCGACCGGAAGCATCGGCGCGGGCAGTGCGAGCTGACGGCGCGCCAGGATGAACCCGAACATCGCCGCCGCCAGAAACTCGGCGGTGATCAACGCGGCGGTCTCTCCGTGGCCGAGCCCGTCGATCGCGGTCACGAGCAATCCGAACGCCGCGGCGCTCACCAGCGCGCTCGCGATGTCGAACCGCTGGGGCGAGCCCGCCGGCCGGGGCAGGGAACGGAGCGACAGAGCCAGCGCAACGAGACCGAGGGGGACATTGATCAAAAACAGCCACTGCCACGACGCGACGGAGAGGATGCCCGCGGCGACCGTCGGGCCGGCGGCCGAAGCCACGGCGACGACCAGCGTGTTGATGCCGAGGCCGCGCCCCAACAGCCGGCGCGGGTAGATGAACCGAATGAGCGCGGTGTTGACGCTCGTGATCCCGGCCGCGCCAAACCCTAGGAGCACGCGGGCTAGGGTCAGCGCGAGGAGCGAATGCGACGTCGCGCACCCGAGCGACGCGAGCGTAAACAGGCCGAGGCCGCTCCAGTAGACGCGGCGGTAGCCAAAGATGTCGCCGAGCGAGGAGAACGGCAGCAGGGAGATCGTGATCGTCAACTGGTACGCGTTGACGACCCAGATCGATGCCGCGGGGCTCGCACCGACGTCTCTGGCGATGGTGGGAAGCGCGATATTGGCGATCGCACTGTCCAGGACCGCCATCGCGACCGCGATGGCAATCGTGAGGATCGCCCAGTAGCGCTGCGGGAGGGGAAGGCCGTCGGTCGCTTCCATTTCGTGGCAGTTGCAAGCTTCGACCCGCGAGCGCCCGCGTTCCTGCGACGCGCCGGCCCGTGAGGGCGCGCCGGCGCCGTGGGTAAACCCTAGGCGGGAGGTGAGCGACCATGGACAAGGCACGCTTTGCCGCCCGATGGCACGAGTTGCGCCGTGAGGTGCAGCGACAGTGGAACCGCGTGACCGATGAGGAACTGGATCGGGTGCACGGCGACCCCGACGTGCTCATCGGCATCTTAATGGAGAAGTACGAGGAGCCGCGTCGAGCGGTTGAGCTTCAGGTTAAGCGCCTGACCGAACGCGCACCGCAGATCGGCGCGAGCTGATCCGGGACGGAACGCGGGCGTATCGGCGGATGATTGTGCGTCCTGTCACCACCATGCTCGGCATCGTCCTCGGCGTGGCGGTCCTGGGCGTCGTGCTGACGCCCGGATCCACCTGGCCGGCGGGGTTGTCCGCCCATCTGCGATCGATTGCCGCGTCCCCCTCGGCCGTGTTCAGCGGCGGTCTGGTCGCGATGGCCGTCGTGCTGGTCGCTCTCGAGATCCTGCGCCAGCGACGCCGCGGGGCGCGTGCCCGGCAGGCCCGGGCGTTCCCGGGGCCGGGGTCCGGCGTGGCCCGGCGGCGAGAATCGCCGGGTCTGCGCGCCCCGAACGTGTCCCCCTCACCGCGACGCGGGTGGGGATGGCTCCAGGCGCTCAGCCATCGCGGCCAACGCGGCGAGCAGCAGTCGCGCCGCGGTGCGGGCGGTCACTTCCGCCCAGTCGTACGGTGGTGACACCTCGACGAGGTCTAAACCGATGATGCGGCACCGCGCCGCGATGGCACGGACGGCGTCGCGGACTTCGGTGTAGCTGAGCCCGCCGGGCTCGGGTGTGCCTGTGCCGGGCGCCGTCGCGATATCGAGCACGTCGATGTCGATGCTGAGGTAGCACGCGGTTTCCGGCGGCAGGACCGCGGCGGCCGCGTCCGGACCGCCCCGACGCAGCTCCGTGGCCGACACCGTCTGGACGCCGTAGCCGGCCGCGGCTTCCAATGGCTCCGCGTACTTTTGCAGGGCGCGGAGGCCGAGCTGCGAGATCCCGGCGACGAACGGCAACTCCGAGACGCGGCGCATGACGTTGCCGTGTCCGAACCGGTTCCCCTGCCGTTCGTCCACAAAGTCTTGATGCGTGTCGAACTGGACGACGTGCACCGGCCCGCGGTCCGCGAACGCCCGCAGCACGGGAAACGTGATCGCGTGATCGCCGCCCACAACAACCGGCAGGCTGCCGTCCGCCAGGATCTCGGCCGCGGCGGCGGTGATCCGGTCCAGGTTATCGGGGATCACCGCCGGCGCAATCTCGACGTCGCCCCAATCGGCCATCGTCACGCCGCGCAGAATCCAGCGACGGAGGTCCAGGTCATACCAGCCGCCCGCGGGCACATCGTCGCGGGAGTGGTAAGACCACCACATCGAGGCGGCGCGGACGGCCGCCGGACCGAATCGCGCGCCCGGTCGCAACGTGGTCCCAAGATCGAACGGCACGCCGAGGAACGCCACGTCCGTCTTGACATCGCGGCTGGGGTCGCGCGGCGGCGCCCCGAAGAACGTCGGGAACCGCGCGCGTGAAACGGCTCCGGTCACCCGTCATGCCTCCTTTCGGCGGTCGGGACGATCGTGGTGCGCTAACGCGGCAGCGCCAGCGCGCCGCACGTCAGGAGCGCCGCGCCGACCGCCGCCCGGATCGAGATCCGGCGCGCCTGCCGCCGCAGCCGCGTGCGCTCCGCTGGGTCCTGGATGCGCTCGACCGTGTCGATGATGTTACGCGCCCCGCGCGCAGCGAGCTGGATTCAGGTCGCCTCCCGCCACTGCAGGACGCCCAGGCCGGCGCCCCAGAACAGCGGCAGCAGCACAAGACGCCACCATCGATCCACGCCCATGTCGACGAACACCGCCAGCAGCGCGAGGCTCAGGCCGAGCAGGGCGATGCCGATCGCGAGGCGCTTCCGCCGCTCGCCGGCGCCGATGTTGGTGATGCAGGCCGCCCCGGTCACGAGGCGGTCGCGGGCCGGCTGCGGCGATACCATTGGACGAGCGCGTTTGTGGAGCCATCGTGCGCCAGGACCGGATCGGGCGCGGCCAGCTCCGAGATGATCCGCGTGGCGAGCACCTTGCCCAGCTCCACGCCCCATTGATCGAATGAATCGATCTGCCACACGGCGCCCTGCACGAAGACGCTGTGCTCGTAGAGGGCGACGAGCTTGCCGAGCGTCTCCGGCGTGAGCTGCTCCGCGAGGAGCACCGTGGACGGCCGGTTGCCCGGACACACCCGGTGCGGGACGAGCGCAGGCGGCGTGCCTTCCCGCGCGACCTCGTCGGCCGTCCGGCCAAACGCGAGGGCCTCCGCCTGCGCGATGAGGTTGGCCATGAGCAGGTCGCGGTGCGTCTCCAGCGGGTTCAGCGGCCGCGCGAAGCCGATGAGGTCGCACGGCACCAGCTTGGTCCCCTGGTGGAGCAGCTGGTAGAACGAGTGCTGGCCGTTGGTCCCCGGCTCGCCCCAGTAGATCGCGCCGGTCCCGTGTGTCACCGCCGTCCCGTCGAGCCGCACCGACTTGCCGTTGCTCTCCATCGTCAGCTGCTGCAGATACGCCGGGAACCGATGGAGGTAGTGATCATAGGGGAGCACCGCCGCGGTCTGCGCGCCGAAGAAGTCGCCGTACCACACCGCGAGGAGCCCCATCAGCACCGGGAGATTGCGCTCGAACGGCGCCGTCCGGAAGTGCTCGTCCATGGCATGAAACCCCGCGAGCATCTCCTGGAAGCGCTCCTGTCCCACGGCGATCATGGTCGAAAGGCCAATCGCGGAATCCATGGAATAGCGTCCGCCGACCCAATCCCAAAACCCGAACATGTTCTGTGGGTCGATCCCGAACGCGGCCACCTCCCCGGCGTTTGTGGACACGGCCACGAAGTGCCGGGCGACGGCCCGCTCGTCCCCGAGGCCGGCGACCAACCAGGCCCGCGCGGCCCGGGCGTTCGTGATGGTTTCGAGCGTCGTGAAGGTCTTGGAGGACACGATCACGAGCGTCTCCGCGGGGTCGAGATCGCGCGTCGCCTCCGCCAAATCGGTGGGGTCGATGTTCGAGACGAACCGGAACGTCATGTCGCGCCGGCTGTACCAGCGCAGGGCCTCGTACGCCATCACGGGCCCGAGGTCCGAGCCGCCGATGCCGATGTTGATGACGTTGTGGATGGGCCGGCCGGTATGTCCGCGCCACGCCCCGCTCCGCACCCGCTCCGCAAAGTCCGCCATCCGGTCGAGCACGGCGTGCACGTCGAGGACGACGTTCCGGCCGTCGAGGAGGATCGACGCGCCGCGGGGCGCGCGAAGCGCCACATGGAGCACGGCGCGCTGCTCGGTCGTGTTGATCTTGTCGCCGCGAAACATGGCCTCGATGCGCTCCCGCACGCCGGACGCCTCGGCGAGCGCGCGCAGCAGGCGCAGGGTCTCGTCCGTGATCCGGTGCTTGGAGTAGTCCAGGCGGAGGCCCGCGGCCTCGGCGACCATGCGCTCGCCCCGCGCGGGATCCGCCGCGAAGAGGTCGCGGAGGTGCCGGGGCGCGATCAACGCGTGGTGGGCGGCGAGCGCGTCCCAGGCCTGCTTCGTGGCGTCACGGGTCGTCGGCATGAGAACGCCTCCTCGCCGCGGCTATGCCGGCGACGCGCCGAAGACGGCGAGCGGCAACAGCGCGCTTACGATGTACTGGCCCGCGTCGACGATCTCCGAGATCTTGAGATCCACGCACAGGCTCGCCAGGAGATAGGCGTCTTCGCGCGACAGGCGGTACGTGTCGCTCACGTGCGCCACCATCGCCCGCACGGCTTCCTGGGCCGCCTTGTAGAGGTCGGGGCCTACGCCGGTCGTTCCATACCAGCCGCCGTGGTTCACGCGCGGCGCGAGCGGGCCGGGCGTCACAAACTGGGGCGCGGGGAGCCGGCGGCCCTTTTGCACGGTGAGCCGCAGCGCCGCGTACATCGGCGCCTCGATGCCGGTCACGCAGACCTCGCCGTCGCCCTGCGCGGCGTGGGCGTCCCCGCAACTGAAGAGCGCCCCGGGGACCTGCACCGGCAGATACAGCGTCGCGCCCCGCACGAGCTGCCGGGTGTCCATGTTGCCGCCGAACACGCCGGGCGGCATCACCGGCTGCCGCGAGGCGCCGGCCGGGCACACGCCCATCGTGCCGAAGAACGGCTCGATGGGAACCGCGACGTCCTCCCGAAATCGCGCGACGTGGCCGCCCGAGAGATCGAAGATCCGCAGATACGGCGTCTTGAAGTCCTCCGGCAGCAGGCCCAAGCTCTCCAGGATGGCCGCCCACCCCCAACCTTCCGTGTGGATGTCGAGGATCTCGACGGCGAGCGTATCGCCCGGGCCCGCTCCGTTGACGAGGATCGGTCCGGCCAGCGGGTAGACGCGCTCCCAATCGAGGCCGGCGAGATCCGCGGTGGTCGAGGACGGGGTCACCTGGTTGTCGCTCACATCGCGGGTCCGCACGACAACGGTGTCACCGCCGTCCACGGCAACGGCCGGCCGGTGTCGAACGTCCCACGTGAAATGCACCGCGTCGTGCGGCACGTAATGCGTCCGCGCCATCGCCACCCCTCCCCGCTCATGATCGCCCCGGCCCGGTCAACGTTCCCCGCGGTCCCGCGGGGTCCTCCAGGACGCCTATCGCGGCTCGCGGCGGCCCACGCCGCGGCCACCGGCCACCCGCGGCGAGTCATGAGGCCGCCCGGGAACGAGGCCGAGGTTGCCGCAGTGGCGCTGCGAGGCGAGCACCTTGATGCCGACGACGCGGTCGCGGTGGCGCTCCGCGGCCGCGATCGTGCGGGCTTGGTCAAAGGCCTGCCAATCTCCGTGAACGGGCGCGGTCCGGGTCGCGGACACGTTGAGAAAGCCGAGCACGCGCGTCCTCGCGCTCCGCGCCACGTCCAGCAACTCGTCGAGGCGATCCACGCCGACGGAACCCGTATCCACAACCGTCGTCACGCCCGCGTCGATCCCGGCGTCCCGATCGGGGTGCACGGCGCCGACGCCGGGCCCTTCGACGCAGTGCACATGCAGGTCGATCCAGCCCGGCGAGGCGACGAGCCCGCCGCCGTCGATGACGCGCGCCGCGCGCGGGACCGGCATGTCGCCCACGCCCGCGATGCGGCCGCCGGCGACCGCGACGTCCGCCACCGCATCCAGCGCCTGCGCGGGGTCGATGACCCGCGCGCCCCGGACGAGAAGATCGCAGCGGTCCGCGGTCACACGGCCCTCCGGTAGACCTCGGGTACCGGCTCGAAGGCCACCGCCTCGTCCAGCGGAAACATCGGCCGGCGGCACACGCGGTGCCCGAGGGATCGCAGGTCCGCGCTCGTGGATCCCGGCGCGTCGATGTTGAAGTTTTTTTGCGCCCATGCGTCAAACATGTGGTGTTCGCAATACGGCGACTTCACGATCGTCAGATGATAGTCCCGCGGGTTCCGGCCGTGCGCCAGGAACATCGCCCGGTCGAAGAGGCTGACCGGGCGGCTCATCGCCAGGATCGTAAAGCAGCCGGTCCTGAGCACGGCGGTAGGGCCCGCGTCGAGCGCGCCCCGGCTCGTCTCCAGCACGGCGCGGCCGCGCGACAGCATGTCCACCTCGACGGTCATCTCCAGCGGCGCAAAGCGCGGGTCGCGCGCGCCGCCGAGCCGCACCGTGATCGTCGCGCCCACCCCCGCCCGAACGGCGGCAGCCGCCGCGGGCGGATCCACGATCGGCGCCAGGACGGGCTTGTCGTAGCCGACGCGCAGCAGCCCGTGGAGAATGACGTTGCTGTCGCCGGTGGCCCCGGATGAGGTCGCATCCGCGGCGTCCGTGAAAATCACGGGGCCGGCCATGTCGCGGGCCTGCGCGATCGCCCGGTCGAGAGGGATGAGCTTCGCCTGCATGCGAAAGCGCTCGGCCCAAAACTCGCGCGCCAGGCGGACGGCATGCGCGGCGGCCGCCTCGCCATCCTCGGCCACGACGACCGTCTGGCTGCACAGCTCCGGCACGTCCGTGAACGGGTTGCCGATCAGGACGGCGGCCGCGAGCGCCCTACCTTCCCGCTCGAGGCGTTGCGCCTCGCGGACCACGTCGCCGTAGCAGCCCGACTTGGTGATGAGCTCGTCCCCGCGGACGAGCGCGGGGATCACGACCCGCGCCATCGCCGGCGGCCGCCGCCGGCCGAGGACCCAGAGCAACAGGCGCGCCGCGCGCGCGCCGGTGTCCGCGAAGTCGACATGCGGGTACGTATGATACGCGGCCATGCCGTCGATGGCGCGGAGCATGCGCGCGGTGAGGATGCCGTGCAGGTCCAGCGAGATGACGATCGGGACACCGTCACCGACGAGGCGGCAGGTCTCCTCGAGCAGGGCGCCCTCCGGGTCCAACTCGCCGTCCGCGCCCATCGCGCCGTGGAGCGAAAAGTACACGCCGTCCACGCGGCGCGCGTGCTCGCCAACGGCGTCCAGCACCTCGCCGGACAACCGCCGCCAGCCGGCTCGGGAGAGCATGCCCGCGCTCGTGGCCCGGGCGCTGTACGCCGGAATTACCTCAACGTCCCCGCGCGCCCCCAGGACCGCGACGGCGCCGGCGACCGCCGAGTTGCGGCCGCGCCGGTCGACGACCGCGTCCCCGCGGCGCACGGTGAAGTCGGCGTACTCCGTCGGCACCGGGTTGAACGACGAGATCTCCTGAGCGCACTCCACCACGAGCACCCTCGGCACCCACGCACCCCCATGCGCACGCGGTTTCGGTGCGTTGAGAGTTCTCGGCGGGCGCGGCGCCGTCCCGCCGGCCTGCTACAATGCCGGTGATGGCCCGCCGCGCGGCGGCAGGGGATCCGGACCGAGAGAGAGGTGAGGGATCGATGGCTTCGACCTCGAGCCCGCTGTTCCAGCGGATCGACCACATCGGCGTGATCGTGGGAGACCTCGATGAAGCCAGACGCTGGCTCGGCGAGGTGTTTGGGCTGCCGCTCGACCGGGCCGTGGATCTCACGGAAGGACAGATCCACGGGGAATTCTTCGGGTGCGGGGGCGTGGACATCGAGGTCATCTCGATCGGCGACCCGGCGATGCGGCAGCGACGCCTCGGCAACGCCCGCGCGCGGATCGAGCACATCGCGGTCGAGGTCAAGGATCTCGGCGCCGCGCTCCGCCGCCTCGAGGCCGTGGGCGCCAAGACCACGACGCCGGAGCCGAGGCGCATCGGGAACAATCTCGTCGCGTGGACCGCTGAAGAGACCACCGGCGGGATCTCCTATCAGCTCATCGAGCGGGGCGGCGCGTAGCCTCCGGCGCACCGGTAGGGAGCCGTCGGGGGAGGAGCGAATACTGGCCCCACATCCACCGGAGGCCGCCTGAGCCGTGACGTTTCTCTGGCCGGCGTTTCTGTGGGGACTCGTCGTCCTGCCGCTCGCGCTCCTCGGCGCCACCGCCGTGGCGCGGCGCCGGCGGCGGCCGTCGCTTGTGTTCTCCCGGCTCGACGCGGTCGCGGACGCGGCCCGCGGGATGCGCAGGGCGCGCCGGTATGCGGCGACGGCCGTGTTCTTGGTTGCGCTGATGGTCGTGCCCGTGGCGCTCGCGCGGCCCACCATCCCCCTCCTTGTTCCCGCCGACCGGGCGGCCGTGATGCTGGCGATCGACATCAGCGGGAGCATGATGTCGGAGGACGTCAAGCCGTCCCGGCTGCGCGCGGCCCAGGAGGCCGCCAAGACGTTCGTGCTCGGGCTGCCCGGTCACGTGCGGGTCGGCCTCGTGGTGTTCGCGGGCTACGCCACGCTGCTCTCCCCGCCGACGACCGACCACGCCCAGCTCGCGCACACGATCGACGGCATCAGCGTGCAGCATCGCACCGCGATCGGCGATGGGTTGCTCGAGGCCGTGGCCGCGCTGCCCGGCCGGGTACGGCCGGCGCCCGACGGCTCGTTGCCCCCGCTGCCCCGTAATCTCCCGCCCGGATTCGTCGTCTTGCTCTCCGACGGCCAGAACAACAGCGGGACCGATCCCATGCAGGCCGCCGATGTGGCGCGGCGCGAATCGGTGACGGTGTACACGGTCGGTATCGGCAGCGAGTCGGTCGGCGACACCGGGGCGTTCATGATCGGCGGCGCGCTCGACGAGGCAACGCTGCGCGACATGGCGCGCCATACCGGCGGCCTCTACTACCATCCGCAAAACGGCCGCGACCTGGCCGATATCTACCACAGGCTGGCGCGCGCGATCGGCTGGCAGCAGCGGCCCACGGAAGTGACCGGCGGGGTCGCGGCCGGCATCGCCGGGCTGCTCGTCGCGGCGCTCATCGTCGCGGTGTTGACCAGGCCCATTCTCGGCTGACGCCGGCGCGCCCGTCCCCCGCTCGTCGCGGCGGCGCAGGAGCATCCCCCGCGCCCCCGAATGGTTGCGGGACGCGCGCCCACGGCCGCGACCCGCCGTGCGCACGGCGGGTCCACCCTATGGCATCGATCTGCATCCTCATCTCGGCGTTCCTCTACGGGATCTCGCCGATTCTGGCGAAGATCGCCTACGCGTCCGGCGTCACGCCACTCACGCTCCTCTCGGTGCGCGCCACGGCCGGCGCGGCCTTGACGTGGTGCGGCCTTCTCGTCACCCGCGGCGCCGGGCCGCCGGCCGCCGGTCTCCTGCTCCCGCTCGCCGTTCTCGGCGTGACGGTGGTGCCGCTGCAGGTCTTCGGCTACTTCTACGCGCTCACGATCCTGCCCGCATCCTCGGCGTCCGTCATCGTCAACACGACGCCCGTGCACGTGGCCTGGATGAGCCGCTTGCTCCTCGGTGAAGCGCTGCGGCCGTTCGACGTGGGGATCCTGGCCGTCATTGTGTCGGGGGCGACGCTCGTGGCAGGACAGACGCCGCAGGCCGGCCATGTTGCCGGGATGGCCGCGCTCGGCGTCTCAACGCTGGGGTCTGCGTTCTACCTCGTCGCCCAGCGCCGGGTCGTCCGCGACGCCCACCCGCTCGGCGTGCTGGCCATCATCCTCCCCTGCTCGGCCGCGGTCTACTGGACGGCCGGGCTGCTCGCGGGTCAGCTCGACCTGGCGATCGGTCCACCGGCCTCCTGGCGGTCGGCGGCACCACCGTCGCCGCGGCGGTCGCCTCCGTGCTCGTGCTCACGGCGCTGCGCCACCTCCCCGCAACCCGTGCGGCCATGCTGGGCATGCTGGAACCGGTAGTCGCGGTCCTGAGCAGCGTCCTCCTGTTGGGCGACGCGATGACGTGGCTGCGCGCCGTCGGGATCGGAATCGTGCTCGCGGGGATCACGGCACTCCAGCTCAGAGGCGCGCCCGATGCGGCGCCCGCTCCCCAGCCGGCGTCCCGAGCGCGCGAGGCCCGTGGGACGACGAACCGCGACCGGTTCCTTGGAGCTCTTAGCGCCGCTCGAGCGCGAGGCGCGCGCCGAAGCCGATGAAGACGCAGCCCGTGAGGCGCCGCCCGACGGTCCACGCGGCCGGGTAGCGCAGGAGCAGGCTGCGGACGCGCGCGGATGATGTGACGATGAGGGCGAGCGACGCCGCCGCGAACACCGCGAAGATCGCGCCGAGCACGAGCAACTGCACGGCCGCATGGCCCGCATGGATGTCGACGAACTGCGGCAGCACGGACACATAAAACATCGCCGTCTTGGGGTTGAGGAGCTCCGTCGCGATCCCGCCGACGTAGTGGCGGTGCGGCGAGAGGCGTGCATGCCCGGCGCCCTCGTGCGCCGGACCACCGCCCGCGAGCATCGCACGGACGCCCAGGTACCCGAGGTACAGCGCACCCGCGATCCGGACGGCTTCGTAGGCGGCCGACGAGGTCGCGAGCACCGCGGTGAGCCCGAGCGCAGCGGTGAGCTGCAACACACACGTGCCGGAGAGCAGGCCGGCCGCAGCCGCGGCGCCGGCGCGCCGTCCAAACGCGAGCGACCGGTTCAATGTATAAAGGATGGCCGGCCCCGGCGTCAGCACCATGACCAGCACAGCGGGTACGTACAGCGCCAGCGTTCCAAGCGACGGCATCGGCGTCTCCCGTCCGGTACGGGCCCGATTACAGGTCGTCGGGGTGCAGAAACTTAAACACGACGCCGGCCGCGGCGCCACCGGCGAGATTGGCGACCAGGTACACCCACAGGTTCGCCCACAGGGACAGACCCATGAGGGTGATGCCGAAGGCGACGGCCGGGTTGAAGGCGCCGCCCGAGATGTTGCCGACCGCGAATGCGCCGGTCATGACCGTCAGCCCGATCGCGAGCCCATAGAACGAGTTGCCGGTGGTGGCTTTGGCCGTGGCGACGTTCAGAACGACGTAGACGAGCGCGAACGTAAACAGAAACTCCGCGAGCAGCGCCGGGCCGACCGGCATCGCCATGGGCTTGATCTCCGCGCCGGCGCGCAAGGCCCCGACCGCGGCGGCGGCCAGCAGCGCGCCCGCGAGCTGCGCGACCCAGTACGGCACGACGTCCCCGGACGCGCAACGGCCGCGCAGCCAGGCGCCGAAGGTCACCGCGGGATTGTAGTGGCCGCCGGAGATGTGCCCCCCGGCAAACACCATGACCATGAGCGCCGCGCCGATGGCGAGCGGCGGGATGACGCCGGCTCCACCCCCGATGACGGTGCAGCCGACCGTGAGCACGAGAAAGAACGTACCGATCAACTCGACCACGTACTTCCGCATTCTCGAACCTCGCCCCCCGATCTTGACATCACATCTGTCCGATTGCGACGCGCCCATCCCGCCCGCTCGGCATATCAAATCATCCCGCCCTCGCGAGGCACGGTGTGGCTACGCCGTGGTGCGTCGAGAATTCCTGCCTCGGCGCCGCGCGGGGCGCGGGCCTCGATCCGCTCGCGCAGCCGCGACAGGACTCCTCGAACGGCGTCACGAAGCGTGCGCCAACCATCTCAGCCAATCGGCGGGGTCGTCGCAGCGCGGGCTCCGCAAAGGAGGAACGGGATGACGCAGGGTGGATCCTGGCAGCGGTTCTCGCGGCGAGGGTTTCTCCGACGGCTCGGTCTGGGAGCAGCCGCGCTCGGCGCAGGCGCAACAGGCTTGGAAAGTCTTTCCGCGGGGCGCGCAGCGGCCGCCGGCGCCGGCGCCGACACGCTCGTCGTAGGGCAGGACACATCGGTCCAGACCCTGGATCCGCAGATCGTCTACGACAATACGGTCCGCATCACCCGTGGGATCTATGAAGGCCTCGTCGGCCTCCGCGGCGGCACGGCCCAAGTCATTCCGCGGCTCGCGACATCGTGGCAGAGCAGCCCCGACGCCAAGACGTGGACCTTCAAGCTCCGCTCGGGCGTGAAGTTCCACGACGGCACCCCGTTCGGATCCGACGCGGTCAAGGCCACGGTGGAGCGGCTGATCACGATCAACCGCGGGATGGGCTACGCGTACAAAGGCACGGTGGACACGATCGACGCGCCCGACCCGCTCACTGTCCGGTTCAACCTCTCCCACCCGGACGCCGCGTTTGCGGCCAAGCTCGCGGCCGTCTCCGGCGCGCTGATGGTGAGCCCGGCCGCGGTGAAGGCGCATGCGTCGGGCACCGACCTCGCGCAGGGCTGGCTGGCCAGCCACGAGGCCGGGACCGGGCCGTACATGCTCGAGAGCTACGACAAGGGCGCGGGCCAGGTCGTGCTGACACAGTTCCCCGGGTACTGGGGCGGCTGGGGCGGCCGGCACGTGAAGCGGATCATCTTCAAGATTACGCC
The DNA here is from genome assembly GCA_021324975.1 of Bacillota bacterium. Taxonomy (GTDB): domain Bacteria; phylum Sysuimicrobiota; class Sysuimicrobiia; order Sysuimicrobiales; family Segetimicrobiaceae; genus JAJPIA01. Next base: position 43,994 of record JAJPIA010000011.1, read on the forward strand.
CGAGGCGTCGACGCAGCGCCTGATGCTCGAGCAACAAGACGCCGACGTCCTGACGCTGGTGGCTCCCGACATCATCGACGCCCTGGCGAAGGAGTCCGGGATCAAGGTCCTGTCGTTCCCCACCATGCGCATCTTCTACATCGCGATGCATTGCCAGCGGGAACCGCTCAAGGACGTCAAGATCCGGCAGGCGCTGTCGTACGCGTTCGACTACGAGAGCGCCCGCAGCCTGATCTTCAACGGGAACCTCGAGGCGCTGTACGGGCCGCTGCCGAACGCCGACCCGGCGCATCTCTCCCCCGCCGACAAACCCTATAAGTTCGACATGGCGAAGGCCAAGCAACTGCTCGGGGAGTCGAGCCATCCGAACGGCGGGTTCACGTTGAGCCTGTTCCTGTTCCAGGGGGACCAGACGTTCCGCAAGGCGGCCGAGATTCTCCAAAATCAATTGAAGCAGCTCAATATCAGCCTCAACATTCAGGAAATGTCGTCCTCCGTGCTCCTGGACAAGGCCGGCAAGCCGGACACCGCGCCGGACCTGCTGCCCGTGCGCAACTATCCCGACTACGCCGACCCCTCGGCGATGCTCGACGCGACCTTCGGCAAAGACGCGTGGGGCTCGGCCGGATGGAACTTCAGCTTCTACGCGAACGACAAGGTCGAAGCGTACATGAAGGAAGCGAACCAGATCACGAATCAGGCCCGGCGGATGCAGCTGTTCAAGAACGCCCAGAAGATCGTCGTGGACGAGGCGGCCGCGATCTTCATCGGCACCCTGATCAACCGCGTGCCGATGCGGGCCGACGTCCAAGGGTACAGCTACAATCCGGCGCTGGGCAACACGTTCGACCTGTACGCCATCTCAAAGAGCTAAGGCCGCGCCCCGGGCGGCGTGACCCGGTACGTCCTGCGACGGCTCGCCCTGCTCCCGCCGCTCCTGGTCGGGGTGAGTCTCCTGCTGTTCGTGCTCACGCACCTCGTGCCGGCGGACCCCGCCAAGCTGATCGCGGGCGAGCATGCCGGCCCGGAGCAGATCGAGGCCGTGCGCCACGCGTTCGGCCTCGATCGGCCGCTGCCGGAGCAGTATCTCGTCTTTTTGGAGAAGCTGGGCCGCGGCGACCTCGGCGTCTCGATGCTCACCAACAGCCCGGTGACAGCGGATCTCGAGCAGTACTTCCCGGCCACGATCGAGCTGGCGGCCTCTGCGATGCTCCTGACGATCGTGCTGGGCATCCCGATCGGCGTGGTGTCCGCCGTCCGGCGCGGCGGCACGGTCGACCTGGCCGCCCAGCTGTTGAGCCTGAGCGGTCTGCCGTTCCCGATCTTCTTCTTCGGCATCCTGCTGCAGCTCGTCTTCGTCCGCTGGCTCGGCTGGTTTCCCCTCTCGGGCCGGCTCGCGGTGACCGCAGCGGCCCCGCCGCACATCACGGGGCTGTACGTGGTGGACAGCCTGCTCACCGGGCGACTCGGGGACCTCCAGAGCTCGCTGATGCACCTCGCCCTCCCCAGCCTCACCCTGGCGCTGTCCTCGCTGGCTCCGACCGTGCGCATGACGCGCTCCACGATGCTCGAGTCCCTGTCGCAGGACTACATGCGGACCGCGTGGGCCAAAGGCTTGGCCTCCGTGCGCGTGCTCCTGCACCACGCGCTGCGCAACGCGCTGATCCCGGTCATCACCGTGCTCGGCCTGTACACGGGCGGATTGCTCGGCGGCGTGTTTCTCGTGGAGCTGATCTTCACCTGGCCCGGCGTGGGTCTCTACAGCGTCAACGCCATCACGGCGCTCGACTACCCCGCGATCATGGGGACGTCGCTGTTGCTGACGGTCGTGTTCGTCCTGGTCAACCTGGGCGTGGATCTCCTGTATGCTGTCGTCGACCCTCGCATCCGCTACTAGCGTCCGGGCCGGTCCGGGGACGAGCTACCTCCGCCGGTCCTTCCGGCTGCTCGGGCGCATCCCCGCCGCGTGGATCGGGGTCGCGATCGTGGCGCTTTTGCTGCTCGCCGCGCTGGCCGGTCCCGCCGTGGCGCCCCAGGATCCGTATCACATCTCCGCCGCCGACAAGCTCCGGCCGCCGTCGCCCGCGCACTGGTTCGGGACGGACGACCTCGGCCGCGACCTCCTCAGCCGGGTACTCACCGGCGCGCGGATCTCGCTCGCGGTGAGCGTGGTCGTGCTTGCGCTGGCGATGACGCTCGGCGTCGGCCTGGGACTCATCGCGGGATACTGGGGCGGATGGGCGGACGAAGCCCTGATGCGCACGACGGACGTGTTCCTCGCCTTCCCCCGGCTGGTCCTCGCGATCGTCATCGCGGCGACGCTCGGCGCCGGCCTCTCGAACACCGTGTTCGCGATCGCCCTGTCCTGGTGGCCCTGGTACACGCGGCTGGTGCGCGGTCAGATCCTGTCGCTGCGCGAGATGGAGTACGTGCAGGCGGCCGTCTCGCTCGGCGGGGGCCCGCGCCGGATCCTCATGCGGCACCTGCTCCCGAATGTCGCGACGACCGTCGTGATCCAGGCCTCGATCGACATCGGCTTTGCCATCCTGGCTACGGCGAGCCTCAGCTTCATCGGGCTCGGCGCGCAGCCGCCGACCCCCGAGTGGGGGGCGCTGATCGCGCAGGCGCGGAGCTACATGGTGGATGCGTGGTGGTATCCAACGTTTCCCGGGCTCGCCATCTTCTTCGCCGTGCTCGGGTTCAACCTACTGGGCAACGCGATCCGCGACGCGTTCGATCCGAAGCTCGGATCGAAGTGACCGCGCTCTTTTCTAGTTGACATCGGCGACCCTGCAGGATAGAAATGAATGAGTACCCACTCAGCAATTTAGCACCTTAACTCAGACTGTCGCCCCGCGTGACGCCGGCGTGTGCGCCCTTCCAGCCCGGCTGCCGTGGTTAGAGAAAGGAGACGCGTGTCGATGTTTTGGCCCCACTACGTATCGAATCGGAGGACGCCACAGCGAACGCAGACAGCGGCGAACGCGCGGCGGCCTGCCCCTCACGCGCAGGCATGGGTCGCCGCCGCGCTGGCGGGCGTCATGCTCACCGGCTGCACGGCCGCGCGCGGCCACAGTCCAGATCCGCAGGCCGCGGCACCACCGCCGCCGCAGGTCGTCGTGACCGAGGCCATCCAGCACACGGTACCCGTCTACGAAGAGGACGTGGCCCAGACCGTGGCCGTGACGACCGTGGATCTGCGCGCCCAAATCGGCGGCACGCTGGAGCAGGTGCTGTTCAAGCAGGGCGCGGAGGTGCGGCAAGGGCAGCTCCTCTTCGTCATCGATCAACGGCCGTACACCGCGGCGCTGCAATCGGCGCGGGCCCAGCTCGCGACGGCCAGCGCAAACCTGCAGCAGGCGCTCGAGCAGGTCCAGCTTGCGCAGGCCAAGGCCCAACTGGCGTCGCTTCAGGCGACGCTGGTGAACGCGCAGAAGCAGGTGCAGCGCGATAAGTATCTCGTCGCGCAGCAGGCGCTGGCGCAGCAGCAACTGGACAACGATACCGCGGCCGCCGACGCCGCCGCGGCGAACGTCGCCGCGCAGCAGGCGGTCGTCAAGAACACCGCGCTCTCCACCCTGGTCGGCATCGAGCAGGCGCGCGCCGGGGTGCAGCAGGCCCAGGCGGCCGTGACGCAGGCCGAGCTCAACCTGCACTACACGACCGTGCGGGCGCCGATCGACGGCGTGGTGGGGCTGCTGGCCGTGGACCAGGGCAATCTCGTCGGGGCCAACGGGCAGCTCGCCACGATGTCCTCGGTGGATCCCATCGTCGCGCAGTTCCACATGAGCGAGGTGACGTTCCTCGGCCTCGTAAAACGGGCGGCCGCGATCGCCGCCCAGACCGGGGCCACGGCGCTGACCGTGCCGTCGTTCCAGTTGGTGCTCGCAGACGGCAGCACGTACGCGCATCCCGGAACCTTCCGCACGCTCGACCGCGCGGTGGACCCGCAGACCGGGACGATCATCGTCCAGGCGTTGTTCCCGAACCCCGAGCGGTTGCTGCGCCCCGGCATGTTCGCGCGCGTCCGCGCCAAGCTGCAGGACCGGCCCAACGCGGTGCTCGTGCCGCAGGTGGCGGTGCAGCAGGTCCAGGGGGTGAAGACGGTGTTCGTCGTCGCGCCCGACAACACGGTGTCCGTGCGCACCATCACGGACGGCGGGCCTTATGGACAGTTCTTCATCGTCCTCGGCGGCCTGCGCGCCGGTGAGCGCGTGATCGTCGAAGGGATCCAAAAGGCCCGGCCGGGCGCCCGCGTCTCCCCGACGCCGCGGCCCGCGCCGCCATTGCCGCCCAGCACGGGGCGCGCGAGGACGGTGGGAGCGCAACCGTGCTGAGCCGGTTTTTCATCCACCGCCCGGTCTTTGCGATTTCGATGTCGCTCTTGATCGTCATCGTGGGCGCGCTGTCGTACGAGACCCTGCCCCGGGAGCAGTATCCCAATATCGCCCCGCCGACGGTCACCGTGACGACCACGTACATCGGCGCCAGCCCCGAGGTTGTCGCGTCGAACGTCGCCGTCCCGATCGAGGAAGCCGTCAACGGCGCGCCGGACATGCTCTACATGCAGTCCCAAAGCTCGTCCAACGGGCAGTACTCGCTCACCGTGACTTTCCGCCTCGGCACGGATCCCGACATCGACGCCGTGGCGGTCCAAAATCGCGTGACCCAGGCGTCGGCGAACCTCCCCGCCGCAGTGAACAACTTCGGCATCACCGTCCGCAAAGCGTCCCCGAACTTCCTCATGGGCATCGCCGTGTACTCGCCGCAGGACAGCTACGACGCCACGTTCCTTTCGAACTATGCGCTCCTCCATATCGTCGACCCGCTCGCGCGTGTCGAGGGCGTCGGCGACTACTTCGTCTTTCCGGATCAGAGCTACGCGCTGCGCGCGTGGCTCCGCCCGGACCGGCTCGCGGCCCTCGGGCTGACGGTCTCGGATGTGTCCAACGCAATTACGGCGCAGAACGTGGTGGCGCCGACCGGGACGCTGGGGCAGCGCCCGTCGTTGCCCGGCACGGAGATCCAGTACACCGTAAGCTCTTACGGCCAGGTGACGGACCCGAACCAGCTCGGCAACATCGTCGTCCACACGCTGCCGGACGGCAGCATCGTCCGCCTCCGCGACGTGGCTTCCACCGACCTCGGCGCGCAAAGTTACACGACGAACGGCGCGTGGAACGGCCATCCCGCGGCCGTGATCATTCTGCTCCAGGCCCCGGGGACAAACGCGCTGGCCGCCTCGCAGGGGGTCCGGACCACGCTCGCCGGCCTCGACAAGCAGTTCCCGCCCGGGCTCACCGCGGAAGTCGCCTTCGACACCACGCTGTTCATCACGGAGGCGCTCAACGAGGTCACGCAGACCCTCGGCCTCGCCGTGCTCCTCGTGCTGTGCGTCGTCACGCTCTTCCTGGGCCGGGCGCGCGCCACGCTGATCCCGATGCTCGCGATCCCGGTGTCGCTCATCGGCGCCATGGCGGCGTTCAACGCGCTCGGGTTCACGATCAACATCCTGACGATGTTCGCGATGACGCTTGCCATCGGGCTCGTCGTGGACGACGCCATCGTCGTCGTCGAGGCGGTGGAGCGCCACATCGAACAGGGGCTGGGGCCCCTCGCGGCCGCCGAGGCCGCGATGCGGCTGGTGCAGGGACCGATCATCGGCATCGTGCTCGTGCTGGACGCCGTGTTCCTGCCGACGGCGTTCATCGGGGGGCTGAGCGGCCAGCTCTACCGCCAGTTCGCGCTGACGCTCGTGGCCAGCGTCACGCTCTCCGGCTTCGTCGCGCTGACCCTGACGCCCGCGCTCTGCGGGCTGCTGCTCCGGCCGAGCCGCCCCGGCCGCGGGCCCCTCGCCTGGTTCTTTGGCGGCTTCAACTCGCTCTTCGCGCGCGGCACCGAGTTGTACATCCGCATGTTGCGCGGGGCCATCCGCGCGCGGTGGCTCCTGGTTGCGGCGCTCGTGGTCATCGCCGCCATCACGTTCCAGCTGCTGCGCATGATCCCATCCACGTTTGTGCCGATCGAGGATCAGGGGTTCTTCGTGGTCGCGTTCCGGCTGCCCGACGGCGCCACGCAGGGACGCACGGAGGCGGTGGAGCGCAAGGCGGAGCAGTTTCTGGTGCGCATGCCGGGCGTGGATCGGGTGATCACCGTCGGCGGGTACGACATCCTGGCGGGCGGCACCATCAATTCCAACGCCTTCGCCGCGTTTGTCGTGCTGAAACCGTGGAGCGAGCGGCGCGCCAAGAACGAACAGCTGTTCCCGCTCCTGACCCGCGCCAACGTCGCGCTCTCCCAGTATCCAGAGGGGATCGGCTTTGCGTTCCCGCTCCCCCCGCTCCCGGGCGAGGGCAACGTGAACGGCTTCCAGTTCATGGCGGAGGACCTCAACGGCACCGGCGATCTCAACCGGCTTGCCCAGGTGGCGCAGGGCGTGATCGGCGCGGCGAGCACCCATCCCACGGTGACGTCGCTCTCCACCGGGTTCCGCACGACGACGCCGCGCTACAACGTCACGCTGAACCGGGACAAGGCCGGGACCCTCGGCGTCTCCGTGGACAGCGTGTATCAGAGCCTGTCCGCGCTCCTCGGTGGTATTCAGATCAACAACGTGACGCTGTTCGGGCGGATCTTCAAGGTGATGATCCAGGCCGAACCGGCGTACCGCATGTCCGCGTCCAGCATCGGCGATTTCTTCGTGCGCACCAACGCCGGGGGAATGGTGCCGCTCAGCACGCTCGTGTCGGTCGCGCCGGGTACCGGCCCGAGCCTCGTCACGCGGTACAACGGCTACTACGCGGCGGAGGTGGACGGCCAAGCGCCGTTCGGGGCCAGCTCCGCGCGCGCCATCGACACGATGGAGCAGGTCGCCCGCACGGCGCTACCGGCCGGCTTCGGCTACGAGTGGACGGGGCTCGCCTATCAGGAGAAGCAGGCGGGGAGCACGCAGGCGTTGATCTTCGTGCTCGCGCTGGTGCTCGTCTTCCTGCTCCTCGCGGCCCTCTACGAGAGCTGGAGCATCCCATTCAGCGTGCTGCTCGCGGTGCCCATCGCCGCGTTCGGCTCGCTCGCCGCGATCATGATACGCGGCATCGTGTTCCGGGACGTGCTCAACGACGTCTACGTGCAGATCGGCCTGGTCATGCTGATCGGCCTGACGGCAAAGAACGCGATCCTGATCGTCGAGTACGCCAAGGAGCAGCACGAGCGGGAGGGGCTCTCGGTCATCGACGCCGCCATCGCGGGGGCGCGCCTCCGGCTGCGCCCGATCCTCATGACGTCGCTCGCGTTTGTGTTCGCGGCGCTGCCGATGGTGGTGGCCACCGGGGCGGGCGCGAACGCGCGGCACTCGCTCGGCACCGGGGTGGTCGGCGGCATGACCATGGCCACGCTGTTGGGTATCTTCTTCATCCCGGTCCTGTACGTGCTCGTGGCGGGCACGGAGCGGCGCCGCGACCGGACGCGCCCGGGTGCGCCGGCCGGCACGCCGGCGCCGGAACCGGAAGAACCGGAGCTTCCGCCCGCGCCCGACGACCACGGGCCGACGGCGGACCACGAAGGCGAGGCGTCCGCGTAAGCGGGCGCCAGACGGAGCTCGCGCGGCTACGACTTGCTAATCGTTCTCATCCGCTTCTTCGCCAGATCTCACCTGTGAGATTGAACGAATAATCGAGCTACCCGTCGGAGCCTTTCCCAAACCTGCCTTCGAAGCCGCCGTCGCCGCGCAGCCCGGAAAAGCTCACCTGGAAGCGATGGGGTCTCCGCGGTTACTTGAGGCCCGGCGACTACCACCCGATCGCGTAGTTGCGCTCGCCGCGCGAGCTGGCGCCGCCCTCGATGAGGCGGCGCGCCGGATCATATCGCACCGCGGTCGTGTAGTTGAGGCTCCAGTCGCCGGCCAGGCGGATCTCGTGGCCCCGTGCGCGCAGGTCGTCGAGCACCGCCTCCGGGACGCGGCGCTCGACCACGAGCTCCCGCGGCTTTGCCTGGCGCGGGTAGAACGAGCTCGACATGTGCGCGGAATGAAAGCTTGGCGCGTCGATCGCGTCCTGCACGTCCATCCCGAAGTCCACCATGTTCAGGAAAAACTGGAGCGTCCACTGGTCCTGTTGGTCGCCGCCGGGCGTGCCGAAGACGAGATGCGGCTCGCCCTCGCGCGTCACCAGGGACGGCGTCAGCGTGGTGCGCGGGCGCTTCCGCGGCGCCAGGGCGCTCGGATGGGCCGGATCGTGCAGCCAGAACATCTGGATGCGGGTGCCGAGGCTGAACCCCAGACCCGGGATCACCGGCGAACTGCGGAACCACCCGCCGCTCGGCGTCGCGGAGAACATGTTGCCGTCGGCGTCGACGGCTCGCGTCCCGGTCGTCCCCCCGCTCCATGCCCGGCCGTCCGCGGCGACGGGCGACGCCGGCGCGGTACGGCCCTCAAACGGATACGGATCACCGGGGCGAAGCTCGGCCGAGGCTGCGCGGGGATCGATGAGCCCGCGGCGGGACGCGGCGTAGGCCTTGGACAGCAGCCCGCGGAGCGGCACGTCCACGTACTCCGGATCGCCGTAGTACCGCTCCCGGTCGGCCATCGCCAGCTTCGTCGCCTCGATGACCGTGTGGATGTAGTCCGCGGAGTTGTGCCCGAGCGCGCGCAGATCGATGCCTTCCAGCAGGCCGAGTTGCTGCAGGAACACCGGCCCCTGCGACCAGGGGCCGCACTTGTGCACCTCGTAGCCGCGATACGTGGCGGACACCGGCGCCTCGAAGCTCGCGCGGTATTGCGCGAAGTCGTCTTCAGTGAGCAGGCCGTTCGAGACGACGCCGTTCGCGTCGCGGATCTTGGTATCGCGCTGGAACGCCACGATCTCCCGCGCGATCGGACCGCGGTAGAAGTAGTCGCGCGCGGCGGCGAGGGCCTCGCTGCGGCCGCGCGAGCGTGCGCCCCGCTCCGCCTCGACGAGCCGCTCGAATGTACGGGCGAGATCGGGATTGCGCCAAGTGTCGCCGAGCCGTGGCGCCGCACCCCCAGGGAAGAACACCGCCGCGGAAGACGGCCACTCCCGGAGCCGTGGCTCGTGCTCCGTCACCGACCGGAGCATCCCCTCGTAGATAGGAAAACCGCCCGCGGCGAGCTCGATCGCCGGGGCGAGCACCTGCTCGAGCGACAGCCGGCCGTAGCGGTCGAGCACGGTGATCAGCGCGTCCGGAACCGCGCAGACGCCCGCCGCGAGAAACCCGTCACCGGGAATCAGAGTGATGCCCTGCGATCGGAACCACTCGATCGTGGCTCGGGACGGCGCGCGGGTATTGCCATTGACCGCGACGACCCGGCGCTCGCGCCCATCGTACACGAGGATGGGGACCTCGCCGCCGAAGCCGAAGCTCTGAAACTCCAGCACCGACTGCGCAAAAACCATGGCCACGCCGGCGTCGAACGCGTTGCCGCCGAGCGCATGCATGCGCATCCCGGCCGCGGCCGCCAGGTAGTGACCGCAGGCCACGACGAGCGAGCGCCCGCGGATCACCGGGCGCGTCGCGCTCGTCGCAAATTGCCAGTCGGTGTACGCGGGGCTCGCGGTCGCGTCCCGCACGGGCCCAGTGCCGGCGTCCGTTCGCGGCGGAGTGTCCGGCATCGTCACCGGCGCCGAACCGCCGCGAACGCCGCGTCGCACGCCTCGAGTGTGCGGTCCGCGTCCGCGTCGGTGTGCGCCAGCGACAGGTAAAACTTCTCGTTGGGATTGGTCAAGATCCCGCGCCGGATGAGCTCCACGGACCAGCGCAGGTTGAGGTCCTTATCGGCCGTGAGCAGGTCCTCCCACGTTCTGAGCGGCCGCCGGTCCGTGAACCGGACGCCAAACACCGCGTCCTCGCCGGGCGTCTGCACGGCAAACCCGTAGCGGGCGCCGATCGCGGGGATCTCGCGGCGCAGCCGGCCGCCGATGCGGTGCAGATGCTCGAACGCTCCGGGACGCGCGAGAATCTCCAGGGCGGTGAGGCCGGCGATCGCGCTCACGGGGTTGCCGTTGAGCGTGCCGCTGGCCCACACCAGATGCGCACGATCGACCCGCCGCGCGTCCAGATGCTTCATTACACCGGCGCGGCCCGCGATCGCGGCCATCGGAAACCCGCCGGACATCGCCTTGCCGTAGGTCGCGAGGTCCGGCACGACGCCGTACCGCTCCTGCGCACCGCCCCAGGCGATGCGGAAGCCGGTCACGACCTCATCGAAGATGAGCACGATCCCATGACGCCGTGTGGCCTCACGCACAGTTTCGAGAAAGCCGGGCACTGGTACGAGCACCCGCTGGAGCGGCTCCACGATCACCGCGGCCAATTCGTGCGCGTGCTGGTCGATCAGCTCCGCGGCGCGCGCGGCGTCGTTGAACGGCGCCACGAGCACCTGACCCCGAAGGGCGTCCGGGATGCCGAGCGAGTCCGGCGCGGCGTCCGGATACGGGCTCGGTTGCGGCGGGACCGTGCCCCAGAGCGCATAGTCGTTCATCCCGTGCCAGCCGCCCTCGAACTTGAGGATCTTCTGGCGCCCGGTGGCGGCCCGCGCCACACGGAGCGCGAAGAACGTCGCCTCGGTCCCCGCGCCGGTGAAGTGCACCTGGTCCGCGCATGGAATGGCCTCCACCATGCGCTCGCTCAATCGAATGACGGGCTCGTTCAGGAAGTAATAAGTCGACCCCTTGGCGACCTGGCGTTGCACCGCCTCGACGATCTCCGGGTGGGCGTGTCCGAGGAGCGCCGGTCCCGACCCCAAATGGTAGTCGATCAAGTTGCGGCCGGACGCATCGGTCACATGGCTGCCGCGCCCCTCCGCGATCACGAGGTTGACTTCCGGTGGAAGAACAAACAGGCCCAAGCCGCCGCCCGCGAGATAACGGCCGGCGCGGTCCAAGAGATCGGCTTGGCGATCGAGCTGGGTGCTCTGGGGATTGGGCGTCATCCAGTGGCCTCCGGCGAAACGCGATCTGCGACACACTTCCATGGGGATCGGGGGTCTCCTCCCATTGACTGTCCCCTCCGGGTGAGAGCCATTCAACGCAGAACATCTTGGACCCGATCCAGCTTCAAAGAGGCCGCCGTCTTTCAACGGCGGAAACCCTTCGCTTCGCGGGGCGATACGCTCAATGCGCTTGAGCTTCAATGAGGCCGCCGTCTTTCAACGGCGGAAACGTGTTCCTCCTCACTGCCCCTTTCTCTCCAAGAGGATGCTTCAATGAGGCCGCCGTCTTTCAACGGCGGAAACGTGGAAAGAAATTTTCTTGGAGTAGTAGTAGCAAAGCTTCAATGAGGCCGCCGTCTTTCAACGGCGGAAACTGCTCGGTCTCCCGAACTACTTCGACGCGTTCGCGAATGCTTCAATGAGGCCGCCGTCTTTCAACGGCGGAAACCGGGGTTCGCCGAGTTCGACGTGTCCGGCTCGGCACCGCTTCAATGAGGCCGCCGTCTTTCAACGGCGGAAACGTTCGACGGCAATGGCATCACGGACGAAGTGCAGATGCTTCAATGAGGCCGCCGTCTTTCAACGGCGGAAACGTCGCGCGCTGAGTACCTGAAAGGCGCGTCGTACCTGCTTCAATGAGGCCGCCGTCTTTCAACGGCGGAAACGACGAGACCATTTTGATAGTGGTCCTTTTGCCGAAGCAGCTTCAATGAGGCCGCCGTCTTTCAACGGCGGAAACGTTCCATGCGGGCTTTACACCGGAGCGCTGAAGATAATGCTTCAATGAGGCCGCCGTCTTTCAACGGCGGAAACCAAGAACATCATTGCGGACAAGACGTATGGGTTGTACGGCTTCAATGAGGCCGCCGTCTTTCAACGGCGGAAACGGTGCAGGTCTCGTACTCGGTGCGCCCGCTCGACGAGCTTCAATGAGGCCGCCGTCTTTCAACGGCGGAAACAAGACCACCTGTTTTACTGCATGCCACATAACGTGCCCGCTTCAATGAGGCCGCCGTCTTTCAACGGCGGAAACTCCGGCCACATAATTTGGCTCCGGGTTAGAGATGGGCTTCAATGAGGCCGCCGTCTTTCAACGGCGGAAACCAAATTACGCCGGTACATTTAGTACGCGATCATACGCTTCAATGAGGCCGCCGTCTTTCAACGGCGGAAACCTTTGGTATCGCAAGGATAGCACATACCCAAGAAACCGCTTCAATGAGGCCGCCGTCTTTCAACGGCGGAAACCAGACCACCACGCTCGATGCGTTCTGCGCGGCATGGCTTCAATGAGGCCGCCGTCTTTCAACGGCGGAAACCGGCACCTCGCTCGCGTTCATGGTCGCCAGCAGTGGCGGCTTCAATGAGGCCGCCGTCTTTCAACGGCGGAAACTCTACTTCCTGAGCCGTGGCAGCGGCGGGACGAACAGCTTCAATGAGGCCGCCGTCTTTCAACGGCGGAAACCGGCAGGCCGTCCAGATCGGCTCCCGGCGGCGGATCTGGCTTCAATGAGGCCGCCGTCTTTCAACGGCGGAAACTCGCCCGCGGCCGGGGTGGCAAGCCGGGGTGGCAAGCGCGCTCTCGGGCAAGCTTCAATGAGGCCGCCGTCTTTCAACGGCGGAAACCTCAAAACCCTGCTCGCCATGATCCTGTCCATCCTCAGGCTTCAATGAGGCCGCCGTCTTTCAACGGCGGAAACCCGGGCCCCAAACACATTACCCAGGCAGAGGAGGTGCTTCAATGAGGCCGCCGTCTTTCAACGGCGGAAACCTCGTGCGCTCGGCCTGGACGCCGATGTTATAGCTGCTTCAATGAGGCCGCCGTCTTTCAACGGCGGAAACGTACAGGCGCACCGAGGCGTGGCTTCTGCGCGAGGGCTTCAATGAGGCCGCCGTCTTTCAACGGCGGAAACTCTTCAAGCCGGGTCATCTCATCCTCGACACCACGACGCTTCAATGAGGCCGCCGTCTTTCAACGGCGGAAACTTGTCCGGGACGCGGTCAGTCTCGCCGGATGCCTGGCTTCAATGAGGCCGCCGTCTTTCAACGGCGGAAACAGCGCGTGGCGCTGGCCCTTACTACCGAAGGTTCCCACGCAAGTCTTGCGAGCACCCGCCTCTCTTCAGGTCCGCTTTCTCGCACGTATCACATTTGATGCTGAGGCGAGCCGCAAGGTCTGACAATGGACAACCAGTTTCGGACAAATGCGAGCGGCGCTCCCAAAACGACAAATCACGCCGCCGCTCGCGCCGACCCGCACATCTGTTCTATTGTCAAGGTGCGAGGGCTACTAGCCTACACAACTCTGTATCGCTTGGCCACGGGAACAACAGCGCTGCCCAACGCGTGTATCCTGCGCAGCGCGCGACCGTGTGCTATGCCGAGATCGATGATATGCACGCTGTCTTCCGGAAGCTTTACCACCTTGATCAGCGCCTCCTGCATCAGTACCTGTTCGGCGGACGACAGGTTGCAGACAAAGACTGAGTATTGCAGGGGATCGCCGTAACCCAGCATGGTTTCGTGCGTTTTCCGCAATCTCTTCGGCTCACGAACGTCGTAGCAAACGACGAATCGACGGCGTTGAGTCTCGCTCATCGCGTGACGAAGGGCTTGTAGTCTGTCAGTTCTCCGACGACCGTTCTTGCCATCAAGCGCGCCTGGACCTCGAGAATCCGGCGGTAGCTGATAGAATAGCCGAATAAGGGATGCGTGATGAGTGTCTCCATCCTTTCCTCATACGCCTCCACGACGCGTCGCCGGGCCGGGTCCTTGATCGCGCAGGCCGACCCGCGCTGGACGAAATCGTCCTTGTGAACCATCTGATTGTTGATCAACGTAAGGACAGTCGAATCACCGACGATCGGTCGGAATTCCTCTGCAAGGTCCAGACCGAGCGATGGGCGTCCGTAGTGTACCTGGTGGAAGAAGCCGATGTATGGGTCAAGACCGACGGCGATCAGCGAAGCAACGCAGTCTTTGAGAAGTAGAGCGTAAAGAAACGAAAGCAGCGCGTTGACAGGATCCCGCGGGGGACGGCGATTACGCTCCCGAAAATCAAAGGCGAGTTCCGGGCGCAGCATGCCCGCAAACTCGGAGAAGTAAACGCGTGCCGCGGTGCCTTCGACGCCGAGGAGCGTTTGAATCGAGTCGACGCCGTGGGCGCCGCCGCTTAAGCGTCCCAACTCGATCACCGCCGCCCGCGGCGAACCACGGTGATTCCGCCGTAAGAGCGTTCGCTGGTTTCGGATCTTGCCCCATACGAACGCCCGGGCCATGGACAGCGATCGCCGCGGATCCACAGCGACGCGGTATTGGGAGACTCGAAGCAGAACATTTCGCTGTTCGGGCGCGGTGGTTATCGCGGCGAGCCAGCCGCCGTAGGTAAAGTGCAGGAGCGGCGCTCCTCGCGCCACCACTCCGCGAATTGCCTGGGCGCTCACTTGGACATTGCCGGCAACGGCGACGTGAGAGACGTCGATCAGTCGCGCATGGGCCTCCGAGCCGTCGGGAGTGCGGACGACGAGCCGCTCGCCTTGCTTGCCGACCGTCGCACCTTGAGTGAGGACATAAAGTGGTCCCGCGTCTTCCCGCGCCGGCATGAGCCGGCGAACCTCCTCGGCCCTCACCCCACTCAAGAGGTTCGTTTCGTCGGGAAGGCAAATGCCGACGAGCGAGCAGCGCGGACATTTCGGGCTGTCTACGAGCGGGGGAGGTGGAATCGGTCGGGCGGCGGCTTCTCGAAGCCTCCGCACGGCCTCAAGCGACTTGGTGACCAGCGTTTCATCGAACTGCACGGCGAAGCGCTGTTTGGTGGCCGCATAGTAGATGCAGCCGTCATCACAAGCGTAGCCGTTCTCCCTTAGAATAAGCGCCTGCACACACAGTTGCACAAGGTCCGGTTCCCACGGGCCCTCGCGTCCCGGCGCACCTTTCTTGTAGTCCACGGGCCGCACCCGGCCGCCGTCTCCCTCCAGGAGATCGATGCGCGCGATCAATCCAAGATTGGGAGCCGACAGCAGTACGCCTCGGGCTGCAATCCGATCCTCCGGCTCCAACTCCGCCGCTTCGGGAAGCGGCCCGCCCTGCCGATCCACCCGCCGGTGAACAGCGGCGCCTTCGAGCGTGTCAACGCTGTGCGTGAACTCTCTTTGAACCCATTCGAGATAGAACAGACGAGGGCAATAGACGAACTCGTTCACCATGCGGGCGGGAACCAGATCCCGCGCCGGAGCCGGTTCAGGCGTCTCGTCCGCGCCTTGACCCGAGCGAACACTCATGGCCTCATGGCGCACTGGGACTACGCCGATGCGGCGTATTCACGCTGACGGCCCTCCGGTTCATGGGCCCGTCTCTTCGGGCAGGCGCGCGAAAATCGCCTCACAGACCCGACGGGCAATCGCCAGTGCCTGGCAGGCTTCCTCTAGCGTCGGCGCGGCCGGCATCCCAGGATAGCGAAATCGCCAGGCGTAGGGGGTCAGATCCGCCGCCGGCCCCACCAAGTCGGTCATCGACGGATCGTGCGCGACCACCGCACGTCCCAGTTCATCCAGATCGTGAGTCTTCCGAAACGGCTCCTCATGCGCGCTGAGAAAGGCCTTCATCGCCTTCTCGGCCGCCTGCTGGCAGTGGAAGACCGCACCGCGCACGAGGGGCGGCGTCGCCGCAAGATCATGTTCCGCTTCGCGGAGGTCCTCCGCGGCTCGCTGCAGCCATTCCCGCACCTCGGCGAACAGCTCAGGCTGCATAGAGCAACCTGCCCTCCCGAAGCACCGTTGCCGGAAGGGAGCATACTACACGCGACCGTGAGTCGAATTCGTCGCGCGTCCAGACGAGAACGTCTTTGGCAACCCCGACACCCCTGAGCGCCCGGTAAGCCTGCTGATCACGGCGGTGGCCGGGCAGGTCAGATTCACGAACAATGACAAGGAGATCGTAGTCGCTGTCGGGCCCGGCCTCCCCGCGAGCGCGCGACCCGAATAGGTAGATTTGCTCGGGATGCAGTCTCGCGACGAGCCGCCGCACGATCTCGGCGAGTTTCGCATCCTGCTCGAGGATCGGATCGCTCATACAGGTTCGAGTTTCGGGGCCCCATTCTCTAACAACTGGTCCGCTTCCGTAAGCGTCGCGTGCCCGCGATCCAGGCGGTGTCGGGCGAGCGCCACAAGATCCGGATTCATAGAAGTACAGCTTCGTGGACGAGTGTCTGCACGAACCTGGTACATGTCCAGACAGGATCGTGAAGCACCGACTCTGCAAACACCCGCGGGGAGATGTAGACTTGATGGGTCGTTGGCACCGAGGGCGATATCGAGCACGCAATCCTCGACTCCGGTATCGGCTTCGCACACGAGTACCAAGACGCGATATCTGACTCGCCTGTATCGCGGCCGCTGGCCCTGGACCCGAAGAGTTTGAGCGTCACCACACTGTCACCCACCGCCGCCCGCACCTTCGGCACGAACTCATCGACGGCCGCCCGATCGTGAAGCGCAAGCACAGCGCGTGGCGTCATGCCGTTCCGTCGCCGGTCACAGAGCGCTTATCCAGCCGTGGTGACAATCGAGCACAAGCCGCAAAGATTTCTTCACGGCGGTCAGACAGCGCCCGCCGGGCTAAAGTTGATCTTAAAGTTGGCACCTTCGCCGATCTTGATGCGGCGCGCCCGGAAAAGCGCTTCTAAGCCGCGCGAGCGCACCACCGCACGGTCGGGCGCCGGGGAGAACAGTTCCGGCATTTGCAGCAACGAACGGATCCCGTCCAGCGTCAACGGCTTGTCCCATATCGGCCATGTGAATACAGACTCCTCGCCGACTTCTCCCCAAGCAGTAGTGAGTAACTTCCCGCGGGCCGGGGCGGACGAGAATAGCACGAGTGCGCGATAGGCAAGGAGATTTGCCATCCATTGAGTATGCGCACCTATCGGCCCGGGATCACGATCCATCAGCGCGTATTGGTGTGCCTCGACCGGATCCCACCGAAGTGACAACCCTTCATCTTCATATCCCCATGGTTCAAAGAGCGTCCGCCTCAGGCGATCCGCGGCGACTTGCTGCATCAACTGTCGCACGGTATCCAAGAAGTACTGATGGCCTGATCCTCTGATGAAGCAGAACGGCGTCGGTACGACTCTGCCGTTCTTTTCGACGCTCGCGTCGCTCGCAAACGCGGCCAACAGGTCAACCGTCTCGCGGCGGTACACGCTAGAGCTGGTCAGCAGGCTGCGAGCGTGATCACGATATTCATCTGGCGTGCAGTCGACGGATTTGCCCAGGGCTAGTTCCGGGCGTGCGACGGCATCCGCCAGTGCCGCCCGCCACGCATCGCGCAGGCGCTCTACCTCCAGCGACAAGACCGGCAGTTCTCGGTCCATCGCTGCCCGTCGCTCCATTCCTGAAAAGCGTTTGCGAATTTCCTTCCTCTTCTTAGCCAGTTGCTGCTTGGCCGCGTTGAATGCCTTTTCGGCACTCTTACGCCTCGCTTCCGACTCCGACGATATGGGCCGTCCACGGAGTTCTTCTGACAACACGTTGATCAGCGCATCCGAATTAGCGAACGGGACGTCCGTGAGCACGGCGATCCAGTCGAACTGTCGCCGCCATGCCAGACGAATCTGCACGTGGCCGCCGCGGTGGAGCGTCACCGCGGTGCCGAGCGCAGCGAGGAAACCCAACGGATTGCTCCCGGCAAAGCCCGGCAGTTCCACGATGCGCGAGTCTTGTCTCGTTGACGTCTCGCGCATCATGGGGCGGCCTCAGTCACCACGTTCGCGGATTCTGTCAGCCGACTGGCATACCAGTCGCTGAGACGGAGCACCGCAGCCAAGTAGGCTTCACCCCACCACCCGTGGCGACGCACACTTGCCCAAAAGCGTTCGACCACGCCTGAGTCGATCCTATGGGCGTGCGAGAGTCCCGCCCGGGCAGCCGCGGTCAATTGCACCGATACGTCGCCCAGGCGCCCTGCGATACCTGGAGGCGATGCGTCTTCCACGATCGGTGCGAAGGGCCGACCGTAGCCGTGGTGGCTTGCTATGAGATGAAGGATCAAGTCCCGCACTTCTCGATCCTCGAACGCGAGCTGTTGTTCAGCCAGCTGCATGGACAACATCTCGTGCCTGAATCCATCAGGCAGCCCGGCCGCGCAACGAACTGTTCGGCGCTCTCCGGGAAGCACCGGCACATTTGCCGACTTGGCTATCGGTTTCTCAGACAGGACGGCCAGCACGTTCCCCCGCCGCAACAACATCTGAAAGCGTTCGTCCAGCTTTCCGGCATCATGCCAGTGGCCGGCTAGTTCCACCGCGTCGCCTATGTCGGATGGGAGACATAGTTCGGCGATGCGTTCTACTGTACGTTGGACGAGCCTCGTATGCTCGTCGAGCGACACGTCCCGGGCGCCGGATGAAGTCAGATCGTCGTCGTCCGCGAACAAGTCGATTTCGTCGTCTTCGGGCACGGTCCGCGCGCGTCGGCCCATGAGCACCACGCCGCCACCCGGGTGCCGTTCGATACGCCCCGTGCGCGCCTCGCGAAGGAGAGTGAGCCACCACTTCGGTGGCGCGGGAGGGTCGTCCGGCGCCGTCGGCCGGTAGCCCAACGCGGCATCGACGGCATCGTTCAACGCCCCTCGATCGAGTACGGGATCCTCGGCGGTTTCCATGACGACCGCCAAAGGAGGACACGTCAGCCACGGACCCAGCACGCGGCGATTCAACCGAACGACTGCGCGGCCCCTCTCGAACACGGCAGGTTCCCACAGATCCACCAGAGACTCGCCCACAGCCATATGAGGCTCAGACTGGCCAAGGCCGTCAATGCCGTAGTCCGCGGGGATAACAACAACGTCACCCGGCCCCACCAGCGTCGGGTCTCGAACGACTGTAGACGTGTCGCGCCCACGCCAGATCACAAAACGGCGATTCTGGGTCGCCGCAACGCGCTCTGCGATTGCCCCTACGCCCTCCACATCACCCGAGTCGTCGGGTCCGCCGCCGGGAATCGCGAGCCATGCACGAAGACGGTACAGAGGCACCGACAGCGTCTCGGCGGCCGATGGCGGACAAAGCGCCACGCTCTCGAGCCAGCTAGCGTCGGAATCGGCGACCGAAAGATCGCACCGCCACACGACCTGCGCTTCCGCCACCCACGACCCGATGCCGTGGAGGAACAGATGCACATCGGGTTCCGGATACGGTGAGGCTGATGTCTGGCACAACAAATCGAGATGCGCCGGCAGCAGTATCGGAGCATCCGGGGCCGGGGCGCAATACGGCAATACGTCGTCCACATCACGGAGCGTGGAATGCAGCGCCCGCACTCCGAAATCGATCGAGACTTCCTTGCCGGCACGGGCTGCTTTCTCGCTCAACAGCCGCCACGTTGCTGCTACAGCGTCCCCATAAATTGGATCGGGATCCTCACCCCTGGCATCGAGATCGCGAATCAGTATGGTCGCGGGCGTGACCGATATCCCTCCCATGCGGTTGAGCCGGCCGAAGCGCTGGCGAAGCGCGTCCAGACTTGCCGCCTCGGTGACAAGGGCGTCAAAACTGAAGTCCGCACCGACTTCGAGGCATTGCGTGGCAACGACAACGACAGGACGATGCGGCTCCTCAGGATCTGCCGCCCTCAAGCACGCCTGCCAGCGGTGCACCAACGCATCGCGTTCCAGGGGCCGCAAACGACCGGTGAGCAGCACGACATCGAAGAGTTCATTGGCGGCCTCTCGCAACGCCCGTGCCGTTTCTTCGGCGGTACGGACTCGATTCACCATCACGGCGACACGGCGGGCACCGCCGACTACGTACGATTGGGCCTCGGATGCGGCTCGCTTGGCCAGAGCATCGGCCCCCTGATCGGCTGCGGTGCGTACTTCGACCAACACAGCGGGCTTGGACGCCGCCAACCGGCTGCGGAGCACCGGATGGTCCAGTGCCTTCGTCTCGGCACGTCCGGGGAACACGTCACGGCGGTCGACGTCATCACCGGGGGGCGTAGCGGACATGACTGTAAAGGCGAACGGTGAAGGCAACGGATGCGTCGCCCAGGCCGCACCGCGATAGAACTCGATGCTGCGCATCGTCTGCAAGAATGGGACCGAACAATGCGCCTCATCCAGGATGATCAGACTGTCGTTTGCCGCCAACCCTGCGTAGATCGGCGCCGCGAGCCGACCGGATCCGTATGCACGAAATAGGATGCGAGACCCTACCTGGTCGACCGTTGAGGTAATCACCGCCGGCTGGGACGGAACACGGGCCCACCCGTCGTCGCGCAATATTCCACCTCGCAAGCGCCCAACCGCCAACGGACGATCGGTTCCCGCAACGCGCCTGAGGGCGTCCGCTACTCTGCGCAGCGGTCCCGTAGCGGCGGATCGCAGCCTGCTTGCTATGAGAACGGCACGCTGGTGGGCTTCATCGACGACGATCCGGCGATCGACAACAAACCAAATCCGACGCGGCGCGCTCCGCTCGCCGGTGGTTCGCTCAGCCTGTGCCGCAAGGGCATACAGTGCGATGTCGACGCACGCCGTCTTACCGGCCGCTGTTGGAAGCTCGATGACTTTGGGCCACGTGGCGGCGGCCACGCGGTCTGCGAGCATGGACTGCCAGGGAAACGGCTCGCGGCCCCATAATGCATGGAAGAACTCGTCGAATGAGCCGGCCGTCACGAACGGGTCTCCTGCCGGCGACTCAACGGACGACAGAAGCCGTATCCGCAAAATCGGCCGGCGCCGATACTGATCGGCCCACACACGGGCCGGCCGAATTCGAGCATCGCGTGCGTGTGCCGACGTTCGCCGCCGTCCTTCCGGCGCAGGCGCGGGAACGCAAACGACGGCGGCGCGCCGGCGTGACGTGACACGGAAGTCACGGCAACGTTGCGAGGTTCAGGCAGGCCGATCCGGACGCACGCCGTCGCTATCATATCCGCAACTTCCATCTGGTACCGGGCCCGGTCGGACGACTTAGGATGCCGGTCGAACACAACGGGTGTAACCGTTGCCCAGTGGGTCGCGCCGTCCGGATACGCTGTCCAAGCCTCCGCCCGCAGGTTCCACGCAAGGGAGCCCGTCTGGGGCGGCACAACAGACCAAACGCCGAGCGGGCCCAAAAGAAGCTGGCGCACACGCGCGATCGCCTGAAGAGCGACGCGGCGCTCGTCGAGAGAAACGGAGGACGGCAGCGTCAACGCCATGCCGAGAATTCTGCCGTCCGCATGTGGATGCCCCACGAACGCCAGCGGCAAAAGGGCCAAGTGCGGATCCGGAAGAGAACCCCCGTCGGCCCGGTGACCGGATAAGAGGCTTCGAATGCGCTCCGGAAGACCATTCGTTTGCGAAATGACCGCCTCACGCATGCGCTCGGCGACAGAGAAGACGGCGCACAGATCCAGAAAGGGATACGGGCCTTCCTCGCGCTCGAATGCCACGATGAGTGGATAAAGCTCGAACGCGCTGCCCTGCGCCGAGACCGTTGCGGCCCCCCTCGTAGGACCAGCATAGGGCGCGTACGTCGGAATCCGCGGGCGCGTTCGGCGAGCATATCGTCGTTCCAACTCTTCCAGCAGCCCAGCGCCGGCGACGCGCATCTGCAACGTCCCGTTTCGCCCGTCCGGCACCCAGTCCGGCGTGCGCGGCGCGTCTGACGCCACCCACATCTGCACCATCGACGTCGAGTGCCCGACCCGCGTCACTTTCGCGCAGAGGCCTTCGAGGGCCCGGCGCACCGCCACAGTGGGCTCCGCCGAAGGCCATGAGTAGTAAACAGTGTCGTCCTCCAGCCAAGCGCGGGCGAATGACCTCGGTTGTCGGTCGCGCGCGAGCTGAGGCGCGGACTGAATGGTCGCAGTTGGAGGTTTCCCGGCATCGCCTGGCTTGTCGTTCACCGGCACGTATTGGGTAACCATCGCCCGCTCGCTATGGCCGGCGGCGTTGATCTGCGGCGCTTCGAGGCGCTCCAACCACAAGAGCGCGTCGCGCTCAGCCTGGTCCGCGCCTGTTTCGAAGTGGGCGGCTGCAAGCGCCATATAGACCCTGCCCGGATGCGGCGGCCACTCAACACGCCGTGCGTGTCCGGCAGCATCAGCCGCGACGAAACCGTTCAGATACCGAATCCCAAAGACGAGCATCTTCCTATTCTGTGCCCGTCGACTCCGTAACCGCCTCCAGCTGGCTTAAACGGACGAGTTTCACCAACTGATCGGAAGGTGTCAGCTCCACGGGGTTCTCCTCCCAGGTCAGACCCTTCGCCTTTGTCTGGTTCACTGCCGCGGCTAACAGCTTGATCGCCTCCGCCGAGGAAAGGTCGAACTCTCTCGGTGCTTCACCCGGACGATCCAGCAGCTGCCATTGCATGGCGCCCTCAGGCCAGAGCAGACACCGCGAGCGCAAATCGGCGCCGGACTCGAACGCGAGCGTGGCGGCGCAAAGGCCCAGCGCGGCGAGAGCCGTGCGCGCCGCGGCATCAAGTTCCGCGTCAGGCTTGCCGTCTACCGGGAAGCGTAGACGCCTGAGTGCAATAAGTGAGAGTGTCGTTGTTTGCTCAGCGTATTCAATCGTCACGCCATTGTAGTAATTTTTTTCGGTCTTTTTGTCGCGCTGCTCCGGATACGGCACGCTCGAGTGGTTAAGTTTGGACGGCGCGACCCCGCCCTTGGCATGTGGATCCGCGACCTCCCAGGAATTGTTGTCCTTCTTCACGACTTTGACCGCCGCACGAATTTCAAGAGGATCGCGCCGCACGCCTCGCCGGAGGTCGCCTACCTCGGCCCCGACGCCCACAATTTCTGATACCACCACCCGTTCAAACTTCGGTCCAAGTCCGCCCTTCGGTCCTGTCGAGTCCCACATCCCAAGGAGCAATGCCGTGGGGCAAAGTATGTAGACCGGTGTGGCGTTGGAGGGACCGGCGCTGCTCAGCATGCGCCCTTTCTCCGAATCGCGAAATGGCTTGCCTTCGAACTCGCTGTCACGAAGGATGGCATCGGCCAAGCGATGAGGCACTTGAAGGCTCGTGATCCGTCCGACCGCCTCGACCAGCCGACCCTCCTGCTCATCGCTCTTTGTATCTCCTTTGGGATCGTGGCGGCTGAAGTCCACAACCACCGTCGGCAGCGCGAGGACTTTCGCATCGAGGGCGTCTTGGAGAGCAAGCTCCATGCGGTTCGCCTGACTCTGAACGCTGTCCAGCAGTACGCATGTAACCGGCAGGTCCCGGCCGGGGATACGCCGTGTTTCAATCGCGTATACGGCGCCGGCAAACGTGGGGGGGAAAACCTTGTCGCCCGGCCCCCTGCCGGTTGCAGCCGTCGGCGGCACCGAAAGGCGGCTGCCGATCCCTCGACCGCTGCCCGAAGGGCCTCAAATGTCAATGCGCTCATAGTGTGCCTCCCCTGATCTGCGCCCCGTGATGAGAGTTCGCGGCGCTCAATCCACCGGCTCCCTCGCCGAGATCGGTCGCCCGTGTCCGCGCCGAGCTCGTGGAACATCTCTTGGTCTGACGCCATCGAACCCGCCAGAAGTAATGCGTGAGCAAATTTCAATATGCCCACCGCCCATGGCCACTAGACTGGAACTAACTCGACTCCCTTTTTCGGCTTCCTAACTTCGAGCTAGGGCAATTGCGACTGCGACTCCGTGGGCAGAAGCCTGACCGGGGCAGCAACGAACATAGGTTCGATTCGACATGGCCATTATCCTCTACCCCAAGACAGGCAATTGCCTGCGCCGACAGCCTACGACTCCCTCTTATTGGGCATGTGCAGGTCGAGAAGAAGGCGACACCGGCAAGCCACCGATTTCTGGCGGATCAGTCGTCTTTGCATCGGGTCGCGGTGGCTGGATATGAGGCCCGATCGACGGCTGCCGCGCCGGACTTAACGACCGCGGGGTGCCGCATGGATTTGCTTTTCTTGTTTGGTGGCATTGTCCTCGGCACTCTGGCGGCGAGCGTGGCATGGCAGCGCCGCCTGAGCGAGCACCAACGCGCGGCCGAAGCCCGCAGCCTGAAGCTCGAGGAACAAGTTCACAGGTTCGAGGACCAAGCGCGAGAGCAAGCAGCGCGACTGACAGAATCACGGCACCGGGAGGACGCCGCTCAACGAGCCTTGCAAGAGGAAGCTCGCCTCCGGGCCGCTTCCGAAGAAACCGCAAAGCGGGTCCCAGGGCTCGAAGGTACGGTGGTGCAACAGAACACAGAGTTGACGAATCTTCGGGCGGAACTTGCATCGTTACGGACGCAAATCGTCGACGAGCGCAGGAACCTCGAAGAGAAAATGGGGATCCTCAACGACGCGAGGGCCCACCTGCAGGACGCATTCAAAGGTCTGTCCGCAGAGGCGTTGCGAAGCAACAATGAGGCGTTCTTGCAACTTGCCCGGGAGAACCTGGAGCGGTTTCAGCAGGGCGCAGTGGCCGACCTCGACGCTCGGCGGCAGGCCGTGGATGACGTCGTGCGCCCTCTCCGCGAACACCTCGGGCACGTCCAAGTTAAATTGGGCGAGTTGGAGCGCCAACGGCTTCAAGCGTATAGCGCGCTCGACGAGCAGCTGAAGGCTCTGGTTCAGTTGCACCTACCCCAACTGCACAGCGAAACCCTAAATCTCGTCAAAGCATTGCGTCAACCTAGCGGGCGCGGCAGGTGGGGGGAACTGCAGCTGCGTCGCGTCGTGGAAATGGCCGGGATGCAGCCACACTGCGACTTTACGGAGCAGACGACTGCTACAACCGATAACGGACGCTTGCGGCCCGATCTGATTGTATGTCTTCCCGGTGAGCGTCGTCTCGTTGTCGACGCCAAAGCCCCTGTCGACGCGTACCTGAACGCCATCGAAGCCGGGGATGATGAGTCGAGGCGCCGGTTCCTTGTCCAGCATGCCACCCAAGTGCGGAACCACATCGCCATCCTGGCCAAGAAGGAATACTTCGAACAGTTTGAGATCACGCCAGACTTCGTCATCATGTTCATCCCAGGAGAAGCGTTCTTCAGCGCAGCGTTAGAGTTCGACCCCGGGCTCATTGAACACGGGGTGGAGCAGCGCGTCATCCCGGCGAGTCCCACGATTCTCATCGCACTCTTGAAGGCCGTTGCCTACGGTTGGCGCCAGGAAGCCGTAACTCGAAATGCCCAAGAGGTGGCGGAACTCGGAGCAGACCTCTACCGGCGAATCAGCGATCTCGCAGACCGGTGGGGCGAGATTGGAAAGCGCCTTGGCCAGATGGTTGAGGCCTATAACAAGGCGGTGGCCACCTTGGAGACCCGCGTCCTCGTGACGGCACGGCGGTTCGCTGGATTGGGCGTCGCGCGACATGATGACAGCATTGCACCCGTAGAGCCTGTCGAGAGGGCTCCACGGGTTCTTGCCGCACCCGAAATGATACGCCATGATGCGCTCGCACTGGAGAGCCCTCGTTCGACCACAGAGGACGAACGGAACTGACCTTGCTCATTCGGACTGCGCGGAGATGACACAGCCACCCAGGCCCCACTCACGCATCCTGCGCTGTGCACCACACAGGACTTAAAGATCGAGCGCCGGGCCCGGCACGTCGCGTACCGGCGACGTGTACGGCGACGCCGCGGCCGCCTCCCGGTGCTCGCTCTTAGCCCGGGCGATCAGCTCCGGGTCTTTCATGAGCTCGCACGCCGCCGCGGCGAGGATCTGCGCTGCGAACTGCATCCCTCGGCGTCCGATGGCGCTGCCGGCGCTGACCACGTTTTGCCAGGAGTGGCCCGGCATGCCGAGGGGTGCCGTGACGGTCCGCACCTCGGCGGTGGGAACCACATACGACACGTCGCCGACGTCGGTGGACCCGCCCACGGACTCTCCGTAGGGAGGCGGCGGCAGGATCCGCTCCACGAGGTCGGTCCCGGCGTCGCCCGGCCGTCCCAGGTCGACGCCGCGCTTGCGCAGGTCGTCGAGCGCCTTCTCAAGCGCGCCCCTGGGAAACGTGCTCTGCAGCTTTCGGGCCAGCGTGTGCTCCTCTTCGGTGTACTTCGGTGCGCCGATCTCTTCCATGACCCGCTGCAGCAGTCCATCCAGGGTGCGGTTCGGCAGCGTGTCGTAGCAGCCCGCGACGAGGCGGACGTCGTGCGTGGTTCCGGTCATCAGGCAGGCCCCGCGTGCAATGTCGAGCAGGCGCGCGTACACCTCCTCGACCTGGGCCCGGCGTGGGGCGCGCACGTAGTACCACACCTCGGCACGGTTGGGGACGACATTCGGGGCGAGCCCGCCGTCCGTGATGACGTAGTGGATCCGGGTCGACGAGTGGACGTGCTCGCGCAGGTAGTTGGCGCCGACATTCATGATCTCGACCGCGTCGAGCGCGCTGCGCCCGTTCTCGGGCATGCCGGCTGCATGCGCCGCCACCCCGTGGAACGTGAACCGGGCCGAGTTCATCGCGGTGTGCACTTCGTTCATGAGCTGATTGCCGGCCCCCGGGTGCCACGTCAGCGCGCAGTCCACGTCCGCGAAGCGTCCGTCTTTCACCATGAACACCTTGCCGACCAGGGTCTCCTCCGCCGGGCACCCATAGAAGCGGACCGTGCCCTTCACCTCTCCCCGGCGGATCGCGTGCCGCACCGCCATCGCGGCGCCCGCCGCGGCGGTCCCGAGCAAGTTGTGGCCGCAGCCGTGTCCCGGCCCGTTGAGGACGATCGGGCGGTGTTCGATCACCCCACGCTGCTGGCTGAGGCCGGGCAGCGCGTCAAACTCCCCGAGCAGCGCGATGACCGGGGCACCTTCTCCGTAGGTCGCAATAAACGCCGTGGGCATGCCCGCCACCCCGCGCTCGACGGCAAACCCCGCCGCTTCCAGCGCGTCCGCGAGCGTCGCGCTGCTCTTCGTTTCGTGCAGGCCCAGTTCCGGCGTGTCCCAGATCCGATCGCTCAACTCTGCGAACAACGGGGCCTGCTCGGTGACGAAATCCAATACCGATGACAACGGCATCCATCCACCTCCACGGAGTCGCGCGGACCGCCGCGCACTGCTTGTAGAATTTACGCGTCGAGCGAGGCAACTCCTAGACGCGCGGGCACGCCGCGCCCTCGGACCCGTGCCGCGGCGCCTCACGCACGACCCCGGCTAGGCTCGGCCCGCCGAGCACCCTGTGCCACGGGTGCGGTGCACTCGGGTGGTGGATCGACGGGTATACCTTTGATGAGTTTACATCATACCTCGGGTCACGAGGCGGCGCCCATGAGCGAACACATCGGCAGTGTGCGTCAGGGCGAACGCGAATATACGATCCTCCTCGGCTACGGGGCTCCCGGCTTCTACGAGTGGGAACTCCTCACCACGAGGTGGATCGCGGAGAACGGCCACGAACGGGGAAACACGGTGACGGCGGCCAAGGGCCGCGCGACCGACCGGGAGGCCGCGGTGGCGCAGGCGCATGATGCCCTCCACGCCGCGATCAAGGCGGCCCGCTATCCAAAGCGTCAGGACAGTTAGGCGGGAGCGATACGACACCGGGCCACCGCGTCCGATGCAATGTCGTGCGGACGCGGTGGCCCGGCGCCTAATCCTATCGCGTTACCAGCGACCCCACTGGTCGCGGTGATAGTCGCGATCGTAGCGGCGATTGTCCCAGCACTGCCGGTCATACCGCCGGTCCTGGCCCCAGTAGTGACCGTACGCGTCCCCGCGGCAGTGGCGGCCCCACGTATCCGAGCCCCAGTGAATGTTCAGGTTGATACCCTGGGCATGGGCCGGGACCACGGACACGACGGCGCCGGTCGTGGCCAGGAACACAAACAGTAGGAGCGGCGCCAGCGTACGGATTGCACCGGATCGCATCATCCTCGTTGCCTCCTCTCTTGTCCCCCCGGTGCACCTACATGTTACCCTGCATCGGTGCTCGCATCGCGAGCCCATCCGGCAGGCGCCCGCGAATCATGCGAAGTGCCTACGGCGATCGCGTGAGCGCTTCACAACTGTGAACGCGTCCCGCCTTCGGATCCGCCATCTAGACCGGTCAACTCCATGCTGAGCGCGCCGAGACGGCGGCGGGCATCGCGGTCATACGCCTGCGGGTCCGCGCGCGCCTCGCGCAGGCCGTTGAAGTAGAGGCCGCTCCGATTCGCGAGCGCGGGCGACACCGCGAGGTTGAGAATCGCCTCGCCGCCTTCTTCCACGCTGCTCCGCGGCGTCACGCCCGCCTGTCGCACCATCGTCGTGTCCATGTACGTTGCGGGATGGAGGGCGTTGACGGTGACGCCGGTGCCCTGCAGTCGCTCGGCGAGATCGAACGTGAACATGATCTGCGCGAGCTTGCTCTGGCAGTACGCGCGCGTGCCGCTGTACCCGTGGGTCAGCATGACGTCCTCGAAATCGATGGCCTGCTGTCCCGCGGACGCGACGTTGACGATGCGCGCCGGTGCGCTCCGCGTGAGGAGCGGCATGAGGAGATGCGTGAGCAAAAACCCGGCGAGGTAGTTCACGGCAAACCGCAGCTCATACCCGTCGGCGCTCGTCTGCCGCCGGGACGCGCCCGAGCCGCCCGAACCGATGCCCGCGTTGCTCACGAGGATCTCCAGGCGATCCGTCGTGCCCTCGACGGCGGCAGCGAGCCGCCGCACCTCGGCGAGCGTCGCCAGGTCGGCCCGCAGGAACTCGGCGCGCCCTCCCCGCTCCGTGATCTCGCGGACGACGTGCTCGCCCCGCCCCCGGTCGCGGCCGTGCACGAGCACGCGGGCGCCGGCCTCACCGAGCCGCACGGCGACCAGGCGGCCGACCCCGTCCGTGGACCCGGTGACAAGCGCGGTCGTTGCGGTTAACCGTGACATCGCAGACCTCCGTCCCCTGAGTTGAGGCTGCCCATCCCTAACAACGTTCGCAGGAGGTCCCCACCTCCTCGCTCTCTTACGAAATGCCGACCGCCGCGAATGCCATCTCCGCCACGCGAAAGCCGGCGAGCCCGGCCGCGCTCGCCAGCGTCACCGCGTACAGCAGCTGCGCCGCGGGAAGCCACGCGTTCGCCCCCAACGCGATGCTGTGCCACGCCGCGGCGGCAAACGCCGGATACGCGACCGCGTGTACGGCCCGCCAGACCCACGGGGCGAGGCGCCGCCGCGTGTAGACGGCGACCGTGGAGAGGATCATCCCGTACAGGCCGACGACGCCGAGGGCGAGGGGGACGCCGACGCCGACGAGGCCCAGCACCGCAAATTGATCGCCCTGCGGGGTCGCAACGCCACGGAGCGCATGCACCGCCGACGCGCTGAGGCCGGCCAGTGAGAGGATCGTGTGGGTACCGCTGCTGCGCGCCGCCATGGGTAGACGCCGCCGCAGCCACGGCGACGACATCGCCGTCCCCGTGACGACGGCGAGATATAAGAGCGCGTACGCTGCGAAGCCCCACAGCGACAACATCACGCCGGGCGCCGCCTCGATGGCGTCTCGCGGGCCGGTCCTTCCGGGGCCTTGATTGAGCACCTCTGTGGCGCGACCATGCGGGAGACACTTATCGCGCGCCGCCCGGATGCCCTGTTCAACGACGCCGCATACCGCACATGCGGTACGCCCTGATCTCCGAGGTCAGCAGGGACTTGCTCGTCCATGCGGGTAGACCCGAACCGCAGCCGCTGACATTGTCGCGCTTCGGTCGAACCCACACCCAGACAATCCGGACGCTGCGCGATCCCTGGAGGGATGACGATGCCCGTAGACCTCGGGTTTCACTGGTCCATGCTCAACGATTACGACCGCAATGCCGCCTACCGCGCGGCGATCCGGCGGACCGTGCCTGACCGGATCGTCTACGACCTCGGCGCGGGAGTCGGGCCGATGTCCTACTATGCGCTCACGGCGGGGGCGCGTCGCGTCTACGGGTTCGAGATCGATCGCGACGCGCTGCCGTACCTGCGCCGGCTGGCCACGGAGTTCCCCAGCTTTACGGTCTGCCACGCCGACGTCGTGAGAGCCGCGCTGCCGCGGGACGCGCCGGAGGTCGTGATCTGCGAGATGTGGTCGGCGTGGCTCACGGACTGGCCGATGGTCAAGGCCCTGGCACGGGTGCGAAAGCGTGCCCCGCACGCGCACATCATTCCCGCCCGCGGCCATCACCTCATCCAGCTCGTGCGCGCGCGCCACCGCGCCGGGGTGCCGCTACGGGTGACGCCGGGCACGGAAGCGCCGGTGATCAACGAGAGCCCGGCCACGCTCGATGTCTCGCTCCCGGCGCTGGCGTGTGTTTCCGACTTTCGCTCGGAGATCCGCCCCGTGGATGCGACGGTGATGCTCACCCCGCTCGTCACCGGCATGGTCGACGCGGTCCGGCTCTTTAGCTACGAGGAGGTCTGGCCGGGCTGCCTGCTGCCGCGCATGGGTACGCGCGGCGACGAGCTGCTGCGGTGGATCACCCCGACGCGCGTGCGCGAGGGGCGGCGCGTCCGGTTACGCGTGCAGTACGCCTGGGGCAAGGCGCCGCTCCTCTGGCTGGAGTAGGGCCACCGTCAGCGGACCGCGCCGTACGCGTCCCGCCGGGGATCGACGCCGAGCCGGCGCACGCCCGTGTTGGGATCGATCGCGATCACCTTAGCGCTACCGACGGTCACGGGACTCGGTCCCTCCACGGCGAGCTCGGCCCAGTCCGCGAGCATCGTGACGTCGTAGCCGTGCGACTCGAGGGTCCGGCGCGCGTCCGGCGGAAACCGGCCCTCGAGGAAGATCTGGGAGAGCGAGTCGTAACGGAGCGCGCCGCCGAGCAGGAAGCGCGGCGCCTCGACCGCTTCCTGCGCCTGGAAGCCGTAGTCGAGGATACCGGTCAGGACCTGCAGGTTCGTCTGCACCTGGCTATGGGCACCGGGCGTGCCGCCCGCGAGCCGCAGGCGCTCATCTCGGGTCACCATGTACGTGTGCAGCGTGTAGACGGGCGTCTTGCCGCCGGCCACGACGTCCGGGTGATCGGGTCGCAGGCTCGCGGAGTTGAGCCGGCCGTTCACAAGGATGCCCGTGCCGGGGATCACCACGCCCGCGTCCACCCACAGGCTCTGGATCATCGACACCGCGTTGCCCTGCGCGTCGATCGTCACGAGGGCGGTGGTGTCGCCGGCGCGCTCCGCCTGCGCGGTCGAGGCCGCGCCGCCGCGAACGGCGGCGCGAATCTCCGCGATGCGCGCCGGCGAGAGGACGCGCTCGAGGGTGAGCCCGGTCCAACACGAGCACGAACCCGTCGCCCGCGACCCCACACATGTGCGGGCGCACCACCGCCACCGTGGCAGCCGTGGCGATGGCGGCGTCGATCGCGTTGCCGCCACGATCCAGGATCCGCATGCCGGCCGCCGCGGCGAGCGGATGGCCGGCGATCACCGCGGCACCGCTCCCCAGGATGGGGCGGTACCGCGTCTTGTGACCTGCGGCGCTGGGCGCGCTCGGTGCCATCAATGCCTCCCCGACGTTCGTCCGCGCCGCGCCGGCCTGCGATCGCCGGCGGGCGTCAGCCTGATCATCGCCGTCGAGGCCCTGTGACGCCGGCCTCGAAGGCCTGCTCCGCCGACATTTCGCACCGGGTTCATCGACACCTCCGCGGGCGCCGCGCGGCTCCACGGAGGAATTTCGCGTCCCCGCCGCTCATTTCTTCGGATGGCGCTGCGCCGGCGGATTGGGAGGGGCCGAACATGAGCCTGCGGGGTCAGACGGTGGTTGTCTTCGGCGGCGGGCGCGGGCTCGGCCGGGCGGTGGCGCTTGCAGCAGCCCGTGCCGGCGCCAGCGTCGTCGTGGCCGCGCGAACCCGAGCAGACGTCGACGCGGCCGCCGCGGAGGCGCGCGCCCTTGGTGCGGAAGCCACGGCGGTCACGGCCGACGCGCGGCGGCCGGCCGACGTCGAGGCGGTGCTCGCCGCCGCGGATCATCGTGGCGGCCCGAGCGTCGTCGTCTGCACGGTCGGCCGCAGTTTGGTGAAGCCGTTCGAAGCCTGCACCCTGGACGACTGGCAGGACATGATCGACGGCAATCTCACGCCGGCGTTCCTCGTCGCTCAGGCCGCGATGCCGCGGCTGATCGCGCGGGGCGGCGGCCGTCTCGTGCTCGTCGCGTCGCGCGTCGCGGTGCACGGCGGGGCGATCGCGGCGATCTACGGCGCGGCGAAGGCCGGTGTGGTGGGCCTCGCCCGGTCGCTGGCGCTGCTGGGGAAGCCGCACGGTGTCGCGGTAGACGCGATCTGCCCCGGCCCGATGGACACGCCGATGCGCTGGTCGGCGACCCCGGAGTTCGACCGAGCCAAGGTCATCCCGCCCGAAGCGGTCGCGGATCTCGTCCTCGCCCTCGCGGCGCACCCCGGCGTGAGCCTCGATGAGGCGGTCGTCCCGGCGGCGGTGACGTATGACGCCTGAGCACGCCGTGGCGGGGTCCGATCGCGACGACCGGCTCGATCGCCCCGTCCTGGACGACGACTCGCCGTGTCCCGCGTGCGGACGGCCCATGGACCGCCTGTGGTGCCGCACACGCTGTCCGGCATGCGGATACTTCGAGGGCTGCGAAGACTGATGCCCAAGGAGTGAACAATGTACGAGTTGGTGAAGCGGCTGACCGAGCTCACGGGGCCAACCGGGTACGAAGACGAGGTCCAGGCCTGGGTCGCGGACACGTGGCGTGAGCGCGGCCTACGCGTGGAGCGCACGCCGATCGGCAATCTCATGGCCCGCGTCGGCGGAACCGGGCCCAAGCTCCTGATCGGCGCGCACGCGGACGAGATCTGCTTCCGCGTCAAGAGCGTCGACGAGCAGGGCTTTGTCTGGTTGACCGCCGGGCGCGGCATGGGCGAGCAGCGGTTGCCCGAGCCGGTGCCGCTCGGGCTCGTCGCGGAGATCCTCACGGAGGCGGGGGTTGTGCGCGGAACGTTCGTCACCGTGACGGGGCATGTCATGACCCGCCAGCAGCGAGGCCGCGCCGAGCGCCACGGCATGGATTGGATGGATTTTTACGTCGACATCGGCGCGCGGACGCGCGCGGACGCCGAATCGCTCGGCGTCCACCCCGGCTGTGCGGTGATCAACGCGGTCACGACGCGGCGCGAGGGGCGCAACATCGTGGGCAAGGCGATGGACGATCGCGCCGCACTCGCGATCATGACCGCGATGCTCGAAGGGCTGGATCGGTCGCGGCTCCGCTACGAGGTGTGGTTTACTTCCACGGTTGCCGAGGAGATCGGCCTCATCGGCGCGCGTTCCGTGGCGGCCGGGTTTGACCTCGGCCTCATCGTCGAAGTGGGGCTCGCGGGCGACATCCCGCTGGTCGATCGGCGGCAGATGCCGGTATCGCTCGGTGCGGGGCCCGTCGTCGTGCACAAGGACATGTCGCTGCCCTACAGCGCGGCGCCCACGCGGGCCCTGATCCAGGTGGCGCGCACCGCCGGCATCCCCTTTCAGCACGCGGTGTTTCAAAACTTTGCGAGCGATGGGCGCGAGTGGATCCAGGAAGGCGTGCCCACGGCGATGGTCGCGTTTCCGTGCCGGTACACGCACAGTCCCAACGAGACCGTGGACGAGTCGGACCTTGCGCGCACGGTCGATCTGCTGCGCGCGTTTGTCACCACCCCGGGGGATCGCGGCTAGGTCGCCGGGCCCCGTCCGCCGCTGGGAACAATGGTAGCGGGATGGCGCGCGTTCTCGTCGGCACCTCGGGGTGGAACTATCCGCACTGGCGCACCCGGTTCTACCCGCGGGACGTCGCGGTCAGCGCGTGGCTGGGGTACTATGCCCGCCGCTTCCCCACGGTGGAGGTCAACAACACGTTCTATCGCCTCCCGGAGGCGCGCGTCTTCCGCGCGTGGCAGGCGGCCGTCCCACGATCCTTTGTGTTCGCCGTCAAGGCGAGCCGGTTTATAACGCACATCCGCCGCCTCCGGCTCAGCCGGGCGCCCGTCCGGCTCCTCCTGACGCGCGCCCGGCCGCTTGGCCGGGCGCGCGGGCCGATCCTCTTCCAGCTTCCTCCGACATTCGGGCGCGACGACGCGCGGCTCGCGGACCTGCTTAGGTCGCTGCCGGCGGGCCCGCGGTACGCGATCGAGTTCCGCCACGTCTCCTGGCACTGCGACGCGGTGTATGACATGCTCCGGCGCGACCGCGTCGCGTGCTGCGTGAGCCACGGTCCGGACATCCCGTTGCGCCTCGTCCGGACGGCGCCGTTCGTCTACGCCAGGTTCCACGGCCCCGGCGGCATCGGCGCCGGGTGCTACACGGACGCGGCGCTGCGGCGCTGGGCGGGCCGGCTTCGCGAGCTCTGCGGCGGCGGCGCCTACGTGTACTTCAACAACGACCAGGAGGGCTACGCCGTGGCCAACGCCACGCGCCTGGCGGAGCTCCTCGCGCGAGATTGACACTCCCACGCGCAAGGCCGGCCGGTGCCTACGCCAGCCGGAACACTCCCGGCTTGACCTCCGGGAACCGCTGCCACACTTCCCCGTCGTGGCCGGGGCAGATCCGGTTTTCGTCGCCGCCCGCGAGCGTACGGATCCGCTCCATCGCCTCGAGGCACTCAGCGATGCTGCCGAGGTGGATCGCGGGCGGCGCCCACTCGCGCAGGTTGCGGTAGCATGTGAGCGCGTCGTTCGCGAGCACAAACGGGCCCCCGGCGGTCCGCACCGTCACAATCTGCATCCCGGGTGAATGGCCTCCCACGCGCTCGAGCCCGATCCCGTCCGCCAGCTCGACGGCTCCGTCCACGATGCGCAGCCGGTTGCCGGCGCGCAGCGTCCCGATGTCGTCTTCGAAACAGTCGCTCAGAAACCGGCGGTGCCATCGCTCCGCGGCGCCGTACCCCGTCCAGAACTCCAACTCTCGACGCTGGACGACGAACGTCGCCTTGGGGAAGAGGCCTTCCAGGTCGAAGTGGTCCCAGTGCAGGTGCGTGAGGACGACGGTCGAGACGGCCGCCGGGTCCACCCCGGCCGTTTCCAGCAATTCATCCCGGGTCCGCATCTGATCCACCGGCACGCCCTTGAGCTTGCCGAGGCGATGCGTGAACCCGGTGTCGACGACGATCGGGCCCTCCGGCGTCCGGAGCACCCACACAAAATACGCCGACGTCGTCGTTTCCCCCGCCGGGTGCAGGTACATCCGCGTCGACCAATCCACGGTCCGCCCGCCGGCGCTCAGCGCCTCGATCCCACACGTCGCGGCCATTCGCTCCTCCTCACGCGCCTCAGATCCGCGTGCTCGAAAGTTCAGGCGGCGTTCGCGCCGCGGACACGTTCCCGCACTCCTTCGGCAGTGGCACGGTTTCTCCTTACGCGCGCACGCGATGACAGGGACGCATCGCGCGGCCATCGAAAGGGGCTGCGCCCGGCGTTCCCGCGTAGCGCCCGCGCCATACCTTGTCACGTGGAGGTTGCCGATGGACGGCACGGCCAGAGTTGCGATGGTCACGGGGGCCGGGACGGGCATCGGCCGTGCGGCCGCGCTCGCGCTCGTCGAGGCGGGGTACGCGGTGGTCTTGGCCGGACGCCATCGGGAGTCGCTGGAGGGGACGGCCCGGTCCGCGCCGGCGGGTGCACGCACCTTGGTCGTGCCCACGGACGTTTCCGACCCCGCCGCCGTCAAGGCCTTGTTCGCCGCCACAAAGGACGCGTGCGGCCGCCTGGACGTGCTGTTCAACAACGCCGGCATCGGCGCGCCCGCGATCCCGCTCGAGGATCTCTCCTACGAGCAGTGGCGCGCCGTGGTGGAGACCAATCTCACCGGCGCGTTCCTCTGCACCCAGGAAGCGTTCCGCCTGATGAAGGCCCAGGCGCCCCGGGGGGGACGCATCATCAACAACGGCTCGATCTCCGCGCACACTCCCCGCCCCTACTCGGCGCCGTATACGGCGACGAAGCACGCGATCACCGGCCTCACCAAGTCAACCTCGCTCGACGGCCGCCGGTACGACATCGCGTGCGGGCAGATCGACATCGGCAACGCGGCCACGGACATGACGGCGCGGATGGAGGCCGGCGTCCCCCAGGCGGACGGGTCCATGCGCCCCGAGCCACGGATGGATCTCGTCCACGTGGCGCGCGCCGTCGTGTACATGGCGAACCTGCCGCTCGAGGCGAACGTCCAGTTTCTCACGGTGATGGCCACCAAGATGCCGTTTATCGGCCGGGGTTGACGCTGCCCCCGGGCGCCGCGCTTGGCCCCGCCGGCCGTGCCCAAAGGCTCGGTCAGGGCAGCACTGCCAGCGCGTCCTCCAAGAGCCGAAGGAACGCCGGGCGATCCACGCGCAGGCCGACACGCGCGTTTGGGACGTCACCGCGGGGCGGCGTGCCCGGCCGGATCGCGGGATTGAACTCAGGCAGATGGCGCGGGTCGCAGAGGGTCATGCCCCGGGTGTGCTCGCCCCGCAACTCAACGACCACGTGCATCGGCGCCCACGCCACGATCTGGGGCTCGAGCAGGATCGCCACCGCGCACGGATCGTGCACCGGTGCGACGGCGTTCCCTGCCCGCGTCTGCCGCGCCAGGTAGAATCGCAGCAACGCCGCGACCGCCCGCGCCGCGCGGGTGCCGAGCGCCTCGATTCGATCGACCTCGTGCAGGCCGACCCCCGCCTGCCTGGTGAGGTTGAGACCCGACATCCACAGCGGGACGCCGGCGCGAAAGACCACGTCCGCCGCTTCCGGGTCGAACCAGATGTTGAACTCCGCGGCCGCGTTCATGTTGCCCGCGGTGACCGACCCGCCCATGATCGAGAGCGCATCGATTTTTCCGGCGAGGTCGGGGGCGGCGCGCAGGGCGACCGCGAGGTTGGTCAGCGGCCCCGTCGCGATGACCGTGACCCCGTCGCGGCTCCGCAGGGTTTCCACGAGAAACTCGACCGCACTGCGCCGGTCGGGCCGGCGCCGCACGGCGGGGAAGTCGTACCCATCGAGCCCGCTCTCACCGTGGATCGCGGTACCGAAGACCGGAGGCTGCACGAGCGGGGCCGCGCAGCCGCGGGCCACCGGGACATCCATGCCCGCGAGCTCGACGATCCGCAGGGCGTTCAGCGTTGTGCGGTCCACATCGGCGTTCCCGGCGACCGTCGTGATCCCGAGGATGTCAAAGTGGCGCGCCGCCAGTAGAATCGCCAGCATGTCATCGTGCCCCGGGTCACAGTCCAAGATGACCGGGCGACGCGTCGGGCGCACGCCTCTCCCCTCCTCGCGCGCCGCGGTTTCGGGCGCCGTGTCCGGAACACGCCGGCGGCCCGCCTCGTGTCAAGGCGGGCCGCCGGTCAATCCTGCGAGCCTCAGATACCGCCGGGGCGGTGCCTCTCGGAAACCGCCTCGCTCAGTGGCCGCAGCTACACGCGCCGCCGCAGCCGCATCCGCCGCCGGATGAGGGAGCCGGCGCGCCGCCACTTCCGGCGCCCACCATCACGGCAATCGGCGTGTACACGCGCCGCGCGCGGGCCGTTCCGCAGCTGGGGCACGCCGGAGCGCCGCGGGACTCGTATTCGGCCACCGTGGCCGTCATCTCGAACTCCTGTCCACACGACTTGCAGCGAAAGACATAAGTCATCATCGCACCACCGTATCGAGGCTCGGCCGCCCGTCGTCACCGCGGGTCGATGCCGGGTGTCGAGAACCCTGCCTTATCTCCTGAGTTCGTACGCCGCCCGGAGCCTTCCTGCCGCGCGGCCGGCCTCAGCGCGGGGGGGCTACCGCCCGGTCCACTGGGGCGCCCGTTTTTCCAGGAAGGCGGCGACCCCTTCCTGGAAATCCGCGCTGTCGTAGCAGGTCTTTATCAGCTCGTGGCCGGCGTCGTCCGGCAGAAACCGATGCACGACCCGACGCACGGCCTCTTTGCTGACCCGCAACGTCAACGGCGGCGCCTGCGAGATGGCCTGGGCGACCTCGCGCACGCGGTCGTCGAGCGCCGCCGCCGGCACCACCTCGTTCACCAAGCCCCAGGCGAGCGCCTCCGCCGCACTCACGTGGCGGGCCGTATAGATCATCTCCTTCACGCGCGCGGGGCCGAGCAGGGCCACGAGGCGCGCGTAGTTCTTCATGGAGAGACAGTTGCCGAGCCGGATGATCGGGATCCCGAATTTGGCGTTGTCCGCGGCGATGCGGAGATCGCACGCGACCGAGACCGTGAGACCGCCGCCAATGACGAATCCGCGCACCGCGGCGATCGTGGGTTTGGCGACGCCCTCGAGCCGTCCGATGACGTGATCGATGCGCTCCTCGTAGTCGATCCCCGCCTGCGGGTCGCCCCGGAACGCCGGAAACTGGCTGATGTCCGTTCCGGAGATGAACGCCCGATCGCCTCGGCCCGCCATGACGAGCACCTTGATCTCGGCATCGCGGTCGACCTGGTCGCAGATCTCGACCAGCCGTTCGTACATCGCCCACGTCATCGCGTTGCGTTGGTCGGGGCGGTTCACGGTGAGGTACGCGACCCCATCCGTCACGTCGAACAGCATGTCCGGTTCAGCCACCGCGGATGCACCTCCCGATGGGGCCTCGGATACACGATGATGTGGAGAAGCGACGGCGATGTGCCGGCCGCCCCGGACCGGCGGAGCGACCGAGCGGGCTATGTGTTCGGCGTCGGCGGCATGAGGCCGGGGGGACGCAGGCCGCAGCGGTGAACTGCGTGTTCGGATTCGCGCGGGGTAGTGGCGGGTTCAGGCCTCAGGGGCGGGCCGCCGAGGCGTCTCACCGTCGGCCGGACCGTCCTCGTGCGCCGGAGGGCGCGAATCTTCCGCGGATGTCTCACCCGTGACCGGCGTCGTGACGACCTGGCGCAGCAACTCCCCCGCGATGTCCCCGATCGTCACCCGGCCTTCGTCGCCCTGCGACGTGATGTACTCTTTGACCCGCATGCGCTCGCGCTCTCGGGCCAGGCGTTTGAGGCTCAAGATCATACGGCGTTCGTCCGCGCGGACCTCGGTCACCAACGCTTCCACCGGCTCCCCGGCCTGCACCACATCTTCGACCTTCTGCACACGCCGTTCGGCCAGCTCGGAAATCGGGAGGAATGCATCCACCTCGCCGAGCCGCACAAACGCGCCGGAGGTGACGATACGCACGACTTTCCCGGTGACCACCTGGCCCGGCCGGTACGCATGGCCGATATGCTGCCACGGATCGGGCAGGATGTGCTTCAGCCCGAGCGAGATCCGGCCGGCCTCGCGGTCCACGCGCAGCACCGCCACGGTCACGTGCTGGCCGCGGCGCACCACCTCGGATGGGTGCTTGATGTACGTCCACGACATCTCGCTGATGGGGAGAAGCGCGTCCACGCCGCCGAGATCGACGAACGCGCCGAAGTCGGTGAGGCGCTTCACCACGCCCTCCCGCACCTGGCCCTCCTCCAAGGAGGCCAGCACCTCCGCGCGTGTCTTGGCGCGGAGCTCCAGGGCCGCGTTCTTGTGCGACAGAATGACGCGCCCTTTGTGGCGGTCCACCTCGATGATCTTGAGCGGAATACTCTGGCCGACGAGCGCCTCGAACTGCCGCCCCTTCACCTGCGACAGGTCCACGTGGCTCCCCGGCACGAAGCCGCGCACGCCGAGATCGACGACCAGGCCGCCCTTGACCTTGTCCACCACCATGGCGTGGAGCACGGTCCCGGCCTGAAACATCTCCTGAATGCGGTCCCAGGCGCGCACGAGGTCGGCGCGCTTCTTGCTGAGGAGGATGTTGCCCTCGTCGCCCTCGACCTTCACCACGTAGACGTCGATACGGTCGCCGACCGCGATGCCTTCCACGGTGTCGCCTCGGGCGGACAGCTCCCTGGGAGGGATAAATCCCTCCGACTTGGCGCCGACGTCGACCAGGACGCCCTCGCTGTCGACGCGGACGACGGTGCCCTGCACGATCTGGCGTTCCGCCAGCGTGGGCATCTGTGCGAGATCGATCTCCTCGGCCTGAGGCGCCGCCGCCTGTTCGTCGGACATGGAACCGTCACCGCCCCCATTCGACAATCACACCCGCACCACGACGCGCGGGCAGGTACGCTAGTGCTTCGCCGACTCGATACCCTCTCCTGCCCTGGCGAGCAGCGCCCCGATCTCGTCCGGGATCCGCCGCACGCGGCCGCCGCGATCCACCGCCGCGTGAACGGTATACCCCTCGGCCAGGACCTCCTGGTCCGGGTGGCGCACTACCTCGTACGCGAATGCAAACGTCGCCGGCCGCACGTCACGGAGCCGGGTGCGAATGATCAGCACGTCATCGTAGCGTGCCGGCCGCCGGTACCGGCAGTGCGCCTCGACGATGACGAGCAGCCACCCGGCCGCCTCGATCTCGGCGTACGACCGTCCGCGCTCGCGGATCCACTCCGTCCTCGCCGCCTCGAACCACACCAGGTAGGCCGAGTGGTGCGCGACGCCCATCTGATCGGTCTCCGCGTACCGCACGCGGATTCGGAGCTCCGAGATCCCGGCCGAATCGGGCATGCCGCAGCGTTCGCGCCGTCGTCCCGCGCTTCCTCGCTGCCGCGCCGGTGACCGCGGCCGCAGCGGTCTGCGCCGTCTTTTGTAAGACGGGGCAAGCGTCCGGAAAGTTCTCCCCGCGGTCCACCGGCTAGAAGCCGCGGCCGCGCAGGCGCGGATCGAGCAGGTCGCGCAGCCCGTCGCCGACGAGGTTGAAGCCGACCACCGTCACGAGGATGGACAGCCCGGGAAAGGTCGCGATCCACGGGGCGGTGAGCATATAGGAGCGTCCCGTGGCCAGCATCGAGCCCCACTCCGGCGTCGGCGGGCTCGCGCCGAGACCCAGAAACGACAACCCGGCGGTCTCGACGATCGTGAAGCCGACCGTCAGCGTGGCCATGACGATGATGGGGGAGAGGACGTTGGGCAGGACGTGCCGGGCGAGGATGCGGGGCGCGCGCGCCCCCACGGCGCCGGCCGCTTCGACGAACTCTTGCTCGCGGATGGCGAGCACTGCGCCGCGGACCACACGCGCGAACTGGGGCGTGTACACGATCCCGATCGCGATCATCGCGTTGGTGAGGCTCGGCCCGAGAATCGCCACCACGATCATCGCCAGGAGCAGGTAGGGAAACGCGAGCATCACGTCCACCACGCGCATGACCGCGGCATCCGGCCGGCCGCCGAAGTACCCGGCCACGGTGCCCAGCAAGACGCCGAGCAGCATCGCGATGCCGTCGGCAATCACCCCCACGACGAGCGCGATGCGCGCGCCGTAGAGGCAGCGGGAGAAGATATCCCGGCCGAACTCGTCGGTACCGAACGGGTGCGCCGTGGACGGCGGTTTGAGCTGGTCCGTGAACATCTGGTCGATCGGATTGTGCGGCGCGATCTGGTGGGCAAACGCCGCGCACCCCACGACGAGCACGAGGATGGCGACCCCCACGAGGAGGTTGGGGCTCCGCACTAGGCGGCGCCAGGACAGCGCCGCGGATCGGCGCGGGGTGCGTTGGGCCAAGGCGAGGGCCGGTACCGTCACGTGTAACGGATGCGCGGATCGAGATAGGCGTAGAAGACATCCACGAGCAGGTTCGCGAGCACAAAGATCGCCGCGGCGATGAGCACGACGCCCTGCACGACGGGGTAGTCCCGGGCGAGCACGCTCGTGATCGCCAGGCGTCCCAGCCCCGGGATCGCAAAGATCGTCTCCGTGAGCACCGCCCCGCTCAGCAGCAGGCCGAGCTGCAACCCGATCAGCGTCACCACCGGCAGCAGCGCGTTCCGCAGCGCGTGGCGGCTCACCACCGAGCGCTCCCCCACCCCCTTGGCGCGCGCCGTCCGGACGTAGTCCAGGTTGAGCACTTCGAGCATCGTCGACCGCGACATCCGGGCGATGGTGGCCATCGACGTCGCGCCGAGCGCCACCGCGGGCAGCACGAGGTGCGCCAGGCTGCTGCGGGCGACGATCCAGTTGCCGGTGACGAGACCGTCCACCAGGGGCATGCCCGTGACCCGGCGCCACCGCATACCCTCGTCGATCATACCGCCGAGCGGCAACCAACCCAGCACGCCGCCGAAGACGAGCAGCAACAGGATGCCGGTCCAGAATACCGGCATGGACACGCCGATGAGGACCCCGACCATGGCGCCGGTGTCGAGCACGGAACGCGGGTGCCGGGCCGCGAACACGCCGATGGTGAGCCCGAACAGGACCGCAAACACGAGCGCCGCCAGGCTCAGCTGGATCGTAACGGGCAGGGCTTGGCCGATTTCCCAGATCGCCGGCTGCCGCGTGCGGAGCGAGACGCCGAAGTCGCCGCGGAGCGCACCCGCCAGAAACCGCAGGTACTGGACGTAGACCGGTTGATCGAGGCCGAGCTGGTGACGCAGCCGCGCCAGGTCGGCCGCCGTCCCCTTGTCCCCGAGCAGCAGCTCGGCGACGTCGCCGGGGATCAGGTGCATCCCGAAGAACACGAGGATGCTGACGCCCACCAGGACCGGGACCAACTGCACGAGGCGGCGGGCGACGTACTTCAGCATCGGGGCTCGGCGCCGCGCCAGTGGCGGGGGCCCGGGGCCTCAGGCGGGCCCCCGCATCCCGGGCGCTTGGCGCTTACTGCAGCGAGACCAGCTCCATGTGGAAGAACATCTGCAGCGGGTTGAGCAGGAAGCCGCTGACGTTTGCGCGGGTCGCCCGCACCTGGTTCGTGTAGTTGATGAAGATCCACGGCGCGTCGTCGTGGAGAATCTGGTTCGCCTGCGCGTAGAGTTGCGCGCGCTTGGCCTGGTCCGTCACCTGCCGGGCCTGCACGATCAGCCGGTCGAAGGCCGGGTTGTGGTGACGCGAGTTGTTGTTGGTCCGAGCCTTGCCGGCGGCCTCATCCCATTCGAACAGATCGCCGAGAAAGTTGTCCGGATCGCCGTTGTCACCCGACCAGCCGCTGATGGCCATGCCCTCCCACTGGGTGTGCCGGATCTTGTCGAGGTAGGCACCCCACTCGTACTGCGTGATCTTCACCGTGACACCGACCTTCGCCAAGTACCCTTGGACCGCCTCGCCCAACTTCGCGCCGCCGATCGGATTGTAGCCGCGCGGGTTGGCGTAGACCATCATGTCCGTCGTGAACCCGTTCGGGAAGCCGGCCTCCGCGAGGAGCTGCTTGGCCTTCGCCGGATTGTACGGGTACGGTGTCACGGCCTTGTTGAAACCCCAGAGGACGGGCGGCATGCCCTGGCTCGCGGTGGTCGCTCCACCGTAGAGCCCCTTGTTGATCGCGTCCTTGTCGACGGCGTAGTTCATCGCCTGCCGCACGCGCACGTCCTTGAACGGCCCGAGGTCGTTCGACATGGAGACCCCGAGAATCGTCAACCCCGGCTGCGTGTACAGCTTGAGCTGGGGATTGCCGCGGACGCGCGCGTAGTCGGACGGCGGGACGTCGGCCAGGATTTGCACCTGGTTGCGCTCGAGCTGCAGCATGCGCGTGGCGCTCTCGGGCACGACCTGGAAGATGATCCGGTCCACCTTTGGGCGTCCACCCCAGTACCCGGCGTTGGCGTCCACGGTGACGTGATCGTTGCGGACCGCCTCGATGAACTTGAACGGCCCGGTCCCGACCGGGTGTTGCCCGGCGTCGCAGTTGTACTGCTTCGTC
This sequence comes from Bacillota bacterium, assembly GCA_021324975.1. Classification (GTDB taxonomy): domain Bacteria; phylum Sysuimicrobiota; class Sysuimicrobiia; order Sysuimicrobiales; family Segetimicrobiaceae; genus JAJPIA01. Next base: position 87,439 of record JAJPIA010000011.1, read on the forward strand.
GCGGCGGGTGACATGATGCCCTGCCACACCATCGCCAGGCTCGTAATGAACGGCGCGTTCGGCTTCGGCAGCGTGAAGCGCAGGGTGGAGTCGTCCACGACGTCCATCTTGGCCACCGTGCCGTCCTTCGCCGACCCGTACGTGAAGTCGTCGTACGTGTCCACGCCCTTGCGACCGAGCACGTAACAGGGATTGTTGGGATTAATGGCGCGGTCGACGTCCTGGGCGACGGTGTGCGCGTTCATGGGGGTCCCGTCGTGGAACGTCACGCCGGGCCGCAGCTTGAACGTGTACGTCCGCCCGTCCGGGGAGATCGTCCAGGACTGCGCGAGCCCGGGCCCGACGACGCTCGAGCCCGGCTTGTAATTGACGATGCTGTCGAAGATCGTCGACATGATGAAGCCCGACTCGTTGTTCTCCACGGTCTGCGGATCCAGCCCCGTCTGGTCGGCGCCGATCGCGATGACCAGCGTTTTGGGCGCCTGCGCCCGGGCTTGGCCGACGGCCGAGATGCCCACCGGAACCAGGGCCGCCGCCACGAGCAGCGACACCCACCGCCGGCGGATCGCCTGCGTCATGCACCACCCCCTGCTGATGCGAGTCGACCGAACCTTATAAGCATACGCGCCGCAGGGGAACCAGCCCTCCTGTGGATAACCTGACGCGCCGCCGCGGCCCGCGGGCCCGCGGGTAGCGTTCGTGGGGCGAGCGCGCGTCGGACGGGCCGCTAGGCCGACGCGTCACGGAGCTCGCGCGCACGGGACGCGGCCCGCTGGACCGCCTCGCGCACCGCGTGGGAGAAGCCGCGCCGCTCCAGTTCGCCCACGCCCGCCATCGTCGTGCCGTTGGGTGACGTGACGCGGGCGCGCAGCGCCGCCGGGTCCTGACCGGTCTCCACGAGCATCTTGCCGGCCCCGAGCACGGTCTGGGCGACCAGCGCGAGCGCCGTGGCACGATCCAGGCCGGCGCGCAGGCCGGCGTCGACCATCGCCTCCGCGAGGAGGTACACGTACGCGGGACCGCTGCCCGAGAGGCCGGTGACCGCGTCGAACAGCGCCTCGGGCACGACGGCCACGCGGCCCACGGCTTCGAACAGCGCCCGCGCCACGTCGAGGTGCGACACGGTGGCCCACCGGCCGGCGCAGAGCGCCGTCGCCGACGCGCTGACGGCCGTGGACGTGTTCGGCATGGTGCGGATCGCCGGCACGCCCTCGAGATAGCGCTCGATGGTGGCGAGCGGCACCCCCGCCGCGACGGAGACGACGAGGTGGCGGGGCGTGACGTGCGGGGCGATCTCGCCGAGCACGCCGGCCATGTCGGCCGGCTTGACCGCGAGGATGACGACGTCGGCCTCACGCGTCAGCTGCGCCTTGTCCCGCGTCGTGCGCACCCCCCACCGCGCCGCGAGCCCATGGAGCCGAGCGTCGTTGCTGCGATTGGTGACGATGCACCGCCGCGCGCTGATCGTACGCGCTCCGACGAGGCCGCGCAGGAGCGCGTCTGCCATGTTTCCGGCGCCGATGAGCGCCACCGATCGATCGACCGCCATCGCCGTCCTCCCCGCATAACAAACGCCCCGTCTCGCCAAAGGGCGAAACGGGGCATTTCCGCGGTACCACCTTTGTTCCCCGGCATCCCGCCGGGGCACTCGACGCTGTCACGGGCGACCCGGCTCCCGGCACGGCCTGCGCACCGGGAGCGGCTCAGGGGGTGGGTTCGGAAGCGGCCGTCGCGGCTCTCGCACCGTGTGGCAGCCGCTCTCTCTCTTGACGCGCCGGGTCCTACGTCCCCCGTCGAAGCCTTGCTATTCGACTGTACCGAACTATACACGGCGCCCCGATAAGCGTCAAGGCACCGACATCCCTGTGTAATTGCGCAATGACCTTATGTCCGACACTCCGGCGTATCGCCGATGGCGTGAGAGCCCGCCGCAGCCCCATCGTTGCGCCGCCGTAAACCTGAAGGCCATGCGGAGGGAGCGCGCGGCGCAGTGCGGACGGGAGAGGAAACCCCTCGCGTCTTGCCGGATACAGACGCCACGGGCGCGGGATCGTCCGTCGACTCTTCGGGCGCGCCAGCGCCGAAGCGGGGTGAGGACGCGTGGGCGAACGGATCGGCTTCATCGGGCTCGGCATCATGGGCCGGCCCATGGCCATGCACCTGATCGAGGCCGGATACGACGTCACGGTCTGGAATCGCACGCACGCCAAGACGAACGCACTCGTCGACGCGGGAGCGCGCAGCGCCGCCTCCCCCAGGGATGTCGCCGGCCGGAGCGACATCACCATCACCATGGTGGCCGACACGCCCGATGTGCGACAGGTCATCCTTGGCCCGAACGGCGTGATCGAGGGTGTCCGATCCGGCGCCGCCGTCGTGGACATGAGCACGATCTCGCCCGTCGCGACCCGCGAGATCGCGGCGGCCCTCGCGGACCGGGGCGCCGCGATGCTGGATGCGCCGGTGTCGGGCGGTGAGAAGGGCGCGATCGAGGCCACCCTCTCGATCATGGTCGGCGGCGACGCCAAGACGTTTGAGCGGGTTCTTCCGATCTTTCAAAGGCTCGGCAAGAACATCGTCCATCTCGGCGGGCACGGCGCCGGGCAGGTCACGAAGGCGTGCAACCAGCTTGTCCTGTCGCTCACGATCCTCGGCGTGGCCGAGGCGTTCGCCCTCGCGAACCGCGCCGGCGTCGATCCGGCGAAGGTGCGCTCGGCGCTCCTCGGGGGCTTTGCGCAGAGCCGCGTGCTGGAGCTCCACGGACAGCGGATGCTGGATCAGAATTTCGAGCCGGGCTTTCGTACCCGCCTCTATCACAAGGACATGGGCATCGTCACGGAAGCCGGCCGCGCGCTGGGGGTGCCGTTGCTCGGCGCCGGGCTCGCCGCGCAACTGTACCAGGTGGCGATGAGCCATGGATTTGGGGAGCTCGACTACTCGGTGCTGGCGCGCGTCGTCTCGGAGATGGGCCCGGTCACGCGGTAGCGCCCCGGACAAGCCCACACACGCAAACCGGCCCGCGAACACCGCGGGCTGCTGTGTCGTCTCGTACGTGCTCCAACCCTCGCCGGCGTAATGCGATGGGACACTAGAGGTCCTCGCGGCGAAGCCGCGCGTGGTAGTCGGCGATGCCCTGCGCGGAGATCGCCAGGCGTTCTCGGAGCAGGGCTTGGATATCCGGCGTCCAGGCGAGACCGCGCCCGGCGAGGTCGCGGCGGACGTGCTCCGTGAGGGCGGCGGCGATCTCTGCCTGCGTCGCGCGGCGGCCGCCGATCCGCCCAAACGCTGCCACCGCCGGAATCTCACGGACCAGCCGTTCCTGAAGCACGCCGTACGGCCCGGGGTATCGACCGAAATGTGAGAAGAGGATCGCATCCGGCCGCAGGTCTCCGAGCCGTGCCGCGGACCGGAGCATCGCGTCCGGATCGAACTGGTTCGGCGCGGTATCGGCAAGCACGTAGTCCTCGGCAATGTCCGGCAGCCGCTCGCCGAGCTCGTCGGCCGAGAACAGGGCGCCCGCGCCCCTATCCAGGATCATGTATTGGTGGCGTGCGTGTCCCGGCGCGTCGATGAAGCGCAGCACGTGGCCGCCGCCCAGGTTGAGCTCTCCGCCGTCGTCTATGACGCGCAGGCGTGACTCCGGCACCGGTTCCGGCACGCCGAAGTACGCGTCAAGCCGCGGCCCGAAGACGTCGCGCGCCCCGGCCACCAGCCGGGCAGGATCGATGAGGTGGCGCGCGCCGCGCGGGTGCAATGTCACACGGGCCGACGGCATGAGCGACAGCAGATGTCCGACGCCGCCGGCGTGGTCCAGGTGAATGTGCGTGACGATGAGATCGGTCACGTCCGCCGCCGCGACGCCGAGCGCCGCGAGGGCGTCAAACCAGACGGGCACGCTCCGGGCACTCCCCGGGTCCACGATCGCCGGCCGTGGGGCGCCGATGAAATAGCCCGCGGTGAGCCGAGGTGCGCCTCGCTCCAGCACGTCCACCAGCCGGATATCGCGGGCGACTTCGGGGTACACAGCGGTCATCGTCCTTCCGGCGGGATCAGCCGGTCGAGAATCGCTTTCGCGGTCGAATGCGGATCGGCTTCGTGCCGCTTGGCCCGCGCGAGGAGTTCGGCCGGTTCGCCGCGATCGTGCACCGTCGCGCGCACGCGCGACGCAAGCGCCGCCTCCACGAGGGCGAGCACCTCACGTTCCACGCGCCGCCCGCGGCGCGCCTCGAGCTCGCCCGACGTACACAGGTGCTCGCCGTGCCGCCGGATCGCCTCCCACACGTCCGCCACGCCCGCCCCCGTGGACGCCGTCGTCTCCACCACGGGTACGTCCCAGACGTCGCGGTGCGGCACCAGGCGGCGCATCTCGCGCAACTGCATCACGGTCTCCTTCGCGCCCGGCCGGTCCGCTTTGTTGACGACGAGCACGTCGGCGATCTCGAGGATGCCGGCCTTGAGCGTCTGCACGGCGTCCCCAAATCCCGGTGCCGTGACGACGACGACCGTGTCGGCGAGCCTCATGATTTCAAGCTCGCTCTGCCCGACACCCACCGTCTCCACCAAAATGAGATCGAACGCGAACGCCTCCAGCACGTAGGCCACGTCCCGAGTGGCGGCCGCGAGGCCTCCGAGGTGCGCCCGCGCGGCCATGCTACGAATGTACACGCCCGGGTCGCCGCTGTGCCGCACCATGCGCACGCGGTCTCCGAGGATGGCGCCGCCCGAAAACGGGCTCGATGGATCGACCGCGATGACCGCGACCGTGAGGCCGCAGTCGCGCGCGGACGTGATGAGCTGGTCGGCGAGCGTGCTCTTGCCGACCCCCGGCGCCCCGGTAAGCCCCACGCGCCGGGCGTGCCCGGTGCGGCTCCACAGGTCCGCGATGATCGACGCGGCGGCCGCGGGGTGGTTCTCGATCCGGCTGATGAGACGGCTAAGGGCGCGGTAATCGCCGGCGCCGGCCGGTGCGGAACCGTCGCGCATCAAGATTGATCGGGCGTGCCGCGGCGCGGGCACCCGGCGCGTTCGTCCGCGCCGGCCAGCGCCGTCTCGTACAGCGAGCGGTTGTCGAGCACGCGCCGCGCCTTGAACTCCGTACGCGGCAGCGTCCCCGGCGGCTCGCACCGGACGATCGGGCGGATGCCGAGTGTGACCGCGAGCCGGACCGTTATGCGCTCCCGCAGGGCCCGGAGCAGATCCGGCGCGGTGGCGGCCCGGCGCGCGACCTCCGCGCTGTACTCGGCTCGAACGACGAGTTCGTCCATCGCGCGCTCCCGGCTGATCACCACCTGAAACTCTCCGCCGAAACCGTCGATCGTGCGCAGCGTGTCCTCGATCGCGCTCGGGTAGACGTTCGCGCCCCGGATGACGCACATGTCGTCGATCCGCCCGTAGATGCCGCGCGGCAGCCGCGGGTATGTGCGCCCGCACTCGCACGGCTCGTCCGTCCACCGGGTGAGGTCGCCCGAGAGCAGCCGGATCATCGGCTGCGACGTACGCTCGAGATGCGTGTACACGGGGGTGCCCTCGCGGCCGTAGTCGACAGGCTCGAATGTCTGCGGGTCGCAGACTTCGCAGTAGACCAGATCCTGCCAGAGGTGCATGCCGGATCGGTAGGCGCACTCGCCGTTGCTCATCCACGGCGTCATCTCGGCCATGCTCCCGCTGTCCAGGCACGCCGCCCCAAATACCTCCTCGATCCGGCGCCGCGTACCGGGGATACCGGCTCCCGGCTCGCCGGAGAAGAACATCACACGGAGGCCGAAGTCCCTGGGGTCGACCCGCTCAGACGCCGCCACCTCGGCAAGATGGAGCGCGTAGGAGGGGGTCCCGTAGAACGCGGCCGGCCGGGTCTCCAGCAGCCAGCGCACGGCCCTGAGCGTCTGTCCGGGCTGCCCCGCCCCGAAGGGGAAGCATGCCGCGCGGAGCCGCTCGCCGCCCGCGAGCACGCCCCAGCTCCCGATGTAGAGACTGAAGAACGACGCGATGAAGATCGTGTCCCCGGGCCTGAGCCCCATGCCCCACATGATCCGGGCGTGGGCGTTGGCGATGCGGCGCCAGTCATCCCGGCCGATCAGAAACATGGTCGGCTTGCCCGTCGTGCCTGACGTGCCGTGCACCCGTGCCACATCCGCGGGGTCGATACACGCGTATCGCCCCGCCGGCGGGTGGGCCGCCTGTTCCGCGCGCAACTCGTCCTTCGTCAGGACCGGGAAGCGGCGCAGGTCCTCGAGCCGCCGGAGGTGATCGGGATGGACGCCGGCCCGGGTCCATTTCTCCCGGTAGAACGGCGACCGCTCCCACGCCCAGTGGACGGTCGCCCGGAGACGAGCGAGGATGAATGCGTCCCGCTCGCCCGGCGCCATCGTCTCGAGCTTCGGAAACCAATAGCGCTGGTCCGGCGCCGGCATGTACTCGTCATCGTAGACGGGTGGCCACGCCGCGGGCCCGTTCATTCTTCGGAGCGTGCCGCGTGCCGCCGGATCCAGTCCACGATGGCGTCGGTGCTTGCATCCTGATCGAAGACTGCAGCCGCGCCGAGTTCGCGCAGCTTCACGCGGTCCGCCTCCGGGATCACCCCGCCCACCAGGACCTTGATGTCGGCGGCGTTGCGGGCCTGCAGCACGTCCAGCAACGGCGGCACGAGCGCCATGTGCGCCCCGGAGAGGATGCTCACGCCGATCACGTCGACGTCCTCCTGAACGGCGGCGACGACCACTTCCTCCGGCGTCCGGTGCAGGCCGGTGTACACGACCTCGAAGCCGGCGTCCCGCAACGCGCGTGCGACGACTTTGACGCCGCGGTCGTGGCCGTCTAGGCCGACTTTCGCCATCAGCACCCGAATCCGCGGCGAGCTCGACACGCGCGGCTCAGAACACCGGTTGCTCCACGTACGTGCCGAAAACATCGCGAAGCGCCTGCACGATCTCGCCCAGGGTGGCGCGGGCGCGGACGGCGTCGATCGTGGGCGGAATGAGATTGCCGTCGCCGCGCGCGGCCTGGGCCAGCGCCGCAAGCGAGCGGGCTACCTCGCCCGCGCTGCGCTTCTGCTTCACACGGGCCAGCCGCTCCCGCTGCCGCGCCTCGACGTCCGAATCGACCTCGTGCAGGGCAAAGGGCACCCCGGCCCCCGCCGGATCAACGTACTTGTTCACGCCGACGACGGTCAGGTCGCCGCGCTCTTTCTGCCGCTGGTACCGGTAGGCCGTATCCGCGAGCTCGGCCTGGAAGAAGTTCTGCTGCGCCGCGGCGGCCGCGCCGCCGAGGTCATCGATCCGCCGCAGATACGCCCAGATGCCGGCCTCGATGTCATCGGTGAGCGCCTCGATGAAGTAGCCGCCGGCCAACGGGTCGATCGTGTTCGCCACGCGCGTCTCCTCGAGGATGATCTGCTGCGTCCGTAGCGCCACCTTCATGGCGAGCTCCGAGGGGATCGCGAGCGCCTCATCCATCCCGTTGGCGTGAAGGCTCTGGGCGCCGCCGAGGACCGCGGACAGGGCCTGCAGCGCGGTCCGCGCGATGTTGTTGAGGGGCTCGCGGGCCGTGAGGCTCGATCCGGCGGTCTGGCAGTGAAATCGCAGGCGCATCGACTCCGGCCGGCGCGCGCCGAACCGATCGCGCATGATCCGCGCCCACACCCGCCGGGCCGCCCGGAACTTCGCGACCTCCTCGAAGAAGTCGCGCTCGGCAATGAAATAGAACGCCAGACGCGGCGCGAACTCGTCGACGGCGAGACCCGTCTGTCGTACTGCCTCGACGTAGGCGATCCCGTTCGCGAGCGTGAACGCCGCCTCTTGCACGGCCGTCGCGCCCGCTTCGCGTATGTGGTACCCGCTCACGTTGATGGGATTGTACCGCGGCAGGTGCCGCACGCTGTACACAATGAGGTCGCGGACGAGCCGCATCGCGGCCGGGATCGGGTAGATCCACTCCTTCTGGGCGATGTACTCCTTGAGGATATCCGCCTGCACCGTGCCCGAGAGCGACGC
>JAJPIA010000132.1 GCA_021324975.1 Bacillota bacterium
CGGTGCCGTGGCTCGGCAACTCCGAGCTCGGCGTCTACCGCGCGGACTACTTCGCGCAGGTCGGCGAGCGGGCGCCGCAGACCTGGGACGACCTGCTCCGCGCGGCGACCAAGCTGAAGAGGGCGGGGCACCCCGTCGGCATCGCGATTAGCCAGACCGAGGACTCGAACGCGGCGCTGTATCCGCTCCTTTGGTCGTTCGGGGCGTCAGTGACGGACGCTGGGGGACGGCTGGCCATCGATTCGCCGGCGACGGGCGCGGCGCTGGACTACGTCCGGAAACTCGCCGCGCAGATGGAGCCGGCCGTGTACTCCTGGGACGACAGCAGCAACAACAAGTATATCCTATCCGGCCGCGGCTCGTACACCATCAACGCCCCCAGCATCTATCTCACGGCCAAGCAGAACCACCTGGCGTTCGCGGGGTCGGTGAAGCACGCGCAGCCCCCGGCGGGCGCAAAGGGCCGGTTCTTCTATGTTGACATCCACGGGTGGGGCGTGTTCAAGTTTAGCCAGAACGTCGACATCTCGAAGCAGTTCCTACGCTCGATGTACACGGCGGAGAGCCAGAAACTGTTCCTCACGCTCGGCGAAGGGTATGACATGCCCGTGCTGCCGCATTTCGACGTCAATCCGCCCTACGCCGTCGATCCGCAGCTGCGGCCGCAGTTGGGCTACATGCCGCACGCCCATCTCGCCTCCTATCCCGCGCCGCCGGACGCGCGCGCGGAGAAAGCGTATCAGACGTTCGTCATCCCGAACATGTTTGCGCGGGCCGCACACGGCGCCTCCAACAGGGACGCGATCGCGTTCGCCACGAAGGCCCTCAAGGACATCGGTTACGCCTAGCTTGCCGCGCGCGCCGGGGGCCAGCGGCTCCCGGCGCGCGCCGACAAGGAGGACTCATGCGGATCACCCAGGTGCGGAGCCGCCAGGTGGACATCCCGTTGCCGGAGCCGTTCTATCCGGCGTGGGCGCCTGGACGAGTGGAGACGCGGATTCGGGTGGCATACGTGCGGATCGAGACGGACGCCGGCCTGTACGGGATTGCGGGTCACGAGTTTTACGGTGCGGAGGAGCAGTGCGTCGCGCGAGTGGCCGCGGACCTCATCGGCCAGGATCCGCTCGAGATCGAGAGGCACGCCGGGACGCTGCGGTACCACTGGCCCTACTTCGGGACGGCCGTGTGGTTCGTCGAGATCGCCCTGTGGGACCTGCTCGGCAAGGCCGCCGGCCTCCCGCTCTTCAAACTGCTGGGCAATGCGCGCGCCGAGCTTGCGGCATACGCGTCGACGGGACAGAACCGGACCCCCGCCCAGCGGGCTGACGACGCCCGCCGGCTGCATGACGAGGGATTTCGGGCGATCAAGCTGAGAATCCACAACGACACGCTCGCCGAGGACATCGCCCAGGTCGCCGCCGTTCGCAGGGCCGTAGGGGACGGCATGGCGATCATGGCGGACGCCAACCAGACGGACGTGCACGATGCGCCGTTCCCCGGCCCGCACTGGTCCTACCATCGCGCGCTGGAGACGGCGAGAGCGCTGGCGGACTACGGCGTCGCGTGGCTCGAGGAGCCGCTCCCCCGGCACGACTACGCATCCCTCCGCCGTCTTCGCGACGCTTCCCCGGTCCCGATCGCCGGCGGCGAAGTCAACCAGGGATTCCCAGAGCTGCAACGCCTGTTGCTGGACGGGTGCTACGATATCCTGCAACCGGATGTGACCTTGTGCGAGGGCTTGCTGCGGACGCGTGCCCTGGCCACGCTGGCACACGCCGCGTCGGTGCCGATCGTTCCGCACACCTGGGGAGACCCGCTCGGGATGGTGGCCAACCTGCACCTGGCCGCGGCGATTCCCAATACGTCGTACTTTGAGTTTCCGCACGACCCGCCGGCGTTTCCCGGCGCCGTGTTCCAGCAGACGCTCCGCGAACCGCTCGTGGTCGACAACGGCATGATCCGGGTGCCGCAGGGCCCGGGGCTGGGCGTGGATCTCCAGGAGTGGATTTTCGAGTAGCGGGAGGGCGGTCGTTGTCGGAAATGGCGGTCCGTGCCCTGACGCTCGTGGCGCCCGGCCGCTACGAGCTGCGCGAATACCCGTTTCCCGAGCCGGCCCCGGGCTGTGTGCTCGTTCGCATCGAGCTGTCCGGCATCTGCGGCACCGACAAGCACACGTATCAAGGCTATACAACGCAGTATGCCGGCACGTCGGCCCCCCGCGTGATCCCGTTTCCGATCATCCAGGGACACGAAAACGTCGGCACGATCGCCGCGATCGGCGGGGACGGGCGATGCGTCGACATCGAGGGGGTGCCGCTCTCGGTCGGCGACCGGGTGGTGGTCGGCGCCAACGTCGTGTGCGGGCGCTGCTACTATTGCCTGCAGGGGTTTCCATACTACCTGTGCGAGCGCATGGTCGACTACGGCAACAACATGAGCGCCGCGACGCCGCCCCATCTCTTCGGCGGCTGGGCGGAATATCTCTACGTTGTTCCGGGGAGCTTCCTCGCGCGCGTACCGGACGACTTACCCTCGGACGTCGCGGTGCTGGCCGAGGTCATGGCGGTCACCGTCGGACTGGATCGCGCCCGGCAAATCTCCGCGGTCCCGTCCGAGCCGTTCCTGGTAGACGATACGGTCGTGGTGCTCGGTGTGGGGCCGCTCGGGGCCTGCTTCGTCATGAAGGCGCGCATGCTCGGAGCGGGCACCATCATCGCCGTGGACCTGTCCGCGTTCCGATTGGAACGCGCCCGTGCGGTGGGCGCGGACCACGCGATCGATGCCGGGCAGACGACGGCGGCGGATCGCCTGGACGTCGTCCGTGCGCACACTCACGGCAGGGGCGCGGACGTCGTGGTGGAGTGCGCCGGCGTACCCCAGGTGCTTCCGGAGGCCCTGGAGATGCTGCGCCCCGGAGGCCTGCTGGTGGAGGCCGGTAACTTCTCGGATCTGGGCGACGTCTCGATCAACCCGCACCGCCATCTGTGCTCCAAGAGCGTCAGAGTGCTGGGCGTGGGCGGTGAAGAGAAGGGCAGCTACGGACCGGGGATGCGGCAAATGGCGCGCTACATGCGGCACTATCCCGTGCGGTCACTGATCTCGCACCGCTTTCCGCTCCGCGACGCCGAGGCGGCCATGCAGGCGTCGATCGCGCCCGACTCGATGAAGGTGGTGTTCGATCCATGGGCGTAAAGATCGGCCTCGTCGGCGCCGGCGCGATGGGGCGCAAGCATCTGCGGGCGCTGGCCACGGACGCGCGCGCGGAGATCGTGGGGGTTGCGGATGCCGTCGAAGATGCCGCCCGGGCCGCCGCCGCGGGCGCCGGCGCCGCCGCGTGCCGCGACCTGGAAGATCTTGCCGCGCTCGGCGTGAACGCGGTGTTTGTGACGCTCCCGAACGTGCATCATGGCCGCGTGGTGCTGGAGGCGCTCGACCGCGGGTTCCACGTGTTTTCGGAGAAGCCGATGGCGACGGATCTCGCGGAGGCGCGGGCCATCCGCGCCCGGGTCCGCCGCGGGCGCGCAGTCTATCAGATGGGCTTCAACCGCCGGTGGGCGCCCGCGTACCGGTTCCTCCGGCGTCACATCGACGCGGGGTTCGAGCCTTACTCGGCCAACGTCAGGATCAATGACGGCGACATGTTGACGCCGAGCTGGTACACCAACGTGGCGGTCTCGGGCGGCTTTATGTACGATACGGCCGTGCACCTCGTCGACATGATCGCGTGGCTCATCGGCCCCGTAGAGTCCGTGTCCGCGCTGGGGCGGCGCAGCTGCTACCCCGACTACGACGACATCGCGCTGCTGCTCCGGTGCCGGGGCGACCGGCCGGTGGCGCTGACCACCTGCGGGCACGCCTCGTGGGCCGCGCCGCAGGAGCGCATGGAGCTGTACGGCGACCACGCCCTGCTCGCCTCGGAGGACCTCGACCGCGTGCGCCTGACCACGCGCGACCTGCCGCATGCGGAATGGCAGCGCCTTCCAGCGCCGGATGAGCTGACCCTGTGGGGCTACGTCGACGAGGATCAGGCGTTCATCGACGCGTGTCTGGAGGGCACGCCGCCGCCCGTCGGCGTCGAGGAGGCGTTCCACAGCGTGGCCGTGCTCGCCGCCGCGTACGAGAGTATCCGGCGCGGCGGCCCGCCAACCTCGGTTCCACGAGACTAGGCGGGCCGAGGACGCCGAACAAGCCGGGCCCGCCGCGCCCGAGATCGTCGATGCGCTCGCCATACTCTCACGCGTGTGAGTTAGGCTACGCAGATGCCGGGCACCGCGATCTTTTGGAATACGTGGGGAGCGTATACGACGCCGGGCGGGTATGCATTTGTCGTCGCCCGAAACTCCGGGTTATTGAACGCCTGCCGGAGCGCGGCCGTGGATTCCCAGACCGCGTAGTTGACAAACACGCGGCTGTCGCCGACGCCCTTGTGCAACTGAGCGGAGATGAAACCCGGTTGGCGCTTCTGCACGATCGACGTGGCCGTCCACGCGTTCAAGAACGCTTGCTCGTCTTCGGGCTCTACCGTGAACGTGTTGATGAGCACGATCGGACCGGTGTCCCGCTGCATCTGAGCGAGCAGGGTCGTCTTGTGGTCCAGCTCCACCATCTTCGCCATGGCGCGCCTCCGTGGTTCGGGGTCTCGAGCCCAGTATGGACCAAGCGCATGGACACGATGTGGCGCCGATGTGGAGGGATTGCGGAGGCCGCACCCCGGATTCAGGCGCCTCCCACGGGGGAGTGCGCGTTGAGCGCGCGATACAGCGCGGGCGTAATGCCGAAGGCGCCTTTGAACGCGCGGCTGAAATGCGCTTGGTCGGCGAAGCCGGTCTCGAGCGCGACGTCGGCCAAGAAGCGGCCGCGTCCAAGTTGTTCTCTCGCATAGTCGAGGCGCCGCATGAGTAGATACCGGTACGGACTTGTGCCGCACATGATCCGGAACTGCCGGGCCAGCGCGTAGCGGTTGAGCCCGGTGACGGCTTCCAGTTCCGACGAATGCACGACGCGCGCCTTCTGGGCGTCGAGATACTGGCGCGCGCGCCTCACGGCCGTCGCGTCGAGGCGGCGCGGGCTCGGCGTTTCCCGGTAGCTTGGGTCGGCCTCCAGCAGCCCGTCTGCCAATTGCACGATCAAGCTGTCGATCGCCAGCGGTTCGTGCGGGCTCTCAAAGGCGCTTTTGACCGCGGCGGCCAGTTTCTGATTATCGGTCACCGGCTCGCGGACAAACGGAAGCGCCCGGGGCCTCCTCGACAGGGCTTGGATCGCCTCGAAAACCAGCGCCGGATCAACGTACAGTTGTCGGTATCCAAAGCCCACCTCGTCCCCGGCATAGCCGTCGTGGGCCTCGTCGGGGTGCAGCACGACGACCTGGCCCGGCATGCTGGTCTCGGTGGCGCCGCGATAGTCGAAGGCCAGCACGCCCACGGTCGTCAGGCAGACCGCATAGGTGTCGTGGCGGTGCTTGTGGTAGGCGCGCCCGTGCAGTCGCGCCTCCAGGAGCTCCACGCCGCATTCCGTGTCGGTGCTCCGCATCCAATCCCGGGCGCACAATCGTTCAAGACCGGTGCCGCTGGCTCTGGTACGCTTCGCAATCATATCGACGGACCTCAACGGCCGGCGTGAGGAGAGGGTCTGCCCATGACGCTCGGTCAAGCGATGGCGTTTACCGTGTTCGCGGTCGTGGCCGCGATCACGCCGGGCCCGAGCAATCTCATTTTAACCTCCACGGGCGCCAGCGTGGGATTGCTGCGGGGGGGGCTACCGTGTCTCGGCGGGCAGGTCATCGGCATGGGGTTTATGATGTTCCTCGTCGCGCTTGGCCTCGGCGCCGTGGTGCTGGCCAGTCCCGGGCTCTTCCTACTCCTCAAGTGGGCCGGCGTCGCCTTTCTCCTCTGGCTCGCGTGGGGGATCGCCACAGCGGACCATAGCGACGCCGCCGGGCAGAGGCGGATTCTCGGTTTTTGGGGCGCCGCGGCGTTTCAGTGGATCAACCCCAAATCGTGGCTCGTCAGCGTCGGCGCCGTCAGCACGTATCTGCATCCCACGGCCGGGGACGCCTTCGGGCAGGCGGTGGGGCTTGGGCTGCTGTTCATACTCGCGGCGTTCCCAAGTTGTTTCCTCTGGCTGGCGTTTGGGGCAAGCCTGCAGCGGCTTTGGCGGACCCGGCGCGCGGCGCGATCACTGAACGTTGGCATGGGGCTGGTGCTTGCCGGAACGGTGCTTCTGTTCATCCGGTAGCGCGACGGCCATTGGCGCCGGGATGTCGATTTTCGAGGTCCCCGGGCGACCATCTGGGGAACGCATCCATGTGCCCGGAGGGACCGCGATGCAGAAGATCACCCCGTTCCTGTGGTTCGACAAGAACGCCGAAGAGGCGGCAGAGTTCTACACCTCGATCTTCCCGAACTCGAAGATCACCAACATCGTGCGCTACGGGGATGCCGGGCCGGGTCCCAAGGGTACGGTGATGGTGGTGGAGTTCGAGCTCGAAGGCCAGCGTGTTATCGCGCTCAACGGAGGGCCGCAATTCAAGTTCACCGAGGCCGTCTCGTTCGTGGTGAACTGCGAGACGCAGGACGAAGTGGACCGGCGGTGGGAGCAGCTGTCGGCGGGTGGCGAGAAGGGCCAGTGTGGCTGGCTCAAGGACAAGTTCGGCCTGTCGTGGCAGGTGGTGCCCACCATCATCCTGCAGTTCCTGCAGGACAAAGACCCCGAGAAATCGCAGCGCGTGATGCGGGCGGTCATGCAGATGGACAAGCTCGACATCCAGCGTGCGCGGGAGGCGTATGCAGGACGGTCGGCGCCCTCGTGATCTCGGAATGATCCGACATAAGACATACGTGGCAGGTCCGCGCGTAGATCCTTAGTCCGCGCCACCACATTTGCGCTGACGGCGCCGCCCCTCCCAAAGTCGCCGTTTCCCAAGATGCCCCGGCTACCGGTGTGGCGCTCCGGTGGCCGGGGTATCGGGGTGTGTGGCTCTCTCATGACGGTCCCCGTTGTTCATCAGCGCGGGAAACTGCAACCTGCGCGTCGAATGGACGGCATAGTTTCCGAACTTTTGTGGCGCGGTTAACGTCTTTTCTTTGACCGGTCCTGCATTGGAAGGGGGGCGCGTCGATGGCATGGAGTTCCCGGGTGGCCCTGCTGTCCATCCTCGTGGTCGTTGTGGCGGCACTGGGGGCGCCGCGGCCGGGCGGGGCCGCCTCCTCGCCGGCCGTGCTCACGTATGCCCTGATCTCCACGGGCACGGACAAGGTCCCGGCATTTACGACCACCGGTGAGGATACGCAGGTCTTCGAGCTGATCTACGGGTCCCTGCTGCGGGTCGACGCCGCGACGCTCAAGATCGGACCTTCGCTCGCGACGAGCTACACGACGAGCGCGGACGGGAAGACGTGGACGTTCAAGCTCCGGCGGGGCGTGAAGTGGCAGCGCGGCTACGGGGAGTTCACGTGCGCGGACGTCCAGTTTACGTGGGACTTCAACAAGAGCCCCGCCAACCACTCGTTTTGGCTGACTCAGGCCTCCATCGTCGACAGCGTCTCCTGCCCGGACCCGTACACCGCCGTCTTCCACCTCACGGCCCCGTTTCTCGGGTTCGCGTGGAACGTCGTCGACGTCGAGCCGTCGACCGGCTGGATCATGTCCAAGGCCGCTTGGGACAAGCTCGGCCGTGATGGTTACGAAAAGACGCCGGTCGGCACGGGGCCGTACATGCTGCAGTCGCTCGTTCCGACCCAGGACATCATCCTCGTCCGCAACCCCGACTACTGGGGACCGCGCCCGAGCGTCGAGGAGATCGACTTCAAGGCGATCGCCGACAGCCAGACCGCTGCGCTCGGCGTGAAGACGGGATCGGTGGACGTCTCGAGCGTCGACGCCGTGATCGCGCAGCAGTACGCGCACACGCCGGGCGTTCGTGTGGTCAACAAGCCGGCATTTTTCACCGACTTTCTCGAAATCAACATGACGGTGAAACCGTTCGACGACGTTCGGGTCCGCCAGGCCATGCGCTACGCGATCGACTACAAAGGGCTGGTCAGCACCGTGCTTCGCGGCTACGGCCGGCCCGGGTACGCGGGGCTCATGATGCCCGGCATGGACGGCTACGACGCGTCGGTCAACCCGCCGAACACCTACGATCCCGATAAGGCGAAGGCGCTGCTCAAAGAAGCGGGCGTGTCGCTTCCGATTCAAGGCTTCTTTACCACGTACAACGACACCAAGGACGTCAACGCCGCGCAGTACGTCGCGGCGAACCTTAGCCAGGTCGGCATCAACATGCAGGCCAGGCCGCTCGAGCGCGGCACGCTCGTGCAGGAGCGGATCAAGCCGACGACCCCGGCGTCCGTGCTGGGCACGACCCTGGC
>JAJPIA010000019.1 GCA_021324975.1 Bacillota bacterium
AAGTTCTTTTCGGCGTACCACTTGGACTCCCAGTCCTTGATGATCCCGAGCCGCAGGCCGATCGGATGGATCTTTTGCCCCACGACGCTCCTCCTTATCCGCCTCGTTCCGCGGCGCGCCGGCTACTCACCGTCGGTCACCACGACCGTGATGTGACTGCTGCGCTTCTTGAAGACGTCGGCGCGGCCCCGCGCGCGGGCCTGCATCCGCCTGATGCTCGGCCCGCCGTCGACGTAGGCGCGCGCGATCCGCAGCCCGTCCCGGTCGAGCTCCAGATTGTGCTCGGCATTGGCCGCGGCCGACATCACGACCTTCGCCACGGCCCGGGCGGCCCGGTTCGGCGTGAACCGGAGCACGGCCAGCGCATCGTCGACGCCCTTGCCCTTGATCAACGCGACCACGGGACGCACCTTGGTGGGCGAGATCCGCACGTACCGCCCGATCGCCTTAGCCTCCATGCCGTTGTGCCTCCCCGTGCGCTCCCAGGAGCCCCGACCATACTCGAATGGGCGACCCTGGTCTGCCCTCCGCCTCCGCGACCCGACGCCTGCCTATCCGTGTCATCGGTTCGCTGAGAGCGCATGCCGCGGAGCGCCACGCACCTTGCCCCGTCGCGGGCGTCGACCGCCCGCTCCGGCCAGACCCGTCTCGCCCTGTCCCAATCCGCCTCCCATAGACACTGGTCGCGACGGGGTGCTGGGGCTCGGCGGCCCCACTCAACGCCCGCCTCATCATGAGGCCGGGGGCGTCGCCGGCGCGGGCCCGGGCACCGCGGGCCGGACGGACGTGGTCTTCTCGACGCGCGCGCCGTGGCTCTTGAACGTCCGCGTCGCGGCGAACTCTCCGAGCTTGTGCCCGACCATGTTCTCCGTCACGTAGATCGGCACGTGCTTGCGCCCGTCGTACACCGCGATCGTATGCCCCACCATCTCCGGGATGATCGTCGACCGCCGCGACCACGTCCGGATCACGCGCCGCTCGCGGGTCTTGTTGAGCGTCTGCACCTTTGCCAGCAGGTGCATGTCGACGAACGGTCCCTTCTTTACCGATCGGCCCATCTCGCGCTCCCCGCCTCCCCGGCCAGCCCGCTACTTTCTCCGCCGCACGATCAGCTTGTCGCTCGGCTTGGTCTTGCGCGTCTTGAAGCCGAGGGTCGGCTTGCCCCAGGGCGTCACCGGTCCCGGCATCCCGATCGGCGACTTGCCCTCGCCGCCGCCGTGCGGATGGCTGCTGGGATCCATGACGACGCCCCGGACCGCGGGCCGCCACCCCAACCAGCGCGTTCGGCCCGCTTTGCCCACGCTGATCGCCTCGTGCTCCAGGTTGCCGACCTGCCCCACCGTGGCGCGGCAGCCGATGTGCACCATCCGCACCTCGCCCGAGGGCAGCCGGATCTGCGCGTAGTTGCCTTCCTTGGCCATGACCTGCGCCGCGCCTCCCGCGCTGCGCACCAGCTGGCCGCCGCGGCCGATCTGCAGCTCCACGTTATGAACGGTGGTGCCGACCGGGATCGCCCGCAGCGGCAGCGCGTTGCCGGGCTTGATCTCGGCCTCCGGTCCCGAGGCGACCACGTCGCCCACGCCGAGCCCGACCGGCGCCAGAATGTACCGCTTCTCCCCGTCCGCGTACTGCACGAGCGCGATGCGCGCCGAGCGGTTCGGGTCGTACTCGATGCCCTTGACCCGGCCGGGGATCCCATCCTTGTCGCGCTTGAAGTCGATGAGCCGGTAGGCGCGCTTGTGCCCGCCGCCGCGGTGGCGGACGGTGATCTTGCCTTGCCCGTTGCGCCCCGCGCGCGAGGACAGCGGTGCCGTGAGCGAACGCTCCGGCTCGGTCCGCGTGATCTCGTCGAACGTGGGCCCGGTCTTGAACCGCTGACCCGGCGTCACCGGCTTGAACTTTTTGATGCCCATGGTCTAGGCCTCCGCCTGCCGGCGCCGCAGTGCGCGGGTGCGGACTGCGGCGCTCCGCTGCGTCACGTCAGCTTCTCGAGGTCGATCTTGTCCCCGCTCGCGAGCGTCACCACGGCCTTGCGGTACCCCGGCTCGCGATAGTAATGCTGGCCCCGCCGCCGTTCGCGGCCGCGGATGCGGATCACGTTCACCTTGGTCACGTGGACCTGGAACAACCGCTCGACCGCGTCCCGGATCACCGGCTTGGACGCGCCGCCGTTCACCTCGAACGTATACTTGTTGAGGGCCGTGCCCCGCATGCTCTTCTCCGTCACGACCGGACGCCGGATCACCTCACGAGGATCGGTCATCGCCCCAACGCCTCCTCGATCCGGGCCAGCGCCTCCCGGGTGATGAGCAGGCGGTCTGAGGCCAGGATCGCGTGCACGTTCAGGGACGACGCCGGCAGCACGCGCAGCCCGGGCAGGTTGGCCGCGGCCCGGAGCACCGCGCCGTCCGGGGACGCCGTGACGAGCAGCACCTTGCCGCCGGCGTCCACCGCCCGCAGCAGGCGCGCGAGCGCGCCCGTCTTCGCCTGCTCCAACTGCAGGCGGTCGAGCACCGCCACGCCGCCCTCCCCCGCCTTCGCCGCGAGCGCCGACCGCACGGCGAGCCGACGCACCTGCTTCGACACGCGGTAGGCGTAGCTGCGCGGTCGAGGCCCAAACGCGATGCCGCCCCCGACGAACACCGGCGCGCCGCGGCCGCCGTGCCGCGCCCGACCAGTGCCTTTCTGGCGGTAGAGCTTGCGTGTGCTGCGGCTCACCTCGCCGCGCGTGAGCGTGGCATGCGTGCCCCTCCGCCGGCCGGCGAGCTGCCAGGTCAGCACCTCGTGCAGGACCGCCGTGTGCGGCCGGATGTCAAAGACGCTCGGCGCGAGCTCGACCTCGCCGACGCGCTTGCCCTCGCTGTCGTACACCGCCGCCGTGCTCATGAACGCCCCCCGCCGGCGCGCCGCAGCAGCACCACGGAGCCCCGCGGGCCCGGCACCGCCCCCCGCAGCAGCAGCACGTTGCGCTCCGTGTCGACCTGGACGACGCGGAGGCCGCGGATCGTCGTCCGCGCGCCGCCGAGGCGTCCCGGCATCCGCTGCCCCTTGAAGACCCGCGCCACGTTGCTGGATCCGATGCTGCCGGGGGCCCGGTGCATCAAGCTGTTTCCGTGTGAGTCCCGCTGGCCGCCGAAGTTGTGCCGCTTCATCGCCCCGGCAAACCCCTTGCCCTTGCTGACGCCCACGACGTCCACGCGGTCCCCGCGGCTGAACACGTCGGCGCCCACCGCCCGGCCGATCTCGAATTGCTCATCCGCCGCCGTGCGGGCTTCCCGGATGACCCGCACGGGCTGCAGGCCGCGCTTGGCAAACGTCCCCTTGTAGGCTTTGGTGAGGTGGGCGTCCTTGCGCGTGCCGAAGCCGAGCTGCACGGCCGCGTAGCCATCGCGCTCCGGCGTGCGCAGCCCCACGACGACACAGGGACCGGTTTCCACGATCGTGACCGGCACCACGTTGCCTGCATCGTCGAAGACCTGCGTCATGCCGAGCTTCTTGCCTAGAATCGCAGGCATCGGTCGCTCCTCATCGCGCCGTTCTGGACGTCGTGTCGATCTCGATGTCGACCCCCGCCGGCAGATCGAAATGGATCAGCGCATCCACGGTCTTGGGGGTCGGTTCGAGAATGTCGATGATGCGCTTGTGCGTCCGGAGCTCGAAGTGCTCCATGGATTCCTTATCGATATGGGGCGAGCGGATGACACAGTAGACGTTGCGGTCCGTCGGCAGCGGAACGGGTCCCGAGATCCGGGCGCCCGTGCGCCGGACCGCGTCCACGATCTTTTCGGCGGACTGATCGAGTACTTTGTGATCGTACGCCTTCAGCTTGATCCGGATCTTGTTTTGCGCCATGCCCCGCTCCTTTGTCCCCGCTGTGCGATCACCCGCCCGCGCCGTCGCGGGGACAGG
>JAJPIA010000028.1 GCA_021324975.1 Bacillota bacterium
ATCGTGACGGTCGAGGACCCGATCGAGTACCTGCACGCGAACAAGAAGAGCATCGTGAACCAGCGCGAGCTGGGGTTCGACACGCAGAGCTTCCCCAACGCGCTCAAAGGCGTGCTGCGGGAGGACCCCAACGTGGTCCTCATCGGCGAGATGCGCGACCTGGAGACGATCGCAGCGGCGCTCACGATTGCCGAGACAGGGCACCTGGTGTTCGCGACGCTCCACACGGCCACGGCGGCGCAGAGCATCGACCGCATCATCGACGTCTTCCCGCCGCACCAGCAGCCGCAGATCCGCACCCAGCTCTCGTCCGTCGTGGAGGCCGTGGTCGCCCAACAGTTGGTGCCGAACGAGCGGTTTGTGGGGGCAAAGCGGCTGGCGGAGCAGGCGGCCGCGAAGGCGGAGGGCGGCGGCACCGTGGCCACGATGAAGCGGACCCGCGTGGCGATCGAGGAGGTCGGCCGGCTCCCGGCGGTGGAGGTGATGATCGCGACCCCCGCCATTCGCAACCTCATCCGCGAGGCCAAGAGCCACCAGATCGAGTCCGCGATCCAGACGGGCGGCCAGCACGGGATGCAGACGATGGACTCGGCGCTCGCCGACCTTCACCGGCGCGGGCTCATCAGCACCGAGACCGCGGTCAACCGGGCGATTCACCCGGACGAGATGCGGCGGCTGATCGGCGCCGGCCCGGCGCGCGGACAGGGGCCCGCGCGCGCGGACGGGCACTGAGCCCGGTCCCAGGATGGGCCGCGAATAACGGGGCACGATAGGGAGGCACGCAGCCATGGCCGTGTTTGAGTACACCGCGCGCGATTCGGCCGGGAAGGTGCTCGCCGGGTCGCTCGAGGGCGACAACGAGGCGACGGTGGCCCAGAAGCTCTGGGACATGGGCTTCTTCGTCACCAATCTCCGCCGGCAGCGCGCCCGGGCGGGCAACATCGAGGACATCTTTGCGCGGTGGCGCGGTGTGCCCCTCAAGGAGCTCGTGGTCTTCAGCCGCCAGTTCGCCACGATGGTCAGTGCGGGGCTGTCGCTCGTCCGGACACTGAGCATCCTCGAGGAGCAGGTGACGCACGCGGTCCTCCGCGACACGATCCGCCAGGTCCGCGTGGACGTCGAGGGGGGCTCGACGCTGAGCGCGGCGCTCGCCAAGCACCCGCGCGTCTTCAGCAACCTCTTCGTGAACATGGTGCGCGCGGGCGAGACCGGCGGTGTGCTCGACGACGTGCTGCTGCGGCTCGCCACGTTCCTCGAAAAGGAGATGGCGCTCCGTCACAAGATCAAGTCGGCGATGACGTACCCGGCCCTGCTGTTTGTCGCGGCCCTCGGGGCGCTCCTGTTTATGACGATCGTCATCATCCCGCAGTTTGCGGACTTCTTCAAACAGCTCGGCGGCAACGCTCCCCTCCCGATCCCGACGCAGATCGCGCTTCTCCTCAGCGTGGTGATCCGCCACTTCTGGTGGCTCGGGCTGCTCATCATGATCGGGCTCACTGTGGGGCTTCGCCGGTACGTGCGCACCAAGGCCGGGCGCGAGCAATACGACCGGCTCAAGCTGCGCCTGCCGCTTCTGGGCCCGCTGGTCAAGAAGATCATCGTCGCCCGCTTCAGCCGGACGTTCGGCACGCTCGTGAGCAGCGGCGTCCCGATCATGCGCGCGCTCGAGGTGGTGGCGCAAGCCATCGACAACTCCGTGCTCGGCCAGGCCGTGGAATCCATCCGGTCCAGCATCCGCGAGGGCGAGAGCATCGCCATACCGCTCGGCGCAAGCGGCATGTTTCCCCTCATGGTCGTCCAGATGGTGCGGGTGGGCGAGGAGACCGGCGCCCTGGACACGATGCTGAACAAGGTGGCGGACTTCTACGACGGCGAGGTCGAAGCCACGGTCAACAGCCTCACGTCCATCCTGGAGCCCGTGATGATCGTGGGCATGGGCGGCGTGATCGGGAGCCTGCTGCTTGCCATGTACCTGCCGATCTTCGGGCTGGCCAACGCGATCAAATAGGGCGGCGCTCGACAAGGAGATTGAGCGGGAAGGGATGCCCCGCACGCCGGACATCGCCCGGCGTCGGCCGGCAATCTCTGCCCCGCACATCGTGCAGCGGCACCGCATCGCGCGGCCCTCAGTTCGTGGCCGCCGCGACAAGATCACCAGTCCCCCGATTGACCGGTCGTAGAGCAGCCCCAAGGCGGCGCTTCCCAGCATCCAGGCCAGGCCAATACGGCAAGCAAAGCCGCCAGTCCTCGCTGCATGCCTACCTCCCGCTCCCGCGGACCGTCCGCACGAGCCGGACCGGGTTTCGCACCGGGTGGCTGGTTCGCACCAGCCTCCGAAGGATTCCACGACGCCGTGCGCGGCGCAGGATGCGCCTCCGCCGCCCCGGCGTGGAAAGGGTTGCGAGGCTGCGGCGAGAAAATCCTTGCAAGTCCCTCGGTGCGCGCGTGTGCCTTCGCCATGCCGGCACGCGCCGCATCGGGACCCGATCGAGCCGTTGACCCGGCGGCACGTACCGGCTCAGGCCGCAGGCGGTGGATCGTAAGGTGTACGAGCGACGCATGCTGATGGAGGTGCGGTGATGCGCGTGTATCGGCCACTCGCCGCTGTGATCGCGGCTGTGCTGCTTCTCGCGCCTGCCGGAATGGCGCAGACGCCAACCCACGTGCAGCTCTGGTACGGACTCGGCGGCGCGTGGGGTCAGGTCGTGCAGGACCTGGTCAAACAGTTCAATGCGTCGCATCCGCAGATCCAGGTCGACGCGGCCTTCCAGGGTGACTACTATCAAGTCGTACAGAAATTGATGGCGGCGTACGCCGGCGGCGCCACGCCGGACATCGTTCAAGCCGTGGACACCTCGGTTCCCCAACTCGCCGCGGCGCACGCGCTCGCGGACTTGACGGAGTTCGTCCGCGGAGCGGACGGGCTCGACATGAAGAACTTCATTCCCGCGCTGCTGCCCAACGGCTTCTACAAGGGCCAGATGTACGCGGTCCCGTTCAACCGCAGCACGCCCGTCCTCTATTACAACAAGGCCATGTACCGGGCCCACAACATCGCGGACCCGACGGCGCCGCTGTCCTGGACGCAGTTTCAGGCCACCGCCCAACAGCTGACCCAGCGAGAGGGCGGACGGGTATCGGTGTACGGCTTCGAAACGCCGATCGACTATTGGTTCTGGGAATCGCTCCTGTGGTCGGCCGGCGGTGCGGTCTTCGACCCCAAGGAGACACGCGCGACGTTCGATAGTCCCGTCGGCGTCGAGACGGTCAACTGGTGGAAACAGATGACCGACGCCGGCATCATGAAGGCGCCGACGCCCGAGGGGTTCAAAGCCTGGGACGTCGCCCGCGCCGACTTCATTCAGGGCGTCGCGGCGATGATCTTCAGCTCGTCGGCCGACATCAACTATCTCTCGACCAACAGCAAGTTCCCGGTCGGCGTGACGTTCATGCCTGCCAAGATCAAGGGCGCCGCGGCAACCGGCGGCTCGTTCCTGGCGGTCCCAGCGTACACGAAGCATGCCAAAGAGGCGTGGACGTTCATCCGGTGGGCGGTCCAGGATCCGCAGATGTACTACTGGGTGACGCACACGGGTTACGTCCCGGTCACGCGCTCCGCGCTCGCGTATCCACAGCTCCAGGCGTACTACAAGGCGCACCCCGAGTACTATGTCCCGGTCGCGCAGCTGCTGCGGTACGGCCACTCACAGCCGCCGTCGCCGATCTTTAACGGCAGCTTCCACTACCTCGGGGACGCGCTGCGGGAGGTCGTGCTGGGCCATGCGCCGGCGGAGACAGCCCTGCAGCAGGCGGCGGCCCAGATCGATCAACAACTGGCCACCGTGAAGTGACGGCTCCAAGTCCGGGGGGCCCGGCCGGCGGCCGGCGCCCCTCGCCGTTCCCTCGGGCGGCGAAGGTCCGAGGGTACCTGTTCGTGGCGCCGGCCCTGCTGGTGTTTGCGGTCTTTTTCTACTTCGCCCTCGGCTTCAACATCTACCTGAGCCTGTCTTCGTGGAACCTCTTGAGCCCGGAGCGGCATTTTGTCGGCCTGGCCAACTACCGCGCCGTGCTGACGTCGCCGCGGTTCCACCGGACGCTCTGGAACACGATCCTGTACACTGCCGGCTCGACGGCCGCGTCCATGGCGACCGGGCTCGCTCTCGCGCTCGGGCTCCGCCGCGTCACGCGTTTCGCGCGGCTGTTGCAGGGTGCCTTGTTCGCGCCGTATATCATCTCCTGGGTGTCGGTCGCGCTGCTGTGGCTGTGGCTGCTGGATCCCCAGTACGGTCTCGTCGATGCGGCGCTCACCCGGCTGGGACTGCCAGCGGTCAATTGGCTCGGCGCCGAGTCGATCGCGCTCTGGTCCCTCGTCCTGCTGACCGTGTGGAAGGCCGTCGGCTACGACATGGTCACGTACCTGGCGGGGCTGCAGGCGATCCCGAGCACGGTCTACGAAGCGGCGGCGCTCGACGGCGCCGGCGCGGGCGCGCAGCTCTTTCGCATTACCCTGCCGCTCCTCGGGCCGACCATCTTCTTCCTGCTCGTGACGTCCGTCATCTTCTCGTTCGAGGCGTTCGATATCGTCAACATCATGACGCAGGGCGGCCCGATTCACGATGCGACGTACCTGTTCGTGTATTTCATCTACGTGGTCGGGTTTCAGTACTTCCAGATCGGCCAGGCCGCCGCCGCGTCGATCCTGCTGTTTCTCATCCTGTTCGTGCTCACGGTGCTGGAGTTCCGGTTCCTCCAGCGGCGGGTTCACTACGCCTCATGAACGCGCCGGCCCGCGCCCGCGGCGCCGCCGGGTCGGTGATCCTTGCCGCCGCGGCGCTCGCCGTGGCATTTCCGCTCTACTGGATCGCGGTGACCGCGTTCAAGCCGAGCCCCGAGACGTTTCAGTTCCCGCCGTCGCTGTGGCCCCATCGCTGGGACCTCGACCCGCTGCGCACCGTCTGGCAGACGGCGCCGATGCTGCTCTACTACCGGAACAGCATCCTCGTTGTCGCCGGCATCCTGAGCCTCCAACTCGCCACGGTGATCCTGGCGGCCTATGCCTTTGCCGTGCTTGAGTTCCCCGGCCGCGATCTGCTCTTCTACGCGTGCCTCGTTCCGATTATGATGCCGGAACAGGTCCTGTTCATCCCGGACTTCATCATCCTGCGATCGCTGCATCTACTGGACACGCTTGCCGGCCTGGTGCTGCCGTTTGCGACGAGCGCCTTCGGCATCTTCCTCGTCCGGCAGGCCTTTCGGGGCATCCCAGGCGAATTCATCGACGCGGCGCGGGCGGAAGGCGCCGGGGACCTCGCCGTGATCCGACACGTCATGATTCCGCTCGGCCGGCCGATGATCGTCACCTTCGGGGTCTTCAGTTTCGTGTTCCACTGGAACGACTACTTTTGGCCGCTCATCATGACCAACGCGGTGCCGGTCCGGACGCTGCCGCTCGGCGTGGCGACGTTCTACACGCAGGAGAGCGGGGTGGTGTGGAACCAGGTCATGGCGGCCAACCTGCTGCTCGTGCTGCCGATCCTTGTCGTGTTCGCGCTCGTTCAACCGTACATTGTCCGCGGATTCCACCTAACGCTCCAGTGAATTCGTGAGGGCCGCAACGGTCACCGGAGGCAGATGAGCCGCAACGCAGCGCGCGGGCAGGGAATCCGGGGCCACGACGCTCCACAGGCCACCGCCCATCGGGGCGCGCCGCGGTACGCCCCGGAGAACACGCTGGCGTCGTTTCGGGTCGCGCTGGACGACGGCGCCCGTTCGATCGAATGCGACGTTCAGCGAACCCAAGACGGCCATCTGGTGGTCATTCACGATCAGACCGTGGACCGGACGACGGACGGCCACGGCCGGGTGGGCGCGTTTGCGCTGGACGAACTCCGGCGCCTGGACGCCGGGCGGTGGTTCGGTCCGGCGTTCGCGGGCGAACGGATTCCGCTGCTGGATGAGGTCATGTCGCTCCTTCGCGGCCGGGCGACGCTGCGATTGGAAATCAAGAACGCCCCGACGATCTACGACGGGATCGAGAAGCAGGTGCTCGAGGCGATTCACCGCCACGGCATGGACGACGAGGTGCTCGTCACCTCGTTCGACCACGAGTGCGTGCGTAGGGTGCGGACGCTGTCGCCGGAGATCGCCACGGGGATCATCTTCACCGGCCGCCTCATCGATCCCCCTGGGGCCGCGCGCGCGGCCGGCGCGGACGCGCTGTGCATGAACTGCGCGTACGTGACTGCGGACCTCGTCGCCGCCGCGCACCGTGAGGGCCTCCGCGTGTTCGCGTGGCCGGTGGACGACGAGGACCGGTTTCGCCACTGTCTCGCCGCCGGCGTGGACGGGATGACCTCCAACGACTACCGGCTGCTCTCGCGATGGTTGGCCCGGACCTGATCTCGCCTTCCTCTGACGAGGAGGAAACTGCTGGACCGCCCAACGGTTGCCGTCAGGATCACTGAAATGGACAAACGAGCCCCCGAGCTCCAGTCTCAAGGCGCTGACCGACAGCCTGAAATCCTACCGCAGGCGCTTGACACAGGAGATCGATGTGGGGACGGACGCCCCGCACATGGGACATCGCCTGGCGCCGGCCCGCATCGCTGCCCGGCATGTCGTGCGGCAGGATCCAAGCACGCGGGCCCTCAGCGCGTGGCGGCCGCGCCCGCCCGGGACGCGGAGAGGCGGGAGAGCCCTGCTCTTGCCGAGATCAGAAACGGGATGGCCGCGATCTGCAACCCACACGACAAGATCACCAGTCCCCCGATTGACCGGTCGTAGAGCAGCCCCAAGGCGGCGCTTCCCAG